>JAESRX010000080.1 GCA_016764435.1 Flavobacteriaceae bacterium | reverse complement strand
TGCGCAGCAGATTTACAGTCTGCCCTCGTTGGCCACTTGAGTATCTCACCATTTATACATTTTCAAAATTTCAAAGAGCCAATGGAGGGACTCGAACCCGCGACCTGCTGATTACAAATCAGCTGCTCTAGCCAGCTGAGCTACATCGGCTGTTACTTTATTTTAAAGTTAAAGTGAAAACTTTTGTCGGGGTGGCAGGATTCGAACCTGCGACCTCCTCGTCCCAAACGAGGCGCGATAACCGGGCTACGCTACACCCCGAGGTGCTTGTTTTGCGAGTGCAAAGATAGTCTCTTTTATGGTTACCACAAACATTTATTCGAAAAATATTTTATAAAGCCTGTCGATACTTTTGTCAAGGTCAAGGATGCTGATGTTCCTGCTTTTCCTAAGCGTTTCTTTTCCATTAAAGTAGACCAGAATAGTGGGCTCTACAAAGACAGAATTTGCCGCGCATATTTTTTTTGAAAAAGGTAAATTAATTTGGTAATAGTGGATTTTCGGAAACTTTTCTTCGATCAATCGCCTTACTTTTGGTGCTAATGCTTCGGCAACGCCGCAGGAAATACTCGAATAATAACATAAGACTACTTCTTGAGTTTGAATGATCGTTTCATAAGTTTCTAAACTGTCTATAATTTCTAGTGAATTATTCATTTGTAGCGGTTTAATTTCTCGCAAAGTTAAAACAGAAAATCTAATTATCAGCACGATTGTTACACATAGGCTTTCGTTATACTATTATTGCAAAAAAAGATTGAAAATCAGCGGTCAAGCAAGGGAAAATGAATAAGTTTGTAACAGAAATAAAACTTAAAACAATGTCTGATACAATCGAAAGAATTAAATGCCTTATTATAGGTTCAGGGCCTGCTGGTTATACCGCTGCTATTTATGCTGCGCGTGCTGATTTGAAACCAATTATGTACACGGGAATGCAAATGGGAGGTCAGTTGACAACCACTACAGAAGTAGATAATTTCCCTGGGTATCCGAAAGGAACTGATGGAACTGCTTTAATGGAGGATATGAAAAGTCAAGCGGAACGTTTTGGGACAGAAGTTCGTTTTGGTTTGATCACTAAAGTGGATTTCAGTACAGAAGTAGGAGGGATTCATAAAGTAGAAGTGGATGGAACTATTCAGATCGAAGCTGATACGGTGATTATTTCTACCGGGGCTACGGCTAAATATTTAAACATTGAAAGTGAACAACGCCTAATTGGTGGTGGTGTTTCTGCCTGTGCTACGTGTGATGGTTTCTTTTATAAAGGACAAGAAGTAATCGTTGTTGGTGCTGGAGATACAGCGGCTGAAGAGGCTACGTATTTATCTAATATTTGTAGTAAAGTAACTATTCTAGTTCGTAAGGACTATATGAGAGCGTCTAAAGCGATGCAGCATAGAGTTGCTAATACTAAGAATATAGAAGTGTTATACAATTCTGAAATTGACGAGGTTTTAGGAGACAATGTAGTGACTGGAGTACGTGTAGTGAATAACAAAACGAATGACAAACACGTAGTGGATGTAACGGGTGTATTTATTGCAATCGGTCACAAGCCAAACACGGATATATTTAAAGATATATTGGATATGGATGAGACAGGGTATTTAATTACCAAAGGGAAATCTACCAAGACTAATGTACCAGGTGTTTTTGCTGCAGGTGATGTGCAAGATAAAGAATACCGTCAAGCAGTTACAGCAGCCGGAACAGGATGTATGGCCGCCTTGGACTCAGAAAGATATTTAGGAGCATTGGTGTAAACTAATACAAAGTATAAAATAAAAAAAACTCAGGCTTTGGTCTGAGTTTTTTTTATGCAAATGTTTTCGTTAAAAAAAGGGTATAAAGGTGTTTTTAAGGTGTAAAACAGTAATTTTGTAGCCTTAATTTGATATTATGGATTTATTTTCGAACAGCTACTTTGTACTTTTTTTAATTATTGTTATCGGATTTGTATTGGGGCGTATTAAAATAAAGGGGATTTCTTTAGATGTATCCGCTGTTATTTTTGTGGCCTTAGTTTTTGGTCACTATGGCGTGACGATTCCAAAGGATTTTCAATATTTAGGGCTTGTACTTTTTATCTTTACTATTGGGATTCAAGCAGGACCCAGTTTTTTCGAGTCTTTTAGGATGCATGGGAAAGAGTTAGGCTTATTGGCGGGGATTTTAATTATCTCGGCTTCCTTAATTACTTTTGCTATTTATTATTTTTTCGGAATTGATAAGAATTTGGCCATTGGGCTCTTGGCAGGGTCGCTTACGAGTACACCTGGTTTAGCGGCTGCTATTGATGCTACGGGTTCTCCTTTATCGTCCATCGGTTATGGGATTGGTTACCCTTTTGGAGTCATCGGTGTTATTTTGTTTGTGAGTTTTTTACCGAAGATTTTACGGGTGAATATTCTGGAGGAGGAGCAACGCTATAAAGATGAATTACAAGAAGGTTTTCCAGAAATTGTACGTCAGTATTTTGTAGTAGATAACGAGAAAGTACTCGGGAAGAGTTTGGCAGAATTAAATGTTCGTTTTATGACCAAGGCTGTGATTTCTAGAATTATGCAAGGTGATGTTGTTTTAGCACCTTCTCCAGAAATTGTGTTTCAGAAAGGTGACATCATTCGAGCTGTAGGAACCAAGGATTCATTGGAGCGTATTCAATTGTTAATGGGCTCTCCTACAGACATTGAAATCCCTCAAAACACGAATATCGAAGTGCGTTCTGTATTGGTAACCAATAAAAATGTGGTTAATAAAACACTAGGACAGTTGAATATTTTTATGGCATTTAATGCGACCATAACACGAATTAGACGTTCAGGAATTAATTTATTGCCAAAACCCTCTGCCAAATTACAATTCGGAGATAAATTAATGATTGCCTGTGATAAAGAACACATGAAGTTGGTGACCCGATTTTTTGGGGATGATGATAAAAAACTATCAAATACCGACTTCCTACCGATTGCTACGGGAATTATTTTAGGAATTTTAGTCGGGAAATTGAGTATTAGTATGGGGAATTTCTCCTTTAGTTTAGGACTTACAGGAGGTATATTATTAGTGGCATTGGTCTTAGGAAGAACTGGTAAAACTGGGCCTATTATGTGGACAATGACAGGCGCTGCGAATCAATTATTACGACAGTTTGGATTGCTTTTCTTTTTAGCGGCCGTAGGGACGAGTGCCGGTTCTAGTTTGGTTGCTACGTTTCAAGAATATGGAGTAGAATTATTTATGTATGGAATAGTGATCACTTTAGTTCCTATGATTTTAACCACCATTGTAGCACGTACCTTTTTTAAGATGAATTTATTAACATTGTTAGGAACCTTAACCGGAAGTATGACCAGTACACCAGGATTAGCTACGGTGGATAATATGGTAGATACAGATGCTCCCGCGGTTGCTTATGCTACGGTCTATCCAATTGCCATGGTATTGTTGATTATTGTGATACAAATTTTGACAATGCTGTAAGGGCATATTTTAATACATCCAACAAAAAGCAATAATAAATTTGCATATTAAAAAATAGATGTTACATTTGTACTATCTAAAAGTAATTAGACAACCTATTACAATGACAAGAAATACAAACATATGGTGGTGGAACTCTCTTAATCAAACAAGCGAGCAGTAACCTCTATATATAAACTATATAAATTTTAAAAGGACTTATCTCGCGATAAGTCCTTTTTTTTGTGCAATTATGAAAAAATTAAAATACACCACCATTGTCAAAAAACAACTTTCGGATACCATCACTCCGGTAAGTTTGTATACTAAAATCCGCGATAAGTTTTCCAATACCTTGCTGTTGGAAAGTTCGGATTATCACAGTAAAGAGGAGAGTTATTCTTTTATTTGTATTGAACCATTGCTTACGATGAAAGTAGATAATGGTATTTTTTCTTATGAGAAAGACGATCAGATAGTAGCTACAGAAACGATTCAAAATAATTTTTATGATATTTTTGATCGTTATAAAGGTGCTATAGATCTAACCTGTGATAAAGAGGTCGCATCTTTTAATGGTTTTTACGGGTATATCTCTTTTGATGCTGTTCAATATTTTGAGAAGATCAAATTTACGGCCAAAAAAGCGCCCTCTAATATTCCTGAATTTCAGTTTAGTTTTTTTAAATACATCATCGCTATTAATCATTTTAAAGGAGAAATGATGTTGATAGAAAATGTAGGGGAAGGAGAAACGTCTTCTATAGAAAAAATTCAAACCATTATAAATACACAGACTTTTCCATTGTATGATTTTGAGATGATTGGAGATGAAAAATCGAATTGTACGGATCAGGAATTTAAAAATAATGTAACTAAAGGGAAGCAACATTGTAAAAGAGGAGATGTTTTTCAATTGGTCTTGTCTCGTCAATTCCAACAGGAGTTTGAGGGAGATGAATTCAATGTTTACAGAGCATTGCGCTCTATCAATCCTTCACCGTATTTGTTTTATTTCGATTATGGGAATTTTAGATTGATGGGCTCATCGCCAGAGGCACAAATTAAAGTAAATGCGACCAAAACGATCATCAATCCCATTGCAGGAACATTTAAAAGAACGGGGAATGCTGCCGAAGATAAATTGTTAGGAGAGCAACTTTTACAAGATAAAAAGGAGAATGCAGAACATGTAATGTTGGTAGATTTAGCCCGAAATGATTTAAGTAAACATGCAAGCGATGTGAAAGTGAGTACTTTTAAGGAAGTACAGTATTTTAGTCATGTGATTCACTTGGTCTCTACCGTAGAAGGGGTGCCTAATGGCGACGCTATGAAAATAGTAGGAGATACATTTCCAGCGGGAACATTGAGTGGTGCTCCTAAATATAAAGCCATGCAGTTAATAGATACGTATGAAAATCAAAGCCGTGGTTTTTACGGTGGAGCGGTTGGTTTTATTGGATTGGGAAATGAGGTGAATTTAGCCATTGCTATCCGATCTTTTGTGAGTAAAAATAATGTATTGTATTCGCAAGCTGGTGCTGGAATTGTAATCAGCTCATCGGAGGAAAGTGAATTACAAGAAGTAAATAACAAATTAGCAGCCTTAAAGAAAGCGTTAGTGTTGGCGGAAAATATATAATAATTTTTGAATGCATTATTCCTAAATACATTTCTGACTGACGGTTCAGTAATAGAATTAATTTCGGTACATGGTGTTCAAAATGATTAAAAAAGCAATAAAATGAAGATTTTAATACTAGATAATTACGATTCGTTCACCTATAATTTGGTGCACATGGTAGAAGATATTACGGGGATGTATCCTGCAGTTTTTAGAAATGATGAAATAAGCATTGCCGAAGTGGGGGCTTATGATTTGATAATTTTATCTCCAGGACCTGGGGTGCCAAGCGAAGCGGGAATCTTAAAAGAAGTGATCAAGACCTATGCTGGGAAAAAGCCAATTTTTGGAGTTTGTTTGGGATTGCAAGCCATTACAGAAGTTTTTGGAGGGACAATAGAAAATATGGAACAGGTATTTCATGGAGTGGCAACCACGATGTTCCAGACCGATGTGAATGCGGTAGTTTACAAAGATGTTCCTGTGACTTTTGAAGCAGGGCGATATCATTCTTGGATGGCGACGAAGGATACATTTCCTTCAGAATTAGAAATTACGGCCGTAGACGATGATGGTGCTATTATGTCTTTACAACATAAAACACATGCTATAAGTGCGGTGCAGTTTCATCCAGAATCGATCCTGACTCCTATAGGTAAAAAAATAGTACAGAATTTTATTGAAGCTAATTCCAACTAGATATGAAAATTATTTTAAATAAACTTTTTGCCCACGAGCATTTAAATGCGGCAGAAGCCAAAGATATATTGATTAGAATTGCGAAAAATGAGTTCAATACGTCACAAATAGCCTCTTTTTTAACGGTATTTTTAATGCGTTCACTATCGGTGGATGAGTTGATGGGGTTTAGAGATGCATTGATGGAATTGGCCATTAAAATTGATTTGTCTGATTTTAATACCATTGATTTATGTGGGACGGGAGGCGATGGAAAAGACACCTTTAATATTTCAACCTTAACGTCATTTATTGTGGCAGGTGCTGGTTATAAAGTAGCTAAACATGGTAATTACGGAGTGTCTTCTACCTGTGGGTCTTCTAATATGTTAGAGTATTTAGGCTATAAATTCACCAATAAGGAATCGGTATTACAACATCAATTAGACAACGCTAATATTTGTTTTTTACATGCGCCGCTTTTTCATCCAGCGATGAAAACGGTAGGGCCAATCCGAAGAGAATTAGGTTTGAAAACATTTTTTAATGTCTTAGGTCCCTTGGTAAATCCAAGTCAGCCTAAAAATCAAATGGTGGGGGTTTTTAATATGGAAATTGCCCGTTTGTATGGCTATTTAATGCAACAATCTTCACAGAACTATAAAATTGTACACAGTTTTGATGGTTACGATGAAATTTCGTTGACCTCTAAGTTTTCGATTATTTCCAATAAAGGAACACAGTTATTCACCCCTGAAGAAATTAACTTTAAGCGATTGTCTCAGTGTGATATTGTAGGAGGTGATTCCGTAGCTTCCTCAGCGAAAATATTCAAAGATATAATTCGTGGAAACGGAACTGATGCACAAAACAACGTAGTTTTAGCCAATACTGCATTTGCCATTCAAACCATTGACCCTGTGCTTGATTTAGAGCAAGCATATGAAAAAGCAAAAGATTCGTTATTGGGATTAAAAGGAGCCGCATGTTTAACTCATTTATTAGCTTAGAAAATGACCATTTTAGATAAAATCATACAGAAAAAACGATTGGAAGTCATTGCTTTAAAGAAAACATCAAGCATTGCTATGCTGGAGAGTTCTGTGCTATTCCATAGCCCTGTAAATTCATTGGAAACGGCCTTGTTAGCTAAGAATAGTTCAGGGATCATTGCAGAATACAAGCGAAAATCACCTTCTAAAGGAGTGATAAATGGACATAGCAGTATTCAAGAAGTAACCGAAGGGTATTTAAAATCTGGGGTGGCCGCACAGTCCATTCTTACAGATACTGGTTTTTTTGGTGGAATGAACGAAGATTTAATAAAAGCAAGAGCTATTAATACCAATGTTCCAATTTTAAGAAAGGATTTTATAGTCGATGAATTTCAGATAGTAGAAAGTAAGGCCTTGGGGGCAGATGTGATTTTATTAATTGCGGCTTGTTTGACATCAGAAGAGCTAAAAAACTTCGGAACCTTGGCAGGGAATTTAGGAATGAGTGTTTTGTATGAAGTACACAGTCAGGAAGAATTGGACAAGATTGATTTACATGACAAAATCATTGGGATCAATAATCGGAATTTAAAAACCTTTGAAGTGGATTTAGAACATTCCATTCAATTGGCAAGCCAGATTCCTGAGAGTTGTCTCAAAGTTTCTGAAAGTGGTATCAGTAGTCCACAGACTATTTTAGACTTAAAAAAACATGGTTTTAAAGGTTTTTTAATAGGGGAGAATTTTATGAAAACAAGCCATCCAGGTGCCGCTTGTCAAGCGTTTATTCAACAAATACAATCCGTATGAAATTAAAGGTTTGTGGGATGAGAAATGCCGAAAACATAGCGGAGCTTGTCAGGTTGAAGCCAGATTTTATTGGGTTTATTTTTCATGAAAAATCCAGTAGAAATGTATTGGTATTTCCGGAAGTTATCATTCCTAAAAGCATTAAAAAAGTAGGTGTTTTTGTCAATGAACCTTTAGCGTATGTTCTAGAGATTGTACTAAAAAACGGATTGGATTGTGTACAGTTACACGGGGATGAAACACCCGCGTATTGTTTGGATTTAGGGAAGAGAATGCCGGTGAATATAGAAATAATTAAGGCCTTTCCTGTAGATGCTACATTTGATTTTTGTCAATTAGATAGCTATGAGTGTTTTGTGTCGTATTTTTTGTTTGATACGAAAGGACCGAAAGCAGGAGGGAATGGAAAGGTGTTTGATTGGAGTTTACTCGCTAAAAATAGGTCTAAGAAACCCTTTTTATTAAGTGGAGGATTAGGCGTCGCATCCGTAGATGAACTACGGCGGTTTATGAAAACCCCGATGTCAGATAATTGCATTGGCTGGGATGTAAATAGTAAGTTTGAAATACGTCCAGGATTTAAAAATATAGATAAGATTAAAGAATTTAAAGAGAAGTTGGTATGAATTATTTTGTAGATGAAAATGGATATTATGGTGATTTTGGAGGTGCATTTATTCCAGAAATGCTGTATCCAAATGTAAAAGAATTAGGAGAGCAATATTTAAAAGTGATGCGTGACCCTTCTTTTATAAAAGAGTTTGATTCTTTATTGAAAGATTATGTAGGACGTCCTACACCCTTGTATTTTGCAAAACGATTGTCTGAAAAGTACCAGACGAATATCTATTTAAAAAGAGAAGATTTAAACCATACAGGGGCGCATAAGATTAATAATACGATTGGCCAGATTCTGATGGCGCAGCGCTTGGGTAAAAAGCGAATTATTGCAGAAACAGGGGCAGGGCAACACGGTGTCGCAACGGCAACAGTTTGTGCTCTAATGGGCTTGGAATGTATTGTGTATATGGGGGAAATAGACATTGCGCGTCAAGCGCCAAATGTAGCACGTATGAAAATGTTGGGGGCTACGGTAATTCCTGCATTGTCCGGAAGTAGGACCTTAAAAGATGCGACTAACGAGGCTATACGTGATTGGATCAATAATCCTGTAGATACACATTATATTATTGGTTCTGTAGTAGGACCACATCCATACCCAGACATGGTGGCTCGTTTTCAGTCGGTAATTTCAGAAGAGATTAAAATACAGTTATTAGAGAAAGAAGGGAGGTCAAACCCAGACTATGTGATTGCCTGTGTAGGAGGAGGGAGTAACGCCGCCGGTGCTTTTTATCATTATTTGGAGGAGGAATCTGTCAAATTAATAGCGGTAGAAGCAGCAGGTAAAGGTATTGATTCTGGTGAAAGTGCAGCCACCAGTGTTTTAGGGAATGAAGGGATTATCCATGGTAGCAAAACCTTATTAATGCAAACCAAAGATGGTCAAATTATAGAACCGTATTCCATTTCTGCAGGTTTGGATTATCCAGGGGTAGGTCCGTTACATGCACATTTATGTAAAACAAAACGTGCAGAGTTTATTGCGGTAACAGATGATCAGGCCATGAAATCGGGCTTGGATTTATGTAGGCTAGAAGGGATTATTCCAGCAATTGAAAGTTCTCATGCCTTGGCCATTTTTGATGTCAAAAAATTCAAGAAAGAGGACATCGTTGTCCTGAATTTATCCGGTAGAGGTGATAAGGATTTGAATACCTATATTAATTATTTCGGTCTAGATAATTAGTTTCAACGTCAGACAGCTGTCGTTGCAATTTTTGTTTAATAGAACAATCTAAGAAGGCTATGTGGTGTCAAATCCTCGTAATTCTAACAACTGAAATATCAAAAAGAAATCAAATGAACAGAATACAAGATACATTAAAAGAAAATAAAAAATTACTATCTATCTATTTTACCGCAGGGTATCCGGAACCAGATAGTACCGTAAAAGTACTACAGGAATTGGAGAAAAGTGGTGTGGATTTCGTAGAGATAGGCCTGCCTTTTAGCGATCCTCTAGCCGATGGTCCTACTATTCAAGCGAGTTCTACAGCGGCTTTAAATAACGGAATGAGTACGGAAGTGTTATTTGAACAATTAAAAGACATTCGGAAAACAGTTTCCATTCCCTTGGTGATTATGGGGTATTTTAACCCAATGTTACAATACGGAGTAGAGGCTTTTTGTAAGAAATGTAAGGAAATTGGAATTGATGGTTTGATTATTCCTGATTTACCGGTGAAAGAGTACAATGATTTATATCGTGAAATATTTGAAAAATATGAGTTGATTAATGTGTTTTTAATCACCCCACAAACATCAGATGAACGCATCCGATTTATTGATAAAATTTCGAAAGGATTTATTTATATGGTCAGCTCTGCGAGTGTAACAGGTGCTAAAACTACTTTTGGAGATACGCAAGAAAGCTATTTTAAAAGAATAGATGACATGGAGTTAAAAGCACCCCAAATAGTTGGGTTTGGTATTTCAAATTCTGAAACATTCCTACAAGCCACTAAATATGCAAAAGGAGCGATTATAGGCTCTGCTTTTGTAAAGCATTTGACAGAAAACGGGGTAGATAAAATTGATGATTTTATAAAGACAATCCGTTAATGTACGGGGAAGTCAAAATAAGTTTTAGGAAACGGTTCCCAACGGAGGGTGAAATGCCACCACTCTTTTGGGTAGTTTCTGAAATTAAACTGTGTCATTACCTGTTGTAATAATTGCCTGTTTGAAATTTGAATACTGGTTAAATTAGTATTGGAGACCCAAGATTCAGGTCCGAAAAAATCAAAAGGACTTCCCATATCCAATGAAATTCCAGTTTTTAAATTTACGATAGTTACATCTACAGTACTTCCTCTACTATGTCCCGAGCGTGTAGCAATGTATTGTTTTTTAAATAAATCTTTCTTTTTTACATTCGGATAGAAATGTTGTTTCATTAAGGTGTCGTTGGTGTCTTTAGCCCACTCCATAAAATGATTGACCGCTTGTTGAGGTCTGTAAGCATCGTAAATTAATAATCCCAATCCTTCTTTACGTAATGAAGTTTGTACTTTTTTTAAAGCAGCTGTTGCTTGTGTACTTAAAATACAGCGTGTTTTCTGGTAGCCTTTGATTGGCAGGCCTACAAAATTACGATAGCTGGTATACCGTAAGTCTAATTGAATAGTAGGGATAACTTCATCTACATATACAAATCCTTTGGCTAAGTTTTGTCCCCAGTTTTCTTGTGTGAAACTTAAAAGTACTGTTATGAATAGTAGATGTATAAAGGTGATTTTCAAAATAGTGGTTTTAAAGTGTGTGTTAAAAAAGAGACTTATGGTCTTTACAATGTCTGATTTCTAACACACAAGGTATCGCTAAAATTATTCCTTTTTTATTTTTTATAAACTATTTCTCCATTTACATAGGTTTCTTCTACAAATAAGCCTAGAAGTTCTTCTTCAGGAATGACCATTATATTTTTATTTAGGATTGTAAAATCTGCAAATTTTCCTGCTTCCAAACTTCCTTTCTCCTTTTCTTCAAAATTAGCGTAGGCGGCCCAAATAGTCATCCCTTTTAAGGCCTCTTCTCTAGTTAAAGCATTTTCTATTTGAAACCCATTTTCAGGAAATTGTTTACTGTCTTTTCTAGCTACTGCCGCGTAAAAAGTTAAAAGTGGGCTTACTTTTTCTATGGGAAAATCTGTTCCTAAAGCGATTTTTCCATGTGCATTTAAGAGTTTTTTGTAGGCGTATGCATCTTTCATACGATCGCCTAAACGGTCTTTTACCCAATACATATCTGAAGTGGCGTGTGTAGGTTGTACCGACGGAATAATGTTTTTAAATAAAGCGACATCCTCTGCACTCACTACCTGTGCATGTTCAATTCTCCAGCGTCTATCTATTTTATCTTTTAAAACTTCTTTGTAAATATTCAAAAGCATGGCATTGGCAGAATCTCCAATGGCATGTGAATTCATTTGGAATTCAGAATTGGCTAATTTGACTGCTATTTCTTTAAAGGATGCAGGACTTGATAACAATGCTCCAAAATGGTTATGCTTGTCGCTATATGATTTTTTTAAGGCCGCTCCTCTAGATCCTAAGGCACCGTCTGCATATACTTTTACAGAACGCACATTCAATCGGTCTGTTTTGTAAATACCGCGTTTTAGGTAGTAATCTACGTCTTCTTTTTGATTGGAAATCATGGCGTACACACGCATTTTTAAATCACCAGTTTGTTGTAAACTATCGATAAGCTCTATGGAACTTCTACTTAGACCGGCATCATCTACAGTGGTCAATCCAAAATAGAAACTATGTGCTTGTGCATCTAATAAAGCTTGAATTTTTTGTTTTTTAGGTGTTGAAGGTATTTTTTCTTCAATCAAGTCCATGGGCATGTCAATAAAAATACCCGTTAATTTTCCGTTTTTTTGTAAAATTTCTCCTCCGCTAAATTTGGTGTCTGTGGTAACGCCTGCAAGGTCTATAGCTGCTTGATTTGCAAGTAAGGCATGTCCGTCAATACGTCGGATGGCAATAGGAGTGTTTGGGAATAATTTATCCAAGGCATCTTTGGTCGGATATTCTTTGAGCTTCCAATCATTTTGATCCCAACCTCTTCCTGTAATATAAGCAACGTTTTTATCTTTCTGAAAGGCTACAATACGCTCAATTACTTCTTCAAAACTTTGAGAACCTGTTAAATCTACTTTTTGTTTGCTCAGTCCTAGGCCTAAGAAATGACAGTGCGCATCAATAAAACCAGGGACAATTGTTTTTCCTTGGGCATCGTTGATGTATTGAGGTCTGTATTTGGCTTGGATTTCTAGATTACTTCCCACTTCAACTATTTTCCCGTCTTTGATTGCCATGGCTTGGACCGTTTCGAAACCGTCATTCACCGTGTAAATATTGGCATTAATAATAAGGGTGTCTACTTCAGGCTTTAATTCGCAGGATACTAAAAGAAGGCAACTCGCAATATATAATAGATAAGTTCTCATGGTCGTTTGATGGGTTTCAAGTATTGATTTTATGTAAAAGGCAAAAATACAAAAACAGATGAAACTAAGATGCTTTTATCTTAAAAGCCGTTTCAGTGTTTTTTACCAACGGTCAAGTTCGTAAACCTAGTACTGTAATATTCTTTTCAATACGGGTAAAATCTTTTTTTAATTAGTCTAAATGTTGGTCCAATAAATAGATAAGTGAGGTCATAGCGGCAGTTCCCAGTTGTAATTCTCTTTCGTTTACTTTGTCAAAAGTATCATTTGCCGAGTGGTGATAGTCAAAATATCGTTGTGAGTCTGGTTTGTATCCTGCTAGCAGAATGGAATCGGATTTTAGGGGGCGTATATCTACTCCTGTGTGTCCTTTTTCCCAGTCATGTAGTCCATAGGGAGCTAATAGTTTTTTCCAGCTTTTAAACAGACTTGTTTTGTTAATATTTCCTTCATAGCTAAATCCTCTAGGTGTATGACCTCCGGAATCAGATTCCAGTGCTGCGATATGAATTTCGTTGTTTTCTTTGGCAACTGCAGCGTATTTTTTACCGCCTCTATTTCCGTTTTCTTCATTCATAAATAGGACGGTTCTTATACTGTGTCTGGGTTGGATGTTATTGGCTTTAAATATGCGTAATACTTCTAAGGATTGTACCACGCCTGTTCCATCATCATGGGCGCCCTCTCCTAAATCCCAAGAGTCTAAATGACCACCTACGGTAATGTACTTGTCAGGGAATTCACTTCCTTTAATCTCTCCGATGACATTGAAGGATGGGGCGTCTACCAGTGTTTTACACGATTGTTTAAAGTAAAATTTTAGGCTAGGATTTGTTAGGAGTGCAGCACTTAAGGCATTGGCTGCTATGGTACTGATCGCTGCTGCTGGAACGCGGTGTTCCTTAGGTAGGTTTTTATAGCCCATAGAACCGGTATGTGGAAAATCGTCAATAGCATTGGTCATAGACCTTACTATTACCCCGAGTGCTCCGTAAGTCCCCACTTTGTGCGCACCTGCCCAGCGTTGGTCTACGCATCCGGAATATGCATCAAAAGTATTGATTAATTTGAGGTCAAAAGGGCGGTTAAAAAACACAATTTTACCGCGTAATTTTTCACCGTATATTGCTACTTGTTCTAGGCTATTTAGTTCTATGACTTCTGCTGAGACACCCTTTTTAGGTGTTGCTACGGAACCTCCAAGCGCGCAAATAGCAACGCTGGTTTTTTTATTTTCAGTTTGGAAATAGGCTGTTTCTTGAGGCCCTCTTACCCAATGAGGTACCATTATTGGCTGTAGCCAAACGGAGTCAAATTGCTGTGTTCTCATTAATTGCGCTCCCCATAGCACGGCTTTTGCTGCTTGTGGAGACCCAGAAAGTCTGTGTCCGATGTTTTGAGTTAAATCTCGTAACCATTCGTAGCCTTTTCCATCACTTAAAGCGGTGTCAAAAATGGCACGTATGACCGTGGAGTCTTGATGATGAGTGTTGGAAGTGGTGAATGGGGTATTAGCGGTTGTTTTGTTATTTTGGCAGGAGGTAAAAGCGACCATAATGATAATCGCGAAGACTAATTTTTTCATTGGGAGTTGTTTAAAGTATAAAGCTAGTTAAAAAAAAGGAAGCCACTGTAATTAATTACGGTGGCTTCCTTTTTTTTTGCTTAAATATATTAGGAGATGAGCATTATAAATCAAATTTATAAGTGATTCCTCCTAGGAATTGTGCTCCTTGAACTTGGTAATTTATAAAACGTTCGTAGTTTGAGTTTGTTATGTTATTTGCCTTTATAAAAGCGGTTAATCTATCAGAAAACAGATAGCCTACGTTTATGTTAAGGTCTACAAATGCATCTATTTTAGTAGGACTGATAAGGGAGGCATCTTCCCCTAAAAGAACAGTGCGATCTTTCTTATCACTTTCGTAAAATAATTTGGCATTCCCAAACCATTTACCGTATTGAAAATCAGTAAAAACAGTCGCCTTAAAAGCAGGAGTGTTCCATACTTCGTCTTGATTGGTAGGAGTGTAATTCGTATAGCTTAGGGTTGCTCCAACATTGATTTCTTTGGTTGCTTTTACGTTTATTTCTCCATTAAAATTGATGCTTTTTACATCGTCATAGACCACTTCAAAAGAGTTTCCACTTCTGTAAATGTCTGTAATTGGTAGGGTTCCATTGGTTTGAATTGCGTTGGAATAAAAGAGTGCCATGTTTTTTGTGTTACTATAGGTGATTTTTCCTAGATAGCTGATGTTAGAAGCTAATTTTCCTTTTGCTCCAATATACCCGTTGTATTGATTGTCCGTAGGCAATATATTTAAGGTTGGAGATAACCAAGGGTTTTCAGAGGTAAAAGATTGATAGGAATTCTGTGTTAAGTCTCCTGTAACACCTCCAATTAAGGTAAACACATCCTCTAAAATACGGATGGACGCGGTGATGTTTGGATAGGCATAAAAGGTGTTCTCTTTACGCTCTAAGTCCATGTTGTAATAGGTTTTTACTCCTAAATTTATGGTTAAATTATCACGTAGAACTTCAAAATTCGGATTGATTCCTACAGTTAAAAAGTTGTGTTTAAATTTGAGGAGGTTTGTATAGCCTTGTTTAAATGTTCCGGAAAGCATTTCTACGGAAAGTACGGTATTTATAAGTTCAGTAGAAATGGGTAATTCTAGTGTTGGCTTTATAAGAACATGTATTTCGTTACTGTCAAATGCATCTGTGAAATTTGATAAATTTGCAGTTACATTGCTAAGGAAATAATCGTAAAAATGGATGGATCCGGTGACGTCAATGGTATTGAAATTTTGGGTGATATCTAATGTGTCAAAGAATGCTGTATCGAAATTCACCTCAGTAGGGATCCCATAAAAATTATGTTGTTCACGTTGGTATCCTGCGGCTAGTTTCCAGTGGTAATCCCGGTCAAATTGGGTGTAGTATATCGCTATTTTACTGTTGGAGAAAGGGCTGTCCAATAGTGAATTTTTTACACTGGTTCCGGATGAATTATGATTTAAGAATAGTCCGAAATCATTATCTCTAGTACTGTTTGTATGTAGGTATGCTTCTAAAAATGGACTGCTGTAATTTCCAAATCCTGCAGAAATATAGTTGTCGTATAATCGAGGTTGAGTTTCTCTAACTATATTTTTAGCCTTTCCTTTCGAAGGGGTGAACGTAGAGGCCACGGGAAAAGAGAATATACGATAGGTTACGGGGTGTTTTTTAATAGAGTCTGAGGCGTTTAATCGAGGGTTACTCTTGATTTTAAAGGCGTCAGAAACTGTTGGTTTGTATGATTTTATGATGTTTATTTCCTGGGTGGTTAGCGTGTCTTTTGTTTGAGCAACTAGGATGCTAGAACCCAATAAAATGAAGCTTGCAAATAGATTTTTCATCAGTGGATAGTGAAATGATTTTGTGTTCAACATCATCTTAGTTTTTAGTGGATTGAATGGATTCATTTGTTTTTGAGGCTTCGTTTTTTATAGCTTTTAATGTCGTTGTAGCTTCTTCAACCACCGTTTCAAAATCACTGAAATTTTTAAGTACACTTTCCAATATATAAGTGGCTTGGTAGCTATCGTTTAAGGCATAGAAGTTTTTTGCCATAATGATAAGGCTCTTCCCGCCCCATTGGCGATGCGTGGCGTAATTGGCAGCAATGTTTTTAATAATACTGTTAGAAACCCTATAGCTTCCATCCTGATATTCAAACAGTGCTTGGTAATAAAGAGCCTCGGCTTTTAAAGAACCTGTAGCAATTGGGTTTAGCTTGGCATAGGCTACTCTTGCTTTTTTAAAGTCATTTGTTTGAATGGCAGCACGGGCAATTATAATTTGAGCATCCGATTTGATATGATTATTAATACTACTGTTATTTAAAATTAGTTGTGCGTAGGATTCTGCTTTTGGGTAGTTTTTTAAGGTATAGTATCCTTTCATTAAATTACTTTGAGCAAAAACTTCATTGTCGCTTGCGTTGGCAGTTTCTTCTAGAGTCAATAATAGAGGCATTGCTTTATTCCAGTTCTCATCATTGATGTATATAGAGGCCAGTTGGTGTAAGCTTTTTTCCGTATAGGTGTTTGTGTTCAGTGTGATTACTTTTTTGAAATAAGGAATTGCCTGCGGGTATTTATGTTGATTATACAGTGTTTGGGCTAAAAAGTAATTGGCTTTTAACTCATGTCTTCCATTAGGGAAACGTTGTAAATATTTTTTTAAACTACTAATGGCTTTAGAAGTATTTTGTTGCATGTATTGCTTTTCGGCGGCTTCAAAAGTGTCATTGTCTAATTCCTTATCTGTAATATTTATAAAGTTGATGGTTTTTACCCAGGTAGCATAGCTATCCACATCGCCTATGTCAATGTATATTTTTCGTGCATTTTTTACAGATTCTCTTGCTTCTGTAGTGTTTGGATAGTTATGGACTATTTGTTTGTAAATCCCCAGAGATTTTGAATTTCTATCGGTATTGTAATAGATAATTCCCTTTTTCAGCAAACTTTTTACTACAAAGGTACTTTTTGGATGTTCGTTAATTAATAGGTTATAGGATTGTAAGGCTTTGTTTGATTTTCCATTATTCATATAGGTGTTACCTAAAATATATAAGGCGTCGTCATACAAGCGGGAATTTTTATAGTTCTTTAAAAACACGTTTAATGCTGTAATTTTCTTGTTATTTTCTCCAAGGTAGCCATAACTAATTGCGCGTTGGAATGCGGCATAAGGGCGTTGTTTAGTATTGTTATCCAATGCTTTTTCATACATCGCTATGGATTCCGAATAACGGCTCAGGGCAAAGTAACAATCTCCAATTCTCAGGTAACTGTCATTTTGTAACGTGGGTGTTTTTATCGGTTGCTTTAGATAGCTTTCGAAAAGTGTGACTGATTGTTGGTACTTTTGAAGCTTGAAATAGGTGTAGGCTAAATTGTAGTTTATTAAGTTTTTTTCGTCTAGCTGGTTGTTATTTAGTGACTGGTGGAATTTCTCAAACTTCCCCTTTGCACTTAGGAAATTATCCGTTCTGAAATAGGATTCTCCTAACCAATAAATGGCTCTTAAACGGTGATTTGTATTTTGAGAATTTTCTGCAACACTGCTAAAGTTCGAAATTGCTTTTTCGTAGTCTTGATTGTCAAAAAGTTGAATTCCTCTCAGGAAATGGGCTTCGGAGCTCATTTTTTTACTGTCAGGGTCTTTTTTATGTTTTAAGTATTTTATAGCTCCCTGATAATCACCACTTGTCATATAAGAATTCACGACTAGTTGGTGTATTTGGTCAGAAGCTTCAGTGTTAGGATTGGCTTTTAAATAAGATTGAAGTACTGAGGGTACCGGTTGGTAAGGGTTTCCTATTTCATAGCTTAGTTTTGCGTAATTTAACCAGGCATCTTTTTGAATTTCCGGGTTGTATTCCATTTCACTAGCATTTTTAAAGGCGTTTAAGGCCTCAGATTTCTGTTCTTGGTTGAGGTAACATTTAGCTAAATGATAATAGGCATTTTGAGAAACTTCGTTATCACCTCCAATAATTTTATTGAAATAGGAAATGGCTTCTGGATATTCGTTTTGTTTGTAATGAGCATATCCGATAAAATAATAATCGGTATTGTTCCATTTTCCTTTTTTTCCTTTATAATTTTTTAAGTGAGGAATGGCATCCGTATATTGTTGCAGGTTAAAATAACTCTCTCCGATAATTTTGGAAATCTCAGAATGCTCTTTTTTACTTGCTTTTTCAAGTAAAGGAAGGGCCTTGTTTATGGCTATTTGAAATTTCCCAAGTTTAAAATTCATGTCTGCTAAATAGTAAGAAATATCTTTTTTATAGGATTCATCTTTAGAGACTTCTCCTAAGTATTTATCAGCTGTTTTGTAATCGTCATTTGAATAGGCCATATATCCATAATAATATTTGGCTTGAGATCCATATTGTTTAGAATGTAAAAGTTTTTCAAAATACGGTTTAGCATTTTTATAATCTTTTCGTGCAAACAATGCGTATCCGTATTTGAAGTTATAGGATTCAAGGGAGGTACCACTTAAATTACCGGAAGATACTCTTTCAAACCACTTGAGGGCATAACTGTATTTCCCGTTTTTGAAATAGTGGTTGGCCACTTCCATAAAAGCGTCATTTCGCTTGGTACTGTTCGGATATTTATCTACAAAGTTTTGCATGAGTTCATCCGCATTTCTATCTCCGAGTTGTATGGCGCAATTCGCAATATAATATGCGCAATTCGCCTTCATTTCTGAGGAGGGTTCGAAGGTGTTTTCTAAGGTTTTGAATTCGTGTTGTGCAGCAACAAAAGCACGATTTTGGAATAATTCCAAGGCGTGATTATAAGATTGTAGCTTGTTTGTGTTTATAATAGTTGCTTGAGAATAAGTTGTTGTTGTTAAACAAGTGATCATCAATGTAATTACTAATTGTAAGTATTTCATTCGGATATGAATTAGCGCTAAAGAATATATTGTTTATCAATGATAACGTTTTTTTTGCTCAAAATTGCATGTGAGACTTATAAAATTAACATAAAAAGGGATGTTTCGCCCTCTTTTTCAAGTGAAATTTTATTTTGTACAAGCGAAGGAAATTGTTATGTTTGTAGGAAACAACATGCCATGTCCGAAACCATACTAGATTTAAATAATTGTGCCATTTATCAACGCGATAATTTGGTGCTTTCTAAGGTGAATTTACATATTAACAAAGGAGATTTTATCTATTTGATTGGTAAAACGGGGAGTGGTAAAAGTAGTTTGATGAAAACCTTGTATGGTGACCTTCCTTTAATAGAAGGGAAAGGACGTATTGTGGACTTTGACTTGACAAAACTTAAAGAGAAAGAGATTCCTTTTTTAAGAAGAAAAATAGGGGTTGTGTTTCAGGATTTTAAATTATTAAATGACCGGAGTGTGTTTAATAATTTACTATTTGTTTTAAAGGCGACAGGGTGGAAGGACAAGGAGGAAATGACCTCAAAGATTGATGAAGTGCTCTCTAAAGTAGGTTTAGAATCAAAAGGATTTAAGATGCCTTTTGAGTTGTCTGGAGGAGAACAACAACGTGTTGCCATCGCAAGGGCTTTATTAAATGATCCTGAGTTAATTTTAGCGGATGAACCTACAGGGAATTTGGATCCTGCTACTTCCGTAACAGTGATGGAAGTATTAAAGGAAATTCACGCCAGTGGAAAAACAATATTAATGGCCACCCACGATTATGCATTGATTTTAAAATACCCTTTTAAAACATTAAAGTGCGAAGGTGGCGAATTATTTGAAGTGGTAAAACATTAGTTTTTTTCTGTGTCTTTTCCCGTGTCTTTTTTAGTTAAATAGTAGATGTTTAGTAATAAAATAAAGACATTAGTGATAATGATAGGCCAGGATGTGGCGAGCATAAATCCATAAGCGACAAAGAGGATGGCTCCTAATGAGTTAATGATTCTAAGGTGGTTTACGTTTTTGCGTGTAAACGAAAGAATCAGGATGAGTGAGGCTAAATAGCCCACCCATTCTGTGTAAGAAATTCCATATATCATATTTTTTGATTTTAAATCAGTATTCAAATATAATAGAAACTTTTAATTGTAAGTAAAATTGTGAATAACTTCGCTATTGTTGGCTGATTTTCATTTCCTTATACAATTCTTGTACTTCATTTTTCGCCCAGCTTGTACGTCTTAAAAAAGTAAGACTGGATCCTATAGAAGGATTGCTTTTAAAGCAACCTATAGGGATTTTATAGGCCATGTGTTCCCATCCGTAGTATTTCTCTAATTCTTTAAGCATGTCGACTAATTTGACACCGTGTCCTGGATTGTTTTTTTGAGTTTCCATATTAGAATAATTCTTGGATGGCTTTTGCTACACCATCATTTTTATTAGTATCTGTTACCATGTTTGCTATTTCAAGTACTTGTGTTTGTGCATTAGATACGGCAACTCCCATACCTACAGCTTCTAGCATTTCAATATCGTTAAAATTATCACCAAAAGCAACAATGTCTTTCATTTTTATACGTGTAAAAGTATGTTTTAAGAGCATTTCTATGGCTGTTTTTTTAGAAATCGCTTTGTGAGAAATTTCTATATATGTTGGTTTTGAACGGTATAAATGTACGTCGTCTGAATAATTTTCTTCGAGGTAGTTATAGAGAACGTCAATTTCGTTTTCATCGCCCATACACATAATTTTATGCGCTCCTTTATTTTCTTCAGTCCATCCTTGTATAACATCTTTGGTGGATTTTACAACAGGACTTACCTTGGTATTGTTTTCTTCTCTCTTCGCCCAGTAATCCATGCTAGGTACATACCATTCGTCATTATAATACAAACTCAGGTGGACGCTGTTTTGCTGGCATTGATCGGCTACATTTTGGATCATAGCTGGTGCAATAAAGGTAGAGTGAATTATTTGATTGTCTGAGATTACTAATCCTCCATTATAGGCGATTAAGGGGGTCGATTCATTTTTTAAGTCCTTTTGTAAGTGATGCATTGCGGCAGGCATACGTGAGGATATTAAGATAAAGGGAATTGGAGAAACACGTTGCACTTGTGCGATGGTGCTCTGAGATAATTCTCGGTCTTTATTTAATAATGTTCCGTCTATGTCTGAGCAAATTAATTTGTACCCCATGCTGTATTTTATTTTTTGGCAAAAGTACGTGTTTTTAATGAGTCGTAGTCACTAATTAGCGAAGTAAAATTCAGAATTATTAGTTAGAGAATGAGCTTTTAATAGTCTTGTGTTTTGTGATTATTATCTCTTTTGTGGAGAAGGACTACTGCTTCAAAGAAAAGGAACGACCTTCTATATGAGGTGTTCTTTTGAAGCAACTTGCGATGGGATGGGAAGAGTGGGGTGGAAGGGACTTTGTAAGAGTACTTTTGGGAGTACGATAAACCAGTAATAAAAAAATCCCGAACATTATGTTCGGGATTCATATATAAGCAAGTTATTAAACTTTATTTAATTTTATCTACAATAGCCTTAAAAGCTTCTGGATTATTCATAGCTAAGTCGGCTAAAACCTTACGGTTTAATTCGATGTTATTCGCTTTGATTTTACCCATAAACTGTGAGTAAGACATTCCGAATTGACGAGCTCCTGCGTTAATACGTAGGATCCATAAAGCACGGAAAGTTCTCTTTTTA
>JAESRX010000042.1 GCA_016764435.1 Flavobacteriaceae bacterium | reverse complement strand
GATACTACAAAACCAGTAGTAGATTTGGATAAATTACCCACAATAGAAGTGGAATGTGAAGTGTTCGAGTTAATAGCACCAACAGCCACTGATAATTGTACAGGGACCATCATAGGAACGTATGATGTAACACTTCCATTAACAGGAGAAGGAACTTCGCATGCTATTATTTGGACTTTTGACGATGGGAATGGAAATAGTACAAGGCAAGGGCAAGTAGTAATTATTAAAGATGTTACGGCACCAATACCGGAGTTAGAAGTTTTGCCAGCTGTTATAGCAGCATGTGAAATAACGGATTTAGAAACACCATTTGCAACTGATAATTGTGTAGATAAGTTGGTTATTACGAATGATGTCACATTACCAATCACCACGCAAGGGACAACCATAGTTACCTGGACCTATGATGATGGTAACGGAAATACCACTACGCAAACACAAAATATAATTATTGATGATGTTACAGCTCCAACGGTGGAAATAGAGGTCTTGGATGATGTTTTAGCAGCATGTGAAGTACTTATTTTAGAAACACCATTTGCAACTGATAATTGTGTAGATAAGTTGGTTATTACGAATGATGTCACATTACCAATCACCACACAAGGGACAACCATAGTTACCTGGACCTATGATGATGGTAACGGAAATACCACTACGCAAACACAAAATGTAATCATAAAAGACACACAAAAGCCAGTAGTAGATGCTATAGGTTTAGAAACTATTTATGTCGAGTGTGAAGTAACAAGTCTAGAAGCACCAACCGCCACTGATAATTGTGTAGGAACTATCACAGGAACACACAATAGTACCTTCCCAATAACAGGAAACGGAACCACTACAGAAATCACCTGGACTTATGATGATGGAAATGATAATATCACCACGCAAACTCAGTTGGTTATTATAGAGGATGTGTCGGCACCAGAACCGGACGATTATTTGTCTGATATCACAGGTGAGTTTGATGTGGATTTAACACCGCCTACGGCTACAGATAATTGTGTAGAAACCGTAACCGCCACCACCACTGATCCTGTACATTACGACGAAATAGGAATCTTTACCACCACTTGGATTTTTGACGATGGGCATGGGAATATCAGTACACAAACTCAAACGGTAATTATAGGAGAGACTATAGAAAGTCATGGTTTCTCTCCAAATGATGACGGAATCAATGATACTTGGACTATTGATGGTATAGAAACGTACCCTAAATGTAGAGTGTTAGTGTATAACAGAAATGGAACCAAGGTGTATGAGAAAATAGGCTATAAAAATACTTGGGATGGTTATTCTAATACGGGGTCTCGAAAAAAAATGATGTCTGGAGCGTATTATTATATGATAGAGTTTAATAAAAAGGGACTCAAACCGAAATCAGGTTGGTTGTATATTAATTATTAAGTAGATAAATAAGGAAATTTGATACAGGATTCGAGGGCGATATATACCATTAAAATTAATAAGTACAAGCATTAATTTAGTACGTCAGTTCGAGTGATTTAACGGAATTCCCGAAAGGGAAGCCCGTTAAATTGTATCGATAATCAAGTACTCAAAACAGTTAATTACAGGTATTTTTAAAATATAAAAAGAATAGCATCAATCCCACAGAAGTGGAAAAAAAACATAAAAATGAAACATATATACATATTAAGTGCTCTTTTAATACTATTTACGAGTAAGCTACAGGCACAGCAAGACCCTTATTACATGTTGTATAAATACAATATGAATATCGTAAATCCGGCCTACGCAGGAAGTTCAGGTTTCAGCGAATTAAGCACGGGGTTCCGCATGCAATGGGTAGGCGTAGAGGATGCACCGAAAACGCAGTTTTTAAGCTATTCAGCACCTTTAAAACGCAATTTAGGAATAGGACTTTCCGTAGTTAATGACGAGGTTTTTGTGTTAAAAGAAACGGATGTCACCTTGGATGTTTCCTATCATATTAAATTAAATGAAGCGTATGTATTGTATTTCGGTTTAAAAGGAGGAGGTTCTTTTGTCAATATAGATTTAACAAGAGCGAATGTAGAGAACGACCCATTGTTTTCTGAAAATCAAAGTTTTTTCAATCCAACCATGGGTGCAGGATTGTATTTGAAAAACGAAAAATTCTACCTCACACTTTCGACGCCTAATTTTTTAAGTGGAGAACGGTATGAGAAAGAAGGGAATGTTCCAATCGCAGCGACGGATGAATTACACCTGTATGTAGGAGGTGGGTACAACTTAGATCTAACAGAAAAAATAACGTTTATACCTTCCGTTATGATGCGTTATATAAATGGAGTAGAAAATGCGTATGATCTAGCAGCAACCTTTGATTTTAACCAAAAAGTACAGGCAGGAATTAATGTTCGCCTGAACGAGGCAGTTGCTATTTTTGCAATGACCAAAGTTATTGATCAAATGCAATTTGGTGTGGCCTATGAAAAATCTACCGAGCAATCACGTGATTTTACAGGCACAGGGACTTTTGAAGCCTTGTTGCGTTTTCGTTTTTTATAAGAGGAAAGTAGTGGGGTTTCGGTTCCCTAATCTTTAATTCGGGCACAGGTTCGGAATGTCATTGTATCGTAACATAGTTTCAATATAAAAAAAGTCCAAGACATTAGGTCTTGGACTTTTTTATGCATTATCTTTTAATGAATTTTAAGCAGAATTTCTACTCGCATTAATATTTCCAAACAAGGAACGCGTTACTATTTTCTCGTACACTTCCAGCTTTTCTTTATTTACAGGACTTTCTTTTTGAAGCTCTTGTATCTTTTTTAAAGCGAATTGCTGAATTGTTAGTAAAGGCAATACAATAGATTCTCTAATCTCGATACTTGCTTTTCCCGTCTTATTTTTCTGCATCAATTCCGTATACCCCGTCAGTTTTAAAATCAAACGTTTGGTGGTTAAGTATTCGGTGTGTAAGATGGTCCAAAAAGCACCAAATTCCTCATCTCTAGACATGTATTCTGTCAGTTCGAAAAACGATTTAGTTAAGGACATCATGCAATTTCCGATCAATGCTTTAAAGAATTCTGATTGCTGATAAAAGGCAATCACACTGTCAAAATCTCCGGCATCTTCAAATTTCTTTAAGGAGGTTCCTACCCCGAAAAAACCAGGAACATTTTGTTTCAGTTGGCTCCATGATCCTACAAATGGGATGGCACGTAAATCAGCAAAGTTTAAACCAGCTGTTTTAGAAGCTCTTTTGGAAGGTCTACTTCCAATATTGGTTTTTGCATAGTATTTTAAGGTACTCATACGTTCTAAATAAGGTAAGAACATCGGGTGATTTTTAAAATCTACATAGGCCTCATAACTGGTGTTTGCAAGACTGTTCATCATGGCCTTGTCCTTTTTAGTCATGATATTAGAAGTGCCACTAAATAATTGGTTGGCAATTCCTGCACTTAATAATTGTTCTATGTTATATTGGGAGGAATCCAAGGTTCCGAAATTAGAACTAATGGTCTGCCCTTGTACTGTCATTTGAATTTCCTTATCTTCTATAGTCGGGCCGAGTGAAGCGTAAAACTGATGTGTTTTTCCACCTCCACGAGCTGGTGGTCCTCCACGTCCATCAAAAAAGACGACGTCTATTCCATATTGTCTGGAAATAGCGGTTAAGGTTTCCTTCGCCTTGAAAATACTCCAGTTGGCCATTAAATAGCCTCCGTCCTTCGTTCCATCAGAGAAACCAAGCATCACTGTTTGTTTATTTCCACGTGCTTTTACGTGGTCTCTGTACGCCTTGGTTTCATATAAAACTTTCATAACCTCGGCGGCCTTTTGTAAGTCGCTAATGGTTTCGAATAATGGAATAACATCCACGGTTCTATCCTCATTAAAACCACATAAATTTAGCATCGCAAAAGTCTGCATTACATTTAAAGCCGTTTGGTTATTACTAATAATGTAACGGTTGGCTCCTTGTTCTCCATTGTTTTGCTGAATTTCTTTCATGGCGTAGATAGAGGCCAATGTTTTGGTCAACATCTCATCGTTAAAATCGTCAGGGTTTAAGGATGCTTTTACCGTAGATAAGTGTTCTATTTGAGCTGTTTCAGACAATGAATGATAGTTTTTCGGAAAAATACCAGCATTGTTTTTTAACAAAGAATCAACTAATTTGGTAAATAAATCATGGTGTACACGACTGTCTTGTCTGATGTCTAATGTTGCAAAATGGTATCCGAAAAGGTGGACTTTATTTATTAATTCTGTTAACTCAGGAACAAATAATGATTGGTGTTTGTCTACCAATATCTTTTTTATTTCTAATAACTCCTTGCGTAAATCCGCACTGCTTAATAACTGTGTATTGTTTGGGTTGAGACTACTTTCATACAGAAATGATTCAAGGGCAGAAATTCTTTCTTCTACACCGTTAAAAGTTAACCTACGTTTTAAAGAACGGATGTCTTTATAATAATTTTTAAGAATGGATTGTTTTAAGCGTTTTGCAACGTCCAGTGTTATTTGGGTAGTTACAAATGGGTTTCCATCTCGGTCTCCTCCAGGCCAAAAACCTAAATCTATAATCTGATTGTTTATTTCCTGGTCTTTAAAGATGTTAGATTGGATGTAGTTAAAGATATTTCCGACAGATTCGTAAAATACATTTTCTAAATACCAAATTAAGCTCACTGCCTCATCAAAAGGAGTTGGTTTTTCTTTTTTAAAGAAAGGCGTTTTTCCAAGCTGTGCTAATAATTTATTAATGGTTAATAAATCACTGTTTTCAATGGCTTCCTGTAAGTCCGTTATTATTCCAAGTACGGTTCCAGGATAAAACTGTGTAGGATGTGCGGTCAATACAATGCGCACTTTAAAATCTTCTAAATGCTTTTTTAGGGCAATCATTTTATTTTCTTTCTGCGCAGTTTCCTTGGTGTATCTTAAGGTGCCGATTCCATCCATATTATTAACAATAGGGAAAGCGGCATCTTCAATGGCGTCAAAAAGGACGACTTGTCTTTCTATATACTGAATAAAACGAAATAAAAGATTCGTTTTTTCTTCCTCATTTAATTTTTCTTGATAGGTGCTGAAAAAATCCTCTACGAGAGTAGTTGGGTTCTTTCCATGTTTAAATCCTTCCTCACAAATGTCGTGAAACAAGGGTAATAAAACACCTGTTTTTGTGATGGCATCAAATGGTAAAGTCATAAATATACTGTTGTATATTTGGTATTTCGCTAAAACGTTTTCGTTAAATCGAGTTGTTTTTGGTCTTGTGCTCATGCGAATTTTGGTTTAAAAAGTGAAGTTACAAAAGCAGTATTAATAAACGAGATTGTTTTTTATTTTTAAATATTATTTAATGTAATGATTGTTTTAAAAAGTTAACTATAATATTTAAGTCTTACTAATTGTGATACTGTAATTGTTTTTTGTAACGATGTTAGTTTTGTCTTCTTATTCTTCCTGTTTTAAGGTGATTTTAAGTCCTTTTTTAGTGTTTTTTGTAATCTTAAAATGGTCGTCCATGCGCTTTCCAACGACCCAGATAATTAGGTCTTTTGTACAGAGAACCCACGTGTTTTCTTTTTCTAAAACAGACATTTTTTCATCTTTAAAAAACTTGGATAATTTCTTTTTTCCTTGCATTCCAAATGGATGAAAAACATCTCCTTGTTGCCGTTTTCTTAGCGTTAAAGGAAAGGTTATATTCTCTAAATCTACATGTATTTTTTCTAAGGAAGATTTAGGGTTGTGTTGTAATTTGTATAGTTTTTCCTCAGTTATTTTTTTAAATTTTAAATGCAGTGGTTTTTTTATCTTTTTGGTGTTTTTATCTATCTTGAAAATCGGACTATTTTCTTCGATAATTTCAGACAAGATTAATTCACTCCTGTTTTTTAATAATCTATGTGTGGCACTTGTTATAAATTTACCGCTTTGGGCGTTTCGTAAATTATGGATGTCGTCCCATTGAGTGAATTGATATTCCTTTAAAATTTCACGTAGGATAAATTTTTCAGAGCCTTGTAGTTTTAGAGCTTCGAGGTCTATAATGATCGAATTGTCTTTGTGAGATACGATCCTTTTTTTAAGTTCCTCTATTTGCTGTGTAATAAAATTTTTACTTTCGTTTAAATTACAAATAGTTTGGCTAAAGGAGCTTGAGAAGCTAGGGTTTAGTTCCTTAAAAACAGGAACTACATTATGTCGGATCTTATTTCGTAAGTATTTGGTGTCTGCATTACTTTTGTCTTCCCGCCAGATGAGTTTATTTTTTGAAGCATACACATTAATATCACTTCTGGAAAAGGGGAGTAATGGACGTACTATTTCGTTGTTTACTTCTGGAATACCTGTCAATCCATCGAGTCCTGTTCCTCTGCTGAAATTGATTAAAAAAGTTTCAATAACATCATCTCTATGATGGGCGGTAAGAAGGTAGTCGTACTGGTTTTCTGCGGATATTTTACGGAACCATTCGTAGCGTAATTCTCTCGCAGCCATCTGGATAGAGAGTTGCTCCTCTTGGGCATAACTCTTTGTATCGAAGGAAATGTTAAACATAGGGATGTTTAGTGTGGCAGCTGTTTCTATGACAAAACGCTCGTCTTTATCACTGGATTTATTGCGCAGTTTAAAATTACAATGAGCAATTCCTATATGCAAGCCTAATTTATGGAATGTGTCCACTAAAATCATGCTGTCTATACCTCCAGAAACAGCGAGTAGCAACTTTTTTTCATTTAAAAAAGGAAGGTTTTGTTGGATATGTGTACGTAATTTTTCTAACATAATTGATGTCTTAAATATAGCAAATTTATTTGACTAATACTTTTTTCATGGCCATTGCTTTTAGGAGGCACTCTTCGTATTCTTTTTCTGGATTGGATTTCGCGATAATGGCTCCCCCAACGGAATAAGAGACGTATTTTTTTTGTGCATTGTATAAGATACTTCTGATGACCACGTTAAAGTCAAAATCGCCCGTAGGGCTTATATAACCTATAGCGCCAGAGTAAACTCCTCTTTTAGTTTCTTCTAATTCCTCCATTATTTTCATGGCTGCTATTTTAGGGGCTCCGGTCATACTTCCCATGGGGAATGTTTTCTGAATGATGTCTATCGGGTGGGTGGACGCATCGACTTTACAAGCGACGGTGGAAATTAACTGATGCACCTGTTTAAAACTATAGACTTTACAAAGTTCTTCTACTTGTACACTTCCTTTGGTCGCAATTCTGGAGAGGTCATTCCGTACCAAATCTACAATCATTATATTTTCTGCAATTTCTTTGGGATCCTTTGCTAAATTTGTTTTTAATAAAAGGTCTTCTTCAGCGTGTAGAGACCGTTTTGCGGTTCCTTTAATGGGTTGTGAAATTAAAGTGTCTCCTGATTTTTGAATATACCGTTCTGGTGATGCAGATAAGATATAGTGGTGTGTTGATTTAAAAAAACTAGCAAAAGGAGCTTCAGATAGTTGGTTGAGGTTATTATAGATCTCTAAGGGGTTTATAAAAGCATCTTCAGCATAAAATTCTTGGCAAAAATTAGCTTCATAGATGTTTCCTCTTTTAATATGTCCCAGTACTTTTTGAAGTTTAGAAAGGTAGGTTTCTTTAGAAATTCTTGCTTTTATTTCTAAAGGCATTTGTTCTTGTTTGAAAGGGGTGTTTTTTTTCGTGGAAATAGTGTGTATGTTTTCTATATCACGTGCCATCTTTTCTTTTTCAGATGAGATGTAGCGTAGTGTAACACTATTTTTAGTTAAGAAAAACAGGTATTTAGCTTTGAAAAAATAAAGGGAAGGAAATTCTAGCTCATCCATATTATTGGAACTTAAATTTTCTATATCATTTTTTAAGTCGTAGCTGAGGTATCCAAAAACATAGTCGTTTTCTGTGTCTTGGAATTTTTTAAGCGCCTGAAAAGCGCCCTTGCTTTTCATGGATACTTCAGAATAAGCATCCACAGCTAGAATTGCTTCGAACTGGGAGTTATCCATTTGGTAATTATTGCTATCTAGCCATAAAACTTGATCGAATTTCTGTGCCCAACTTAATAGTTGATGTTTAAATTCTTGTGGGTTTTGAAGGCTTATTTTTTTTGACACTCTTTTCATGGGGTACAAAAATAAAGAAGTCCAATCAATTTGAAAGGACTTCTTAAATAAATATTATACGTGTTTGTGAAAAAGTTTTATTCCATCCTTTTTCCGCTTCCTGTAAATTTGTGAGCTGGATTTTTAAAGAGTACATTAAAGGTGGTTAAACTACCGTACATTCTACTAATATACTGTTCTAAATCAATCTTTTCTTCTTCAGAAAGCGTGTTGCTTGCGTTTATTTTCTGCTCCATCACACGGATGCGATCTCGCAGCATTATTATTTTATTAAAAAATGTTTTTATTGGAATTTCCTTAGGTTGAAGACTCGGATCTCCAGGGTTTAAAACCATAGTTCCTCCCGTCCACTTATCTCCTAAAGGGACAATTTCTGACACATCACTCCATTTTTTTAGGATACGAGTTAGGGTGGTTTCTATTTCGTAAAAACTGACACTGTCTTCGTCTGGCAATACTTCTTCTATAACCTCTATCTGGTTATCTAAGGGTATTTCCTTGAGTCCGTATTCAATAAAAGTGACGCTCAGTCCAGAAGTTTTTATATTAATGACCACACCTTTCCCGTAGGAAGGATGTGAAATTCGAGAACCAATTCCTAAATTATATTCCATAGTTCCTCTGGTTTAACTGTGTATAGACCTATTATCCGTAGCCGCTAAACAAGCTTCTTTTATGGCCTCTGTAAATGTAGGGTGGGCATGTGACATGCGAGAAATATCCTCAGCTGATGCTCTGTATTCCATGGCTACAACGGCCTCAGCAATCATATCTGCAGCTCTCGCTCCGATAATGTGAACTCCTAATATTTCATCGGTGACAGCATCTGCTAATACTTTTACTTGTCCTTCTATGTCCATGCTTGCGCGCGCACGTCCTAAGGCACGCATTTGAAAACTTCCTGATTTATAATTGATTCCTGCCGCTTTTAATTGCTCTTCTGTCTGTCCTACAGTGGCTACTTCTGGCCAAGTGTAGATTACTCCCGGAATTAAATTGTAATTAATATGTGGTTTTTGTCCTGCAATAAATTCGGCGACAAGCGTTCCTTCCTCTTCTGCTTTATGGGCGAGCATGGCTCCTTTTACTACATCGCCTATGGCAAAAACATTTGAAAGCGAAGTTTGTAAATGCTCATTGGTTTCTATTTGTCCTCTATCATTTGACGCAATACCTACATTTTCTAGTCCTAATCCAGTGGTGTATGCATGTCTTCCCACAGATACTAAGCAGTAATCTCCGTTAAAAGAAACAGGTCTTCCTTTTTTATCTTCGGCAGTTACGGTAATTTCTCCGTTATTATTTTCCACTCCAGTTACTTTGTGTCCTGTGAAAAATTTAACCCCTTGTTTTTTGAGTGATTTTTGCAATTCTTTTGCTAACATTAAATCCATTCCTGGAACGATGGTGGGCATGTATTCAATGACAGAAACTTGTGCGCCTAAACGTTTGTAAACAGAACCTAGTTCAAGCCCAATAACACCACCACCAATTACGATAAGGTGTTTAGGGATTTCTTTTAAGCTCAACGCTTCTGTAGAAGTGATGATTTTTTCTTTATCTATTTTTATAAAAGGTAAGGAAGATGGTTTAGATCCTGTAGCAATAATAGTCTTACTGGCTTCTATTTCTTCTGTAGTACCGTCTGCTTTGGTAATGGTGATATGCGTGGCGTCTTTAAAAGACCCCGTACCTGTAAATAAATCAATGTTATTTTTATCCATTAAATAGTTAATTCCACTACTTGTTTGTTCAACAACTTCGTCTTTTCGAGCAATCATTTTAGTGAAATCAACACTGATACTATCGATGTTAATTCCGTGTTTGTCAAAGTTTTTTACCGCATCATGGTAGTGGTGAGAAGAGTCTAATAATGCTTTAGATGGGATGCAACCTACATTTAAGCATGTTCCACCTAAGGTGTTGTACTTTTCAATTATGGCGGTTTTTAGTCCGAGTTGTGCGCATCTAATTGCGGCAACATAGCCTCCAGGTCCAGAGCCAATTACGGCTACATCATATTTAGTCATAGTAAGTTGTATTTATAATACAAACATAATATAAAATATAGGATATGCAACCGTACAAGTGGGCAAGTGGCTTCGATTTTATAAAAAATAATAATGTACTTCTAAAATGGATAGATATGTAGACTAATTAGGGGGAGATTTAAGTGGATACAAGTGTAAGTTATGCCTGTTGATTCCTTCTGTTCTCAGAAGGATCTCAAGTGATTCTTCCCCTTTGAAAAGGAGTGTATGGTTCTAGATATGTGTCTCACAAAAAAAACAGCTGTAGTGTACATATAGTCATGGTTGGGACTATTAATTTGTGCCTACAGCTGTCAAGTGAAAACTACTAATACTCTCTTCTTTTATCGTTGGATAAATATGGTTGTGAAAAAATTTCTGTGGTGCTCATTTTCTTTTATTGAAATTCCTATGTTTGTATAGTGAGGTGTTTCAATGGTAATGCGATGGGCGTCACTATTAAGCCAGCCTCTGACAACGCCTTCTGCGCTGCTGTAGCCGTATGCTACGTTTTCTCCTACAGAAATTGCCTGTGCGTTTTGAATTAGATAGTCCGCTCTATTTTTAAAGTTTTGATGGCTTATTTCATTGTTTTTAATCATGTAGTTCGTGTGGATAGAGGATTTATCTGAAATAATGTCTAATGGAGCCACTGGATTTAATCCTAAAGAAACACGGTGTTCGTTTAGTAAATGTATAATAGATGTTTCTAAATCTGTATAGGTAGACACGTTAGGAAGTTCTGCTTGGAAGTAAATTCCGTCATCATCTTTTGAACACGCAGTTAATAGGGCTATAAAAAGGACTAAGAGGAAAGTTTTTTTCATTTTAAGGTTGTTTTTTTAGGTAAACAGGAAGTCGCTTAAAAAAGTAAATTGCGAGGGTTGCTATTCATTTAGTGTCACTATCTATATAGGGCAATTCTTTTGTTAACTATTATTTTTTTCTTGTTTAGTGAGTCCTTAAATAGTTCTTATCTCTTCGTAGTTAGCATCCATATACTTTTTTAATAAGGATGTTTTTTTATGATTACAAAATTATAGATAGATGATAGAGATTTAATTAGCTTTCACAAGTTAAAGGTACGTATATATGTGTATAGGTGTTACTGTTTGTGTGTTAAATTCTTCTGTATGTGTGTGTAATGATGTATTTTGATATAGAAACGGAACATTAGTTAATTTTTGGTATTGCTGCTAGTGAGTTGGTCTAATGTTAATTATTGAAGAAGGTATGGTTTTATAGGTGTCTTATTTTTTGAGTGAATTGATTTACTTTTTTAGGAGTTTACTTATAGAGGTCTTCCTTGCAAATAATTTTTAAAATGACGATTTATAGAAATTATTTTTTTTCAAAAGACAGGTGGTAATACCCATGGATTCTTAGCATCCATTTGAGGGTGTTTTTTATTCGAAATTTCACATTGAGAATAGTGTATTTAGGGGGGCTATGGTAGTTTATTTTGGTCGTATCGGAGCTTGATTTTCGCATCGATTTTTAAAATGAGGTGGTTCTTCTTCAAACGCTTCGTGTAGTTATGGGTCGTGCTTTTTGATTTCATAAAAAAAGCAACCTCTCCAGGAAGGAGAGGTTGCGGACTTTATTAGTTGAAAATGAATGCTATTAGGGGATTGTAATTTTTTAGATGTACCGATTACCTTACAGCAAATAATTGTACAAAATATTTTTTTCCGTTTTCGTCCGTTTTAATGGAGATTCCAGTGTGGGTATAGTTGTCGTTTTCGATAATAGCTTTGTGGGTAGGGCTATTTAACCAAGCGTTAACTACTGATTTTGCGGATGAAAATCCAGAAGCAACATTCTCTCCTATGGATTTAGCAGGAAGATTTTTGATTAGAAAGTTAGCTCTAGTGTTAAACTTATCGTGGCTTATTTTTCCTTCTTTAACAATGTAATCTGTATGAGTTTCTGCTTGAGTAGAGATTAAATCTATGGTTACTAAACTATTTAAGCCAATAGATTCTCTGTAGGTGTTAATTACTTCCAATGTTTCCTTTTCTATATTGCTGTAGTTATAAGTAACGGTATTTTTGTTTACACTGGTAGTGGCGGCTTGATCTTCATTTAAATAAATGTCGTCTGAAGCATCATCTTTAGAACAAGAGGTAAAAGATATGGTACTAATTAAAAGGGAAATGATCACTAAATTTTTAACTGAAATTCTCATAATTAAATAGTTTTTATGGAACAGTGCTGTTTTAAAAATGACCTGCAGGCCGTGATATTGAAAAATATATCGTTTAAAACTTTCACTGAATTACAAATTAACTGATCAGGTATAATTGGTAATAATTAATAATGTATTATCATTTTGTTTTAGATGTTAAAAAGAAAAACTTGTTCTTTTTAACACTGCAAATGTACAATGAATTATTGGTTGCTACAAGTATTTATTACCATTTGTTAATGAAATCATACCGTTTATGTGGTAAAAGTGACAACTCAAAGGTTTGAGTAGCTTAAAATCTTTTTTTTAAAAAAGTAATAAAAAAACATAAATTGGATGAAAAGAGCATTTTACGGGGAGTTTTCTTAGCATTAATAGTTGTAAAATTGGTAGTGGAGGGCTGTTTGTTAGAACTATTGAAGAAATGATGGAGTAGGGAGATGGTATTGCTGGAATAAAATAGAGAAAAGAAAAGCCGTAAAGAACAAGTGGTATTGTTTTTTACGGCTTTCTATATAGAAGGACTTACTGAAATTTATTACGAAATTAATCTAGCACGTTTAAGGAGTGCTTTATTGTTTGGTTTTTTTCCTCTAAAAGCGGTGTATAAATCCATGGGTTTGATCGTTCCTCCTTTTGATAATACATTGTTTTTAAATAGGGTGGCAGTCTCTTTATTAAAAATTCCTGTTTCTTTAAAGAAGGCAAAGGCATCTGCATCTAAGACTTCTGCCCATTTATAAGAATAATACCCTGCGGAATATCCTCCTTGGAAAATATGTGAAAATGCAGTACTCATACAGTTTTCTGCAGTGTCTGAGAATAGTTGTGTATTTTTAAATGCTTCTAATTCAAAGGACTTTACGTCTTTAATAGCTGCGGGATCTTTTCCGTGCCATTCCATGTCTAGCATTCCAAAACTTAATTGACGTAGCGTTTGAAGACCTTCCATAAAGGACCCGAGTTCTTTAATTTTGTCAATGTACTCCATAGGTAGTGGACTGTGATCCTTATAATGGTTCGCAAATAGCGTCAAGGCTTCTTTTTCAAAGCACCAATTTTCTAATACTTGGCTAGGAAGCTCCACAAAGTCCCATTGAACAGAAGTTCCTGATAAACTTGGATAGGTAGTGTTTGCAAGCATGCCATGTAATGCATGACCAAATTCATGAAAAAGCGTGGTCACTTCATTAAAAGTTAAGAGTGCCGGAGTGCTTTCTGTAGGAGGACTAAAATTACATACGATGGACACATGTGGGCGACTATTAACACCTTTATGTATATACTGATTTTTAAAGGAAGTCATCCATGCACCGTTTCGCTTTCCTTTTCTAGGGAAAAAATCGGTATAAAACAATGCTATTTCCTTATTATTAGTATCCGTTACTCTGTAGGTTTTTACAGTAGGGTGGTAGATGTCTACATTAAAAATTTCTTCAAAATTAAGGTCGTATAACTTATGGGCAATTTCAAAAACTCCTGCAACTACATTGTCTAATTTGAAATAAGGTTTTAGCATTTCATCATCCAAATTAAATAGTTCCTTCTTTAATTTTTCAGAATAATAAGCGCTATCCCATTTTTCTAATGTTTCAATGCCGTCTTTTCTTGCAAAATCTTGTAATTCTTTAAATTGCTTTAAGGCTGTAGGTGTGGCTTTCTCAAGTAAATCATTTAAAAAAGCATGTACATTTTCTGGTGTTTCAGACATGCGTTCTTCTAGGACAAAATGAGCATGGGAATTATAGCCTAATAAGCGTGCACGCTTATGGCGTAAGTTTACTATTTCTAAGACAACCTCCTCATTGTTGAATTCGTTTTTTTGAAATCCTTTTTTACCGGAGGCAATGGCTATTTCTTTTCTAAGAGCTCTGTTTTTTGCATAGGTAACTACGGGGATATAGCTTGGGTAATCTAAGGTGAATACCCATCCTGTTATTTCTTTTTCTTTCGCTAAAGCTTTTGCTGTTTCAATGGCTGTTGGAGGAATTCCTGCTAATTTTTCTTCCTCAGTAATAATAAGTTGATAGGCATTTGTTTCTGCGAGTACATTTTCTCCAAATTTCAGAGATGCTTTAGAGAGTGCAGTATCTATTTTTCGGAGTTTCTTTTTCTGGTCCTTATCTAGATTGGCTCCGTTTCGTGTAAAACCGATGTATATTTTTTCGAGAACCATTAATTGCTCTCCTGTCAAGTTTAACTGCTCTTTTTGGAGGTATATGGTTTTTATTTTATTGAATAACTCAAGGTTTAATCGCACATCGTTAGAAAATTCGCTGAGCATTGGAGATACTTCTTGTGCTATTTTCTGGAGTTCATCAGTTGTTTCTGCAGCATTCAAATTGAAAAATATGCTAGAAATTCTATCCAATGTGTCTCCTGAAAATTCCATGGCATCTATGACATTTTCATAGGTGGGGATTTCTGGATTTGAAACGATACTATCAATTGCTGTTTTTGAAAGGGCTATTGCTTCTTCAAAAGCGGGCTTGAAATGTTCGTTTTTTATCTTGGAAAATGGAGCCGCTGTAAAAGGCGTATCAAAAGAGTGTAACAAAGGATTGTTCATAGTCAATGTTGCTAAAGTTATTTTGTGACAAATATATCCTTATCTATGCTATAAAAACAAGAGACTTCTAAAAAATTAATTTCAGAAGTCTATCGTTGGATTGTTGAAAAAGGCTCCTTGTTTTTACTTAAGAAGCTGTAGGTTAGGCGCTTTACTTTATTAAAGTACTCTCTAAATGTAATTTATTATTACTTGTGACGTTTTAGTTAGACAAACAATGAAGTATGGATGCAATTATAAATACCACAGCAGGTGATGTTCACTTAAAGCGGGTACTAAAAAATAAAGTGATGAAGATGACTAAACCTACCTTAAACCTAAATACCTTGGTACCAGATTTTACATTCTTAAACCATCAGGGAGAGAAAGTATCCGTGGTGCCAACTTCACTATTTTAACTTTTATTGATGCAATGCGGCGGCCGCATTGATCACTTTTTCTTTTAAGCCTTCTTTAAAGGAAATCATGTCTTGTTGGATCTTGGGATTAGAGCTTCCTAATATCTGTACGGCTAATATTCCTGCATTCTGAGCGCCATCAAGAGCTACGGTTGCTACCGGTACACCGCCTGGCATTTGCAAAATAGACAATACAGAATCCCATCCATCTATAGAGTTTCTAGATTTGATAGGGACTCCTATAATAGGTAAAGGACTCATTGCTGCTACCATTCCTGGTAAGTGCGCAGCGCCTCCAGCACCGGCTATGATTACGTTTACACCTCTTTTGTGAGCGTTGCTTGCGTACTCAACTAGTTTTTCTGGGGTTCTATGTGCAGATACGATATCTACTTCTACGTCAATAGAAAATTCTTTTAAAATATCTATTGCTTGTTGCATTATTGGAAGGTCTGAAATACTTCCCATGATTACGCCTACTTTCATCTGTCTCTATTTTGTGTTGTTATTTGCTGATCACTCGGATGGTGTTTTTTACATTTTCTGCAATTTCACGCGCCTTATTTATATCTTTATGTACAATGGTTACATGTCCCATTTTCCGAAATGGACGGGTTTGTTTTTTTCCGTAAATATGTGGAGTAACTCCTGGCATGGCTAGAATAGTATTCATGTTTTCATACACCACATCACCAGCGTAATTTTCTTCACCAACTAAATTTACCATAATTCCACCGAGTTTACTTTCTGTAGATCCTAAGGGTAAGTTAAGGATAGTTCTCAGGTGTTGTTCAAACTGGTTGGTATAGGAAGCTTCTATGCTATAGTGGCCACTGTTATGTGTTCTAGGAGCCACTTCGTTTACGATAATTTCATCGTCTTGCGTCTGAAACATTTCTACGGCTAATAGGCCTATATGTGCAAATGGAGCCGCTACTTTTAATGCGATTTCTGTTGCTTTTTTAGCGACAGAATCATCTATTCTAGCAGGGCAAATTACATACTCCACCTGGTTGGCTTCTGGATGAAATTCCATTTCTACAACGGGATATGTTTTGAGTTCTCCATTTTTATTCCTTGCTACAATTACCGCCAATTCGTTTTTAAAAGGAATTAGTTGTTCGGTGATGCATTCCGTATCGGGAAGCCCTATCAGGTCTGCAGCGGTACGAACTACTTTGACCCCGGTGCCATCATATCCAAATTGAGCTACTTTCCACACAAAAGGATAGGTTAAACTAGCCTCTTTTAATGCGGATAAATTGGAGAAGCGTTTGTAAGGAGCGGTTGGGATGTTGTTTTTAATGTAAAAATCTTTCTGAATACCTTTGTGTTGAATTATTTCTAAAACACGAGGTTGTGGATAGATTTCCAATCCTTCTTTTTCTAATTGCTTTAAAGCGTCTATGTTAACAAGTTCAATTTCTATGGTTAATAAGTCTACCTTTTTACCGAAATTGTAAACATCCTCATAATTCATTAAATCACCGAGGTGAAACTCGTCACAAATGTTAGCACAAGGAGCTTCTGGAGACTTTTCTAAAATACAGGTGTAAATGTCAAATTTATGGGTTTCTGCTAAAAGCATTTTCCCTAATTGACCACCGCCTAATACGCCTAATTTAAAATTGGAAGAAAAATAATTTATCACTTTAATGTCGTTTTTGCAAAAATAGGCAACTGAAATTAAAAATTAGTGATTCTAAGGATATTTCCGTTCTTTGTGACACGATATTCCCTTGCAAAGTATTTATAACCTTTGGTCTGTGGGGCTCCGGATAGAATGCTGTACTTTTCTCCATCACAGGCGCAGGTAAGTGTTAATCCTCCATCAAATTCTAATTTTTTTTCGCAATCAAAATTTGGACAGGCTAAATCAAAGGCCTTATAAGTAGGCGTTCCTCCCGTGTTTAGAATCAATATTCCATTCACACCTACACTATTACTCAAGTGTACTGCCCAGCCTGAAGGGGTGTTTAAGTCTAAATAGGAAGGAAGGTGTAAATCTATGGTCGTAGTTACATCTACTTCCGGTAATACGTCATTTGTGGTGTTTTGTTCACAAGATGATAAAGTGAGGATAACACTTAGTAAGAATAAAATACGTTTCATGTATATGATTGATTGTGATTTAACGTTGTAAATATAACGATGGCAATTTACAAATATTTTGTATATTTGTAATTGTGAATCTCATGCTGTTAGTCAGTGTTGAGATTTTTTATATTTAAACTGATTATTATGAGCGAAGTATCTTACTATACTGCTGAAGGATTAAAAAAATTAAAAGCAGAATTAGAACAGTTGGAAGCTGTAGAGCGTCCAAGAGTGAGTTATGATATTGCAGAGGCCAGAGATAAAGGTGATTTGAGTGAAAATGCTGAATATCATGCAGCAAAAGAAGAGCAGTCCTATTTAGAGTTAAAAATAGCCAAGTTAAAACAGGTAGTTTCTAGTGCTAGAATTGTGGATGAATCATTATTAGATACCTCTAAGATATTAATTCACTCCAAAGTGAAAATTAAAAACAGAGCGAACAATGCCGAGTTTACCTATACATTAGTGGCGGATAGTGAAACCGATATCAAAAACGGGAAGCTTTCTGTTAAATCTCCTATTGGAGGTGGATTGCTAGGACTAGAAGTAGGTGATATAGCTCAGATAAAAGTGCCAAGTGGTGTGATGGAATTTGAGATTATTGATATTTCAAGATAAGCGCTAAGACGATATATCGAGAGCTCTTTTCAAGAAATTGGAAAGAGCTTTTTTATTAATTATTAAATTTTTTCAAGGATGAGCTCAATATTTACAAAAATTATAAGTGGAGAAATTCCCTCGTATAAAATTGCAGAGAATGCTGATTTTTTTGTGTTTTTAGACATTAACCCTAATGCTCCTGGACATACATTGGTAGTTCCTAAAAAAGAGGCAAACCGATTGTTTGAATTAGAGGACGCTACCTATGCTGCGCTAATGATGTACTCGAAAAAAATAGCAGTAGCCTTAGAAAAAGCCGTGGATTGTAAACGAATAGGGATGACAGTTATAGGACTAGAGGTGCCACACGTACATGTCCATCTAATTCCTTTAAATAATATGGAAGATGCTACCTTTGGAAAAAAAGTAAGTATGGAACCAGCTGCTTTTAAATTGCTAGCCTCTAAAGTAGCGAGCTTTCTTTAAGAAATATACAAAATGTACTGCCTTTTTTAAGGTCGGATTTTAATACAAAAATACGGCCTTTATGGTAGTCCTCAATAATTCGTTTGGCTAAGGAAAGTCCAAGTCCCCAGCCTCTTTTTTTGGTAGTAAAACCAGGATTGAAAATAGTTTGCTGTAAGTTTTTAGGAATCCCCTTTCCATTATCAGAAATTAATATTTTTACGCCTTGGGACGTTCTTTTAATTTCTACAGCGATATGTCCCTTTCCTCCCATAGCATCTATGGCATTTTTGATTAAGTTTTCGATCACCCAACTATACAATTGAATATTTAAAGGGGCATTTATAACCTCGTGAGAGGTTTTGAAATTAAAATTCACCTGTTTGGAACTTCTAGATTTTAAGTAATTATAGGCTGCGGCCGTTGCTACTACTATGTTTTGTGGAGTTAACGTAGGTGCAGAGCCTATTTTCGAAAAACGTTCAGCAATGGTATTGAGTCGGTGAATGTCTTTCTCTATTTCGTCTACGGTAGTTTTATCCGTGTCTTCAAGCCTTAGAATCTCTACCCAACCTAATAAAGAGGTGAGTGGGGTGCCTATCTGATGCGCCGTTTCCTTGGCCATTCCAGTCCATAGTTTATTCTGCTCTGCAGATTTATTGGATTTGAAAAATAAAAAGATCACACTAGAAAATAAGAAAAGTATAAAAATTAAAGCCAGTGGGTAATATTTTAATTTGTTTAGTAAATCAGAATCACGATAATAAATGTATTGCTTGGAATTGTTTCTGTAACCAACTATTAAAGGTTGGTTTTCTTTTTTCATCAAGGCTAGTTGCTGAAAGACATACGTGCTGTCTTTTGTTTTCTTTGCATCTAAAAAATGATGTTGGGTGATGTTATTCTGCTCGTCCGTCACTATCATAGGAATGTTGTGATTTCCATAGACAATTTCACTTTCTAGGGTCACATCTGCATTCAAATTAGAATTATCATTGAACCTGCCGTAAGCTCCTGCAATAATTTCCATTTTTCTGCGCTCTTCCACTTTGAACTTTTGAATAAAGTCAAAGGTGTTCCATAAAATTGTAGCGACAATTATAAAGGAAACTGAAATGATTCCCCATTTACGAAAAGAAGTGTTTTTTAAAAGAGACATGGACTACGAATATAAAAATTTCTCTTCATATAACTGAAATATTTTGTCGATATTACGTTTGGGACTAAAATAAGCTGTTATTTTTTGTTTTGAAGTCTACAGATGATTAATTACATTTGTTTAAATTACTAACGATGATAACTATAGATCCTAAAAATATACCGACAGCTCAGTTACATGGCTATTTATTAAGTGCCATTGCTCCCAGGCCCATCGCTTTTGCCAGTACCGTAGATAAAGATGGGAGACCGAATTTGTCCCCATTTAGCTTTTTTAACGTATTCAGTGCCAATCCTCCCATTCTCATTTTTTCACCTGCACGTAGGCTTCGAGATAATACGACTAAACATACGTTAGAGAATGCTTTGGCGACTAAAGAAGTGGTGATAAATGTGGTGAATTATGACATTGTACAGCAGATGTCCTTATCCAGTACGGAATATGCAACGGGCGTAAACGAATTTGAAAAAGCAGGCTTTACCATGCTCAAGTCGGAAAACGTAAAACCATTTAGAGTCGCAGAATCTCCCGTACAGTTCGAATGTAAGATTAATGAAATTATCGCTCTAGGTGACCAAGGAGGGGCGGGAAACTTGATCATCTGTGAAGTGGTAAAACTACATGTTTCTAAAGCTGTTTTAAATGATGATTTAAGCATTAACCATCATAAAATAGATTTAGTAGCACGGGCAGGAGGTAGTTTTTACTCGAGAGTAAAGACTGGTTTTTTTGAAATTCCAAAACCTTTAACTACTTTAGGAATAGGTGTTGATAATATTCCTGTAGAGATTAGAGACAGTGTAGTACTGTCAGGAAACGATTTAGGGAAGTTGGGAAACATAGAAAAGTTGCCTTTAAAAATAGCTGTTGATAAGTTTGCACAAGAACATTCTGATTTTATAAATTCAGAAATCATAAAAAAGCATACATTTGCAAAACAGTATTTAGAAACTAACGATATAGAAAGTGCTTGGAAAGTACTTTTAATGAACTAATTTAAGAATAAAGATGGAAGTAACCGGGAAGATTAAGAAGATCAGCGAAACGCAAACGTTTGGAGCAAGTGGATTCAGAAAGAGAGAATTAGTGTTGACCACTGATGAGCAGTATCCTCAAATGTTGGCAATCGAATTTATACAAGACAAATGTGATGCATTAAATACGTATCAAGTAGGTCAAGATGTAAAAATCTCAATCAACTTAAGAGGTAGAGAATGGATAAACCCGGAAGGAGAAGCTAAATACTTCAACTCTATTCAAGGATGGAGAATTGAAGTTGCAGCAGCTGAAGCTCCAGCAGGGACAACAGCAGCGCCATTACAGAGTTTTGAATCTACGGATAAAGTTAGCGATAACGAACCAGACGATTTACCTTTCTAGGTCATAAAAAAAATAGAAAAAAGCTGCTTTATGCAGCTTTTTTTATGCAATTTAGTTTCCTAGATTGTATGTAGAGATTACCAGAATTACGGAAACTAGAACTATAAAAAATTAATGTTTGTATTCTTAGTATCTTGGGGCATTAACGAATCACGTAGCCCTGTGAAAAGAACGAATAACCACCAATAACCGATATGTACATTCTTACAGAAAAAATAGCCTTTCCATCAGTAGATTTAGCCGCGGAAGATGGAATTTTAGCCATTGGAGGCGATTTGTCCACGGAACGTTTAACACTGGCTTATCAAAGTGGAATTTTTCCTTGGTTTAATGAAGGTGAACCTATTATTTGGTACAGTCCAAAGGATAGGATGGTGTTGTTTCCAGAAGAGCTTAAGATTTCAAAAAGTATGCGTAAAGTAATCAGGGACCAGCGTTTTAAGGTGACGTTTAATACGGCTTTTGAGCAGGTTTTATACCATTGTAAAACCATTTATAGACCAGAACAAGGAGGGACTTGGATTACAGATGATATGGAGAATGCGTATTTGAAGATGCATGAAAAAGGATTGGCAAAATCCGTAGAGGTCTGGGAAGGTGATGTATTAGTAGGAGGGCTTTACGGGATAGATTTAGGTACTGTTTTTTGTGGAGAAAGTATGTTTAGTACCGTTAGTAATGCTTCCAAAGTGGCGTTTATCTACTTGGTAGAGGAATTAAAGAAAGAAAATTATAAATTAATTGATTGTCAGGTATATAATGATCACTTGGCAAGTTTAGGTGCCCGAGAAATAGATAGAATTGACTTTTTAAAGTACCTTTGAATAAAATAATAACCATGGATATTAAAAATTCCCAGCTTGTAGTAGATACTTGGATTAAGGAACACGGAGTTCGCTATTTTAACGAATTGACGAATATGGCCCAATTGACCGAAGAGGTTGGTGAAGTGGCACGTATTATCGCTCGTCGTTATGGAGAACAGAGCGAAAAGGAAAGCGATAAGAATAAAGATTTAGGCGAAGAACTCGCCGATGTTTTATTTGTAGTGCTGTGTTTGGCAAATCAAACAGGGATCGATTTACAAGAAGCTTTTGATAAAAAATTGGATATTAAAACCAAACGCGATCACGATCGCCATCACAATAATAATAAATTAAAATAAGTATGTCAGATATCTCTAAACAATCGTTTTTAAAATTATTTCTTCGTTTTTTCTCTATTTTTTTAATCGTAGTAACTATTATCAAAATTATTTTTGCGTTAGTATCTGATGGATATGATAGTATGATGCATGAGTTTTTTGCGGAGGACACTTGGATGCAATTTGTGAAAATGCAATTGGTAATGTCTACTGTATATGGACTGTTTATGACAGGGTATTACAAGTTTATTAAGAAATTATAATTTCCTTTAAAATATAGAAAACACATGCGATTAACATCATTTTCACATGCCGTTAAGGCCTCTATTCAAATTACAGGTTCTAAAAGTGAGTCGAATCGCTTGTTAATTTTGCAACAGTTATATCCAAATTTAGCCATTGAAAATTTGTCTAACTCAGACGATACACAATTGCTTGAAAAGGCTTTAAAATCTGAGCTTGAAGTAGTGAATATAGGCCATGCTGGAACGGCTATGCGTTTTTTAACCGCTTATTTCGCCACCATTCCAGGGAGAGAAGTTGTGTTGACAGGTTCTGGACGTATGAAAGACAGGCCCATTCGAATTTTAGCAGAGGCCTTAAAAACGTTAGGAGCAGAGATAGAATATGTAGAAAAAGAAGGATTTCCTCCCTTGAAAATTACAGGGAAGGAGTTGACCGTTTCTTCATTAGAAATAGACGGAAATGTGAGTAGTCAGTATATTTCTGCCTTGTTACTGATAGGTGGTCGCTTAAAAAACGGATTGAAGCTGACATTTAAAGGAACGGTAACCTCTGTACCTTATATAAAGATGACCTTGAGCTTATTGGAGCAAATAGGTGTAGAAAATAATTGGGAAGGAGCTACCATTACGGTAAAACCAACCGCGTTTATAGCAGATAAACTAGTGACTGTTGAGTCAGATTGGAGTTCAGCATCCTATTATTTTAGTTATGCAGCCTTAGCCAAAGGATCTGAAATTTCCTTATCATCCTATAAAAAGAGCAGTTTACAGGGCGATGCAATATTGGTTGATATTTATAAAAAATTAGGTGTAAATACCGTGTTTTCTAAAAATCACATACGCCTAACGCAAACGGATGTCTCTCCAGATTTTATGTTGGAATTAGATTTGAAGAGCGCACCAGATATCGCACAGACCATAGTAGTTACTTGTTTTGGTATGGGGATCTCTTGTGATTTAACAGGTTTACATACCTTGAAGATTAAAGAAACAGACAGATTGGTCGCTTTAAAAACGGAGATTGAAAAGTTAGGAGGGGCGGTTCGGATTACAGATGATCGTTTGATCTTAGAAAAATCATCGAAGATTAAAACATTGATAAACATAGATACTTATCAGGATCACCGTATGGCGATGGCTTTTGCACCCTTGGCTACCAGAGTGGATATAGGTATAAATGAGGCCACTGTGGTTTCCAAATCATACCCTGCTTTTTGGGAAGATTACGCAAAAGTTAGCACTAATTCCTAAGAAAATCAAACTTTTATGGCAAAATACTTGACAACGCCTATGTCGATGTTGTATATTTGCACATATTTTAAAAACACTTGAATGAAATTATCACATTTTAAATATGATTTGCCAGACGAATTGTTAGCTGAATATCCAGCAGAACATAGAGATGAGTCTA
>JAESRX010000079.1 GCA_016764435.1 Flavobacteriaceae bacterium | reverse complement strand
TTGTTTCCTCAGTGATATCAGCATGTTCAGAACTTATTTCGCTTTGCGTATTCCGCTTAGCGAGTGCAAATATAGGATGTTTTATTTGTTTGGCAAGGGCTAAATTTGATTATTTTATGAAGGGAATTTGTGATTCGTTCTTAGAGGTTGATTTTGTAGCTGTTGGAGGAGAATTATTTTTTATTATTGGAGTGATCGTTATTTCACCATACTAATAGAGGCCTCTCTTCAATATACAGGATAGACATTGTCTCAAATTACAATACACCCTTACCATCTGACAACACTCTTTATATATAGGATAGGTATTGGGAGAGATCACAATTACCCCTTATGATAACTCTTTCCATAAAGCTTAAATAGGAGTAAGACGAATTACAATTCCCCTTGCTCCTATTTATACTTCGTTCTAATACCAGGTAGCTTTCCAGTTTCGAACTCGAATTATAATTCGAACTCGCCAACACAACCCCATTATCAAGTAACTTGACCTTTACGGTTTTATAACACCTTCTTGAGCTAATAATCCGAAAAATTTATTCAGATTAGGTAAAATAACGATGCGTGTTCGTCTATTTTTCGCCCTGTTCTCTCGTGAATTGTTCTCAACTAAAGGAATAGAGCTACCTCTACCTGAAGCGATTAACCTACTAGGATCAACAGCGAATTTCTTCTCTAAAACACGAACAATCGAAGTTGCACGTTTTACACTTAAGTCCCAATTGTCCTTCAACACATCATTATGTATCGAACGCGCATCAGTATGACCTTCAATCATAACATCCATACTTGGTTCAGAGTTAATAATTCCGGCTAATTTTTCCAACAACTTATAGGCTTTTTTATCTACTCTATAACTTGCAGTATTAAATAATAGCTTATCCGAAACAGAGATCATTACCACAGTTTCATCAATGTTAATATTAATATCATCAGAATCCCCAAGATCCGAATTAACAATAGATTTTTTTAAATTATACGCTAAGGCAACATTTATTGAATCTTTTAATGTAATAGCATTCGCTAATTCTGAAGAATCCACATTTGACAATGTCTCACGCATTTTTACACGCATAGCATTAGACATAACTACCACACCGTCTATCATATCAAGTTTTACATCATTCTCTTTTTGAAGTCCAGAATTCAAATCGCGTAAAGAATTAATTTTTTCATTATAACTGCTAACTCGCTTTTCAATTTTAGCAAATTTAGCTTCTAACAATTCTCTTTCAATGGTACTTTTATGAAGGTTTCCTTTTGTGATATCATATCGATCTTCTAATGCCACATATTTCTTTTTAGAAACACATGATGTCATTATAGTAATTACGCTTAATAAAATGATTATTTTTTTCATAGATAATTTATAGTTTATTACTAAACACGATAATTAATAACTTATTGTAAGTGTTTCATAATTAGCACGTCATCTCTATTATTAAATTCAAATAACATTCGCCTATATTAATTTACTCATAAAGACCAAACAGACTAATAACCAAGGGATTACCACCCTTAAATAAACGAAGCAAAGACGAATACACTTCCTAAATTTAAAAAATAACAATTCAATGTTTTATTTAGGATCAATCTAACAAGATCACATATACATCACTCATTTCTATCTGATTACTTTCTTTTTCTAACGAACATAATACAGAATTCCCATTGTCATTTACTATTTATTTAATTGGAACCTCCCTCAATCTATATTAGAATCTTCCCATGGAGGCAATAAAACACTGACACAGAAAAAGACATCACTTTAACCTCTTACTATGGAGAGTCATCATACAAAAACTACCGTAGAAAACGCTTCCTTTAAAATGTAATACCCAGTATTTTACATCATTTCAACCTCTACGATAAAGGCGTCAGAAAATTAATTAACAATAATTTCCGGTGTGATTTATCCACAACGGTAATAAAACTTCCATATTAAAACACTTAGTAACCCCGAGAACAAGAACAATAACACCCTTAAAACACCGAATATCAATACATTTATCCATCCTAAAGATTACATTTTTGAAAACCGTATAATTTCATCCGCATATTCACTCAAGAACAAAACCAATGAGTTCAATGTCCCTTCCAATTCATTTAAATCTAGATTTTCAATTTGTAACGTGTCCCTGAAAATAACTCTTGCCCCTTCCCCATCAAGTACCAAAGCGCCATGAACTATATCCCTGTTTTTGATTAACAAACTTTTAAATACAGGTAAACTATCTTCTTTTAAATCAAACAAATATTGTTCTAAGATTAACAGAGGATCCGCACAGCCAATAACCAAATTTGAAATTCCATTCTCCTCATTATTGATTATAAAAATACCATCTTCACTATTTTCATGGACGATATTACAATTTAAATCCAATAGGTAACTTTTTACTTTTAAAAAACTTTTCTCCATATTATATATTTTACTTCTCGCTGTAAACGCTCCTTATCACATGCCTTAACTACAAGTACACAAGACGGAAAAATTGACAGCGAAAATCATTTAAGATTAAAAAATTGACAATTATATTAGCAAAACTAAAAAATATTTTGTTTATTTGCTAATAATATTAGCAAAAGAAACGTGAAATTCGGTAGAAACATAAAAAAAATACGCTCCATAAAAAAACTAAGCCAAACTGCATTTGCTGAAATATTTGCACTTAAACGCTCTAGTATCGGTGCTTACGAGGAAGAACGTGCGGAGCCAAAGTTAGAAACAATTATTAAAATAGCCACACATTTTAACATTTCTATAGACCAATTAATTACTCATAACATTACGGTAAACGAACTCGTAAATTTTAATTTACCCGGAGAATTATCACAAAAAAACAAAAAGACCAGTGAGGATGGACTCTCCAGCATCGCGCTAACGAAAACCACACAATTATTACTGAAATCATTAGAACAACTAATTTTAAAACCCGAAGAAAAAATAAGACTTCCAAATCTTAAAGAACATCATCTAGCAATACAAATAGCAAGCAGTAGTTTTGAGCACATACCAGACACTATCCAGACCAAGGACCTCATAATTATTGACAGTAAACATACGTTAAATCAAGCAAAGGGAATTGAAAACCGATGCTATATACTCAAGCACCAGCAAAAACTGAGCATCGGAGATATAAAAAGAATAAACGAACACGAAATTATACTATTCGACAAGCAACAAAGGCCCATCTATTTTAAAATAAACGAACTAGATTTTATTGCTCCAATAGCTACCCATATTTCAAACAGTCCTAAAACTAGACTCTCAGAATCGTCACAAATAAGGCGACTTGAATTTTTAGTAAACGACTTATACACACGAATATAAACAACAATAACCTATTAATAAAATCCAAAATGGCAAACAATTTCAATAAAGTAAAAAATTACCTTTTAGAGATGGAGTACACTATCATTTCGGAAGACAAAGACGAAGAACTCCTAGTTATAGAAAACCTAAGATCCGGAATTTCTAATTTAATTGTCGACTGCGAAGATCCAATCTTAGTACTAGAATTACATCTATTCGACTTAGAAAAAACGGACGAGAGTATCTTCTTACGTTTTCTTCAAATGAACCGAGAAATAATTCACGGAGGAATAGCCATTGATGAAACTGGTAAAAAAGTAATTCTTAGAGACACTTTACAACTTGAAAACTTGGATCTAAACGAACTCCAAGGATCACTTAACTCATTTGAAGTCTTTTTAAGCGAAAACGCCAATGAATTAATTACGATTTCAAAAAATTAAGACATTTATATAAGTACATGAGCTGTATGAATAAACATATTGTGATTCATCACTCAATAAATTAAACCAATAATAACAACAAAACATAAAACACATTTCACATGGGAATTTTTAACAGATTATTCAAAATAGGACAAGCAGAAGCAAATAGTATTGTAGACAAACTTGAAGATCCAATCAAGCTTACAGAACAAGGGATCAAAGATTTAAAAAAGAACTTAAACGAGAGTCTTGAAGCCTCCGCAGAAGTTAAGGCATTAGCCATCCGCTCAAAGAGAGAAATAAATGAATACGTAAATCAGGCAAAAAACTACGAACAAAAAGCAATGCTTGTACTTAAAAAAGCACAAGACGGAAGTATTACAGCGACTGATGCAGATAGATTAGCCGGTGAAGCTTTAAGCCGTAAAGGAGATGCAGACAGCAATGCCGAACGCACCAATACGGACTTAGTAAAACTTGAAGGAAACATCAAGTCACTCAGTAATAATATAAATGCTTTAAAATCAAAAATTACACATTACGAGAATGAGCTAAAAACGCTAAAAGCAAGAGCTAAAGTAAGTGAAGCGACTAAGAAGATCAATAAATCTATGTCTATGATAGACAGTGGAAGTACCATCTCTATGTTAGAAAAAATGAAAGACAAGGTAGCTCGTGACGAGGAACTAGCAGAGGCTTACGGAGAAATGGCTAATGAAAACAAATCTTTAGACGATGAGTTAGATGCTGTTTTAAATGATTCTGATGTAAAAGCATCCAATGCTTTAGAAGAAATGAAGAGAAAAATGAATCTAAATAAATAATTTAACGATTGAAACCTGTAATCCTTTTTATTACAGGTTTCTTTCTTTACATTCGTACAAAATTTACAATTAAACAATTCAACTATTTTATGGCATTTTTTGATTTTTTAAAAAAAAAAGAACCTGAATACGATGCTACAAACATTCGGGTCACTGATTTAAATAAAAACTTTTTATTTGACTACGACCTAAGCACGTGGATTGTCAAATCTGTATACGAATACGACTGGGGAGATAATTTTTTCACCAAAGAATTTAAAATAGAAAACGAGAACGAAACTTCTTTTTTACATATAGACCAAGATGATGAACTCACCATTACACTTAGTAAAAAAGTAAGACTTACTTCTATAGGTGAAGACCTTCCTTCTTATATAGTTGAAAAACAAACACCTCCAAGTAAAATATCATTTCAGGGAATTGACTATGTTTTAGAAGAAGAATGTCCTGGATACTTTAACGACTTAGACAATCCAAAAGAGGAATGGACCGAATTAATTTCTTGGGATTATATAGATAAAAGCGGTAAAAATGTTTTGAATATTGAACAATGGGGCGAAAAAGAATTTGATGCTTCCTATGGTCAAATTATCGAAGAATTCGAAATATCGAACATATACCCTCATAAACAATCATAAATCATGCAAAACGGCACATCATTTCTCAAAGCTATTGGCGTCCTTCTTATTTTAGCAATTACCTTAACTAGTTGCACTAATTCATCTCAAAATAAGGCACGTACTACTTATCAAAAATCTCCGGTGGACATTTTAATAAGAGACATGGCAACGGAACGTAACTTTACCATCCTGTTACTAGACATGGATTTTAAAGAGGCAGAAAAAAAATACTTTCACAAATACCAGATAATCAATGAAGTTGGTGATTCTATCCGTTCTAAAGAAACTCCTTGGAAACAGGTAAACGACATTTTTTTTGATGCCAATGTAAATAACATGGGGATGGAACTCGCCTCTAAAAAGGACGGAAAACTAAGTAAAATTGCTGCACCTCCAGGATATTCTAATTATGTAGGTAATAAACAATACGGACAATGGAAAGAACGTGATGGCAGTAGGTTTTGGGAGTTTTATGGAAAATATGCCTTTATGTCTAGTATGTTCAGGATGGCCATGTTTCCCGTTAGATATTCCTATTGGAATGATTATAACAGAAATTATTACGGCAGAGGAAGATCGTACTACGGTCCCATGTCAAATAGGGGAAATATGTATGGTACCAATTCTAGCTATACAAAATCCAATACTTCCTCTAGTTGGAATAAAAAACCTGCTACTTTTAAAAGTCGGGTCAGAAGTAGTGTTTCCAGGAGCGCTACGGCTACAAAAACCAGAAGAGCCAGAAGTACGGCTACTAGGCAAAGTAGAAATTCATCTAGATACAGTCGTTCAAATACAAGATCTCGAAGCGGAGGCTTTGGAAAATAAGACATCCTTTCAATAAAACATTCACCTATTGACACTAACTCATTCATATGGAAAATATATTACAAAACGAATTCCTAATTAATATTGCAGAAGCTTTTGTATACATACTTGCTGCTTTTATACTCTTTTTTATAGGAAAGGTTGTTTATGATTTGATTCATAAAAAAATAAATGTAAAATCAGAATTAGTAGAAAAAGATAATTTTGCATTCTCAATAGCACATACCGGTTATTTAATAGGACTACTCCTTTCTATAGGGAGTTCTATAGTGGGGCCTTCTAACGGACTGGTCACTGATTTAATAGACATGGCCATTTACAGCAGTCTCTCCATTGTATTATTAAATCTCTCCATCCTTATTTGCGATAAAGTAATTCTTTATAAATTTTCAGTTTACAAAGAAATTATCGAAGACAGAAATGAAGGAACAGGTGTTGTTGAAGGAGCCGTAGCTGTCGCTTCAGGACTTATCATCTTTGGGGCAGTTTCTGGAGAAAGCAACGGTATTTATCACGGAATTCAAACGGCCATAATATTCTGGGCAATCGGTCAATTTGTTTTAATAGCTACCGCAAAAATATTTGATAAAACACTTTCTTATGACCTTCTCGGTGAAATAGAAAAAGACAACGTAGCTGTGGGAGTTTCTTTTGCAGGAATACTTATTGCCATCGCAAATATAGTACGTTTTGCAATTTCGGGTGATTTTATTGGTTGGACGGAACAGTTCTCAAACATAGGAATAGACTTATTACTAGGGCTTTTACTTCTCCCTTTTGTCCGCTTGTTAGCAGATAAAATATTACTTCCAGGAAGAAAAATCACAGACGAACTTGTACATCAAGAAAAACCCAATGTGGGGGTAGCACTGATCGAAGCTTTTGCCTATATCGGCGGTTCAATATTGCTTACTTGGTGTATCTAACATTTTAAAAAAACAAAAAAACTACGGAACACTGTGGTTTTTTTGTGCTTTTATTCTATTCTTCATAAATAGCTCATCTAAATTTGTAAATGAATTTAAAATCAAACATATTACGGATTGCAATATTCGCCACAGGACTTTCCGGAATCGTCGCTGAATATATATTATCTACACTGGCCACTTATTTTCTAGGAAACTCCGTATTACAATGGACCATGGTCATGTCCACCATGCTTTTCGCTATGGGAATAGGAAGTAGACTTAGTCGAAGTTTAAAAACTAACTTGCTAGAAAAATTCATTTTCATCGAATTTATGCTCTCTTTTTTAGTGTGTTTTTCATCATTAGCGGTCTATACAGCCTCTGCCTACACCTTTTATGCTGGAGGATTGATCTACGGATTGAGTCTGTTAATAGGTTTAATGATAGGAATGGAAATACCACTTGTGATGCGACTTAATAATGAATTTCAATCCTTGAGAGTGAACATTTCATCAGTCTTAGAAAACGACTATTACGGGAGTCTTGCCGGAGGGGTCTTTTTTGCATTTATAGGCTTGCCATATTTAGGACTTACCTACACTCCTATCCTTTTAGGATTGGTCAACTTTTTTGTAGCATTAGGTTTACTTGTCGTACTATGGAATGAAATCAGTAAAAAATTAAAAGTTAGAGTGACTAGTATTGCAGCTGTCGTTGGATTTATATTAATCGGCGCATTTTTTGTAGCCAAACCCATCATCCTATTTGGAGAACAGAAAAAATACAAGGACAAAATAGTATATTCAGAGCAGAGTAAATACCAAAAAATAGTAATTACACAGTGGAAAAATGATTTTTGGCTATACATCAACGGGAATCAGCAATTAAGTTCGTTTGATGAAGAAATGTACCACGAACCATTAGTACATCCTATTATGAGTCTCACAAAAACACCTCATAACATCTTGATCCTTGGAGGAGGAGATGGCTGTGCCGTACGTGAAATTTTAAAATACGACGCTGTTAAAACAATCACTTTAGTAGACCTTGACCCTGCGATGACAAACCTTGGTAAAGAAAATGAAATACTAAGAAAAATGAACAAAAACGCTTTTGACAGCGAAAAAATTACAATTATAAATACTGATGGGTATCACTTTATAGAAAATACAGACGAGCGATATGATGTAATTATCATAGACCTTCCTGATCCTAAAACCATTGAAATGAGTCGCCTCTATTCCTATGAGTTTTATCGAAAATGTTTTAAACACCTACGAAAGTACGGGGTGATTATTACACAAGCAGGAAGTCCTTATTTTGCTTCAGACGCTTTTAATTGTATCAATAAAACAATGCAAAAAGCAAATTTCACAACGGTTCCTATGCACAATCAAGTAGTCACCTTAGGAGAATGGGGATGGATATTAGGTGCTAAAAATATCTCTGAAGAAAACTTAAAAACAGCACTTCATTCATTAACTTTTGACCACATGAAAACGCGTTGGATAAATAATGAAGCCATGAAACTACTCACCTCCTTTGGAAAAGATTTTTTTAAAAAGGATAATTTAGAAATAAGAACAAACGAAATACACGATCCTGTATTGTACAAATATTACTTAAACGGAACTTGGGATGTTTATTAACGAAGACTAAAACTATGACAAATAATTCGAGTGTACTTTCCGAAAACAAAGAAGTTAAAGCCGCTATCTATAATTTTCAACAATGGATTTCAATGACGGAGCCTATGGAATTAAAAACAGCATTTAATAACATACTTGCTCTTTCTGGCTACAAAGTATTAAATTTCACAGAGCATTTATTTCAGAACGGAGGCTATACTTGTATTTGGCTCCTTGCAGAAAGTCATTTAGCAATTCATACTTTTATCGCTGAAAATAAAACGTACATTGAATTATCCAGTTGCAATAAAGAAATGAACATTTTATTTAAAATTGCATTTAATAAGAAATTCGGAGCGCTGATTTGTTAAACCTATAAACAACTATTAAACATGAATGAAGCCATAAAAAAAGCAATCAGTATTGTTATCCTCATTTGGGTAATCTTCCTCATAGATAATTTACTAGGTCTAAACCTAACTAATTTCGGCATTGTCCCAAGGACTACTAGCGGCTTATTGGGTGTTTTTACTGCTCCATTATTACATGCAGGTTTCTTTCATATCATTTCTAACAGCATTCCTGTTTTTATATTATCGGCTACCCTTTTTTTCTTTTATAAAAAAGAAGCACCTGGCGTAATCATAAAATCCATTCTTCTTGGAGGAGGTCTCGTTTGGTTATTTGCACGTTCCGCTAATCATATTGGAATAAGTGGACTTATTTATAGTCTTGCTGCGTTTTTAATAGTCGCTGGATTTATAAAAAAAGACATTAAAAGCATTATTGTCAGTGCTGGAATCCTATTTATCTATGGCGGATTAATTTGGGGAGTATTCCCAGGAAGAATATCCGTTTCATGGGAAGGACACTTATTTGGAGCCATCGCTGGAGGACTGATAGCCTACAGTACATTCAAAAAAAATAAAACAACATGATGATGTTCCGATTCCTAAAAGGCAAATACAATTGGGTGTTATTTCTCTTCTACATACTACTAATATTTTGCCTAGTTCAAGTTGAAAAGAATCATGTAAATGCGAATATTAAAACCATGATAGATGGCTTTTGGTATTCCGTAGTTACATTAACCACTGTAGGATATGGTGATTTCTACCCTGTATCAAATATTGGAAAAGCGATAGGACTCATTATTATCATAAGTAGTTTAGGCGTATTAGGAATATTAATCGGAAACATTACAACCATAATTCAGACACAAATGGAAAAGAAAAAGAAAGGCTTATTTGGAACAGATTTTCACAATCATTTTATCATTATTGGCTGGGATGATTTTGCTAGAAATGTCACCGACCAGATAATTAATGCCAAATCCAATGTTGCCATTGTAACGAATAGCATGACTGATTTAGAGCTAATAAGAGAAACGTACAGCAAAGAGCAGGTATTTGTTTTATTTGCCGATTATAAAAACATGGATTCCTTAAAGAAGGTCAATATCGAAAAAGCAAATTCCGTTTTTGTGAATTTCGAAGAAGATGCCAACTCCTTAATTTACATCATCAACCTTAAAAAACAATTCGAAGTAAATATCGTTGTCGCTTTACAAACCTCTGAATTAAAGGAAACCTTTAAATCTGTAGGAGTAAACCACTCCGTTTCTAAAAATGACATCACCGCTAAAATGGTTGCTAGTTTTATTTTCGAACCAGACGTAGCCCTTTTTACAGAAGATTTAATGGAAACCTCTGTTAAAGACGATGATTTCGACATCAATCAATTTAAGGTAATCGAAGGAAACCCTTTCTTAAGTAAGAAATACATAGATGCATTTATAGGCTTAAAAAAAGAGTATGACACCATCCTTATAGGCTTGGTGAAAATAAATGGAAGCACTAGAACTTTACTAAAAAATCCTAGTGAAGACACCATCATAAGTCTCGGTGATTATATGTTGACCATTTCTAACAACAAAGCACTCCAACGATTAACGAAAGTATTTGGAGTCAACGAAGGTATTAATTAATCGACCTGAAATATTCCAACACAAGCCTTGCTTGGCCTTCCGTCAAACTCTGATTGCCCATTGGGGCTCCATATTCCATTAATAATTTACGAGCTTGTACATTTTCCTGAATCATTTGCTCAGGGTTTAAGATCATATTCATAATCCATTCAGGTGTTCTTCTGTCCAGCAACCCGGTTACATCAGGCCCTATAAAACGCTGTCCTATTCTATGGCAAGCACTACATTTAGCCCTGAAAACAGTTTCACCGTCCCTTACCATGATGGAATTCAAAGGAGCTAACTCAAGCTCTTTTATAGGACCAATCCCTTTATCATTCTTAGTAAGCAATAGTAGTTCTGAGTCTTCCATTGTATATTTTACAAGTCCTTTATTTATTGGAGGCTCATTCCCGCAACCGAGCACAATAAGGGCAAGTATAACAAGTGTCATTTTCACTTTCATTTTCTTTTTATTTTTATTTTTCACATGAATCCTACAGATCACAGGATGATATCATTATAACGGACTCTATTTATTTCCCCAAATCAAACCGTCTTTATAGCTCCTTAAATAATCCTTTTAAACACCTAACAAAAGTAATCATTTATACAAGTAAAAATCATTACTCCATGATTCTTCCCAAGCTATAAACGCCCTAAAGGATCTATTAATACAAAACACCAAGGCTAAGAACAGGTTACAATAAGCACTTATACACGGAACTATCATAGCTAAGAGACACACAAACCCTCCATGTGTCACATATGTTACATATCATTTTTTCAATGGAAATTTAAGCCTAATTTAGCAATGCTAAAAGACGCTATCGAAAGAAGGCCTCTTAAAGCTGCTATCATAAGTTCCGAAGACATAGTGATAACTAAATTCGAGACAACGACAGCCTAAGTAAGTATAAAAAACCGGAAGACAAAGCACATATAGACCATGAAAAACATCATAGAAAAGAGTATTGACAATTCTAAATCATACAATGAATATAGAACCCTTGTATCTGAATTATTAACACAAAACAAATCTACTGGACCCAATCAGTCAGAAGCACTAACTCAATTTAGCGCCTTAAATAACAAGCGTATGCAACGACTGGATAAAACATTAAAAACTCCAGAATTTATCAGTGAAAAAATTGATACTATAAAGCACAAACGTACTTTTTTATTATTGGCTGAAGGATGGTGTGGTGACGCGGCTCAATTAACCCCAATTATCAATCACGTGACTGAGAAATCAGAAAACTTAGAACTAAAAATAGTACTGCGTGATGAGAACGAAGAATTAATGAATGAGTTTTTAACAAACGGAGGAAAATCAATACCTAAACTTATTATTCTTGACGAAAATAATAACGTCATTAATACTTGGGGACCTAGACCTTCTGCGGCTGCTAAATTAGTAAGTGATTACAAAAAGGAGCATGGAGTTATAGATGCAGAAATTAAGAAAAACCTACAATTGTGGTATAATAAAGATAAAGGTGTAAGTACCATGACAGAATTAATGGATTTAGTAAGCGAATAATATTTCCCAGAAATAAAAAAAATCCACTTAGAACTTCCTATTTCTTAGTGGATTTTTTATGTTATTTTTGTTTTACTCTGGGCTTAGGGCTTTCATCTCCACGTAAATCATTTACGAAAACAAAAGGATCCGTAGCATCTTCTACACTAAAATCTCCAATTTTTGTTCTTCTAAGGGCTGACAAATGTGCTCCTGACCCCAAGGATTTTCCAAAATCAAAAGCCAAAGACCTTATATAAGTCCCTTTACTACAAACTACTCTAAACTCTATATTAGGTAAGTCTATATTTGTGATTTCAAACTCATCTATACGGACTTTCCGAAAAGGAATGTCTACTATTTCTCCCTTTCTCGCAATTTTATAGAGTCTCCTTCCATCTTTCTTTATGGCCGAAAACATAGGTGGCTTCTGGTCTATATCTCCCAAAAACTGTGCGGTTGCCTCTTTTATTTGTACATCCGTAATATGTTTATATTCGAATGTTTCGTTAATATCACTTTCTAAATCGTAGCTTGGGGTGGTCCCTCCTACTGTGATGGTCCCAGTATACTCCTTCACTTGCCCTTGATACGTCTCTATATTCTTAGTGAATTTCCCCGTACATAATATTAACAAACCGGTAGCCAGCGGATCTAAGGTCCCTGCATGCCCAACTTTTATTTTCTTAAGTTTAAATTTTTGACGAATATTCCATCTAATTTTATTTACTATTTGAAAGGAAGTCCAATCCAATGGTTTATCAATCAATAACACTTGTCCTTCTTTAAATTCATCTACAGTCTTCATTATATCAATGTTAAGGGGTATATAAAAAAGTGAATCAACAACAGTGATGCACCAAATATGATTCGATAATATCCGAAAATTTTAAATCCTTTATTACTTAAATAATCGATAAAAGATTTGATGGCTACAATAGACACCACAAAAGCGATTACGTTTCCTAAAATCAAAAAATTAATTTGCTCTCCGCTTAAGGTAAACCCCGCATTATAATAATCAAATAATTTTTTTGAAGTGGCTCCAAACATAGTAGGAACCGCCAAGAAAAATGAAAATTCAGCAGCCGTTTTTCGGTTTAATTTTTGTGACATTCCTCCCACAATACTTGCTCCACTTCTGGACACGCCAGGAATCATCGCCAAGCATTGGAAGAAACCAATTTTAAACGCTGTTTTGTAACTAATTTCGGTATGTTTTTGAGGGTTTTCTTTATCTAACAGTTCATTGGACATAAACCAATCATCGACTTTTAATAAAATGAAACCTCCTATAATTAAGGACAAAGCCACCACTAGTGGACTTTCTAATAATTCGTCTATGACATCACTCAGTAATAAGCCTAATACAACAGCCGGGATAAAAGCCACCAACAACTTTAAGTAAAAATCAATACTTTGAAAAAATCGCTTCCAATATAACACAACCACTGCTAGAATAGCACCTAACTGAATTACGATGGTAAAAAGCTTTGTGAAATCGTCATTTGCAATATGCATAAAGGACGAGGCAATAATCATATGTCCCGTAGATGATACCGGTAAATATTCCGTTATACCTTCAATAACAGCTAAAATAATAGCCTGTATGTAATTCATCTATTACTTTTTAGGATTTACTAAAATAGCATACACTTCTATAGCAAAACCTATAAGCACTAATGTTGGTGCCAATCGGATACGTCTAAAATTATAGATTTCTTCATTAAAAACAGCGGGGTTATCACTTCCTCCTCCAGACATCAATATAAAGCCTATGGCAATAAACGCCAAGCCAACTAACATGATAACATAGTTTCTTTTTTCAAATAAGAATCCTTCTTTTATTACTTCTTTTTTATTCATTTTTATATTTTTAGAGATACCTAAGCATCCTCATTATAGTTAATAGTAGAGCTCCTCTGTTCGTAAATTTAGGAAATGACGTGTTGCAAAGTACGTACTTAACCACGTAATTAAAATACTTAATAAGACAATTCCTCCTGCTAATATTCCTAGATCCATCCTGTCGTTTAACAAGTCAAATGATGGAATTACCGTATCTAAATAAAATACGAGCCCCATAACACCTCCGATAGCTAATAATGCGCCTACAAAACCAAGTTGTATACTTTTCCAAATAAACGGACGTCTGATAAAACTTTTAGTAGCACCTACCATCTGCATCGTCTTAATAGTAAAGCGTTTTGAATAGATAGATAAGCGAATGGAACTATTAATTAATACCACTGCAATTATGGTAAACAGCCCACTAAACAATAACATCCAGAAACTCACTTGTTTAATATTTTTTGTCAATAGTTCAATCAATGGTTTATCATATATCACTTCAGAAACCAATGGTGATTTTTCAAAATCAGTGGTGATTTTCGTCATCTTTTCAGGCGTTACAAACACCCCATTAATACTTATTTCTAAGGCATCTTTCAAGGGATTTGTTCCTAAAAAAGCGATAAAATCTTCTCCAATATCTTTACTGTAATTCGCTGCTGCCGTAGCTTTAGAAACAAACTTTATACTTTTAACAAAGGCTTGTTTAGCCACCTCATCTTGGTATTTTTCAAGTATTTCCTTACTCACATTATCTTTTAAAAATAAGGTGATGGCTACTTGCTCTCTAAAATGGTTGGCTATTTTAGTCGTTTTTAAAATGACCAATCCAAAAAGCCCCACTAAAAAAAGCACGAGTGCAATGCTAATAATAACAGAAAAATAGGATGACCTCAAGCGTCGTTTTTGGTACTTTTCGAAAGAATTACTCACTTTATTATATTTTTTTAAGAAAACTCATTTTTCAACTTTTTATTGCTCTTTAATAAGCAATCAGCAGTTTTTCGGTGTAAAAATAACATTTTATATGTTTCTAGCACTTTTTTAAACACATCAATTAAACTCAAAATGTTAATTTATATGGGATACTCCACATTCCCCTATAAAACCATTGGAATAAAAAAATAATGTACACGGATAAGATACACGTATAACAACTTTTTTTTGGTAATTTAATGATAAAACTCACATAAACTATCCTTTAAGGGCTCCAAATGGGAAATCAATACAAATTTATAGAATTTTAATGGGATTTAAACGTTAATTTTGCAACATGGAAACAAATAGACAAAAAAAAATAGCAGGTGTATTACAAAAAGACCTGGTAGATGTACTACAGAAAGCAGCGCAGGATGGAATGAGTGGAGTAATAATATCTGTAACCAAGGTTAATGTAACTTCGGATTTGTCAGTAGCCAAAGTATACTTGAGTATTTTCCCACAAAAACACCGTGATTATATCATGAAAGGGGTGACGCATAATAACAAGACTATCCGTTATGAAATGGCGCAACGCACCAAACATCAATTAAGAAGAATGCCTTCTTTAGAGTTTTTCTGTGATGACTCGTTGGATTATATAGAAGATTTAGATGATGCTTTAAAAGGAAACAAAGGAAATCCTATTAAAAATCCTGAAATATTATCGCATAAGAAGAAAAACTAAATGAATTTTTCGCTCTACATTGCTAAACGCTATCTCTTTTCTAAAAGCAGTAATAATACCATCAATATTATTACGCTGATTGCCACCATCGGTGTAATTGTAGGAACGATGTCGTTATTTGTAGTGCTCTCAGGTTTTTCAGGCCTTCGAACATTTAGTTTAAATTTCGAAAACTTATTTGACCCTGAAATTCAAATTACTTCTCATAAAGGAAAAACATTAATTGCCGATGCTTCTTTTCTGAAAAAACTAAAGCAAGAAGCAAGTATTTCTGAAATGACAAGTGTCATAGAGGAACGTGCTTTTTTTGAATACAATAAAAAAACAGAAATAGCTTTTATAAAAGCTGTAGACAGCAATTACACAAATGTGAACAAGATGGACACTACCATTGTTATAGGTCAGTGGGTAGATACCCATCCTTTTCCTATAGCCGTTGTAGGTGCTGGAATTGCTAACAAATTAAGTATCGGTGTCTATAGTTTTTTAGAGCCTCTAAAGATTTACGTTCCCAAACCTCAAAAAGGCTATAGTACTTCTTTAAAAAATGCTTTTAATGAAATTCTAGTCCAGCCTGGAGGAATTCTGGAACTCACACAGGAAATAAACAATAAATACGTTTTTATTCCTCTAGAACTAGGCCGTACCTTATTGAATTACAAAAAAGACCAAGTTTCTGCCATAGAGATCAAATTGATAGCGGATAGCAACCCGAAAAAAGTTGCTAAAAGGCTACAATCTCTCCTTGGAGATGCCTATGTAGTTAAAACAAGAATTGAGTTGAACGCCGCATTGCACAAAATGCTCAATACGGAAAACTTAATGTCCTACCTCCTATTCACGCTCGTTGTAATCATATCTTTATTCAATGTGATCGGCGCGATCATTATGATGATAATAGACAAAAAAAGCAATATAAAAACACTTAATAATTTAGGATGCACCCTAAAACAAATTAAAAATATTTTTGTATTACAAGGTTTTTTACTCGCTACATTTGGCCTTTTTATAGGACTAATTATAGGCATCTTATTAATCGCTGCTCAAATGAAATATGCCCTTTTTATGATCAATGCCTCTTTCCCTTATCCGGTGGAGTTAAATCTAAAAAACATAATCACGGTAGCTCTTACCATTCTCATCTTAGGTTTTATTGCAGCAAAAATAGCAAGTAGCAGAATTTCAGCATCTTTAATTCGCTAAAAGGTAAGTCCTTTTAAGATACTTAAGCTCGCCGCTATAATAAACTCTATTCCAATAGCAATTACTATAAAACCAATAATTCTAGACAAAGCATTAATCCCAGAGCCTCCTAATATTCTTACAAAATAATGCGCACTCTTTAAAGTTGCAAAAACACTCACTGCTGCCAGAACAATAGCTCCAAGTATTGCCACAACATCTAATACTGCACTGTACTCTTGGTTATAGGTAATCAATAAAGAAATAGTCCCCGGGCCTGCAATCATAGGTAATGCTAATGGCGTTAAGGAAATTTCTGAACGCGACTCCAAGTCTATCTTAACATTCTTTTTTTTCATTCCTTTATGCTCCGTAAACTTCCCTGTTAACAAGGCAAATCCCGAAGAGGTAATAATCAAACCACCAGCTATTTTTAATGAATTGACACTAATCCCAAAAAACACTAAGATATATTTTCCTAAGAAAAAAGAAATCAATAAAATAACTAGAATATTTAAGGACGTCTTTAACGCAATTGTACTACGTTCACTCGCTGTTTGCCCTTTTGTCAAACTAACAAAAACAGGCACGGTTCCAAAAGGGTTCATCACAGAGAATAACGCCCCAAAAACCATCAATAATAATTCCATCTTTTTTACTGCAAACCAACAAATAAATAAAGAAATAATTTGCACAGAAACATTACCCTTACATCAATATAATGTAAGTTGGATAAAGAGATCCCCTTTCTATTCACCCTTAAAAACAGCACAATATCGCTGGACACCTTTCTGTCTCCAAGTGAGAAACAATGCCATCCACAGGCCATCACTTCGAAAATATAATCCTAAAAACTTCCACTATTGTAGCGCGCTATCCTAGGAATTAAACTAAAGAATTAGCTGACTAAAAAAGCGTATCAACTAATAATTCCCTTTGAGCATTCAAAGACACCTACGTGGTAGGGAACTTTGAATGCTCAAAGGGAATTTAAATAATGACTCCTTATACCTTATAAAAAAACTTCCTTTAACTAAACTTCACTTGCACCTCATCCAGTACATCAAAAACATCCTGCGCTACATCTGAAGTTACCATTTTTAAACGGTATTCCTTAAAGTGAGGAATCCCTTTAAAATAATTGGTATAATGACGTCTTGTTTCCATGACTCCCACTATTTCACTTTCTTTCCAGTCTATTTCCATTTGTAAATGACGTTTTGCCATTTCTACACGATCCGCAATCGTAATTTCAGGTAAATATTCACCTGTCTCCATAAAATGTTTGATCTGCTTAAAAAACCAAGGATTTCCGATACTCGCTCTTCCGATCATTGCACCATCCAATCCATATTTATCTCGCATTTCTATGGCACGTTCCGGAGTGTCTACATCACCATTTCCAAAGACAGAAATATGCATGCGTTGGTTATTCTTTACATCCGAAATCAGTGTCCAATCTGCCTCTCCTTTATACATTTGCGCACGAGTACGCCCATGAATAGCGATGGCGGCACAACCTACATCTTGCAACCGTTCTGCAACTTCTACAATACGAATAGAATCCGTATCCCAGCCCAAACGGGTTTTTACCGTAATAGGTAAATGGGTATGTTTTACCATAGCTTCCGTTAGTTTCACCATCAAATCGATGTCTTTTAAAATACCGGCTCCAGCACCTTTTGACACGACCTTTTTAACAGGACATCCAAAGTTAATATCTATAAAATCAGGTTTTGATCGTTCTACAATCTCTACTGTTTTTAACATAGACTCTAAATTGGCACCAAATATTTGGATTCCCACAGGACGCTCACTTTCATAGATATCTAATTTCTTAATGCTTTTTGCTGCATCCCGAATAAGACCTTCCGATGATATAAACTCTGTATACACTACATCTGCCCCTTGTTCTTTACACAACACTCTAAATGGTGGATCACTTACGTCTTCCATCGGTGCTAATAATAACGGGAACTTCCCTAACTCTATGTCTCCAATCTTTGCCAAATCTCTTATTTTAAGGTTGCAAAGTTAGGCATTTTATTTGCTGATTCATAACGAATATAAATTATAGCAAAAACCTAAATTAACATAGAAATTAAACGATAAAATCCCCCTACAAACAACCGATCAATAATATCTAATTAAAAACCAACACATTATTTCTTTTAAAAAATAATTAGTTAAAATTGCAATAATGATTGAAAAAGCAATAAATACTGTAAAAGAAAAAGGAGATGGATTCCTAGTACATTTAAACATCCATGGACACCTAACTACATGTATAGAAGGACTGAACATTTACTGTTTGGTTTTTTTATTGTTTTCCTTACTCAGGGTAATGTTCTTAAAAACCTGATTTTAGTGAGGAATTATTCACTCTTATGTACTTTATTTCACGCTCCCCCTTCTCGAAGATGACACTCTGGCTGATAAACACTCAAGCCTTAGGCACACACGGCGTCAAATATGTAAACTCTATCATCCTCTCTATTAACACACAATCCCTTAACATTCGCATCCCTGACACGTACATCCGTCATTCCCGCGAACGAAGGTTGTCTCCCTCGAGACATCGGGGGCAGCGTGAAAAAGGTGCGCAAATATGTGATGCGTTATGATGATACACAATTTACCCAAAACAATTAAGAAGTTTTGTGCAGTAAAAATTCTCTGACGCTGGATCCCCGCCTCCGCGAGGATGACACTAGGAGGTACTCACAGTTGTGGGAGCATCACTAGAAAAGTACAACCACGGCTTACTGCTACTACACTGTTACCTTAAAAATACCGAAGCCCCACAACACACAGCAAACAAACTCCCCCTCATACACTTAAAACAAAACCACTACCCTAGCCATTACGAATATAGCAACACATCCCTTACGTAAATTCCGAATCCCACAAAACCACACACAAACACAAAAAAAACTTGGAATAGTAAAAAAAAAAAATAGATTTACAACATCGTTTAAATTGCTAAACAGTATTCCCCCTTAACATTAAAAATAACACCATGCACTAATATGCATAGTGCAACAATGTTTTTGCAAAAATGGACCAAATCTAATGGGTCCTTAAATGAATTAGGGAAAATTAACTATTAAATTAAAATTTTATGAAAGTATTAGAAATGGAACGGATGGAAGAAATTAAAGGTTCTGAAGGTGGGTTTTGGACTTCATTTGCTTGTGTTGGATATGTCGTGGCTACAATTGGATTAGTAGCTGGAACTGGAGGTGCTGCTGCACCTGCTTTATCGTACATAGCATTAGCAGTTGCAGGAGCTTGTGGTACACTTATAGGACTGAATTAATCATAAAAAAAACACAAAACATTTTACTTATGAGAAAATTAGAAATAAACGAATTATCAAATATCCAAGGAGGCGATGTTGGAGACGTTATCAATGGAGCATGTGCAGCGTTGGCAGCTGGGTCTTATTTAACTATTATTGCTTTGTCTATTTCAACACCTGTCGGCGCAGTAATTGGTGGCGCTTGCCTAGTAAACGTAATAGGGAATGGTGCAGGTTGGTGGTAAAACAAAGTGAGATTATAAGTGCTATTTTTTTAAAAAAGCACTTTTTTTTAACAATTTACATGTAAAAACTTATCTATGATATCTAAAAAAATAACGCATTGGATAGGGATTCTATGTTTAATTATTTACTTAATATTTCAAACGAAATTAGCAAATTTTAAATATGACTATATCCTACTCACAATAAGTATTCTTATATTACTTATTAGAAAAAGTAATAAATAATATTTAAATACGATTTTAAAAAAAGAACTTATTAAACAACTTAACTAATGGGTAAAAACATTAAATTGTTTCTTGTTATAGTGTTCATAATAGTTTTTAACATGTACGCTACTGTTAACCTACTTGACACATCTACATTAATATATAATTTCTACTCAGAACAACTAGCTCGTGCACAAGTAGAAAAACTAATAACCTCACAAGAAAAATGGTCGTGGTTGGGTTACGTATTCATCCCACTACTAATTTTAATAAGAACTAGTTTAGTAGCACTTTGCCTAAGCATAGGTCAATTTATCTATAATGTAGAAAACACCTACAAATTTAAGCAGTTTTTCCGTATTGCCTTAATAGGTGAGTTTGTATTGATACTTGTCGGTTTTTTCAAACTAGCCTATTTCTATTTTATAAAAACAGATTATACCTTAGAAGATTTACAGCGATATTACCCACTGAGCTATATTAACTTTCTAGACATAAAAACACTAGAACCTTGGTTACTGTACCCCTTACAAACTATTAATTTGTTTGGGGTGGCTTACTTTTTTGTATTGGTCTATGGTTTGTGGAAATTATTAAAAAACGAATATATCAAAAGTTTTGAAATGATAATGGCAAGTTATGGCGGTGGTTTACTTATTTGGCTAGGCTTGGTTATGTTTCTAACTTTAAACATGAGCTAATGAAACGAGTATGATTTTTTTAATCAAATAATACCCCAAAGGGATTGATTAAAACAAATACATGAGAGAACGAGAGCAATGAGTGCTAACATGGGTTCTCGAATTTTTCAATATTTTTTATCATTTACAAAATTTTAAACACATGAAAAAGTATCTGAAACTTATTATACTAGCTATTATTTGTAGTGTTCTAGCTTTTTTGGGCTATAGCATTTACAAAAAATAAACTATAAAAAAGAAGTTGCGGAGCGTATTGCTACCATCCCTAACTTTTCTTTTATCCAGTTAAACGGAAAGGCATTTTCCCAAAAGGAACTACAGGAAAACAGCAACACCTTGTTTGTGTATTATAATTCGGAATGTGAGTATTGCCAATCGGAAGCGCTTCAAATTAGAGAAAATTTAGTTGGTTTTAAAAACACACAGGTTATCTTTATTTCGTTTGAGCCTATGGAAGAGATTCTAAAATTTGCAACAGCGTATCAATTAGACCAAAGTCCTAATGTGCTATTCTTACACGACAGTAAATCAGCATTCTCGGAACTATTTGATGCCAACAGTATTCCTTTTATGCTCTTGTACAATTCAGAACAAAAACTCCTACAAAAATTTAAAGGTGCTACCAAAATAGCTAACGTAGTCAAACATTTACCAAACTAACCTAATATCATTTGCTATGCATAAAGCATCCTTAAAAAAAACACAGGTATTACAATTAGACCAATCAGATTGTGGTGTTGCCTGCTTATTATCTATTATACACTACTATAAAGGTGTACACTCCTTAGAAAAACTAAGAGAACTAAGCGGCACCAATAAACAAGGCACTACCTTATTGGGTTTATACCAAGCTGCCAACCAACTAGGTTTTGATGCCAGCGGTAACGAGGCAGACATGCAAGCTCTTATAGACCATAAGGAACCACTTATATTACATGTAGTAATTGCAGAACGTTTACAGCATTACATTGTTTGTTATGGGTATAAAAACGGGGGATTTATAATTGGAGATCCTGCCAAAGGGATGTACACCCTTAGTCCAGCGGAATTAGAAGCTATATGGAAATCAAAAACCTGTTTAACCTTAAGTCCCAATGCTACTTTTGTACAAGCCAAAACGGTTAAAAATGCCAAAAGAAAATGGTTTTTAAACTTGATAAAAGAGGACAAGCAGCTGCTAGGTATTAGTGTAATTATTGGTATAGCAGTAGCCCTGCTAGGGCTTGCCATGTCTATATTTTCTCAGAAATTGATAGATGATATATTGCCTTCTCAAAACACCGAAAAACTAGTTACAGGCATCGGGTTACTGGCTTTTTTATTACTAATTCGCGTATTATTTAGTGTCTTGCGTGAGTTTTTACTCATTAAACAATCCAAAGATTTTAACAATCGTATTATCGGAAGTTTTTATGGAGCATTATTACACCTCCCAAAACCATTTTTTGACACTCGAAAAATCGGAGAACTCGTAGCTCGTTTAAACGACACCAACCGCATACAACGTGTTATAAAATTGATTGCCAATAATTTTGTAATAGACATTTTAATTGTAGGTATTTCCTTTGGCTATTTATTTGTGTACTCTTGGCAAACTGGAGTCATTGCCTTGATCAGTTTACCTATTTACTTCTTGCTCATTTTCCGTTTTAATAACCGCATTATAAAAGCACAAAAAGAAGTAATGCAAGGTTATGCACTAAGTGAGAGTAATTATATAGCTAGTATGCAGGGCGTATCGGAAATTAAAAACTTTAACAAGCAATCATTTTTTGAGAAAGTGAATGCCTTAATTTATGGTAGTTTTCAAGATAAGATATTCGATTTATCAAAAATAAATTTACGCTTGTCTTTGTTGTCTGGGATTTTAGGCGTGCTTTTTATTATTTCTATATTGTCTTACACCTCTTATGGGGTATATCAAAATCAACTTACATTGGGAGAATTAATGGCCATTTTAGGAATTGCAGGCTCTTTATTACCCTCTATTACTAATTTAGCATTGATCGCCATTCCTATAAACGAAGCTAAAATAGCCTTTAACCGTATGTTTGAATTCACTTCTATGGAAGCAGAACTGTCAAAAGGTCAGCCATTACAAACGTTTGATTCCTTGGAGCTAAAGGAGCTATCATTTCGTTTTGCAGGAAGGAGTCCATTGCTGAAAAATCTAAATTTTCACATCAACAAAGGAGAGTTTGTAGCTATTGTAGGAGAAAGTGGTTGTGGAAAAAGTACACTAGGACAAATATTACAGCGATTTTACAATCATGAATCGGGTACTATTCGTATAAATAACAACCTAGCACTCTCGGAAATAGCATTGGATGATTGGCGTGCTATGGTAGGCGTTATTCCACAAGAAATTCAAATATTCAATGGCAATGTCTTAGATAACATTGTGCTGGGTGCGGAAGAGAATCCTGAAAACATCATTAAGTTTTGTAAAGACTATGGTTTTGAAAAATTTATTGCATCCTTTCCTCAAGGTTACGCAACACTCTTAGGAGAAGAAGGGGTGAATTTATCTGGAGGCCAAAAACAAATCATTGCCTTGGCACGTGCCTTGTACAAAAAACCACAATTCCTTATTTTAGATGAAGCCACAGCTGCCATGGACAGAAACACAGAGAAATTTACCATGGATTTATTACAATCACTCAAAAAAGACATAGCAGTATTGTTTATTTCGCATCGTTTACAAACGCTAAAAAACAACGCAGATCGCATTTACATCTTGGAAAACGGTGTATTTGTACGACAAGGAAATCATGCTGAATTATTAGAAAGCAGTAATTTTTATAGTGATTTTTGGATAGAGTCATAATGGATAGACACTAGACACAAGAGGCAGGAAATAGGACTTAGTAATTTGTGAAGGAGGACTGATGTTAAATGGATGAAATTTAAGATCAATTCTGTTATAAAAACATCTCGATACAATTTTCTGTTAGTTTTTCTCCGAAAACCAACAGAAAACCACTCGATGTGACGATTCGATACAATTATTCCTACCATCATAATCACTCGATGTGACGCTAGGAATACACATCATAATCTAACAAAAAACAGTTCGGTACAATTTACTATTAATTTTTCCGCTAAAAACCAATAGAAAATCACTCGATTTCACAAGTAAGTCATCACACCAGATATTGAACACAAGAACAAAGATCAAATAAACCTTAACCGCAATAGAAAATCATCCCCTAATTTAATAGAACCCACAACATTTACTCCTCCACTCCCTCCCTTTTCTATTTTCATGAACAACAAACAACGACTCCCTTCCTTTATCCTAAAGAATTGACTATCTTTGCCAATCAACAAAGAAGAAGACAACGACGCATGAAGCACATCAGGAATTTTTGTATTATCGCACATATTGACCACGGGAAAAGCACATTAGCCGACCGTTTGTTAGGATTTACCGATACCGTCACCGAACGCCAAGAAAAAGCCCAACTATTGGACACAATGGATTTGGAACGCGAACGTGGAATCACTATAAAATCCCATGCCATTCAAATGGAATATACTTTTGAAGGTCAAGAATATATACTAAACTTAATTGACACACCTGGACACGTAGATTTCTCTTATGAAGTATCGAGGTCTATAGCGGCATGTGAAGGCGCTTTACTAATTGTTGATGCTGCGCAGAGTATTCAAGCTCAAACCATTTCCAACTTATATTTAGCTTTGGAAAATGATTTAGAAATTATCCCTGTGTTGAATAAAATTGACCTTCCAGGAGCCAATCCGGAAGAAGTTACAGATGACATTGTAGATTTATTAGGATGTGACCCTGAAGAAGTGATCCATGCAAGTGGAAAAACTGGTTTTGGAGTAGAGAACATTCTAAGAGCAATTATAGAACGTATTCCTTCACCAACCGGTGATGTGGATGCGCCATTACAAGCCTTAATTTTTGATTCAGTGTACAATTCTTACAGAGGAATTGAGACTTACTTCCGTGTATTAAACGGAGAAATCAGAAAAGGACAAAAAATTAAGTTCGTAGCTACTGGCAATGAGTATTTCGCCGATGAAGTAGGAACTCTAAAACTAGAACAAGTAGCCAAGAAAAGTGTAAAAGCGGGAGATGTTGGTTATTTAATCACGGGAATTAAAACAGCTGTAGAAGTAAAAGTAGGAGATACTATTACAGACGCAGAAAACCCAACTACAGAAACTATTAAAGGTTTTGAGGACGTAAAACCAATGGTATTTGCAGGTATCTACCCTGTGGACACTGATGATTACGAAGAATTGAGAAATTCCATGGAAAAATTACAATTGAACGATGCTTCTCTTGTATTTATCCCAGAAAGTTCTGCCGCCTTAGGATTTGGATTCCGATGTGGATTCTTAGGAATGTTACACTTGGAAATTATCCAAGAACGTTTAGAACGTGAATTTGACATGACCGTTATTACCACGGTACCTAACGTATCATACCACGCCTATACGAACAAAAACCCGGATACTATTCTCTTGGTGAACAATCCATCGGATTTACCAGAGCCTTCGAGAATGAATCGTGTAGAAGAGCCGTTTATCAAAGCAACCATCATTACAAAATCAGACTTTGTAGGACCTGTAATGAGTTTATGTATAGAGAAACGAGGAATGCTTACCAATCAGACTTATTTAACTACAGAGCGTGTAGAATTAACCTTTGATATGCCTTTAGCAGAAATAGTGTTTGACTTTTACGACCGTTTAAAAACAGTTTCTAAAGGATATGCTTCTTTTGATTACCATCCAACAGGAATGAAAGAGTCTAAATTAGTAAAGGTTGACATCCTACTGAACGGAGATTCAGTAGATGCACTTTCAGCACTGATACATGCAGACAATGCCTATGGAATAGGTAAAAAGATGTGTGAAAAATTAAGACAATTAATCCCACGTCAGCAATTTGATATTCCGATTCAAGCGGCGATTGGGGCAAAGATAATTTCCAGAGAAACCATTAAAGCATTGCGTAAAGATGTAACTGCCAAATGTTACGGAGGAGATATCTCTCGTAAACGTAAGTTACTAGAAAAACAAAAGAAAGGTAAAAAGCGCATGCGTCAAGTAGGAAATGTTCAAATTCCACAAGAAGCTTTTATGGCCGTTTTAAAGTTAAATGACTAAATAACACTAAAACAGCTTAAATTTATATAAAAAAGGAACGTTTGACTTAGGTCAAGCGTTCCTTTTTTAACATACTCACTTACAGATTAATAAAATAGTCCTTGTTTTATTACCATTCCATCAAAGCTTTTTATTTAGACTAAAAACAAATGTGTTTTATTTAATTATTTCGCATAAAAAAAGCACCCTAAAGGTGCTTTTTTTATAGTTTCAACACTGAAATTACTCTCCGTGTAACCATGTTTTTTTCTCCATAAGTTTCTCTTCAGTCTCTTCGTGATCCTCATCAGGAACACAACAGTCCACTGGACATACAGAAGCACATTGAGGCTCATCATGAAACCCTTTACACTCCGTACATTTATCAGTTACTATGAAGTAAAACTCATCAGAAATAGCTTCATTACTTTCCTCAGCATCAGCAGTTTCACCATTCGGTAAAGTAATCGTTCCTTCTAAAGAAGTTTCTTGCGCGTACGTCCACTCATCATCCGGTTCGTAAATCGCATTGTTAGGACATTCAGAGATACAAGCATCACAATTGATACATTCGTCTGTTATTTTAATAGCCATAATATGTTGTATTTTTCGTTGTTTATTCTATACAAATTTAAGTGTTTTTGTTGACATTATTGTGATAATTGTCATTGCGCATTTTAAAAACAAAATATACATTTGACATCAACATAAATACCTAGTTCAAACTAATTACGTAAATTTACATAAAATTTTAATCAATTTATAAATAAATTATGATTACAGAGAAAACAAAGCACCAACCTGAGGCACTTGAAGCGGTCGTTATACGATTTGTTGGTGACTCTGGAGACGGAATGCAGTTGACAGGAACTCAATTTTCTGACACCTCTGCCATGTTTGGGAATGACATTGCAACTTTCCCAAATTACCCCTCCGAGATTAGAGCGCCGCAAGGAAGTCTCTATGGAGTATCTGGTTTCCAGGTACACATTGGTAGTGTAGCAATTAGTACACCAGGAGATAGCCTTGATTTACTAGTAGCGATGAACCCAGCAGGGTTAAAAACAAATATTGCAGCTTTAAAACCGGGACATACCGTTATCGTGGATACGGATGCATTTACTAAGAAAAACTTAGAAAAAGCATTTTACGAATCAAATCCATTAGAAGACGGAAGTCTAGAAAATTACCGTGTTATTGAAGTATCTATGACTTCCTTAACCAAAGAAGCGGTTAAAGAAGTAGAAGGATTAGACAACAAAAGTATCACCCGAAGTAAGAATATGTTTGCTTTAGGAATGGTCTATTGGATGTACGATCGATCGATTGAACACACCGTGGATTTTTTAACTAAAAAGTTTAAAAGTAAACCACAGATTGTAGAAGCAAATACCAAAGTGTTAAAAGCCGGGTATTTCTTTGCGGAAACATTAGAACTAATACCTAATTCCTATACGATTACCCCAGCCAAAATGGATCCGGGAACGTATCGAATAGTAATGGGAAACACCGCTACTGCATGGGGATTCCTTGCAGCAGCAGAAAAAAGTGGCTTGGAATTATTTTTAGGATCGTATCCTATTACTCCTGCCACGGATATATTACACGAGCTAGCGAAGCACAAACACTTTGGAGTAAAGGCCTTCCAAGCGGAAGATGAAATTGCAGGAATTTGTTCTGCTATTGGAGCTTCCTTTGCTGGAGACTTAGCCATTACTACGACTTCAGGACCAGGACTCGCCTTAAAAGGAGAAGCCATTGGACTTGCCATGATGACGGAATTACCCCTTGTTATTGTAAATGTACAACGTGGAGGACCTTCAACGGGATTACCAACAAAAACAGAGCAATCAGATTTATTACAAGCCATGTATGGACGTAATGGAGAAAGCCCTGTAATTGTATTGGCAGCAAGTACACCTGCTAACTGTTTTAACTATGCTTTCCAAGCTGCTAAATTAGCATTGGAGCACATGACTCCTGTTATTTTGTTAACCGATGGATACATTGCTAACGGATCTGCTCCTTGGAAAATCCAATCTGTTTCTGAATTACCAGACATCAAAAACAATCAGATAAGAGAAGCTAAAGAAAACTGGCATCCTTATGATAGAGACGAAGAAACCTTAGCACGTGTTTGGCCAATACCTGGTACTCCAGGTCTAGAACACCGTATTGGTGGATTGGAAAAAGACCGCGTGACGGGAGATATCTCTTATGCACCAGATAACCACGAATTGATGACCAGCATCAGAGCTGAAAAAATCGAGAGAGTGGCTAATTTTATTCCAGAAATGGAAACAGAATTTGCTGAAGAAGGAGATGTATTAGTCGTAGGATGGGGAGGAACTTATGGTTCACTTCACTCTGCAGTAAAAGAAATGGTAGACAACGGACACGACAGTATCGGTTTGGCACATTTTAACTATATCAACCCATTACCAAAAAACACCGCAGAAATATTTGCGAAATATAAAAAGATCGTTGTTTGCGAATTAAACAGAGGACAGTTCGCAAGTATTTTAAGAAACTCTTTTGATCAATTTAAATTCTCAGAATTCCATAAAATGCAAGGATTACCATTTGGAAATAATGAGTTAATTGAAAAATTCAAACAACTTTCAAATTCATAATCATGGAAACAACAGAAAAAAAATA
>JAESRX010000078.1 GCA_016764435.1 Flavobacteriaceae bacterium | reverse complement strand
AAACGTTATGCATATCTTAAAGAGTATTGCTACCTTATTTCTGGTAGCAATACTTTTTTCGTGTAAGAACAACGCTAAAGAAGTTCAGGATTTCTTAGCGGATAAAAATTTACCTATCGGAATTACGGAAAAAGTACATTTTGTACATACGGACTCTGCGCGGGTTACAATGAAAATGTACACAAAGCTATTGCTTGATTATAGTAATAGAAGGGCGCATCCTTATTTTGAGTTTCCAGAAGGAATTAAGATTACTACTTTTGAAAGAAGTGGTGATTCGGTGACCGTAGCAGGTGATTATGCCTTACGGTACTTAAATACAAAAGTATCGGAGATTAAGAAGCATGTGGTGATTCGTAACTATGTTCAAAAATTAAAGTTGGAAACCTCTCAATTGTATTGGGATGAAAACACCAATTATTTTTTTACGGACAGACAATTTACATTCTATACTAAAACAGACACCATATATGGGATAGGTTTTGAGTCGAAAGACGATTTAAGTGAATGGTGGGTAAAGGATATAAGAGGAAAAGCAACTATTGATAATAAATAACAGATGGAAATAGTCAAAAGAATTTTTGAATACGCATATTTATTCATTGCCTTGGTATTATGTGAAGGAGTATATGCTAAATGGAACGAGGAAAGAAACACCGCTTATGTGTTACTCGTATTCGCATTGGCAGCGGTTGGGATGTATTTTTTTAAGAAAACAATGAGAAATAAAAACAATAATTAGCGGACTATGGAATTTCAAATTGTAATTATTTTAGTGTCAGTCTTGTTTTCTGCCTTCTTTTCAGGGATGGAAATAGCATTTGTTTCTGCCAATAAATTACAAATAGAAATTGAAAAGAAAAAAGAAGGAGCTATTGCTTCTATCTTAGAAAAGTTAACACGTAAATCGTCTAAGTTTATTACCACTATGCTTGTGGGGAATAATATAGCCTTGGTTATTTATAGTTTCTTTATGGGAGAATTTATAATCTCTTTTTCGGTCTTTTCTGAATTCAATCCATTTTCTGTTTTGTTAATTCAAACACTCATATCTACCCTTGTTATTTTAATTACGGCAGAATTTCTTCCCAAAGCAATCTTTAGAATTTATGCAAACGAAACGCTTCGGATATTTGCAGTGCCTGCTTATTTTTTCTACCTCTTGTTTTTTTATATTTCTGATTTTATTACCTTGATTTCTGATTTTGTGCTGAAAATGTTTTTTAAGACGAATCCAGAAAATGACACGAAGGAGTTTAGTAAAGCAGAGTTGGGAAATTATATTAATGAACAACTGGAAAATACAAGCGAGCGTAGCCAAGTAGATAGCGAAATACAAATATTTCAAAATGCCCTGGAGTTCCATAACGTAAAGGCACGAGAAATAATGATTCCTCGGACGGAAATCATAGCCGTAGAAAGTACCGATACTTTGGAGTTTTTAAAGCAACAATTTATAGATACCGGCTATTCAAAAATATTAGTGTACAAGTCCTCGTTAGATGATATTATTGGATATGTGCACGCTTTTGAGTTGTTTAAAAATCCTAAAAATATGCGATCTATTCTGCTTCCCGTAGAGTTTATTCCTGAAAGTATGTTCATAAGTGATGTTATTAACCTGCTCACCAAACGTAAAAAAAGTATGGCAGTAGTACTTGATGAATATGGAGGGACCTCTGGGATTGTGACGGTAGAGGACATTGTTGAGGAGTTATTTGGAGAGATTGTAGATGAACATGATACGATTACCTTGCGGGAAGAAGTGTTAAGTACTACCGAATATAATTTTTCTGCACGCTTAGAAATTGATTATTTAAATGATGCCTATGGCTTGAAATTACCAGAAAACGATGCGTATGAGACCTTAGGAGGTTTAATTGTTTATCATAATGAAGCCATTCCAAGTATTGGAGATAAAGTAATCACAGAAGGTTTTTATTTTGAAATGCTTCAAGTGGATTCTTCTAAAATTTTGGAAGTTTATCTCCGAGTTTTGGAGAAAAAAGAGTAAAAAAATAAAACAGCTACTTTTTTGACCTTTTTTTCAGTAATTTATAGGTGTTTCCCTTTTATTTACCGATAGGAAATTGTATTTTCGCTCACTAAATTTAACAGATTATACAATGGCAATATTATCAAAAATTAGAGATCGATCAATGTTTTTAATAATCATTATTGGATTGGCTCTATTTTCATTCGTACTAGATCCTAGTGCAATTCAGGGCTTCTTTAGCTCAGATAAGGTTAATTCAGTTGGAGAAATTAATGGAGAATCTATTGATAAGGAAGAATTTGGACGTGCTGTAGAGTCTTATAAATCTAGAGCAGGACGTAATGTCTCTCAAATTCAAGCTGTAAATGCTGTATGGAATAACAGTGTTAGTGAAGGTGTTTTTAAAACACAATTAGAAGAAGCAGGTATTGTTATTGGAGAAAAAGACCTTTGGGATGCTATGGTAGCTTTACCATCAGTACAAGGATCTCCTTTATTTAAAAATGAAGCAGGACTTTTTGACGAAGAAAAATTGAAGGAATACGTTGCGACCTTGAGAGATGATGCAAAGACGGGTGATAAAACAGCTTGGCATAACTGGTTGGCTACTGAAAAAAGTATTCAATCGAACTTAGAACGTAAAGCGTACACTTCTTTAGTGAAAGTGGGCTTAGGTGCTTCGCTTAAATCAGGAGAACGTGATTACTTTTTGAATAACACAAATGTCAATGCTAAATTTGTATATGTTCCTTATACAACTATTAGTGATAGTTTAGTAAGTGTTTCAACTAGTGAGATCGCTTCTTATATTAAAGAAAATGAGAATAAGTATAAAGTAGATGCTTCTCGTAATTTGGACTTTGTAAGCTTTAGCGTTGTTGCTTCTCAAAAAGATGAAGATGCAATAAAAGCTTCTTTGGTACAAATGGTGAATGATAGAGAAGTATATAGTAATGCTGCTAAAGGGAAAATAATGGTTCCTGGATTTAAAAATGCAACAGATAGTAAAGAGTTTGTTGAAAATAGTAAATCTGATTTAGCCTATGATGGTACCTATCGTTTTGAAAACGAATTACCAAGTGTTATTTCTAAAGAAGTATTTGAAGCTGAAAAAGGTGCAATTGTAGGGCCTTTTAAACATAATGGTTATTTTAAATTATCAAAAATAGTGGACATAACTAGGATGCCAGACTCTGTGAAAGCAAGTCATATCTTAATTTCTTTCGCGGGTGCAGCAAGCTCTTCGAGTGTAGTCTCTGAAGACATTGCTAAAAAGACGGCGGATAGTTTATTAAAAGTGGTAAGAGGAAATAAGGCTAAATTTTCAGAAATCGCTAAAACCTTATCTGCTGATTTAGGAAGTGGAGCTAAAGGTGGAGATTTAGATTGGTTTACTTACGGAACTATGACTCCTAAATTTAGAGATTTTTGTTTTGAAAATAAAACCAAAGATATTCAAGTTGTAAAGACAGTGTTCGGTTTTCATATCATCCGTATAGATGCTCAAAAATCGAAGAAAAAAGCGGTGATATTAGCTACTGTAGCGAAATTAATCGAAGCTTCTGAAGAAACTGAAAATGTAATTTTCCAACAAGCGGAAACATTAGCTTCTCAATTGTCAGAAGGGAAAAATATTCATGATTTAGCGAAAGAAAGCGGGTATACTGTAGAAGCTGCAGTTGGCTTAAAAGTGTTAGGTGAATATGTAACTAGTTTAGGTGCGCAACGTGCTATGATATCTTGGGCCTTTAATAAAGAAAGAGCTTTAAAGGATTCGAATCGTTTTGATATTGATTTGAATGGTAGACAAGCATATGCTGTAGCTAGTGTATCTTCTATTGTAGAAAAAGGATTAGCGCCAGTTGCTACTGTAGTGAATGAAATCAGACCTATTTTAATGAATAGAAAAAAAGCGGCTATTCTTGTGAAGAGAATGAACGCTGAAACATTAAATGAAATAGCTGAAGAAAATAAAACTGGAGTAAGAACTGCTACAGCCGTTACTGTTGCGAGTCCAACATTAGTAGGCGTAGGGAATGAACCATCAATCGTCGGTGCGATGTCTTCATTGGCCGTAAATAAAGTGGTAAAAGGATTGATTGGAAATAAAGGGGTATTCGCGATAGAAGTTACGAAACGTGACCTTCCTGTTACTCTAGAAAACTACGGTTCTTTTAGAAATGCTTTAGTAGATAAAGTTCAAAGTAGAACAGGACAATTATACAACGTGTTGAAAGAAGCTTCAGAAATTGAAGATTACAGAGCTCAAATGTATTAGATTGTAAGAATTATAATAAAGGGAAAAGCGAGCATTAGCTCGCTTTTTTTATGCCTTAAAATCAGTACTTCTGTATGTTTGATGTCTTTGAAACTCGTTTTACCTGTGTTGCTGAAACAGCCTTTTTTTTAGTACATGATTTAGTGGCCTTTGTTGTCAAACGGACAGATTGATACTTGACAGAACGATCCTTTTACTAGCGGGGGGATTCAGCGCTATTTTTTTTCTCGTTTACTGCTTATTTTAATTACTTTCTCTGGCAGGAAGCTACTGTTGTTTGCTTCATTTTTTTTATTGGATACTCCTGCTGTTTTATGGATGGTCTGAACCTGTAGGTTACAGTCCCTCCTTAATTATTTTTGCTCCTAGGTGACTTCTAGTGCTGAATGTCCATAAGATATTGCATCAATTTTGATCTGGAAAATAGTTTTATGTGCTGCAGGAATCAATACTTTTTTTGAAGGTATTATTTAGTATAAAAATACAGAGAATTAGAGTGTGTGTTTTTGATTTATTTTTTGTAGTTTTAATCATGATTAACTCGCTGTAATTCTGTAATATAATGCTACTTGTTAATTTATTTTTTTACACTATGTTTTTTAATTAATAACGGAATGTTGAGAACAAACCGAAAAATCAACGTTAAAATTTTGGAGTAGGTAACGCTTATTTAATTACATAATATTTTAAATATGAAAAAAAAATATTTATTAGGGGCATTGTTATTACTGTTTATAGGAAATGGTTTTAGTCAAAGTGCGAGCAGTCATGTTTCAATGGCTAAAAGATCCTACGGAAGTGGTGACTATGTATCTGCTAGTTTTTCTGCAGTAGCTGCATTGAGAATAAAACCAAAGAAGAAAAAAGCACAAGAAATTTTATCTTTCTCTTATGAGCTTGCGCAAGAATCAATTATTGAAAGTATTGATGATTTAAAAGCAGCAAGTAAGTTTTTTGAAGGGCGTAGAACGGTGGAGCAAAGAGAGGACATTGTGAGCTTGTATAAAGAAGTGAAAAAATTAGATAGAAAAGTGTATGAGATTTCTAAAATAGTTAGAAAGCCCAAATTTAATATACTTTTTGACCGTATTGATGTAAAAACAGCCTATCAGGAGAGTATTGTAAAATTAGAGGAAGCTAAAGAAGAGGCCGCCGAAATGTATTATAGTAAAGGCTTGAACTGGATGAAGAAGGAGGATCGAGAAAGTTTTAAACGTGCGGCTAAAGCATTTAAAATTGCACAAATTTATATACCGAATTATAAACAAAGTAGAACTCTTTACTCAGAGTCTCGAAAAAACGGAACTACTAGGATTGCTATTTTTGCCTTTGATAATAAATCTAGGACGTCTACTTTTGGTGCGATCGCGGAATCTGTGTCTGATAAGCTTACGGCTGATTTGTTTAAGAACCGGATTGCAATGGAGTTTACTGAAATTGTTTCTAGAGATGAATTAGGCGCAATTATGTCCGAACATAAATTAAATATGTCTGCTGATTTAAACCAAAATTCTGTATCACAATATGGAGAACTGTTAGGAGTTCATATCATTATTACTGGAAAGATCACGCAGGTGTCTGCGGAACATCAACGTACCATCAGAGATAATCCATACAGCGTGAGTAAAAATGTAGTTATTGGGACTAAAAGTTATATTAATAAAAAAGGAAAGGCTAGAACTAAAAATGTGTACGGAGATGTATTTGCCAGTATTTATGAATGTAACAAAACGTCTAAAGCCATTTTAAGTGGCTCTTTTAAAGTTCTCGATGTGAAGACAGGAAGGGTGTTAAGTCAGGATCAGTTTAACCAAGATTATGTATGGGAGAACAAATGGTTTTCTTATAAGGGTGATGAGCGCGCGATTAATTATAGTCGCTATCGAGGCTATGATCGTTCAGAAAAGAATCCTCCAACAGATTTTGAAATGGGGAATATTTTAGTGGAGCAACTCACTAAAAAAATGGCCATTACGATTACAAATTTACTTAAATAAAAGATTCCTTATTATAAGCGGAATTATAAAACCCCGAGACTTGTTAAAACAGGGATTCGGGGTTTTAAATGTTTAAAATTGTTTTTTACAAAAAAAAAGCCTCGACATTGTCGAGGCTTTTTGTAAAATATAGAAGTTGTGTTACCCGTTCATGGACATTAAAAACTCTTCGTTGGAATTAGAGTATTTAATTTTTCCTTGAATGAATTCCATTGCTTCGATAGGATTCATATCTGCTAGGTATTTACGCAATACCCATAGACGTTGTACTGTTTTAGCGTCAAATAATAAATCGTCTCTACGTGTACTAGATTTAACGATATCTACGGCAGGGAAAATACGTCTATTGGCAATGTTTCTGTCCAGTTGAAGTTCCATGTTACCGGTTCCTTTAAACTCTTCAAAAATCACCTCATCCATTTTAGATCCTGTATCCGTAAGAGCTGTTGCAATAATGGTTAAAGAACCACCGTTTTCTATGTTACGAGCCGCTCCGAAGAATCTTTTAGGTTTATGCAATGCATTCGCATCAATACCCCCAGATAAGATTTTTCCAGATGCCGGAGCAACTGTGTTGTATGCACGGGCTAATCTTGTAAGTGAATCGAGTAGAATTACAACATCATGTCCACATTCAACAAGTCTTTTTGCTTTTTCTAAGACAATGTTTGCAACACGTACATGTTTCTCAGCTGGTTCGTCAAAAGTAGAAGCAACTACTTCTCCTTTCACACTACGCTGCATGTCTGTAACTTCTTCAGGACGTTCATCAATTAATAAGATAATTTGATACACTTCTGGATGATTCGCAGCAATTGCGTTTGCGATGTCTTTTAGTAAAATTGTTTTACCCGTTTTTGGTTGGGAAACAATCATACCACGCTGTCCTTTTCCTATTGGAGAGAATAAATCTATAATTCTGGTAGATAATGTACTTCCAGCTTTAGCTAGGTTAAACTTTTCTTCTGGGAATAACGGAGTCAAATGTTCAAAAGAAACACGGTCTCTAACTACATGAGGACTAAGTCCGTTAATTTTTGACACTCTAATTAATGGGAAGTATTTCTCTCCATCCTTTGGAGGTCGTACGATTCCTTTTACTGTATCTCCAGTTTTTAGGCCAAATAATTTAATTTGAGATTGTGATAAGTAAATATCATCAGGAGAAGATAAGTAATTATAATCGGAAGATCTTAAGAAACCATAGCCATCAGGCATCATTTCTAACACACCTTCACTTTCTATAATTCCATCAAATTCATAGTCAGCTTCTCTAAATTTACTACCGCTTTTCTTTGGCTGATTTTTAGCGTTCGGATTCGGTTTATTTTTATGTTGCTGATTTGGATTTGTGTGTTGTTTTTGAGGCGACTGTTGTACTGTCTTTTCCTCTTGTGTACCTTGCTTAGAAGGGGGCTGTTTTTTTACAGGAGCCTCTTTCTTTTTTTGATTGTCATCAGAAGGTTCTTCTTTTTTTTCTGAAGCATCCTCTTTTGTTTCAGGCTCAGTAGGGACACTTTTAGTTGCTTTTTCTACAACAGGTTGTGGTTTTTTTTCTGGCTCTTTTTCAGGTGCAACGTCTTCCTTTTTTTTTGTATCTACAACTGCGGTTGTTTCTAAAGTAGGGATTTTAATTTCCTTTGTAGCTTCAGGTGAAGGTTTTGCTGCAGTCTTCTTGTTCGTAGAATTTTTAACAATTCGCTTGCGCTTAGGCTTAGGTTTTGCCTCAGGTGTTTCAGTTTTCGGGTTGGATGCCTGAACGTCTAGAATTAAGTAAACTAAGTCAAGTTTTTTCAGTTGCTTATATTTACTTGCTCCAATTGTTTTAGCAATTTCCAATAACTGTACAAGGGTCTTTTCCTTGAGTTGTGAAATTTCAAACATTTAAATTTTATTGAATATTATGTTAATTCTCAATGTTTTAGTAAACGCATTGAAAATTAAAATTTGTGAATTTTGTATTTGTAGCACTAGTTTTGAATCGTTAACTAGTTGTGACAAATATAATCAATTATTTTTAAATAGATTGTTTATTTGTTAAATAATAAAATGTAACTTTGTATTCGATTAAATAGTACGAATGATTCAAAGAATACAATCACTATATTTATTAGTAGCTTCCATTATATCTGGAGGGATAATTAATAGTGTTTTTTTATGGAGTGATAGTCAGGAAGTTCCGTTTACAATACTGGACGCCTTACAGTCAGATGCAATGATAATTAAAGTAATTCCATTGTTGTTTTTTAGCTCTGCCTTATTTTCCTTGGGCGCTATTTTTATGTTTAAAAATAGAGCACGTCAATTAGGTTTAGGAAGGATTAATATTTTGATAAATTTTATTTTATTAGGCGTTTTAATATATCATTCACTTAATGTATCTGGAGAAACATTGGTTTCTGAGAAAGGTATTGGGTTGTTTCTTCCTGTATTAGCAGTGCTTTGTCTGGTTTTGGCAAACAACGCTATCAAAAAGGATGAAGAGCTCGTAAAATCTGTGGATAGATTGCGATAACACCTAACATCTTAGTGTATAGAGTGCGATAATCCATCTGTCCTGTGACAGATGGATTTTTTTATATCACGGAAAACCGTTAGCCTGTAAATTCATGGTATATGGCTATTTCCTGTGTTATTATAATAATTACCTTTGACAAGGGAAAATAATGAAAAAGATCAACATTCATATAGCAGATGATCATAAGATTATGATTGATGGTATAAAGGCCGTTCTTAAGACAGACTCTTCAATTCAAGTAGTTGGAGAGTCCCTGAATGGTATTCAGGTAATTGACTGGTATAAAACCAATACTTCAGATGTGTTAATTCTAGACATCAATATGCCTGAACTTGACGGCTTAGATGTTTTGAGAGGATTGAAAGGGAAAAAACGCAGCCCTAAAATAATCGTACTATCCAGTTACGACGACATCAAACTAATTAGAGAGGTTTTAAAAATGGGAGCTAGTGGGTTTTTAGCTAAAAACTGCGCTGGAGAAAGCATTATTGAAGCAATTAAAACCGTTTTTTCTGGAGAACAGTACTTTAGTGAGAGTGTTAAAAAACGTATTTATTCCGATTTTACGGGGCAACCATCTGGTGTAGACGTGGTACCTGAAGGTACTTTTTATAATGAATTGACAAATAGAGAAACGGATGTATTAAGGTTGATTGCGAATGAAATGAGTTCTAAAGCAATTGCACTTGCGCTTTCTATCAGTGTCAATACCGTAGAAACGCATCGAAAAAACTTAATTAAAAAGTTAAATGTTAAAAATGTAGTTGGACTGGCGTTGTATGCGGTTAAGCATAATATCGTTTAAGTTTGACAGTTGTATTTTTACTTTTATAATATGTTAAATTCCCTGTATGGATCTATTTAAAAAAATTATTTTTTGCAGTTTGTTTTTAATCTCCATAAGTTCTTATGGTAGGGTTCCTCTATTTTTTATTTGGGAGTATAATGCCGAGGTAGAGGTGGAGCCTTTAGATACCTTTTTTGATTTTTTACAAGCAAAAGATTTTGAAAAAATAGAAAAATTGATAAAAGAGGGAGCTACCACTGAAGGGCTCACCTTATTATTGACTTATATTGAAGAAGAAGAAGAAGGGTTTAATACCGATAGACTTGTGAAAGCGTATATTTTAATGGCGCAATTACTGAGTGATAATAAGGACTATGTACAGGCCTTGGATTATTATTATAAAGTAGATAAATATATTCAGAAAGATTCCGTACTACTCAGTTCAAATTACTTTAAAAAAGGTGCTGTTTTTCAGCGGTTATCGAAATTGGATAGTGCGAAGTTTCAATATGAAAAAGCGTTATTGTACGCTACTAATTTTCCAAGCCTAGAAAAAGAGAAGGCAAAGATTAATAATAATTTATCAGGGGTTTATTATTTAAAGAAAGATTTTAAAAAAGCACTTGAAATTGCTGAAATAGCGGATAGTATTCAAGTTGGTTTAGGTGATTCTGTTTTACGTGCTGGAATATTGAATAGTATTGGTGCTATTTATTATATGCAAGGAGCCTTTGAGAGTTCGCTGTTTACCTATAAGAAAGTACTGAAGTTAGCGGAAAGTGGTCATACGGATCTCCATCGTAACACGCGTAGTTTAGCGTATATTAATTTAGCCTATGCCTATAGTGGTTTGGGTGATTTTGAACATGCCTTTTATCATCAAGACATGTATTTTTCCTTGAATGATAGCTTGCAGAGTGAGCTTAAGTACAAGGAAATTCATGAGATTCAAGCTAAATTTGCTTTAGTAAAGAAATCTACTGAAATCAGTGATGCACATTTACAAAGAAAAAAAGCGGAGTTTATGTCCTATGGAATGGGGCTATTTGTGTTTCTGATATTGACCGGGGCATGGTTTCTTATGAAGTTTTACAAATTGAATCGGAAACATTTAAAATTGGAGTTTAAGCAGCAACAATTGTTGAATGAGAATAAATTAAAGAAATTAGAGAGTTTAATGCAAATTCGTAGTATTAATGCGGCCTTAGATGGGCGTTTGGAAGAACGAAAGAAAATAGCCTCTATTCTACATGATAGCGTTAGTACGTTATTGTCTTCTGCCAATTTACATTTGCACGCGAGTAAAGTGTTGCTGAAATGTGAAGTCCCCGTAGAAATTGAAAAAACACAAGAAATTATTACAGAGGCTGCAGAAAAAATTAGAAATCTTTCTCATACGTTAATTTCATCTGTCTTGTTAAAATTTGGCTTGGGCTATGCGACACAGGATTTATGTGAGAAATCATCCAACAGCCAATTGGATATTACGTTTAAAGAAGATGGTATTGGGCGGTATGATCAGACCTTTGAAATTAAGATGCATAACCTAATTAATGAGTTGTTAAATAACATTCTAAAACACAGTCAGGCCTCTGAAGCTTCTATTTATATGGTGGATCAAGGAGAAAAACTTCGTGTAATTATTAAGGATAATGGTGTGGGGTTTGAGATGGATAAAGTAGTGCAAAAAGATGGTTTAGGACTGTCACAAGTAAAGTCTCGAATAGTAGTTATGGGAGGCGTATTTAGGGTGGAGTCTACACGGGAAAATGGAACTAAAATCACGGTTATAGTTCCTGTTAAACATTAGTTTCTTTGCTCTAATTCTATGATTTCCAAGTCGTAAATTCGATCCAAGTCTATTTTGAATCGGATCATAGTTCTCACATTATGAAAACCATGTTTACCTACAGCTCCGGGATTTAAATGCAATATGTTTAACTTTTTATCAAATATGACCTTAAGAATATGGGAATGCCCACTGATAAAAATAGCAGGCCTATGGATGGCTAAGTCATGTTTTATACGTTTGTCATACCGGTTCGGATAACCACCTATGTGTGTCATCCATACTTTAGTATTTTCTATGGTGAACTTTTCATCCAAAGGAAATTCTTTTCGTATAATATGGTCGTCTATATTTCCAAATACAGCTCTTAAAGTACCGTGTTTTTTCAGTGTATCAGTAACAGATATATTACCAATATCACCTGCATGCCATGTTTCGTCGGCTTGTTTTACATGGTTTAATATCTGATCATCTATGTATCCATGCGTATCGGATAAAAGCAATATTTTTTTCATTAAGTTGAATTTGAATTTGGCATTATTAAAATACCGAAAAGCTGTATATTTGTAACTTCAAAAATACAAGATTCAATTGAGATATTTTTTAGAATTAAGCTATAATGGCAAAAATTATCATGGATGGCAAATCCAACCGAGTGATATATCTGTGCAACAGGTAGTACAACAGTCGTTGTCTACAATTTTAAGGACGCCTATAGAGGTGTTGGCTGCAGGTAGAACAGATGCAGGGGTGCATGCTTCTCAAATATTTGTTCATATGGATGTAGCACAGGAGTTAAATGAAGTAGATCTTGTCTATAAATTAAATAGTTTGTTGCCGTCGGATATTGCTGTTCGAGAGATCAAACGTGTAAAAGACGATGCCCATGCGCGTTTTAATGCGACCTTTCGGAGCTATGAATATAAGATTAGCTTGGAGAAAAATCCATTTTCTATGGGGTTTTCATGGCAGGTGACCAATCAAATTTTTGACATCGATAAAATGAATGAAGCGGCAGCTCTATTATTAGAGTATGAAAACTTTAAATGTTTTTCTCGTTCTAAAACAGACGTGAAAACATATAATTGTACCATCACAGAAGCCGTTTGGAAAAAAGAAGGGAATGGGCTTGTTTTTTATATTTCTGCAGATCGTTTTTTGAGAAATATGGTGAGAGCAATTGTCGGAACCTTAGTGCAGATTGGAAATGGAAGAATGACCATTCCTCAATTTAGAAATGTGATACAGAGTATGGATAGACGTAATGCAGGGGCTTCCGTACCAGCATGTGGATTGTCCTTGACTCAAGTAGGATATCCTTTATCAATTTATGATTATGAATAAGAAAAAAACAGGAAACGCTTTTGATGCGGAAATTTTTACACGACTCATGAAATTTGCCCATAAATATGGATGGGAGTTTTATTTGTCTGTGTTTGCAGCTATTTTGTTGTCTGTTTTTGCAGCAGCAAGGCCTTATTTATTAAAGGAAATTGTAGATGTTCATATGCTTGAAAATAAGGATCCGGATGGTTTGCTACTTTATTCATTACTAGTCGTTGGAGTTCTTTTTGTAGAAGTATTTTTACAATTTGTTTTTATCCATACCGCGAACTGGCTTGGACAGCATATTATCAGTGATATTAGAGCCTTGTTATTTAGACATATGCTTAATTTTAAGATGTCTTATTTCGATAATTCATCGGTAGGTAAATTAGTGACTAGAGTGGTTTCTGATACAGAAACAATTGCGCAGTTCTTTAGTCAAGGCTTGTTTATGATTGTAAGTGATGTCTTAAAAATGATATTTATTGCCGCGCTTATGCTCTATATGAATTGGCAATTAGCCTTGATCGCTTTTTTGGTGTTACCAGTCCTTTTATATGCAACGCGAATTTTTCAAATTGCAATCAAAGGTGCCTTTCAAGATGTAAGAAAACAAGTCTCAGAACTGAATGGTTTTGTACAAGAACGTGTTTCTGGAATGCGAATTGTCCAATTGTTTAATCGTGAGAAGATTGAGAGTGCTAAATTCATGAAGATTAATGAAGCACATAAAGCAGCCCAAATAAAAACAGTTTGGTATTATTCCATCTTTTTTCCAATAGCAGAAGTGTTGTCATCTATTGCTGTTGGTTTACTAGTTTGGTACGGAGGCGTACGCGTTGCGGCTGGTGAATTTGTGACCGTGGGGGATGTGATCTCTTTTATAATGATGGCGCAAATGCTGTACAGACCATTGCGACAAATTGCAGATAAATTCAATACCCTGCAAATGGGGATGGTAGCTGGGAACAGAGTTTTCGAAGTGTTAGATACAAAAAGTCAAATAGAAAAAAAAGGGCATGTAATAGCGAAAGACTTTAAAGGGGTAATTTCTTTTGACAATGTGCGTTTTAGTTATATTAAAGGTGAAGAAGTCCTAAAAGGGATCACTTTTAAGGTAAATGCTGGGGAAACAATTGCTATTGTAGGGGCTACAGGTGCAGGAAAGTCAACTATCATAAACTTAGTGAATCGTTTTTATGAGATTCAAGAAGGAACGATTTCTGTGGATAACGTCAATATTAAAAATTATGACCTACCCTCACTTAGAAATGAAATAGCAGTGGTCTTACAGGATGTGTTTTTGTTTTCAGACTCCGTGTATAATAACATTGTTTTAAATAATACAGACATTCCTTTGAGTGAAGTAATTACAGCCGCTAAATTAATTGGGATTCATGATTTTATTATGAGTTTACCGGGAGGTTATGATTATAATGTACGAGAACGAGGAGTGATGTTGTCTTCTGGTCAGCGACAGTTAATCTCTTTTTTAAGAGCTTATGTAAGCAAACCGAGTATTTTAATTTTGGACGAAGCAACCTCTTCGATTGATTCTTACTCAGAGCAGTTAATCCAAAAAGCGACCGAAACTATTACAAAAAATCAAACGTCTATTATTATTGCGCATCGGATGACAACCGTTAAAAATGCAACTAGAATTATTGTCATGGACAAAGGGGAAATAATGGAAATGGGATCTCATAAAGAATTGCTAGAACTAAATGGTTTTTATAAAAACCTACATGATATACAGTTTGTGTCTAATGAAATGATATAACGGAAAACGGTAAAAATTAAGGGTGTTGTTTGAGTGCTTTTAAAAGCCATACACATAATAAAGCACCGACCAATGAAAGCGCTCCCATTAGGAACCAATTACTATTGTAACCATATTTTTCAATCATTTCCATTCCTATTTTAGCACTGAAAATATGTGCGACAGAAAAAGACATTGCGTATAGTGCCATGTATTGCCCTTCTTTTCCTTTGATAGCTCTACTCATGGCAAAGGTATTTGTAAAAGGAAAGGCAAGCATTTCTGCAATGGTTATGAAAATCATACCGATCACGAGTATTCCAATCCAATCGATAGGAAGTACAAAAAAACTGATGGAAAATAAGACCATACTAAATAAAATGAGCTTTATTTTATTCCAAAACGATTTTTCTATGTAGTGTATTACTGGCATTTCTAAGAAAAAAATAATCAAGCCATTTAAAGACATTAGGAGTCCTATTTCTATTTCTGTTAGGCCGTGAACTTCTTTGTAGAAAAGAGGCATCGTTGTAAAGAGCTGTAAGAAAACGAGCCCCATTATAAACATTATAGCTAAAAAGATCCAATATGGTTTGTCATTATAAAGAGACCTTGTTTTGTTTTTTTGAAATGCTGTGAGTGTAGCTTCGCCTATTTCAGGTTCGCTTATTTCCTTTTCTTTTAAGACAGTTTTAAAAATGATAATGGCAGAAATACAAGTAAGTCCATCTATCCAAAAGAGTCCGCGGTAACTTATTAGTGAAATAATAAGCCCTCCTAAAAAGGGGCCAAAGGAAAATCCTAAATTTATGGCGAGTCGAATTAGCGTTAAGGACCTCGTTTGGTTTTCGGGTTTACTATAGGCTTTTAAAGAGACAAACATGGCGGGTCTAAAGGTGTCAGCAATAGTCATGGTTAGTAATATTCCGATACTGAATTCTATAAATGTACTTGCAAATTGTAAGCCTATAAAACACAAACCTGTTAAGAATAAACTCCAAACCATTACCTTGTAAAAACCAAACTTGTCTGTTAGTTTTCCTCCTAGCCAAGAGCCTGCGAGTGATCCTAAACCATAAACACTCATTATCCAGCCTACATTACTTAATGAAAAATTTAAATAATCGGTTAAATAAAGCGATAAAAAAGGAAGCACCATTGTACCTGCCCTGTTTATAAAAGTTATAAGGGAAAGCCACCAAATATCACTAGAGAGTCCAGAAAATGATTCTTTGTAGTTACTTATTAGTTTTTTTAGCATAGTGTGAAAATAAAAATCCTACGATGTACTGCGTTTAGAATGAATCGAAATAATGGATGGATATAGTGTGAATCCAAGTTGGTTTAGGTGTTGTTTGCTGTAAATCAAGTGTGTTTGCTTTTTTATGGTGAGTGTTACGTATTCATTGCTGTCTGATTGAGGAACAAAGCTACATTTTTTTTAAAATTAGAGGACTGTTTATTGAGTGTATTTGGGTTTTATTATAGCGAAGTAAATACAGGTAAAATTAGCTGTTTAAATAGTCAGGTTTTTTTTTTACGTTGGGAACTTTTTTGTTTAGTTTGGGTTTTATGTTCTGATTATATGAATATATAAGTGTTGCATTAAGAGCACTTATAGGAAGTTGAATTTTCTTGAAGGTAAATACATTACGGAAGTTCTATTTAAAACAAGAAGATGTCTAACGTGATTATTTCTAGGAGGAATGGAAGTGAGTCCTACAGGATTTAGTATCTTACAAGCTGTTATAATAGGGCTATTAGTTCAGTTTTTTTGAGTGAATTTTAACCGTTTTATATGTGAGTTGAAAAAAACATACAGGTTTTTTAAAACAGTTTCCCTTTAATTACGCATATCTTTAGGCCTGTAATTATTAATAAGTATCAATTTATAAATCCGAAATAACAAGAACTAATCTAATGAAAAATATAATTTTCCTAGGCCTAATTGCACTATTCTTGAGTTGTAATACGAAAAAAGAGAAACCTGTGAATAGTAATATGCAAAAAAAGGAATTTGTGAAAGAAATACAGCAATTCCAATACGAATTAAATATACATTATTCCACTGCTAATGAATCGCCTTTAACTCCAGAAGATTTAAAGGATTTTAGACAGTTGTCTTTTTTCGATATAAATGAAGATTTTAAAGTGACAGCATCCTTTATAGAAACTCCTGATTCGGAGGTTTTTGAAATGACGACTACCTCAGATCGCAAACCGTTGTACCGTATTTATGGAAGGGCAAGTTTTAGTATAGAAGGAAAGGAATACACCTTGAATTTGTATCAAAATCAACAGTTTATGAATACTTCATTATATGGGAAATCACTATTCTTACCCTTTACTGATTTAACCAATAGTGTGAGCAGTTATGGAGGGGGACGCTATATTGATGTGAAAATGCCTGTTGCTAATGCCACGTCTGTTGTCATTGACTTTAATAAGGCTTACAATCCATATTGTGCCTATAATATTAAATATTCCTGTCCAATTGTACCTTCCGGAAATAATGTAGCGGTGAAAATTGAAGCAGGTGTAAAACGTTTTAAAGACCATTAATTTTTGCTATTTAATTTGTCAAATCCTCGATTTTAAAACCCCTTATTAGGATTGTGCTAATTCGGTGTCAAAAGATTCGATCCGTACTTTGTTTAGATACTTGACTGCTGTTTTTACCGTTTAAAAAGAAAGCTATTAGAGCTTGATGTTTATATTCTTTTTTAAAAACAATGATGATGATGAGTTATTTTGAGAAACAATTTGAGTTGCGCTATTTTGAAATGAATGAATTTGGCGAGGCTTCTGCAACCACAATGTTGATGTTACTGGAGGAGACTGCGGCGGATCATTGTTATTCTATAGGGTATAGCTTATATGATTTAATCGCTAAAAATGTCGGATGGGTGTTGCTTTCTGGGGTGATGGAAATGGACAGGTATCCATTGTATAAAGAAAAAATTACCATTAGGACCTGGTTATCTTCTTACTCTATGATAAAAGGGTTTCGAGAAAATATTATTTTCGATGAAAAGGGAGAGGTGATTGGTAGGTCTAGAGGGTTGTGGGTGTTTTTTGATATTGAAAAACGCAGGCCTGTTCAGATTTTTGACCAAATTAAAGAACGTTGGTCATTTGACGGTACACAGAGTATTGATCATGATATTTCTAGTAAGTTAGAAGTGTTAGATGTCGCAAATTTTTCTAAAAAATTTAAAGTAAATCGTTTTGATACCGATATGAACGAACATGTTAATAATATTCGTTATTTACAGTGGTTGATGGAATCATTGCCGAAGGAAATAGTAGATAATTATTACCTAGTAAAAATAGAAGGTCGTTTTATAACAGAAGCTTTATATGATGACACCATCATCTCTTTGACTAAAGGAGCTGTGGAAGATTCATTCATTCACAGTATAAAAATACAAGGAAGTACTAAAGTGTGCGCGACGGCTCAAACATTTTGGAAGAAAAGATAGAGAAGAATAAATAACTAATTAAAAAATCCCGTAACAGTAATTTGTTACGGGATTTTTTTTAAGTGTTATTATAGAGAAATCATAAAAACAAAATAGGCATCGCTAGTGTCTGGGTTAAAAATAATACTCGCTTTCGTATTTATAGAGAATTTAGAACTAATGGCTACTTTTTTACTTGCGGAGATTCCAATATTTATGAGGTCAAAATTATCGGTAGTGGTGTATTGTTCATTACCAGCTCCTACAAATAGGTTTAAATCCGTGTTTTTAATTTGGAATGGATACCCGACTTCTGTATATATTGAATGCTGTTCATCATTGTATATGTTTAATCCAGCGGATAAGGTTAGCGGAAATTTACTTGCATTGTCATAGCCGATCATAAGTTCTCCAATGTGAGTCTTTAATTGAAAATAGTTGTCGGTTTGGCCATCTATAGGAAAAGAATAGTCTGTAAAGCTAAGGTTAAAACTTCCTAGGTTATAAGTGAGGTAAATATCAAATTCCTGACCCACTACTTGTCCTCCTGTTTCATAAGAGGCCCAGGCTCCAAGGGTGAATTCTTTATAGCTGAACTCAAGATAAGGTTGAACAACTGGAGAATCTGAAAATTCTAATCCTCTCCATACGTATCTACTAGCGATGTCAGCTCCGAAATCTACACTTATTTTAGAAGATTTTTGAGCGAAAACGGAAAGGCTTAGTAGGGTGATAAGTAGGGTCAGTAAAATGTACTTGTTAATTTTCATAATGTTAGTGTTTGTAATTAGAGTTGTAAAATAGACTATTGAGAGCATATATGATGGTAATGGTGGATAGTTAATGTTGATCCAATCTGAAATCAGGGTATGCATCCATTCCATGTTCATGAATATCCAAACCTTCCACTTCTTCTTTTTTCGAGACCCTGAGTCCCATGGTTTTTTTAAGGGTAAAAAGGATGCAGAAAGAGGTTGTTACACAGAATATTCCGACAGCTAAAACCCCTGTAATTTGATAACCTAATTGTTCCCAACTCGCCATTTTTCCAAAAATACCAACGGCCAAAGTCCCCCATATTCCACAAAATAGATGAACAGGAATAGCGCCTACGGGATCGTCTAGTTTTACTTTGTCTAATAAATAAATTCCAACTACAATAATTGCCCCCGCGATTGCTCCAATAACAATCGCGTTACTAATACTCATTTGGTCTGCTCCAGCGGTAATTCCAACCAATCCACCGAGTATTCCATTGAGAAACATGGATAAATCGTATGTTTTATATTTGCTGTAGGAGATTACAAAGGCGGTCAATCCTCCAGATGCAGCTGCTAAACAGGTAGTAACTAAAACTAAGGAAGTTGCCCCTGGAGCCGCTGATAATACAGAGCCTCCATTAAATCCAAACCATCCGAGCCATAAAATAAGTACTCCGGCAGTGGCTAAGGGAATGTTGTGTCCTGGCAATACCCCTAGTTTTCCGTTTTTTTTGAATTTACCTATTCTGGAACCGAGTAAGTAAACGGCAATTAAGGCGGCCCATCCTCCCACAGAATGTACGATGGTAGAACCTGCGAAATCGTAAAACCCGGCTTCTTTTAGCGTGGTTCCTGTTTCATTTAATTGGTTTCCCAGGCTAGATAAAAAGCCTCCTCCCCATTGCCAAGATCCTGTTATAGGATATATAAGCCCAACGTAGAATAAGGTAAACAGCATAAAACTACTGAGTTTAATACGTTCTGCAACTGCTCCAGATACGATAGTGGCTGCGGTGGCAGCAAACATTCCTTGAAATAAGAAATCTGTATAATAGGTGTAGCCACCAGAAGCATAAGCTGGAGTTAAACCGTTTTCTGGAAGTGAGATTCCAAAGAGATTTATAAAATAATCAGGGAGTACCCCGGCGATAAAGCTACTGGGATACATAAGGTTAAAACCAATGAGTGCATATAAAATAAGTCCTATACAAATGATGAAAATATTTTTAAATAAGATGTTAATGGCGTTTTTTTGTCGTGTAAATCCGATTTCTACAAGAGAAAATCCTAAATGCATAAAAAAGACGAGTGCTGTACAGAGCATCATCCATACATTGTTTATAGTGAATAGTGTGTTTTCCATAGTTAATTTGTTAGTAGTTGGTAAATAAGTAGGTGCTTTATTTTAGAGAGTCGGATCCTGTTTCCTTGGTTCTAATCCGGTAGGTTTCTTCTATGTTTGAAACAAAAATTTTCCCGTCACCTACATCTCCTGTATAAGCGGCTTCTAGTAGTGCATTGATGGTTTTTTCGTAGAAAGGTTCTGAAACTACAATGGATAAAAAACGACGCTGAATGTCGGTAGTGCTGTAACTTACGCCACGGTATACATGTCCTTGCTGTTCATTTCCGACTCCCGTAACATCCCAGTAACTGAAAAAGTTGACCTCAATGGCGTGTAATGCTTCCTTTACTTCTTCGAATTTTGATTTACGAATAATCGCTTCAATTTTTCTCATGCCCTTAAAATTTATAGGTTAATTCTCTCTAAACCTACAATTTAAGGATGTTACCCCCTAATTTTTAGGGGCTAAAAGATTGATAATTACAGAATGAATTATTTTGACCCCTATTTTTTATGGGGTTAAAAATAAAAAGACGTGTTTTTTTAGGATTTTGGAATCAAAAAGAGGGGGGTGTTGTTTTAAAAAGTAATTTTATTGATTTTTTACTACCTACGGTATTTACAATCTCTTGGCAGGAGGTTGTCATATTATTTACTACATCTAAATGTGAAAATGAAGGACATTCATTACTTTTCTTTTGTCTTTTTAGGGACTAAAATAGGCTTGTGTTCAATTTGATTGGCCATGTTATTTACGTCTATCATTTTGAATTTTGCAGGCTAAAAAAAACAGGTATTGAGACTTGTATAGAAGAGGAAGGAGTCGTCGTTCTTTTTAATGGAGAGAGTAATGAGAAACGAGGACTTGATTAGTCGATGAATCTCGTTAAAAATATTCCTAAGAATACAGCAAAAAATCCTAATAGAATGGATCCGAATGCATAATAAAAAAAGTGTAGAAAATCACCATTTTTAAGGAGTGTTTGGTTTTCTAAAGCAAATGTAGAAAAGGTAGTGAAGCCTCCACAGAACCCTGTACCTATTAATAATGCTAAATTTTGATGTGAACTGTTTGATTTTAGAATATAGCCCATCACCAAACCAATGATAAAACAACCCAATACATTCGCCAGCATTGTGCCGTATGGTATTGAGTTGTCCGTATTTAGCCATTTACCCACCGCGTATCTAGCCATGCTTCCAAAGCCTCCACCTATAAAAATGAGCAAAAAGTGTTTCATCGGTCGTGTTTTATTTGATAATTAGATCGTTTGCATCTGTCCAGCTTCGTTTATCCATCACTATTCCTTTAGAAATTGTAATCAAACCAGGATTAGACCTGATCACTGTTTTTAAAGCAGTTCCATCACAGAATAACACGTCGAATTCCAATCCGTGTTCTTTGTTGATCGCATCAAAATCGTCTTTTAAAGAAGAAGAAACTCCGTATATTTTATATCCTTTTTCTTTCGCTTTTGTTAGAATAGGTTTTAAATTCGCAAAGCCTTGTATGTCGCTTTTGTCTAAATCATAAGCAATCACTAAGAGTAATTTCTCTTCTTTCATTAATTGAGGTGTTAAATCCTCCGTTTCGCTTTCTAAGAAGAAATCTTTAATAGGAGGGAAATCCTCTTCATCGGTGTATTCCATTCCTGCTGGAATGCTATTTCCAATGGCAAAAGGTCTGAAATCTATAATAGGTAAGTGTACGAGTACGTAATAAGTGATGAATAAAAAAGTAAAAAGTGATGCGAGTGTCACCCATTTTTCTGTAGTATATCCTAGAATAGGGGTAATGTCGTAGGACCTTACCACTAGTAGAATAACCAAGGCTACCAGAATTATATTTTTATAGAAAGTATCCCATGATGATAATTTTAGGGCGTCTCCAAAACAACCACAGTCTTGTACTTTGTCATAATACGCAGAATACCAAGTTAAAAACAGGAAAACTAGCATAATAACAAGGAGTCCCCAAGCGGTTAATTTAGATTTAAAACCTATTAAGATCATGACACCTAACATTATTTCTATGATAATTAAAAAGATAGAAAATGGGAGCGCATAAGGACTTAAAAATTCTAGGTTTAAAACTTCTGGGCTAAAATATTCTTGAAATTTATAAGCAGACCCTAGAGGGTCTATTAATTTAACAAATCCAGAGAATAAGAAGGTAATTCCAACGAGTATCCGGGCAATGCTTACTAAAATTTTCATATACTAAAAGTTTAAATGTATTAAAGCAAAAACAGCGTAATTTATCATGTCTTGATAATTAGCATCTATTCCTTCGGAAACAATGGTTTTTCCTTGGTTGTCTTCGATCTGTTTTACACGTAGTAATTTTTGTAAAATCAGATCAGTTAAGGAACTGACCCTCATTTCACGCCAAGCTTCTCCATAATCATGGTTTTTATCCTCCATTAATTGCTTGGTTATTTGGATGTGTTTTGTGTATAAATCACGGGCTTCTTCTAAAGATAAATCTGGCTGTGTAGCCACTCCTTTCTCTAATTGAATCAAGGCCATTGTCGCGTAGTTGATGATTCCTATAAATTCAGAAACCTCTCCTTCATCTATTTTACGAACATCATTCTCTTGTAATTGTCTTATGCGTTGTGCTTTTATAAAAATTTGGTCCGTTAGAGAGGGCAATCTTAAAATTCGCCATGCACAACCATAGTCTTTTAACTTGTTATTGTATAATGATTGACATTTATTTATGATAGAATCGTATTGTTCTGAAGTATTATGCATGAAACTCTTTTTAATTTTGTTATTTTCGTGCCAACGCACGGGTAATTATAGATTTCAAACGAATGTACTAATTTGTTACAATTTGGGCAAGAATTTGAGGACTTAACGTGTATAAATAGGAGAAAATTATGAAAAGAATAGCAGTGTTTTGTGGGTCGAGCCTTGGGTTTTCGGAAATATACCAATTAGAAGCAGAAAAATTAGGGGCTTATTTTTGTGAACATGAAATAGATATGGTTTACGGAGGCGGAAAAATAGGAATGATGGGAGCTATTGCCAATGCCATGATTAAAAATAATGGAGTGGTCATCGGAGTGATTCCAGAATTATTGGAACACGAAGAGGTAATGCATGATGGAGTAGAGGAGATGATTGTTTCTAAATCTATGAGTGACCGTAAAGTAATTATCAGTAAATTAGTAGATGGATATATAGCCCTGCCTGGTGGATTTGGAACTTTGGATGAATTATTCGAAGCATTGACATTGAGTCAATTAGGGATAGAACATAAACCTGTAGGAATCTTAAATACCAACGGTTTTTTTGATCATACCTTAGCACAGTTAGATGTAATGGTGGCGGAAGGGTTTTTAAAGGCGAGTAATAGGGCGATGCTTTTAGTAGCATCTACGGTAGACGATTTACTTGTACAAATGCGAGATTATAGGGAGCCAATTCAAACAAAAATAATAGATAAAGTAGTACGATAAATGACCATTAATTGTAACGGAACACTTATAGACTTAAGGCAACCCAAAGTGATGGGGATTTTGAACATTACTCCAGATTCGTTTTTTGATGGAGGAAAGTACAAGGATACCGAAGCTATCTTGAGTCAAGTAGAGAAAATGTTAGAGGAAGGTGCTACGTTTATTGATGTAGGAGGCTATTCCTCACGACCTGGTGCCGTGCATATTTCTGAACAAGAAGAATTGGAGAGAGTACTGCCAATAGTTGAATTACTAACCATTAGTTTTCCGGGGATTATAATTTCTATTGACACCTTTAGAAGTAAAGTTGCCAGCGCGTGTATCAGAAAAGGTGCAGCAATGATCAATGATATTTCGGCAGGAGAAATGGATGAAAACATGTTTAAAGTAGTCGCGGAATTACAAGTTCCATACTGTATGATGCACATGTTAGGGACCCCTCAGAATATGCAGTTGAAACCTGAGTATGAAGATATAGTGACGGATCTATTGCGTTATTTTTCTGAGAAGACAGGACGGTTAAAATTATTGGGATTGAAAGACATACTAGTAGATGTTGGAATTGGATTTGGAAAAACAATGGACGATAACTACAAGTTATTACAGCAGTTATCGCTGTTTAAAACGCTCGATTTTCCGTTGTTAATTGGAGTTTCTCGAAAATCTATGTTGTATAAACCTTTAGGAATTACCGCAAAAGAAGCTTTAAATGCAACTACAGTTGCGCATACCTTGGCATTAATAAATGGTGCGTCTATCCTTAGGGCTCATGATGTAAAAGAAGCTGTAGAAGCGGTGAAAATTGTAGGTTTATGGAATTCCAATGACTAAAATTGGCTTTGTAGCCATAAAATAATAAGAGAATAGGACTGTCTTTAGAAAGGCAGTTAAAAACGATAAGATATGAAACTAATAAAATTATTTTTGTGTTGCTTAGTGTTTGCTAGTTGCGCAAAAAAGGAAATTCAAATCCCCTTAATTGCTGCGGACGGTCTTCAAGAAATAAAAAACTTTTCAGAAGTTTGGATGTTTTTTGAAATTAAAAACAAAGACACCTCGGCTGTTTTGAATAGAACAAACACCATTATTTCTACCAATTGGGTGTATAATATTGATAAAAAACTCCCTTTAAAAAAAGTACTTCCTTTGCTTAAAAAGATGAAGTATAAGCATAAAAACGGAATGCATGCGGATAAGAAAACACGTGACTTTTACAGTTATTCAAATACAAGTAATAAGATGTTGTCCTTTTTAGAATTTACTCATGTTACATTTATGGAGGACAGTATTACGTCTAAAGAATGGTTGAAAGCTTCGGGAGATTCTTATGCTGTTTATCACAATCTTAATTTGAGATTTTATAAAAACACCGTATATATAAATGATTCAAATATAGGAACAGAAGATTTGAAAGCTACTTTATTGGAATTTATTGAGTTTTCTTCGGAAGGGAGCCAAACGTTGATTCATCTTAATTTTGACAATACGTTGAGTTATCAAGAGTATCTATCCTATAAAACCATGATCTCTTCCTTACAATCTGCAGCGATTAAAATTAGTCTGAATGAATTTATTTTTGACCGTTCTAAAATTCCAGATTGTAATTGCTAAGACAATGTTATTGGTGACTGGTTTTTTACTATTTTTACGATTCAATTAGAAGTTTATGCACTTTTTATTTTTAGATTTTTTAAATTTTTCAATTTTAGATGTCCTTGACATTGTTTTGGTAGCCTTGCTACTGTATTATGTCTATAAATTACTGAGAGGGACGGTAGCTATTAATATTTTTATAGGGATCGCCTTAGTGGTGTTAATTTGGAAAATTACTCAAGCCTTACAAATGGAGTTGCTCAGTGGAATATTGGGGACTTTGATTAGTGGAGGGGCCATTGCTTTACTGATTGTGTTTCAGCAAGAAATTCGCAAGTTTTTATTGATGATTGGTTCCACTAATTTTACCTCTAAACGAAACTTTTTAAAGCAATTGAAGTTTTTAAATACAGAAATTCATACGACCACCAATGTGGAAGCAATATTGGAAACATGTATCAGCATGGGGCAAACTAAGACAGGTGCATTAATAGTGATAGAGAGAACACAGAGCCTTGATTTTCTGAAAAATTCAGGAGATAAAATGCATATTGAAATTAACGGACCTATTATCGAAAGTATTTTTTATAAAAACAGTCCTCTTCATGATGGAGCGATGCTAATTCGAGATAATATTATCAAGGCCACTAGGGTGGTACTGCCGTTGTCTAAAAAGACATTGCCTTCTCGGTTTGGATTGCGTCATAGAGCAGCGATTGGGATTACAGAAAAAACAGATTGTTTGTGTTTGATCGTTTCGGAAGAAACCGGTAAAATTGCCTATATCAGAGATGGCGATTTTGTACTGTATGAGCAAGAAAATGATTTGGTGGAGATGATTCGTTATGATTTGAATTAGGAATCAGTGTAATGCGTATCTCCAATATGAAATAAAAAAAGAAAGCGATTTAAATCAAATTTAAATCGCTTTCTTTTTTTTAAGTCAATTTCTCAATCAATTGCTCTAGAATATCGATCGCAGAAGTGGCTATTTTAGTGCCCGGGCCAAATATGCCTGATACACCAGCATCATATAATGTTTGGTAATCCTGAGCAGGGATTACACCTCCAGCAATGACCATAATATCTTCACGTCCGTATTCTTTTAAAGCTTGAATTACTTGTGGCATTAAGGTTTTATGTCCTGCAGCTAAGGAAGATATTCCCAGTACATGCACATCATTTTCTACGGCTTGTTTAGCCGCTTCTTGTGGGGTTTGGAATAGTGGGCCTATGTCCACGTCAAAACCTAAATCAGCAAAACTAGACGAGACTACTTTCGCCCCTCTATCATGTCCGTCTTGTCCCATTTTAGCCACCATTATCCGAGGCCTTCTTCCTTCTAAGGTTGAAAATTTATTAGCAAGTACTTTTGCTTTTTCAAAATCACTGTCGTTTTTTATTTCTCTACTATACACACCTGTAATTGATTTAATGGTTGCTTTATAACGGCCAAATTCACTTTCTAAGGCATCTGATATTTCTCCTAAAGTGGCGCGAAATTCGGCTGCTTTAATGGCGAATTCCAGTAAGTTTCCTTCTCCTGTTTTAGCGCAATGTGTCAATGCATTTAAGGCGATTTTTACAGAAGTGTTATTTCTTGTTTCTTTTAAGGTTTTTAAGCGTTTTATTTGTGAGTTTCTCACCGCTTGGTTGTCTACTTCTAATATTTCTAAGGGATCTTCTTTTTCTAACTGGTGTTTGTTGACGCCCACGATAGTGTCTTGTCCGCTGTCTATATGTGCTTGTTTAGTAGCGGCAGCTTCTTCGATACGCATTTTTGGAATCCCTTGCTCGATGGCCTTGGTCATTCCTCCTAAGGTTTCTACTTCTTGAATCAGCTCCCATGCTTTATGGGCTATTTCTTCCGTGCGTTTTTCTATAAAAGTAGCGCCTCCCCATGGATCTACTGTTTTTGTAATCCCTGTTTCTTCTTGAATAAAAAGTTGGGTATTTCTTGCTATTCTAGCAGAAAAATCAGTAGGTAAAGCGATGGCTTCGTCTAAGGCATTGGTGTGTAAACTTTGAGTGCCTCCTAAAGCGGCAGCCATAGCTTCTATAACTGTTCTCGCCACATTATTAAAAGGATCCTGTGCGGTTAAACTCCATCCACTGGTTTGGCAATGTGTGCGTAAGGCAAGTGATTTTGGATTTTTAGGATTGAATTGTTGGACAATTTTTGCCCACAGCATTCTAGCGGCTCTCATTTTTGCTATTTCTGTAAAATGATCCATTCCGATGGCCCAGAAAAAGGACAATCTTGGTGCAAAAGAATCAATAGTCATTCCGTTAGAAATTCCAGTTCTTAAATATTCTAAGCCATCGGCTAGGGTGTACGCCAATTCGATTTCTGCTGTTGCTCCAGCTTCTTGCATGTGGTAGCCAGAAATAGAAATAGAATTAAATTTAGGCATGTGCTCTGTCGTGTATTTGAAAATAGCCGCAATTATCTTCATAGAAGGGCTTGGAGGATAGATATAGGTGTTCCGTACCATAAATTCCTTTAAGATGTCATTCTGAATGGTTCCAGAAAGGAGCTCTTGACTGACGCCTTGTTCCTTTGCGGCGACAATATAAAAAGCCAATATAGGAAGGACGGCCCCATTCATAGTCATGGAAACTGACATTTTATCCAAGGGGATTTTGTCAAATAGTATTTTCATGTCCTCTACAGAATCAATGGCAACTCCTGCTTTTCCAACATCGCCTTGTACGCGTTCATGGTCAGAATCATAGCCACGATGTGTTGCTAAGTCAAAGGCTACAGAAAGCCCTTTTTGTCCTGCTTCTAAATTACGTCTGTAAAAAGCATTGCTTTCTTCTGCAGTAGAAAAACCGGCATATTGGCGTACTGTCCAGGGTCTTCTAACATACATAGTGGAATAAGGACCTCGTAAATTAGGCGCTGTTCCGGCACTGTAGTTTTCGTGTTCAAAAGTAGTCTCTTTTGAATCCGTTGTCTGTATTTCTAAATGTGAAAAATCTTTTCTTGACATGCTGTAATTTTTTGTGGAACGGCTATTGGTTTTCGGTATTGATGCGTGTTTTTTCGGAAGCTTCGGCGAGTCTTATTCCTATAATTGGGGTAATCGCGGTTTTATGTCCTTGTTTTTTCTTGAAAAGGGATAGTTCTACCACATTTTTCATTTGGTCTAATGGATTTGGATATTTATTACTTCCTAGTAATACCAGAGATCCATCATCAAATTGAGCTTGTTCTTTTTTTGCGTTTTCAGAAATTTTTCGTTGAATAGTTCCTTGTTTCAATTGTTTTATAAAACCACCGTTTTTTTCAATCTCCTTAAATAGTTTCAATGCTTTTGTCGCTATTTGTTGGGTGATGCTTTCTATATAATAAGAATCATTCGCTAGATGCTGTCCGTTATTAAAGTGGCTTTCCTCTTTTAAAATGACCAATTGATTTCTTGCGATACGCTCTCCGAATTCGTTTGTTTTTAGAAATAGATGGTCGTAAGGCTGGTTTGAAATAGTTTGTGCGCCACCTAGAATTGCACTCATACATTCCGTAGTGGTACGCAGCATGTTTACATTATAATCATAGATGGTTTTATTGCGTAAACTGGGCTCACAGAAAAGTTGTGTGCTCGTTTCTACTTGGTATTCCTTACAGATAAGAGGGTATAAGTAGCGCAGGGCACGGAGTTTTGCAATTTCGAAGAAATAATTACTTCCGATGGCATTATTAAACTGAATGTAAGGAGCGATTTCCCCTCCAAATGCCGATAAATACTCATTGGCATGGGCTAGGGCGTACGCTACCTGTTGAACAGTATTGGCTCCTGCATTCTGATAAATAGCGGTGTTTACACTTATTATATTAGTGCGTGGTCTTAGCGTGAGTATTTTTTTTAATTGCTCAATATCTTGAGGTTGATTTTTAATCCAATTTCCTTTAGCTGCTAAATGTCCGATGAAGTCTAGGTTATAAAATACAGTTTCTTTTGAGAGGAAATCACTCAATTCCAAGATGAAATCAGTATCATAAAAATGGAAATCAAAATGAAATTCTATTTTTTTATGGAGGAGTTCATGGAAAAGAACGGTGAAGTCAAAGTGTTTTGTACATGTAAATTTTATGGAATTTGCACCTCTATTTAGAACATCCAAGGCTTTTTTGTTGGCCTTTTTTTCGAAAGAGACCCATATTTTTTCACAGATGTTTAAGTCGGTGTTTTGAGTAGTGATCGTTAGTTTTTCGAAATCATCCGCATGGTAAAAAGGCTTGATCGTAATGCCTTCATTGGTTTGCGTGAGTAAGGTTTTATTGTAATCTGCCCCTTTTAAATCTACTTGAATCTTTTGTTTCCAAGCAGCGGCAGATACAGTATCAAAATCATTTGTGATAGAATTGCTCATAGTCGTAATTAGTATTCAAAAATCAGAAAAATAGTTGAATTAAGATCAATAGAGCTCCTAAAATATACTGCACCAAGTGAAATATTATTTTAAGGTATCATATTCAATCAGAAAAATGTCTTCATTGGCCTTTTTCATGTGGTATTTTTCTCTTGCAAATTTTTCTAGTTTCTCTAAATCTTTTAAATCTGAAATAATAGCCTTGTCTTTGTCTATTTGCTCAAGATAGTATTTCTTTTGTGATTTTAGTTTGTCCAATTCCTGATTAAACTCACGGTGGACGAGATAAGAGTTCTCATCCCAGAACAGCATCCATAAAACAAATACAATAATTACGACAATGTAAAAATTTGTAAATATTTTAAAATACGTATTGTTTTTGAGTTGTTTCAGGGTCATACTTATAGTTTATCACTAATTACAGTTCTAACGATGTCTATGGCTACTGTATTGTATCGGTCATTTGGAATAATGATATCGGCATAATTTTTTGTAGGCTCAATAAACGTTTGATGCATTGGTTTTAAGGTGTCTTGATATCTTTTAAGTACTTCATTAATATCTCTACCACGCTCTTGAATGTCTCTTTTTACACGACGGATTAAACGTTCGTCAGCATCAGCATGTACAAACACTTTAATATCGAATAAATCACGCAGTTCCTTACTGTTGAAAATTAAGATCCCTTCCACGATCAATACCTTTTTAGGAGGAGTGGTTAAGGTGTCCTTTATTCTGTTATGTGTAACAAATGAATAAATAGGTTGCTCGATGGTTTCTCCTTTTTTTAGTTTTTTTAAATCGTTTACTAAAAGGTCAAAATCAATGGCATTTGGATGGTCAAAATTTATTTGAGTTCGCTCGTCATAACTCATACCGTCGGTGGCTTGATAGTATGAATCCTGTGAGATTACACAAACTTCATCTTTAGGTAGTTGGCTTAAAATCTGTTTTACAACAGTGGTTTTTCCACTTCCTGTTCCTCCTGCAATTCCTATGATTAACATGTTCTTTTTTATATTAAGTTACAGTGGACAAAATTACAAAAAAATACAGCTAGAAATGTGTAAAAACGAGAAAATTCGAAATAAAATTCGAAGAGTTAAGAAATAAAATAGGGGTGTTTTTTAGAAAATAAATTGAAAAATGTGGTGAGAGAAGGATTCGAACCTTCGAAGCTTGCGCAGCAGATTTACAGTCTGCCCTCGTTGGCCACTTGAGTATCTCACCATTTATAC
>JAESRX010000041.1 GCA_016764435.1 Flavobacteriaceae bacterium | reverse complement strand
TTTGTATTCATTATTCTTATTTTAATATAATTAAACTGAAGTAATTTCAGCTACTTTTAATAATTCTTTATTTATCTCGTTGTTCATTTTAATCGCGTCTGAAAGCGAAGTCTGAGTTACTTTATTATTCATAATCCCTACCATGATATTACTTTTCTTGTCTAAGAGTGCTTCTACAGCAGCTACCCCTAATCGGCTTGCTAACACTCGGTCAAAACAGCTTGGAGAACCTCCGCGTTGCATGTGACCTAGAACAGACACTCTGATATCGTAATCTTCAAAATTTTCTTCGAAATGTGCTGCTAATTCAAAAACATTCTTCCCTATCTTATCTCCTTCCGATACCACTACAAGACTCGATGTTTTTCCGTTTGCTTTACTCTTATTTAAAGAATTCACTAAGCGTTCTAATCCTAAATTTTCTTCAGGAATTAAGATCTCTCCAGCTCCGGCTCCTATCCCACTATTTAAAGCGATAAATCCGGCATCACGGCCCATCACTTCTATAAAGAATAAACGGTTATGTGAACTTGCGGTGTCTCTAATTTTATCAATCGCCTCAACTACCGTATTTAATGCAGTGTCATAACCAATGGTAAAATCAGTTCCAAAAATATCATTATCTATCGTACCGGGAATTCCTACTACAGGAAACCCATGTTCTTCATTAAATCTTAAAGCACCTGTAAAGGTCCCATCTCCTCCTATAACTACTAAAGCATTAATTCCTGCTTTTTTTAATTGTTCGTTGGCTTTGGCTCTTCCTTCTACGGTTCTAAACTCTGTAGATCGTGCAGATTTCAAAGAGGTTCCTCCTTTATTAATTAAATTACTTACATGACGTGCGCTCATCGGCTCGAAATCTCCTTCAATTAACCCTTGGTATCCACGATACACTCCAACACAATCAATTCGGTAATAAGAACAAGCTCGAACGACCGCTCTAATAGCAGCATTCATCCCTGGAGAATCACCCCCTGAGGTTAATAATGCTATGGTTTTTATTGGCTCGTTCATTTGATTTATTTTACACTCCAAAATTAGGCTATATCTAGATTTTAACCTATTTAATAATAACAATAATACTAAAACGTTTTCGCCTTTTGAATCTAAAAAAAGGAGCCTATTACGAGCTCCTTTATTACGAATAACTGATTTATATACAGTTATTTATATTTTAAACCATATTGAAATCCCCTTCTGTTTAAAAGAAGAAAACACTCCTATTATAGGGCTATTTTAAGTACAAATGACTCTAATGGCTTGAGTGATATTTTAAGTAATCCCTCCTGGTTCTCTACTGAGATTTCTGTATTAAAATCACCATACAATACATCTTTCACTGCATAGACCCCATCACTTAAGCCCCATGCAACAATAACATCTGCAGGAATTCTCAAGGTGAATGTCTGTCCCTTTAGTTGATCAAAATTAGAAACTACTATCAACTTTTCTGTTGCAGACCAGCGGACAAAAGAATACACTCTAGACCCATAATCAGCTGTCTTAGAACGGTTATAGTCATGTATATCTCGGTACTCCCCCATTAAAGCAGTACTATTAATTGTGAAATTCAACAATCGTTTGTAAAAATCACGGAGTTCTTTTTCTTTTGAAGATAAAAGCCCTCCATCAAACTTTTTATGATTCATCCAACGCTGATGACTCGGCACTCCTATATAATCAAAAATAGAAGTTCGTGTAGGTGCGCCAAAACCAGGTGCTTCTGCTCCAGGCTCTCCTACCTCCTGTCCAAAATAAATCATGGTAGGTGATGTGCTTATCGTCGTAGACACTACCATGGCAGGTTTTCCGTTTTCTGCTGTCCCCGCAAAGGCTGGACTTGCCAAACGTTGCTCATCATGATTTTCTAAAAAATGAAGCATATTATGCTCTATATCTTTTAAGTCTTCTAAAATTGCTGGAAGATTATCCGTTAACCCATGTCCTTTTACAATGTGCTTTATGGTATCATACAAGGCTACTTTATCATACAAATAATCCATTTTACCCAAATGAATATAATCGCGATACATGGCAGGATTGTATACCTCAGCCAATAAAAATGCTTTAGGATTCTTAGTTTTTATAGCGGTATTCATATAACTCCAAAATTCAACTGGCACCATTTCCGCCATGTCGTATCTAAATCCATCTACTCCTTTAGCTAACCAATACAACGTAATGTCTTTAAATTTATTCCAAGAATCTGGCACTTTCTTTCCCTCCCAAAAGGCGACATGCTCTTGATAACTCTTACGAGCGTATTCTTTTGGTAACTGAATAAAATCCTTGGTTCCATCCGGTTTAACCCCATAATTTATTTTTACAGTCTCATACCAATCATAAAAATCTGGTTGCGCTAACCTCGACCCATTCCCCGTCCACTTGGCAGGTTTCTCTTCAAATTTTCGATCTGAACTCGGGTGTTTTTCACCACCTAAGGGTTCATAATTGTTTTTCCAAACAGGAACTTTAAAATCTTCCGAAGGAATGTAATAAAAGTTATTATTTACCGCATATTCTTTACTTGTATCATCATTCGCACCAAAATCAGAGACTCCTTTTGGATTCGTCAACCCTTTGTATCCACGTGCTATATGATTGGGAACAATATCAATAATCACCTTTAAACCTGCCTTATGAGACCTTGCTATCAAGGCTTCAAATTCCTCCAATCGCTTTGCTGGATCCACGGCTAAATCCGGGTTTACATTGTAATAATCCTTTACAGCATACGGTGAGCCCGCTCTTCCTTTTACCACATCTGCATCATCTGTTGCTATCCCATATTTTGAATAATCTGTAAGCGTCGCATGATGCAATACACCTGTATACCAAATATGAGTAGTCCCTAAATCTTTAATTTCCTCTAAAGCTTTTTCTGAAAAATCTTCAAATGTTCCTACGCCGTTTTCTTGGAGAGTCCCCCATGGCTTATTCGTGGTGTTTTCATTTCCAAACAACCTTGTAAAAACTTGATACACCACTTTTTTACCTTCTTTCGTCTCTTTTAAAGTCTGTTCTGGCTCACTCGTTTCGCAACCAATAAATGCTAGCGACACCAATAAACTTACTATTAATTTATTCATTCTTTTTTATTTTTTTAATGATGCTAATGGCAAAAATAATCTTCAATATCTATGTATAAAACACAGGAATGCTTTGCCTATTTTCTTCCTTTTTTATTATAAAACCTCGGCTAATAGCACAATCCTAAATGCACTATTTAATGTCACTTTTCCATTTTTAACTACTAATTCTTGTCCCGAATAAGCATCCTTTAAAAGAGTTCCTTCCTTAAAAATAGTGCCGACAGAAACCTCCTTGAATCCTATAGGAACATCTAATGCAACCACGATACGATCCTTATTTAAAACACGACTAAATGTATAATTTTCTGAAGGAATTTGCTGATGTACTCCTGCTCCAATAGCCGGATGACTTTTTCTAAACCTTCCTAATTTCTGCCAATGAATTAGCATTTTCTGAGTTGGAACATCTGAAGAGATGGCTTCCCAGTTCATATTGGTTCTTAAATTGGCATCGCCGATAGCACCTTCCTCTTTTAAAGGTCGATTCGATTCGTCTCCATAATATATCTGTGCCATTCCTGGGCTTAATAATAATTTGATTGCGGACTCATAGCCCTTGGTTCTTTCAGCATCAAATGGAGATCCATCATCATGAGAGTTTAAATAATTCAATACAGAAACACCTTTCAAATCCCCATTTAAAATAGTTGAATATTTTGAGAACAATGCTTCGTAAGAATCCTTCGCATTGTATTTAAATTCAAAATTAATCATGCTATCAAATCCAAAATCGTAATAATTCACTTTTTTATCACCAAAATCAAAGGCTGTTGCTTGACTGATATTAAAATTATACACTTCACCTAATAAGTAAAACCCATCTTTACTGATAATTTCTGATGGATTTGAGGTTTTCCAAATTTGAAAAGAAGCTTCACATTCCGTTTTAAAATCTGCCCATACTGTTTCTGAAATATGTTTCACGGTATCAGCACGATATCCATCCACTCCATATTCACGAATATAATCCGTCAACCATTTAATGATGTAATAGCGCGGTGCACGCGGGTATCCTGTTCTTTTGAAAAAGACATCCAACTCAGCCACTTCCTGATCATAACGGCCTTCTTTTTTCCATTTTTCTACCAAATGTTTTGGTAATTCAACCTCAATATCCGACTCCGTAAGTACATCTGGTAAATTCTTTACCAAGGTACAAGCCGTAGTGGTTTCGTAGGTTTGGTAATTACATGCTGGTTCCGTACGCACCCAGTCCGATGGCCAAACAGGATCTTTTTCTGTAACAGGCCCTGTATGATTAATTACGCCGTCCAACATTATTCGAATGCCTTTCTCATGTGCTTTTTTTACCAACATACTCAAATCCGCTTCCGTTCCAAATGCAGCGTCTAGCGCCGTCCAGTCCTTAGCCCAATAACCATGATAGCCATAAGTAGCACCCGTTCCTTCATCTACAAACCCGTGAATTTGTTCCACAACGGGCGTAAACCAGATAACATCCACTCCCAAATCCGTGAAATATCCAGTGTCTAATTTCTGAATAATCCCTTGAATATCTCCTCCTTCAAAACCGCGTAATCTACTCGTTTCAGCAGTCCGATCGTACACTACATCATTAGACATATCACCATTATTAAAACGGTCTGTCAATAAAAAATAAACGGTGGATGCATTCCAGTTAAAAGCTGTTTCGGTATTTGAGTTTACAAGTACTTCTCCCTTTTTCTCACAAGAACAGGCGATAAAAAACACAGAAACACTCAGTACTAATAGTTGTTTAAAATTCATCATATTAAAGTTTTACACGAACCTTTTTAGCCGTGTTATTGGTTGGAATAATGATCGTTATTTTTTTAGTTACATGGTCATAGGTATATTCAAACCCCTTGACACTTTTGGGCGCTTTTTGGATGTTGTGAACAATGAGCGAAATTTCTTTATCACTTACTTTGTAATCCTTTCCTGCTTCAATAACGATATTGATTGTAACACTTTTAGACCTTACTTTTGAAGTAAATTTCAATAATTCGTACTTTCCTTTCGCAAAAGCATTCGGTGTATTTCCATCATCATTGTACAATTTCCCTTCACTTTGTTTCACTGTTTCATCAAAATAGAAATGTAGGTTAAAAGCTTTTAAATTGTAAACATCCGTTGTTTGAATAGTTGCTATCATAGGTACAAAAGCACCTCCACGAACATAGGTAGGAATACTATTTTCTTTAATCTCAACAATAGCCGAAGTCCCTCCATCAAATTGTCTGTCTGTATAAAAATCAAACCAACTACTTCCTTTCGGAAAACTAATCTCTTTGGTTTTTACGCCAGGGCTTACAATTGGACTCACTAGGAATTCATGTCCCCATAAATAGGTATTGGATATTTCAAAAGCTTCCTTGGGTGCATTTTCTTCAAAAAACAAGGGACGCATTAAAGGCAATCCTGTGCTGGAATTTTCAAAAGCCAAGGTATAGTTATAAGGTAATAATTGGTACCTCAACTCGATAGACTGCTTTGCCAATGCTTTTGTTTTAGCCTCCCAAAATACGGGCTCCGAAGGTACGTTTTCTTGTGCATGAGGGCGATAAATTGGTTGAAAAACCCCGTATTGTAACCAACGTGTGTACAATTCGGTATCTTTTGTATCTCCTGCAAAACCACCTAAATCAGAATGCATGTAACCAATCCCTTGCAATCCCATTTGTAAAGAGATTTCGGTTTGTGGTTTTAAGCCTCCCCAAGTCCTATTCACATCTCCACTCCATGGAATTAATCCATAACGTTGCGATCCTGCATAACCGGCACGCATTAAAATAAATGGACGTTCATTTGGAAAGTATTCTTTGTAACCATCACTAATTAACTTTGCCCATTGATGTCCATAAATATTATGTACCTCATCAGCTGTACCAATGGCATGTTGCAATTCACTAGGATGTACTTCTGGCTCTCCAAGATCTCCCCACCATCCTTTGACACCGTAATCGGCATATTTTTTATAAACCTTCCAAAACCATTCTTTTCCTTCTGGCTTAAAGACATCTATCAATCCGGTATTTCCAAAATAGAAATCATAGGTAAAAGGCTCGCCTTCTACTGTTGTCCCTAGTACGTTGTTATCCACAGCATTTTGCCAATTCTTAGAGGTCGTCAATACAAAAGGCTCTGTAATCAACACTGTTTTTACGCCTTTTTTCTTTAAATCAGCAATCATTTTTTTAGGACTGGGAAAGGAATCTTTTAAGAATTCGAAATTCCCCATATTTCCTTTCATGTCTTTCCCGAACCAATACAAATCTAGGATAATAGCATCTACAGGAATCTCCTCTTTTTTAAAGGCATCTATAGTAGCCGTCGTTTCTGCTTGAGAATGATAGCCAAATCTACTAGAAAAATTCCCAAAAGCCCAGCGTGGAGGCATCGGTTGTTTCCCTGTTAAATCTGTATAATTATCAATCAAATCTTTCCATGTATCTCCTACTATAACATGATAGGTCTTACGTCCACTGATAGTTTCGTAGGTTAAATTATTATTTTTCTGACTGTCTAAATCTAAATACCCAATGGCTGGATTGTCAAAATGAACCATGTATTTTTTAGATGACACCACTATAGGCATGGTAAAATTCATCAATTCAGAATGGGTTTCATAGCCATAATGTGCACGATTATACAACTGTAACCTATTTCCTCTACGGTTCATTCCTAATACACGTGCTCCTGCTCCGTACAAGATCTCATCACTGGTCAATTCAAAATTCAACAATTCATGTGTCTCGTTTTTTGAATACCCCTTATTCTCTGAAATCACTTGTTTCTTATGATAGAGATAGGTGATTTGAAAAGGGCTTTTCGTAATTTGAACTTCCAACCCTTTGGTGATTAATCGCAGTTCGGTGTTAGATTCTTTTATTTTAAATCGAATCCCTGCAGGTTTTAGGACCACCGCATGTGATGCTTTAGGCAAGGCCTCTCCTTTAGGAAAAAAGGTAGTTTCTATAATTTGATTAGAATAAGGAACCATCTCATAATGTCCATCATTTGTATACACAAATAAGGTCCCTGACTCTTTTTCTGAACGCTCATAGATGCGATCAGAATTTTGCGCATTCACCCAAACGGTAAACAAACAACACACAACTGTTAATAAGGTAAACTTTCTCATCTTTATAATTTTGTGGTAAACATGTAAAATCCTCTTTTCGATAATTCCAATACTTCATCCCAGGTAATTATACCTCCTGAAACAACGTTTTTTATTTTTCTATTGGCCAGTCCCAGCTCTTCAAATCGATTTAAATTCAACGAAAAAGAGGCCTTGTTTTTATTTAAAATAATAACAACTATTTCATCATCTAGGATTCTAGCAAGTACATATACATTGTTCTTCGGGGAAAAGTGAATGGTTTTCCCTGTGTGAATTGCCTTACTTGATTTTCTATAATTTACTATTTTTTTAGTAAACAATTGCATGTCCAACTGTGCGTCATTCAATCCAAGTCCTGTAAAGGCATTTACCGTGTCTCCATCCCAACCACCAGGAAAATCAGTTCTTATTAACCCGTGATCGTTAGGTTTTTCTGTGTTTTCCATTAAAATCTCCGTTCCGTAATAGACTTGTGGAATTCTAGGCAATGCCAACATGTATCCCAAAGCCATTTTATGAGTAGGAATGTCTTCTTTTAATTGTGTAAACACACGCCCCATATCGTGATTATCAGAGAAAATCATCATTTTACTAGGGTTTGCATAGCTAAAATCATTCGCTAAACCTTCGTATAATTTCACCAAGCCAGTCCCCCAAGTTTCCTCTTCATTCAAGCCGTCAATAACTGCTTTTTGCATTGGAAAATCCATAGTCGATGTTAAGTGAGACTCATACCCATCTTTATTATTAGCCCCTTGTTGCCAATAGCCCACCAATAAAGGATTCGTACTCCATTCCTCGCCTACAATACTAAACGCAGGATATTCTGTCATAATTGCTTTTGCCCAATCCGACATGAAATTCTTATCAGGATATGGATATGTATCTTGTCTAATCCCTCCTAAGTTTAAGGTTTCTACCCACCAAATACTGTTTTGAATTAAATAGGTCGCTAATAATGGGTTTTTTTGATTTAAATCTGGCATCGTATCTACAAACCAACCTTGGCTGTGCAACGCTTTATCTTTACTAGACGCATACAAATCTTGGTTCACCGTTCGCTTATGATTGGTAATAACAGTGATTCCGTTTAGAAATTCTTCTTGATAATTCACCCAGTCAATAGCTGGCAAATCTTTCATCCACCAATGCGCTAATCCTATATGATTGGCTACTTGATCCATGATCAGTTTCATCCCTTTATCAGCCATTTTTTTTGACAAGTCGATATATTCTGAGAGGGTTCCAAATCTTGGATCAACTTCATAAAAATCGGTCATTGCATATCCATGGTAAGAGCTTTCCTTCATGTCATTGGTTAATAAAGGTGAGGGCCATATAGCCGTAAATCCTAGGTCAGAAATATAATCCAACCGTTGTGAAATTCCTTTGATATCACCTCCATGACGTGCATAATCATTGCTTCTATCTATCTTTTTTTCTAATAATGTCTCCAGCACATCATTCCCTGTATCTCCATTCGAAAATCTATCTGGGGTAATTAAATAAATAGCATCACTACTGTCAAAACCTAGGTGTTTCTGAGTTAAATCTCGCGCTTTTAATACATATTCAAAAGAAAAACTCTTACTGCCTTTTTTCTTGAATTTAATATCAAATGATCCTGCTTTCGCATTTTTGAGATCAATTTTTAAAAACAAATAATTACTATTTTCAGTCCTGGTAATTCCAGTAACTGTAATTTTTTTTGAGTTGATTGATGGACTAAATGAAGCGATATCATTTCCATAAATCATCAATTCTAAATCGGTATTTTGCATACCAACCCACCAAACTGGGGGTTCAATTTTTTGAATATGCTGTGCCGTCAATGGGGCAACAACAAGAAATACTAAGTAATATAGGAATTGTTTCATACGGTAGGTCTTAAAGTTCTTGTAAGAGGATGCACTTAAAATATTTTTCACTTGCAAAACCCTACTAAAAAAAGGGGAAAAAATCTAAGGTTTAAACATTGCTTCAATTTAAGCAATAAAAAAAACATTCCATGTTACCGATTTAATTAAATAAATCAGAGACATGAAATGTTATAAAAGAAATTAAAACTAGGCGTTTACGGCCAAGGTCTCAATTGATATTTCATTATCTGACTCGTCAAAATATTTACATTCCGTCTGGCTCTTATAAACTCTAATTACCTGACCTCTAAAATTAATTTTAAACGAATACGAGGTCCATTCTTCAGGAATTTGAGGATTGAAAGTTAATTTTCCATCTTCCCAAATACGCATTCCACCAAATCCTTGAACAATTGCCATCCAAGTTCCTGCCATACTGGTAATGTGACATCCTTCATGTACTTCGTGGTTATAATCATCCAAGTCTAAACGAGCAGTACGTAAATATTGTTCATAAGCCTTAGGCATACGATCTATATAAGCCGCCATAATAGAGTGCACACATGGAGACAATGATGATTCGTGAACAGTTAATGGTTCATAAAAATCAAAGTGTTTTTCGATCGTTTTCTTATCAAATTTATTTTCGAAAAAGAACATCCCTTGGAGTACATCCGCTTGTTTAATATAGCAAGAACGTAAAATTCTATCCCAAGACCATTTCTGGTTAATAGGACGATTTTCTACGGCTAAATCCGCTACTGGAATTAATTCCTTATCTAAGAAACCGTCTTGTTGTAAATAGACACCTTCTTTTTCGCTGTATGGTAAATACATATTACTAGCTACTGCTTTCCATTTTCCTAATTCGGCATCTGTCAAGTTTAATTTCGCTAATATGGCGGTATATTTTTCTGGTGTTTCTTTTTGGATACGGGCTAATGACTTCATGGTGTATTCAATACTCCATTGTGCCAAATAGTTCGTGTAAAAGTTATTATTTACGTTGTTTTCGTATTCGTTTGGTCCGGTAACTCCTAAAATCACAAACTGATTTTTGTCCATAGAGAACGTCGCTCTTTGTTGCCAAAAACGAGACACTCCTACCATTACTTCAATACCAAAATCACGCACGTAATCAAAATCTTGTGTATAGTTTACGTAGCTATAAATACCATAAATCATGGCGCCATTACGGTGAATTTCTTCAAAGGTAATTTCCCATTCGTTGTGGCATTCCTCCCCGTTCATAGTAACCATTGGGTACAATGCTGCACCGTCAGTAAATCCTAATTTGGTGGCATTTTCTATAGCTCTGTCTAATTGATTGTAGCGATACATCAATAAATTCTTTGCTACGCCCGCATCTTTAGTACTCATATAAAAAGGAATACAATAGGCTTCCGTATCCCAATAGGTACTTCCTCCGTATTTTTCTCCTGTAAATCCTTTAGGCCCAATGTTCAAACGTGCATCTTTCCCTAAATAGGTTTGGTTTAATTGGAAGATATTAAAACGAATGGCTTGTTGTGCTTTTACATCCCCTTCAATTACGATATCCGCCATTTCCCAAATACTTGCCCATTCCGCTACTTGTTCTGCTAATAATCCCGCATAACCTGTACTTGCTGCTTCTTGTACATTCTTATACCCTTCCGATACAATTGCATCTTCTGAATGGTTTAAAGAACTGGTGCTTGAGGCGTATTTATACATGGTAACTGTTTCACCTTGTGCTACATCCATAGCGTACGTGAAGGTCATTTTCTTTGCTTCTAAATTTGCCGTTTTGGGAACAGAAATAGTAGTTCCGTTCTTTTCAAAGGTGATTTTCATAGCCGTCGCTACAGAAAATGCTGTTTTTAAGGTTCTAGAAACGATACAACCTTCGTTGTCTGCTTCTGACTGACTTAAAATCTCCCAGAAAAACTCGTCATAATTCGCATCCTCGTTCATAATACCGGCATCGATATATGGAGAGAATTGGACAGTACCGTCAAAATTTTCAGCAGTTACCGAATATTTAATCGCTCCTACCTCATCACGTTTGATACTTAAAAAACGTTGTGCGTTAATCTTAACAATATTTCCATTGCTCAATTTAGCCGTAAATGATCTACTTAACCATCCTTCTTGCATATTAAGCTCACGTCTAAAATCGCTTACTTCACACAAGTTTAAATCAAATAAAGTGTCATTTATTTTCAAATGCATCCCCACCCAATTAGGCGCGTTCAATACTTTTGCAAAATACTCTGGATAGCCATTTTTCCACCATCCCACACGTGTTTTATCTGGGTAATAAATACCTCCTATATAATTCCCTAAGAAAGTACTTCCTGAAAAATCTTCTTCAAAATTTGCTCTTTGTCCCATCGCACCGTTTCCGATACTGAATAAACTTTCCGAGGCTTTTATATGATCATCATTGAATCCTTCTTCAATAATTGACCATTTCGCTGCTACTATATAATCCTTGTTCATTTGTTCTTATTTAATAAGGTTGTTCAAAAAAGCATCTGACATTTGGTCCATAGACTCAAATACTGAGTTTGCTTCTGTTAACACATCCTCGCTTCCAATACCGATACTTACCATACCTGCATTATTTGCTGCTTCTACTCCGGCAATGGCGTCTTCAAAAACAACACAATTGACTGGAGCAACATTTAATTTTTCAGCTCCAAGTAAAAATACTTCTGGATCTGGTTTTGCCTTACTTACATCATTTCCATCTACAATGGCATCGAACAAATCAATAATCCCCACTTGTTCCAAAATAAAACGGGCATTTTTACTGGCCGATCCTAAAGCGAAAGGAATATTGTTTTCTTTTAAAAATGCAAGTACCTTTAAAACTCCAGGCAAAATTTCATCTGCCGTCATTTTATTGATAAAGGCTAAATACTCGGTGTTTTTCTTTACTAAGAACTCTTGTGTCTGTTCGTCTGTAAGTGTTACACCACCAATATTTAATATAATTTCTAATGATTTGACACGACTCACCCCTTTCAATAATTCGTTTTGGGTTTCGGTAAAATCAAATCCTAATTCATTGGCTAAATTCTTCCACGCTAAAAAGTGGTATTTTGCGGTATCTACAATAACACCGTCTAAATCAAAAATAAAAGCTTTCTCTTTCATATTTATTCTTCTGTAGGTTGATAGGTAATGGCTTCTTTATTGGTAATCAATAAATTACTAAAACCTGCAATAATTAAACTGATTCCGGCTACAATCATAGCATTAATCGCTTCCTCGCCTAAAAGACCAGAAATATAATTAATACCACCAAGGGCCGCAATAATTTGAGGGATGACGATAAACATATTAAATATTCCCATGATAACTCCCATTTTTTTAGGATCCACAGAGCTCGATAACATGGCATAAGGCATGGATAAAATACTACCCCAAGCAAAACCGATCAATGCAAAAGAACCTGCTAAATATTCTGGCGAAGGCACAAAGTACATAGAGATAAATCCTAGCCCTCCTAAAAACAAGGAGAACATATGAACGTATTTTCTATTGATACGTTTTCTAGAAGTATAGAAAGTTAAGATTAATGCAAATACCATCGAAGACAATCCATATACTCCCATATAAGACCCGACTCTATTGGACGCTTTTTGGAAGGCGGTATTTGCCACCATAAAGGCTTCGTTCCCTGCAGTGGTTGCTAAATCATAGGCACTTTCCATAGGAGCTGGCGTATGAAAAACATGTTCTGTCAATGCTGGATTTGCCATAGACCACATGGTAAAAAAGGCAAACCAACTAAAAAACTGAACGACCCCTAATCTTCTCATCGTTAAAGGCATGCTAAAGATATTATTGGTAATATCTTTGATAAACATATTCTTCTTTTTCTTCTCTTCTTCAAAAGCTTTCATATCCTCTGGCGGATATTCCTTTGTCTTCATTACTGTATAAATAATACTCGAAAAAAACACGACGGCACCAATAGCAAAAGCAACTTTTACAGACATTGGAATGACACCCATTGCAGCTTCATCACTCACGCCTAATTTTGAAATAGCCCAAGGAAGGTTACTTGCGATCCAAGTCCCAATTCCAATAATTAATGTTTGAACTACAAAACCATAAGAAGTTTGAGATTTCGGTAATTTATCTGCTACCAAGGCTCTAAACGGCTCCATAGAAATATTAATAGAAGCATCTAAAATCCATAATAATCCTGCAGCCACCCATAAATAAGGTGAATGAGGTACTATAAATAAAGCAATAGAACTCAGTACGGCACCTATTAAAAAATAAGGCTTTCTTCTCCCCCATCGAGGGCTCCATGTTTTATCACTTAAGTATCCAATAATTGGCTGTACTAATAATCCCGTTAAGGGCGCTGCAATCCACAACATAGGAATGGCGTCTTTTTCCGCGCCTAATGTTTGAAATATCCTCGACATAAATCCACCTTGTAGTGCAAACCCAAATTGAATTCCTAAGAAACCAAAACTCATGTTCCAGATTTCCCAGAAACGTAGTTTCTGTTTTTCCATAAAAAAAATATTAAAATGATTCTAACCAAAAGGGAAAATCCTTTCGGGTATTTTGGGTGTGAAGTGTGAAATTCAGTAAAGATGTAAAATTTCTTTTACCCGACAAAGGTAGTAAAAAATATGAAATAACTAAAAAATTACTCTTTTTTTGTTGATTGTCTAATTTTTAGATTGGCAGACAATACCTCCTTTTTATAGTCGTAAGTACTTTCGCTTTCTATCCTTTTAATAAGTAAATCAGCGGCCTGCCTTCCCATTAAATTCCCATGTTGCTCTACCATAGAGAGTGGTGGCGAAGTGAATTTAGAAATTAAGCCACTTGTAAAACCAATAATAGCCACATCATCAGGAACTGAAAGGCCTTTTAATTTGGCCAATTGTAAAGCAATAGCTGCATAAATTTCGTTCACGGCTAAAATAGCATCAGGAATATTATCTCCTTCAAATAATTGAGAAATTTGAGTTTCTAAATTCTCATCATCATCGATCTTAAAAATCAACTCTTTGTCTATTGCTATCCCGTGTTTCTCTAAGGATTTCAAATAACCTTCCGTACGTAAAGCTCCCACAGACACATAGTCCATGGTGGTTAACATTGCTATTCTTTTAGCACCTGTACTAATTAAATGATTCGTGGCTTTATAAGCCCCTCCAACATCGTCAATCGTCACTTTATCACACTTGAGTTTATCATTTACACGGTCAAATAACACCAGTGGAAAATCATCTTCAATTAAAGAGTTTAAATGTTTATAATCCCTGTTTTCTTGGGTCTCTCTAGCAATGGAGATAATTAATCCATCTACACTACCATTGGTCAATACATTGATATTAGAGACTTCTTTTTGATACGATTCATTGGAAACACAGACCATCACATTATAGCCTTTCCCATTCGCAAATTCTTCAATTCCACGTATTACTGTAGAGAAAAAATGATGTACAATCTCTGGAATAATGACACCAATAACTGAGGTTTTTTGATTTCGTAACTGCAAGGCTAAGCTATTAGGCTTGTAGTTATAATAATTTGCAAACGCTTGTATTTTTTCTCGTGTATCCTCCCCTATTTCATGGCTATCCTTTAAGGCCTTAGAAACAGTAGAAATAGAAACTCCAAATTCTTTGGCTATTTTTTTAAGGGTGATACGTTGTTTCATACAAGTGTGAATTAAATATTAATTTAAAAAAAAAATAAATTTTAAGTAGCGCATACAAACATAAAATGAGAATAATCAGCCTTAAAAAAAGGATTACACAGTCAAGTACAGTCAGTTAAAAAACTGACAAAGACTCTTGAAAATAACACTGTTTTTTTCTCTAACAATTTGTACTGTACAAATATACTGTATTTGTTCAAATAAGTACTCTTTTAAAACCTCTAAAGCCTAAAATCCACTTCATAATTATACGTTAAACTAACTATTAAACAATGATAATTGTCACCCGGATTCCTAAATAAAAATAATTTTATTTACTTTTGCAAAAAACTACACATTTTCACTACAACGTTGTAGCGTTAAAGTTATGAACACGCAACCGTTGTAGTGACCTCTAAACACCACTACAAACCCACATCGATAAACATAGGTTGTACCTTCGAAAGGTGAAATGTAATATTTAGTAAACAACAATTATCAAACAATTTATCATTAATTAATTTTTTAAATACATGAAAAATTTTAGAATTTTTTTAATTGCGCTACTACTAGCTCCCCTTAGCATGTTTGCACAGCAGACAATCTCAGGGACAGTATTAGAAGAAGCAACTGGTACAGGATTACCAGGAGTGAGCATTATAATAAAAGGAACTAGTAAAGGGTCTTCTACAGATTTTGATGGGAATTACACACTATCACAGTTAAATAAAGGAGATATTTTAGTTTTTACCTATATGGGGTTTGAAACTCAAAGCATTACTTTTAATGGGCAAGCAATCGTAAATGTATCTTTAAAAGAAGATGCACAAGCATTGAACGAAGTGGTGGTTATTGGATATGGAACTGCACGTAAAAAGGATTTAACTGGATCTGTAAATTTAGTAAACTCAGACGATTTTAATGAAGGTGCCAATGTTTCTGCACAATCTTTAATTCAAGGTAAAGTTGCTGGGGTACAAATCAGCTCTGGAGGTGGAGCACCTGGTGAAGGACAAGAAATCCGAATTAGAGGAACTGGTTCTTTATCTTTAAATTCTAATCCTTTAATCGTTGTGGACGGTGTTCCAATGAGCGAATCTAACATCGGAGGATCTAGAAATGCTCTAAACGCTATTAATCCAGCAGATATTGCTTCGATAACCGTACTAAAAGACGCGTCATCTACTGCTATATTCGGATCTAGAGCAGCAAATGGTGTGATCATGATTACCACCAAGAAAGGGAAGGTAAATCAAGAGATGAAGGTGAACTTTAACACCAACACTTCTATGGCTAAAGTGTATGATTACGTTTCTGTTTTGAATGCAAATCAGTTTACCAACTTAATAAATGCTACTGAAAATGAAGCATATATTTCTAGACTAGGAACAGCAAACACCGACTGGCAAAAAGAGATTTACACCACTGCTGTTAGTAGTGATAGTAACTTAAGTATTTCTGGTGCTGTTAAAAACCTTCCATATCGTTTATCTATAGGATATACAGATACCGAAGGTGTTTTAAGAACAGATGCTTTTAATAGAACAACCGCTAAATTAAGCTTAAATCCTAAATTTTTAGACGATGCTTTAAAAATTGACTTTAATGTAAATGGTTCGTATATCGAAAATAAATTTGCAGACAGAGACGCTATTGGACAAGCTGTAGGTTATGACCCTACCCAAGCTATTTACGATGCATCTTCTAGATACGGAGGCTACTCTTACTGGGTAGACCCTGCTTCAGACGAAGCTACTTTAATGGCTTTATCTCCAGTAAACCCATTGGCTTTATTAAACTTGACAAACAACACGGCAGAAGTAAGACGCTTGATTACAAACGTAAAAGTAGATTACGCATTACCGTTTGTTGATGGATTAAATGCTGTAGTGAATGTTGGTTATGATGTTTCTGACAGTAATGGAAGAACCGCAACAAGCAATTTAATGCCAAGTTCAAATGACGCTTTTGACGGCTCCAATAGTAACTACTCAAATAATTCTGAAAATAAATTATTTGATTTTTATTTAAATTACACAAAGGATTTGAATGACGATCACTCTATAGGGATTATGGCTGGACATTCTTACCAAATGTTTGAACAAGAAAAGATGGATTCTAATTCAAGCTTCTTTACAGACGCAGCCACTAAATACTTCGAAAAATCTTATAAAGATAGAGCTGTATTAATGTCTTACTTTGGTCGTGCTAATTACAACTATAAGGACCGTTATTTAGTAACTGCCACCTTACGTGCAGATGCTTCTTCTAAATTAAATCCAAACGACCGTTGGGGATACTTCCCTTCTGTAGCTTTGGCCTGGAATGTTTCTAATGAAAATTTCTTAGCCGAATCTGACATTATCAATAGCTTAAAAGTAAGAATTGGATATGGTGAAGTAGGAAATGTAAATGGACTTGAAAACTACCAATTCTTAACAAGATATACAGGTAGTATAACAGGTGCTTCTTACCAATTTGGAGATGCTTTTTACCGCACCTACCGTCCATCTCCAGTAAACACTGATTTAAGATGGGAAATAGGAAACACCTTAAATGCAGGGATTGACTATAGCTTATTTGACAACCGTATTTCTGGTTCTCTTGATGCTTATGTAAAAACAACCAAAGATTTAATTGCCTCTAGTACTGTTGATTCTTTCACCAACTTTGGTAATAAAGTGGATGCAAATATTGGAGACATGAAAAATAGCGGTATTGAATTCGCTTTAAATGTAATCCCAGTTCGCACGGACAATTTAACTTGGAACATCAACTATAATGTTTCATACAACAAGAACGAAGTAACAAAAATGCCTGATGTTCAAACTGCAGGACATTTTGGAATTGGTAGTTCTATCCAAATTCATGAAGAAGGATACGCTCCCTATACATTCCTAGTATACGAACAAGTGTACGATGTAAACAACAGGCCAATTGAAGGGGTGTTTGTAGACAGAAATAACGATGGTAAAATAAATGATAAAGATAAATACCATAGCGAAAATCCATATGCCGATGTAATTATGGGATTAAGCACTAGTGTAGACTATAAAGGATGGGATTTAAACATTGCTACCAGAGCAAGTTTTGGAAACTATGTTTATAATAACGTAGCTTCTTCTAACTCTCACACAAACAAGTCAACAGAAAAAGGAGTATTGAGAAACCTAAATACGGATTATTACAATACTGGATTTAAATTCACTACTGATAAGACTGTATTAAGTGATTACTATATCCAAGATGCCTCTTTCTTTAAGATTGATAACATTACTTTAGGATATACAGTTCCTAAAGATTTTATCAAAAATATTGGGTTTAGATTTTATGCTTCCGCAAACAATATCTTAACCATTACAGACTACAAAGGATTAGATCCAGAAATTAATGGAGGAATCGATAACAACTTCTACCCACGTCCGGAAACGTACATGCTTGGAGTAAATATTGACTTTTAAAACATACATCATGACAAAACATATTAAAATAACAGTACTAAGTGTTTTAAGTTCTTTAGTCTTTTTAGCATGTACTAAAGACTTAGATCAAACACCTATTAACAAAGATAGTTTCACCGAACTACAAGTTTTTGAAACTAAAACAGAAGCCAAAGGAGCTTTAGCAAAAGTATATGCTGCACTTGCATTGACAGGACAAGAAGGACCTGATGGAGATGGAGACATTCAAGGTTTTGACGAAGGGTTTTCTCAATTTAACCGTTTGCAATTTACCATGCAAGAAGCAACTACAGATCATGCCGTTTTCGGATGGGGAGACCAAGGAGTTCCTGATTTTCACGCCATGAACTGGACATCAAGCAACCAATTTTCTGAGGGAATGTACTATCGTTTAGCTCAAGAGGTATCTTTTGCGAACTCATTCATTACCAATGCAGAAAAATTAGCCGCTGATTCAGACATCCAATTATACATAGCAGAAGTACGTTTCTTAAGAGCCTATGCGTATTATAATTTATTAGATCTGTTTGCAAATGTGCCAATTGCTACCAAAGTACAAACGACGCTTCCCGAAGCAAATGATCGTACAGAAGTATTTAACTTTGTAGAAAGTGAATTAATAGCGATTCAAACATTATTAGCACCAAGTAAATCTAACGAATATGGACGTGTAGACGAAACTGCTGCGCATGCATTATTATCTAGATTGTACTTAAACGCTGTAATATACACAGGAACTTCAAGGTATGATGACTGTATTACTTATGCAGAAAAAGTAATCAACTCTGCTTACAGTATCAATACTACAGATGGAAACGGAAATGGTTCTGCTTATGACGAATTATTTTTAGCAGATAACAACACCAATGGTGCTCAAAACGAATTTATATTTGCCATGAACTTTGACGGAAACGAATCTCAAACATGGGGTGGCTCTACTTTCTTAGTACACGCTGCTGTTGGAGGAGAAGCTATGAACCCTGCTGACTTCGGAATTGACGGAGGCTGGTCTGGTTTAAGAGCCACCAAATCCTTGGTGACTAAATTTGAAGCTACAGAAACAGATACTGACGGAAATCCAATTGCTTGGGCAGATAGCAGAGCGATGTTTCATGTAACAAATCACAGCATTAACATAAGTGATATCGAAATTTTTACAGATGGTTATGCAGTCACTAAATTCAAAAACATTGACACCAACGGAAATCCAGGTTCAGATCCTGCCAAACAAATGGTAGATACTGATATTCCTGTAATTCGTGTTGCAGAAATCTACTTAAACTATGCAGAAGCTGTTGCTCGTGGTGGTGCTGGTGGATCTGAAGCAGCCGCTGTAGGATTAATCAATCAATTAAGAGAAAGAGCTTTTGGAAACACTGACGGAAACATAGACTCAGGTGATTTAACCTTAGCTTTTATTCTAGACGAACGTTCAAGAGAATTGTACTGGGAAGGATTTAGAAGAACAGATTTAGTACGCTACGATCAGTTCACTACTGCTAGTTACGTATGGCCATTTAAAGGAAATGCAATTAATGGAACTTCTGTAGGAGACCACAGAAACGTATTCCCAATTCCTTCAAATGTACTTTTAGTAAATCCAAACCTTACACAAAACTCAGGTTACTAACCTTAAAAGAAAGCAACAATGAAAAATTATATACATAAAACGTTGATCTTACTGGCAGTGACTCTCGTATTTGGAGCCTGTACAAAAGACGAAACCCTTACCATAGCAGATTCTTCTGCTACTGTAGAGCTCGTCGCTTCAAAAACAACTGTTGAAGTCTCAAAAGAGCTCATCGGTCAGAATGCTCTTACCATTTCATGGACAGTGCCTGACTATAACTTTGCGAACGAGAACCCAACCTATGAAGTTTATTTTAGTAATACTGAAATAGAAGCTACATTAGTGACGACCACAAGTGACTTTTCAAAAAGCTACGAAGTTGAAGAATTTAATAATGCCTTAATAGAGGTAGGTTTCGAACCTGAGGTTGAAATTGAATTAACAATTACTGTAGTCGCTAATATAGGTGCATTAAAAACCACTTCTGAAGAGATTACTGTAACTGTAACACCATATCAAGCTACAATTTACTATCCTGAATTATATCTTGCAGGTGATGCAACTCCAGCAGGATGGTCAGAAACCAATAATGATTATAGAATGTTTAAAGATGCAGACCAAGGAGGTTTGTTCTACTATACAGGGTACTTTAAAGCTGGAAGCATTAAATTGAGAGAGCAGAAAAACAAATGGCAACCACAATGGGGTAAAGGTGCTAATGAAGGAGAACTAGTAGGAAACCCAGCAACCCAATCTAATGATCCAGAAGCGATTACTGTAGAGACAGAAGGTTACTACACTTTTACTGTAAACCTAGTAGATTTCACCTATACTCTAGAAGCATATGATGCTATCGGAAAAACGGAATATGAAACCATCGGTACTATCGGTTCAGGAACTGTAAATGGATGGGATGCTGACATCGATTTTACAAAATCAACTTTTGACCCACATATATGGTATATGGATATTGATTTAACCGGAGGTGGTGAATTTAAATTCAGAGAAAATAACGACTGGACAATTGCTTGGGGAGGAAACCAAGATCCTGCCTTAGAAAATTATGGAGTAGCAACAAGTAATGGCGGTGTAAATTTCACTGTTCCAGAAACTGGAAACTACAGCATTATCTTTAATACTTTAACTTTTAGATATTCATACATTCTAAACGAATAATTTATAGCGTATAGAAAAGAAAAGACTGTCGTGATGACGGTCTTTTCTTTTTCTTAAATACTCTTTCTTCTTAAATCTGCAATAAATGAAAAAACTCTACACCTTACTCACATTACTGATCTCCATTTCCGTTTTTTCTCAGGTCAGCACTGTCCCTAGTACCCCTACAGCCAATAGCCAAATCACCATTACTTTTAATGCCATAGGAACTGGATTAGAAGACTATTCTGGTGCTATATACGCACACACAGGACTTATCACTTCAGAAAGCGATAGTAATTCCGACTGGAAAAACGTACTTACTCAATGGAATGAAAATATCGAAAAAAACAAACTTACAAAAATAGCAGACAACAGCTACACCTTTAAGATTAGCCCTTCTGTTTTTGAATTCTACAACGTTCCTACAACTACAACCATAAGCAGCATTGCCATATTATTCCGTACTGCTGATGGAAATAAAAAAAATGGTCCTGATATATTCATTCCACTTTACCAAGAAGGACTGAATGTCGTTTTTACACAACCATCCCCTAATAGTGTATACACTCTAAATGACCTCGTAACTATTAATGCGGAAGCATCCTTAGCGGCAACTTTAGAATTGTTTATCGATGGAAATTCAATATCAACCATCACAAATAGCACCCTTTTAAACACCACCCACAGTTTTACAACTACAGGAAATCATCGTTTAAAAATAATAGCAACAATAAATGGACAGCGCAAAGAAGCAACGACAAACATATTTATCAAATCTCCTACTCAAAACCAGCAAAAACCAGTAGGAATCACCTACGGAACTACTATAAATCCAGATAACTCTGTCTCATTCTTACTAAAGGCTCCCGAAAAAGAAACGGTATTTTTAATCGGTGATTTTAACAATTGGCAATTAGATAGTGCGTATCAATTAGCAAAAGATGGCATTGATTTTTGGTTGACCATTCCTAATTTAGATCCAAACACAGAATACGCCTATCAATATTTAATTGATTACGAAATTAAAGTATGTGACCCCTATTCTGAAAAGATATTAGATCAATGGACTGATAAATATATTAAAGAAGGAAACTACCCCAATTTAAAAGAATACCCAAACAATTTCACCGAAGGATACGTCTCTACATTTACCATCAACGAAACACCTTATACTTGGGCCATTACTGATTTCAAAAAACCAGCACAAGATAATTTAATTATTTACGAATTACATTTACGTGATTTTACGAAATCAGACTCGTTTAGAGAAGCAATTACAAAACTAGATTATTTAGAAAACCTAGGAATTAACGCCATCGAATTGATGCCTATTAATGAATTCGAAGGAGCGGATAGTTGGGGATACAACCCTGCATTGTACATGGCTTTAGATAAAGCCTATGGAACAAAAAACGATTTTAAAAAGTTTGTCGATGCTTGTCACAAACGAGGGATTGCCGTACTCGCAGATGTCGTGTTTAACCACTCTTTTGGACAGTCTCCCATGGCTCAAATGTACTGGAATTCTAACACAAATAAACCTGCAAGTAATAATCCATGGTACAATGTAGACCATAACTTGGTAGATAACACTGCTGCACACTGGGGATCTGATTTCAACCATGAATCACCACATACTACCGCCTTTTTTAAAGATGTATTATCCTATTGGATGAGCGAATATAAAGTAGATGGTTTCCGTTTTGATTTCACTAAAGGAATGTCGAATACTAAATATTACGGAAGTAATAACTGGGCAAGTACGTATGACCAATCTCGTATTGATATTTTAAAAAATTATGCAGACTATATTTGGGCACAAAACCCAAGCAATAAAGCCTATGTTATTTTTGAACATTTAGCGGACAATTCCGAAGAAAAGGTACTCGCAAATCACGGCATCATGCTGTGGGGAAATATGAATCATAATTTTAACCAAAACACACAAGGATACAATAACAGTACAGACATTTCTTGGATCTCTTACAAAAAAAGAGGCTGGAATAATCCAACCCTAGTCGGTTATATGGAAAGTCATGATGAAGAACGTATCATGTATAAAAACCTTACCTATGGAAACTCCTCCGGAGATTACAATGTAAAAAACTTAAGTACTTCCCTGTCACGTATGGAAACAGCAGGAGCCTTTTTATTTGGAATCCCTGGTCCTAAAATGATATGGCAATTCGGAGAACTCGGCTATGATAAAAGTATAGACTTAGATGGACGTACCTCGCGTAAACCTGTATTATGGGAATACGAAAATGACAATGCCAGAAAACAAGTTTACAATACGTGGGCTACCTTTGCTAAATTCAAACAAAGCCTCCCTGCCTTTACTACGGACAATTTTGATTTAAATGTATCAGGCCTCACAAAAAGTATTCTTTTAAAACATGCCGAAGGCGATGTCTTAATTGTAGGGAATTTTGACGTCACAGAAAAAAGCTTCAATGTTACTTTTTCAAAAACAGGAACTTGGTATGAATATTTTACCGGTCAAGAAAAAGTAATCAATACCAATACTACACAAAACATCACCTTAAAACCTGGAGAATACAAAATGTACTCTAGCCTAAAATTAGAAGATCCAAGAGGAGGAACTTCTAAGGATGACAGTGATGGAGACGGTATCGTAGACACCTTGGACCAATGCCCAAATACCTATCCTGGATCCACAGTAAACGAACATGGCTGTGCTATATTTAACATGCCGTCAAATAACTTTACGGTCTTAGTTTTAGGAGAAACATGTCCTGAGCAATACAATGGAGTGATCACCATTAGCAGTGTATTAAACTATAATTTCACAACTACTATTGACGGAACACCTTATGATTTCACAAATCATTTAACTGTAGAAAATTTAGACCCTGGAACCTACGAGTTTTGTATCCGTATCAATCAATATGGCTATGAACAGTGTTTTGAAGTCACTGTCAAGGCAGGTACTAACTTATTAGGAAAAGTGAGCCTCTCTAAAAAATCAAGTACTAGTACCATTAAATTACAAACTGGAACAGCGCCCTATTTTATTAAAATTAACGGTAAAAAACTTTTCGAAACACATGAAACAACCTTCGACATCCCTGTAAAACACGGAGATCTTATAGAGGTTAGCAGTTCTAAACTATGTGAGGGTACTTTGACTCAAAAAATAGCTATTTTCAATACGCTTACTGCTTACCCAAACCCAACAGAAAACAGGATTACAATAGCGGTACCAGACACCAAAAAGACATCGATATTAGTTGCCATATACAACAGTCAAATGCAATTAATGTATCAGGAACAACAGCCCGTAATCCAACAGGAAATAACGTTGGATTTAGTAAGCTTCCAAAAAGGACTATACTTCGCAAAAATAGCCTTAGAAATAACTGAAACTGTAAAAATAATAAAGAAATAAATCATGAAAAATCACCTTATACTCCTTATTTTAAGTCTCGGATTATTCATTTCATGTGGAGGATCTTCTGGAGGAACGGACATTCCTAGCCCAGAACCAATCCCAAATACGAATCCTACAACTCCTGTAGGTATGTATCCTGGAAATAATGACCTATGTATTAATAATAGCATCACATTTAAATGGAACGTTGCAACAGATGCAGAAAATGATCCTTTAAAATACAGCATTCAAATTGCGACCGATAATGGTTTTGTAAACGTGGCACATACTTTTACCAACATCACCCAAACTACAAAAACAATTAGTTTAGCAAAAGGAACCGCTTATTATTGGCACGTAAAAGCTACCGATAACAATTCTGGAGAAAGCACGTACTCAAGCACGTATCAATTTTATACAGAAGGAACACCCGACAGCAACAATGCTCCATTTGTTCCTGAATTACTAGCTCCTAAATTGCATGGAATTATAACTACAAGTACCACTAATTTACAATGGTCTTGCAGTGATGTAGATAATGATGTTCTCACGTATACCATCTACTTTGGAACTGAAAATCCACCAATAGAAATCCAGCAAGATTACACTTCTGAAACACATACTGTTTCTTTAAACAGTAGCACTTCCTATTATTGGAAAATAGATGTAAAAGACAGCAAGGGTGCTATTACTAAAGGACAAGTTTGGCAGTTTAAAACAGACTAAAACCGCCTTTAATTCACTAAAAAAAACCTCAATCGTCTGATTGAGGTTTTTTTAATTATAAGTTTGGGCTAAATGCTAAAGAATAAACCCTCAACATAATTATTGAGCATTTCAATTTGTCATCCATAATTAATTACATAAACAACACAGAAACTAACCTCTTAGCACACTTCTAGAAATTACTATTTTTTGAATTTCTGAAGTCCCTTCATATATTTGTGTAATTTTTGCATCACGCATTAACCGTTCTACATGGTATTCCTTTACAAAACCATTACCTCCGTGAATCTGCACCGCTTCTACGGTCACATTCATGGCCATATCAGCGGCATATAATTTAGCCATGGCACCCGATAAATCATAATTCCTATGCTGGTCTTTATCCCAAGCGGCTTTCATACATAAATGACGCGCTGCTTCTATTTGAGTCGCCATATCTGCCAATTTAAATGCAATTGCCTGATGCTCACAAATAGGTTTCCCAAAAGAGGAACGTTCTTTAGAATATTTCAAGGCAATTTCATAAGCTCCCGAGGCAATCCCTAGAGCTTGAGAAGCAATCCCAATACGTCCACCTGCCAGTGTTTTCATGGCAAATTTAAATCCAAAACCATCTTCCCCTATTCTATTTTCCTTCGGCACTTTCACATCTGTAAACAGTAAAGAATGTGTATCAGAGCCACGGATTCCTAATTTATTTTCTTTAGGTCCTACCACAAACCCTTCGGCTCCTTTTTCTACAATCAAGGCATTAATTCCTTTGTGACCTTTCTCTCTGTCCGTTTGAGCAATTACAATATAAACACTTGCAGTGCTTCCATTGGTAATCCAGTTTTTAGTCCCATTAAGCAAATAATGTTCTCCCATATCTATGGCCGTTGTTTGCTGGGAAGTTGCATCACTTCCCGCTTCTGGCTCACTCAAACAAAAAGCACCGATAATTTCTCCCGTCACTAATTTTGTCAAGTATTTTTGCTTTTGTTCTTCCGTTCCAAAGGTTTCCAATCCCCAACATACTAACGAATTATTCACCGACATAACTACAGATGCAGAAGCATCAATTTTAGAAATCTCTTCCATCGCCAAAACATATGAAACAGCATCCATACCGCCACCTCCATATTTGGGATCTACCATCATTCCTAAAAAACCTAAGTCCCCCATTTTTTTTATTTGTTCGGTCGGAAATTCTTGTTTTTCATCACGTTCTATAACGCCTTCAAGTAATTCGTTTTGAGCAAAATCTCGAGCGGCGTCTCTAATCATAATTTGCTCTTCTGTTAAGCTAAAATCCATATAATAAGTTTTTTTTGAGTGTGTTAAACATATCCAAATATACCTATTTTTTTTACGATTATTTTATTGATTTTTCAATAAAAAGAACATTTGCTTATAAATCACAGAAGCTAAAAGCAAACGGAACGCGTAATAACTCAAGTAATACGGCTATAAACGCCATTATTGACGAAGTAAAATAAAAATAAAAAAAAGAGACTGAACCATGGACTGATGTTACTTTTTATACGAAGACTGACAAAGTTCACTAAAAAACAACCAACCATAAAGGTATCACTAACAACTACTTAACAACTAGTGTTATAACTATTTTATAATATTCTCAATAAACGCTCAGTTGTTTGTATATTTGATAACATTTTATGCATTCATTTCAGTTAAATTACACAAAAACCTATCATGAAAGAATTATTAAATAAGTACGAGAATAAAAGCCCTGAAATTGTTTTTCATTGGAAAGACCCTGAATCAGAAGCGGAAGGCTGGACAGTCATAAACTCTTTAAGAGGAGGAGCTGCTGGTGGTGGTACTCGTATGCGAAAAGGACTAGACAAAAACGAAGTACTTTCACTTGCCAAAACCATGGAAGTGAAATTTACAGTTTCTGGACCTAATATTGGAGGCGCAAAATCAGGAATAAATTTTGATCCAAACGACCCTAGAAAAGGAGAAGTATTAAAAAGATGGTACAAAGCTGTTGCTCCTTTATTAAAGCATTATTATGGAACTGGAGGCGATTTAAACGTCGATGAAATTCACGATGTAATTCCATTAACAGAGGATTGCGGTGTTTGGCATCCACAGGAAGGGGTTTTTAATGGCCACTTTAAGCCTACCGAAGCAGAAAAAATAAACCGTATTGGACAGTTGAGACACGGAGTCATTAAAGTAATTGAAGACACCCGTTTTTCTCCAGATACGAATAGAAAATATACCGTAGCTGACATGTTAACAGGCTATGGAGTTGCAGAAGCTGTCAAACATTATTACGCTATTTACGGAGGAACTATCCAAGGTAAAAAAGCCATTGTTCAAGGTTTTGGAAACGTAGGATCTGCCGCCGCTTATTACTTAACTCAGTTAGGTGCAAAGGTTGTTGGAATTATAGACAGAGATGGTGGATTAATTAAGGAAGATGGATTTTCTATGGAAGAAGTTCGCGAATTATTTCTAAATAAAGATGGCAATAAACTACGCGCAGCATCCATGATGTCTTTTGACGAAATAAACGACAAAATATGGAGCATACCTGCAGAGATTTTTGTACCCGCAGCCGCCTCTAGATTAGTTACTAAGGATCAAGTACAGCAGATGATAGATTCTGGACTTGAAGTAGTCTCTCCAGGAGCCAACGTACCCTTTGCAGACAAGGAAATATTTTTCGGTCCCATTATGGAACATACCGATAATCACGTAAGTTTAATACCTGACTTCATCTCCAATTGTGGAATAGCGCGTGTTTTTGCTTACCTCATGGAATCTCGAATTCCTTTACCAATGAAAGATGACGCTATCTTTAATGATACGTCTAACACCATAAAAAAAGCATTGGTAAAAACATTCAATAAAAAATCAAGTAAAACAGAAATTTGTAAAACAGCGTTTGAAATCGCATTAAATCAATTAGTTTAAAATAAACCATGGAATCATTAATCATTTTAATATTCGTACTCGGATATTTAGCAATTACATTAGAACACAATTTAAAACTAGACAAATTAATCCCTGCACTGGCCATGATGTCCATACTGTGGGCATTAGTAGCGTTTGGCATAGACACTTTTCCTAACTGGTTCGACTCAGGTGCGCACCAACTTGTAGAAGGGTTTTCTGGATTTGGCACTGATGAAAAACACCATCTTTTAGAAGAAACATTATTACATCACCTCGGAAAAACAGCCGAAATATTATTCTTCTTATTGGGAGCAATGACAATTGTAGAAATGATTGACTATTTTGATGGATTCGCCACCTTTAAAGGATACATTAGAACCAAAAGCAAGAAAAAACTATTGTGGATTTTTGCCATACTTGCATTTATTTTATCTGCAATTATTGACAACTTAACAGCTACAATCGTTTTGATTACTATTTTACAAAAAATCGTAAAAGATAAAACCACTCGTTTGTATTTTGCAGGACTTATTATTATTGCGGCGAATGCCGGTGGTGCATGGTCTCCTATCGGGGATGTTACAACAACCATGTTGTGGATTGGAAAAAAGGTGACGACCCTAAAATTGATTGAATATTTAATCATACCTTCTTTATTATGTATGGCCGTCCCTACGTTTATCGCATCGTATTTAAAACCTTTCAGAGGAGATATCGAAGCTGATTTGACAGAAATTGGCTCTAAAAACCAACACGGATCAACCATGTTATATTTAGGTCTAGGAGCTATTATGTTTGTCCCTATTTTTAAAACAGTAACGCACTTACCTCCCTATGTAGGAATGATGTTATCATTATCTGTCGTTGGAGTATTTGCAGAAATGTACAGCCGTTCTAAATTTAGTATTTCAAAGGCAGTTGATACAGAAGGAGATGATTCAAAAGGACATCATAGTCCCGTGCACGCCTCCTTATCTAAAATAGAAATGCCGAGTGTCTTGTTCTTTTTCGGAATATTAATGGCTGTTGCCGCCTTAGAGTCTTTAGGGATTTTATTTCTAGGAGCAGCTTCTTTACAAGAAATAATACCTAATACTGACATTGTTGTCATGTTATTAGGAGTAGGATCTGCAGTCGTAGACAATGTTCCTTTAGTCGCGGCTAGTTTAGGAATGTTCTCCGAAGGATTGGATGATCCTTTATGGCATTTTGTGGCATTTGCTGCAGGTACAGGTGGATCTATGTTAATTATTGGATCTGCGGCTGGAGTTGTAGCTATGGGAATGGAGAAAATAGATTTTTTCTGGTATTTCAAAAAAATATCTTGGTTAGCAGCCATTGGATTTATAGTCGGATCTGCTGCCTTTATAGGCCTCCGAGCTATTCTCTAATAGCGCATTAAATAACAATTAAAATCCTGCATTTCTATCCAAGAGATGCAGGATTTTTTTCAGCTGTAATACGAACAGCTAACTTTAAATAAACGCATGCATAAAAGCGCTATTTTACTTGCAGTACTAACACAAATTAAATATTTTTGCTAAAAACGTATCCTGTAAAATTAGAACCTGGTTTTCAAACAATTTTAACTAGTAAATTACGTTTAATAGCAGATGCATTTTAAGTGATCGTATTATTTTTTACACTAAAAAAAAACTATTCGATGCGACCAATTGATAATGCCTATCTGATTTCATTTAAAAATTATAAATAAACACCCATGTCATTAGCTATTCAAGACATTACTGAAGAAGTAATTTCGGAAGAAAAAACATTATCAATCTATAATTTAATCATGGACGGAGGTCTCGGAGGTCAAATTATTATTGCCATACTAGTGGTCTTATTAGCCGTTGCTCTCTATATTTACTTTGAACGTTTTTTCGCAATTAAAGCAGCTACAAAAACAGACAAGAATTTCATGAATCAGATCAAAGATCACATTACCGACGGGAAATTTGATGCTGCTAAAAACTTATGTGCACAAGTAGATTCTCCTGTTGCTAGATTGATAGAAAAAGGAATCTCTCGTATAGGTAAACCATTAGAGGACATTAATAAAGCCATTGAAAATGCGGGAAGACTAGAAATCTACAAATTAGAAAAAAATGTATCCGTATTAGCCACCATCGCTGGAGCAGCTCCAATGCTCGGTTTTTTAGGAACTGTCATCGGGATGATTGTTGCCATTCATGAAATTGCAAATGCTGGAGGTCAAATAGATATTAAATTATTATCCGACGGACTGTATACTGCCATGACAACGACTGTTGCGGGATTAATAGTAGGTATTATCGCTTATATTACGTACAATCATTTAGTGGTAAGAACCAATAAAGTAGTGTACGAGATGGAAGCCAAATCTGTAGAGTTTTTGGATTTATTAAACGAACCTATTTAAGATGGATATTAGAGGAAGAAATAAAATAGACCCTAGTTTTAACATGTCGTCCATGACGGACATTGTGTTTTTGTTACTTATATTCTTTATGATTACTTCTACCCTAGTCACCACCAATGCCTTGGATATTTTACTGCCAAAAGCAAGTGGAAAGACGGAGAACAAAAAATCTGTAGCTGTGAGCATCACTAAAAACTTAGTGTTTTATATTGATCAGAAGAAAACATCAGAAAAAAACTTAGAAAAACAACTGATAAGCAAACTAAAGACGTACGATAATCCCACCATTATATTGCGTGCGGAAGAAGGAGTTCCCATAGAAAAAGCAGTACATGTTATGGATATTGCCAATAGAAACAGGTACAAAGTAATATTAGCCGTTAGACCAAAATAATTATGTCTATTATAGATACATCTCACAAAAGAAAATCTGTCATACTCACTAGCATCATTATGAGTATGCTGTTTTTGTGTATTTTCTTGTTTGGATTAAAATATTTAGATCCCCCTACCGAATATGGAATTGCCATCAATTTTGGAACATCGGACGTAGGCATGGGAAACATTCAACCTAAAGAAGCTCTAAAAGCTACCACTCCGGAAGTTACTGAAACAACGGAAGAGGTCATTCCGCAAGAAGAAACAGCTGTCGCAGAAACGGTGACCGAAAAAACAGAAAAATCAATCGAAAAATCGGAAGATGTTGCCACTCAAAACCTTGAGGAAGCCCTAGCTATTAAAAAGCAAGAAGAAGCTAAAATAGCCGCAAAAAAAGTCATTGCAGAAAAACAACGGATTGCAAAAGCCAAAGCGGATGCTCTTAAAAAGAAGCAGGAAGAAGAAGCTAAAAAACGAAGCGAACTTGACGCCTTAATGGGTGGATTTAACAAAGGATCAGGCAACGCCTCTGGAGGAGAAGGTGATGATAACAGCCCTGGTGATAAAGGAAAAATAACAGGTGACATTAACGCTAAAGGATACACTGGAAACGGAGGAGGAAACGGTACCGGAAACTATAATTTAGGAAACCGAAAACCACTAAACCGACCAAAACCAAACTATTTATGTAACGAAGAAGGCTTGGTTATCGTCCGTATAGAAGTAAATAACACAGGAAAGGTAATAAGAGCTACCGCTGGAGTAAAAGGCTCCACAAACACTGCGGACTGCTTACTATCCCAAGCAAAAAAAGCAGCCCTACAAACCAAATGGCAAGCCGACACTAAAGCACCACAAAAACAAATAGGAACCATAAAATATAGGTTTTCCCTATCTCAATAAAAAAAATGACATATACAGAAACTATACAATGGATGTTCACCCAACTCCCCATGTATCAACGTCAAGGAAAAACAGCCTTCAAAAAAGATTTAACAAATATATGTGCGTTTTCTGAGCATTTAAACCGCCCCGAAACCAAGTTTAAAAGCATTCATGTTGCAGGTACCAATGGTAAAGGATCCACTAGCCACATGATAGCTTCCATACTACAAGAAGCTGGATTTAAAGTAGGATTATATACCTCTCCTCACTTAAAAGATTTTAGAGAGCGAATTAAAATAAACGGGCAAGAGGTTACGGAAGATTATGTCGTTAATTTTATACGTAATAATCAATCGTTTTTAGAAAGTCAAAAATTATCATTTTTTGAAATGACAGTTGGATTGGCCTTTGATTATTTTGCCCATGAACAAGTAGATTTCGCCATCATAGAAGTAGGATTGGGAGGACGATTAGATTCTACAAATATCCTCCAACCAGAAATAGCAGTTATCACCAACATAGGGTTAGACCATACACAGTTTTTAGGCACTACCCTACCCGAGATCGCCGCAGAAAAAGGAGGCATTATAAAACATAAGATCCCTACAATTATTGGGGAATATCAAGAAGAGAGCTTTCCTGTATTTGAACAACTCGCCTTTGACTTAGAAAGTCCCTTGTATTTAGCCGAAATCTTAATAGAAGACAGCTATGAATGTGATTTGAAAGGAAGCTATCAATACCATAATATTAAAACTGCGGTGGCTACCATAGACGTATTAAATGATCATGTCAAAACAATTACAAATGACCATATTAAAAAAGGGCTTTTAAATGTTGTAAAAAACACACAATTGTTAGGACGCTGGCAGGAAGTACAGACACTACCAAGGGTACTTTGCGACACCGGACATAATAAAGAAGGATTAGACTATGTGCTGACCCAACTTAAAACAGAAACTTACGAAACCCTTCATTTTGTCTTTGGAGTGGTTAATGATAAAGATCTTAGTAGCATTTTAGACCTTTTTCCAAAAAATGCCGTCTATTATTTTTGCAAACCAGACATCCCAAGAGGACTTGATGCTGCAATCTTAAAAAACACTTGTGAAGGCTACGGACTCCACGGAGAACTGTATCCATCAGTAAATGAAGCATATAAAACCGCGCTACAATGCGCTAAAAATAGCGACCTCATTTTTGTAGGAGGAAGCACCTTTATTGTTGCAGAAATTTTATAAAATTTCTTTAAAAAATGGTTGTATGATGTAAAAAACATCTTATATTTGCAACCGCTTAGGGCAATTAGCTCAGTTGGTTCAGAGCACCTCGTTTACACCGAGGGGGTCA
>JAESRX010000040.1 GCA_016764435.1 Flavobacteriaceae bacterium | reverse complement strand
CGTATAAATCACTTCCTCTGCCAAGTCGACGTCATTATTTAAGTAGGCTTCTGTCGCTTTCTCTAATTGAGAAAAACAAAGAGACATCATTTCTAAAGCTAATTGATTTAGCAATTCTTTTTGGTGGTTTGCGTGTTCCATATCGATCGTTTATCCGAACCTACCTGTAATGTAGTTTTCGGTATGTTTTTTTTCTGGTTTGGTAAAAATGGTATTGGTTTTATTGTATTCCACCAATTCTCCTAAATAGAAAAAAGCGGTATAATCACTAATTCTACTGGCTTGTTGCATATTATGCGTCACAATAATGATGGTGTATTTTTCCTTTAATTCAAAAATTAAATCTTCTATTTTAGCCGTAGAAATTGGATCTAGTGCAGATGTAGGTTCGTCCATTAAAATAATAGAAGGTTCTACTGCTAAGGTCCTTGCGATGCACAATCGCTGCTGTTGCCCCCCGGACAAGGCCAAAGCAGATTTTTTCAAATCATTTTTAACTTCTTCCCATAAATCTGCTTGTCTTAATGCTTTTTCGACACGTGATGCTAACAGCTTCTTATCTGTAATTCCCTGAATTTTTAATCCGTAAGCCACATTTTCAAAAATAGATTTGGGAAAGGGATTTGGTTTTTGAAATACCATACCCACTTCTTTACGAAGCTCTTCTACATGGATTTTCTTTTTATAAATATTACTCCCATCTATCTTTATTTTCCCTTCCATGCTAAATCCGTCCACATAATCATTCATACGGTTAAACAATCGTAAAAAAGTAGATTTCCCACAACCAGACGGACCTATAAAGGCGGTTACCGCATTGGGTTTTATATCCATACTGATCCCTTTTATCGCTTGAAAATCATCGTACCAAACTTTTACGTTCTTTATAGATATTTTTGGTTTTTGACACTCTTCACTTTCCATATTCGTTGTATTTTCTACTGTCTTAATAGTATTTCTAGTCGCAACTATTTCCATTTTTTCTGCCATTTATTTCGATAATATACTGCCACTCCATTCATCATAAAAGTTACTAATAACAAGATAATAATAGCGGCAGCCGCATTTTCTATAAACCCGTGTTGGGGTCTGGATATCCAATTAAAAATCTGAATCGGTAATACCGAAAAATCATCTAGAGGATGGCCCGGAGCAAAAGGCACGTAGGCCAAAGCCCCTACTACAATTAAGGGTGCAGTTTCTCCAACAGCTCTGGACAAAGACAGGATAACTCCTGTTAATATTCCGCCGCTTGCTGCAGGTAATATTTGATTCCAAATCGTTTGCCATTTGGAAGCACCTAAAGCATAAGAAGCATCCCTAATCGTTTTAGGTACTGCCTTAATAGACTCTCTGGTTGCGACAATAATGATTGGTAAAATTAATAATGAAAGCGTCAGACTTCCCGCCAACACACTTGCTCCCAAACCTAAAATTCTCACAAAAATCTCCAACCCTAATAAACCATAGATGATGGAAGGAACCCCAGCTAAGTTAGAAATGTTGATTTCTAATATGGCGGAAAACCGCCCTTTCTTTGCGTACTCTTCTAGGTAAATAGCGGCAGCTACACCCGTAGGAAAGGCGATAAAAGTTGTCAGTACTAATACCCATAAACTCCCCATTAAAGCAGTGAAAACGCCCGCTTTCTCAGGTTTTCTCGAAGGCAAATCTGTCACAAACCCCCAGTCTATCCTCATAATTCCATCTATCAGAATATCACCAATAAAAACTACTAACAAAATCAATCCAATCAATGTACAGGCGACACCCCAAACTTTAAATAACTGATCTTTCCATCTATTTACTCGTATCTTATTCATAATTTGATTGGTATTTTTTTCGGATACCATAACTAATAGTATTCAATATAAACGTGAATGTAAACAAGGTGATTCCCGCTGCAAAAATGGTTCTATATTCAATAGATCCATGTTGTACATCTCCTAAGCTTACTTGTACTATATACGACGTAATTGTTTCAATAGGCACTGTTGGATCAAAGGTTAAACGCGGTTGTTGCCCCGCCGCTATTGCCACAATCATGGTTTCTCCAATAGCCCTAGAAATGGCCAATATAATGGACACTATAATCCCAGAAGATGCTGCAGGAACGACTACTTTAAAGGCTGTTTGTAACTTGGTTGCCCCCATTCCATAGGAAGCTTCTCTCAATTCTTTTGGGACCGCATGCAAGGCATCTTCACTGATAGAAGAGATAAAAGGAATAATCATAACCCCCATTACCAATCCTGCAGACAAGGAGTTAAATCCCGACAGATTCGGAAAGATACCCTGTAAGAATGGCGTAACTACAATCAGTGCAAAAAAACCATACACCACCGTAGGTATTGCAGCCAACAGTTCTAGCATAGGCTTGACCGTTTTTCTGAAACTTTTAGGAGCGTACTCGCTTAAATAAATACTGATAGACAAGCCAATAGGTAAGGCCACCGAAATAGCAATAGCTGACGTTAAAAAAGTACCGGAAAGCAGGGGTAAAATACCGTAGTGTTTATCGGTAAATAATGGTGTCCATTGGGTATCTGTAAAAAAATCTATGATAGAGACTTCTTTAAAGAAACGAATGGCTTCAAATGCCAACACAGACACAATTCCTATGGTAACCGCAACGGTAATTAAGGCACTGGTTAATAGTGTTTTTTCAATGACACCTTCTTTAAATTTACGCATTATTGAATTATTAAATTCAAAAAACAACGGTGTGTACCGTTGTTTTTTGAAGGATGATTAATTGCTATTTATTTTTGGTAACAAATGCATTGAAGCGTGCTATTTGAGCATCATATTTTTCTGTAGGTAAAGGAATATACCCCACATCTTTTGACAACTCACCTGCGTTTTCCAAATAGAAATTCACGAAGCTCACTACTTCTTTAGAGGCTACAGAGGTACTATTTACATATAAGAACAAAGGCCTAGATAAGGGTGTGTAGGTTCCATTACTCACCGTTTCTAAGCTAGGTTTTACTACTTGCGTTCCGTTGTCTACACCTATTAAGGTCAATTTGTCTTTGTTTTCACTGTAATAAGCCAATCCAAAAAAACCAAGAGAGTATGTGTCTCCTGCAATTCCTTGCACCAATACATGATCGTCTTCAGAGGCTGTATAATCTCCTCTACTAGACCCACTTTTTCCTACAATAGCTTTTGTAAAGTAATCATAGGTTCCCGAAGCAACTCCTGGACCATACAAATGGATTTCTTCATTCGGCCATTCTGGTCTAATTTGATTCCATTTCATGATCTTCCCTTGGGCTGCTGGTTCCCATATCTTTTTTAATTCTTCAATTGTAAAACTATCTACCCAATCATTTTTAGGATTTACCAATACGGCTAAACCATCATAGGCTACCTCTAATTCTATATAACTGATATTATTGGCTGCACAGGCCGCCATTTCTTTATCCTTTATGGGACGTGACGCATTAGAAAGGTTCGTTTCACCTCTTGAGAATTTTTTAAAACCACCTCCAGTTCCTGAAATACCAATGGTTACTTTTACTTTAGGTGCAACTGCTCTAAATTCTTCTGCTACGGCTTCTGTTACTGGAAACACCGTACTCGACCCATCTATTTTAATGGTTCCAGACAAGGCTAATTTCCCTGTTGCTAATGCTGTATCTTTTGTTGATTTCCCCCCGCATGAAACGATGACCGCGGCAAAAATTGCTAAAAAAAGTATTTTTTTCATTTGTTTTATTTCTTATATTATTATACAAAATAAGGCAACATACATAACTTAGTTGTTAGCTAGAAATTAAGAAAAAGCTTTTCTTATGTTAGGCTAATGTTAGGTACTTTACATGAAATTAACATTGGAAGTTCCTACTTAAAAAGCAAGTAACATCGTACAGAAAGAAACCGTGCTTTAAAAAAAAGCACAAAAAAAGAGGAAGATTATAAAATCTTCCTCTTTTTTTGATTTTTAATAAGTCTTAAAAATCAATTTGGAAACGCATTTGAAAAGCGCTGAATTGACCTTTTCCTGAGAAATCTGTCGTGTTCTCTATATCGGAAATTACGTAATTTACCATCACACGTGTCGCTGGATTTAAATGCCAATTTAGTCCGGCAGTGACATTGCTCATTTGATCTTTATGCATTCCGTCAATATAGGAATACCTCAACGCAACCTGTAAAGCCCCGTAACCATTGTCTCCAAAGTTTTTTATAGGTTTTACACGTCCAAACCCTTCTAAAGAATTTTTATAGGCTCTTTTTTCTCCGGTTAAAAAGTAACTTGCTTGTATGTAATAACTAGAAAAGTCTTGAGTTACAATAGCATTCACTCTTGCTTTTAAAAACTCCCCTTGTAAAGAAAACGAATTAGACACCCAAGCCGCTTCTACATTCATCAAATTCACCTCTTCCACACCTGAAACAGCCGTCACAATATATTTGTCAGAAATATGCGTTTCTGGACGCACTTTATAGCCATACTCTTTATCTTCTTGTGGTTTTCTATAGCTATATCCAACTCCGAAATGCAATATATTATCCTCATTATTTAATAGCAAACCTGCAATTCTAGCCGTTACAGCATAATCTCCATTCGCCATTTTTTTATCAGAAGAAGCATCTGCTCCTCTATACACCCCTATTTGCCAAGACATTTTTTTATCAGAAAACTGATCAAATAACATGGCACCAGAACTACGTTCACCTAACATACTAATAAGCGTCGCACGTTCCATAAAGGTAAAATACTTACTACTTGTTAAAGCTTCTAATCTAAATGGTTCTTTAAAATGTCCTACTCTTAAATTTCCTATTGGTAATTTTTTAAGGGTAATAAAAGCATCCTTTAAGGTTACTTTACCTCCTGAAAAATCAACTTGTAATTTAAAGTCTACATTTTCATAAATCGTTCCAGCAGTAAAAAAACGTGCTCTACGTAATTCTGTTCCGTTGGAAGATTTTAACGTATACCCATTTGTTTCTGCTTCCGTATTCAAGCTGTAAAAACCCATATCATACATGATACGTCCTCCGAATTTAAGTTTCATACTTTTAGAAGCATTTTCAACTTTAAACCCATTATCCCACTTCAAAGAAAACGGATTCTCTTTTTCTTGTGCATTTACACTGCTACAAACGCTCCATAAAAATAGGAATATTACTACGCTATTTCTCATAATATAATCTTAGTTTTTGTCATGGCAAATAAACAACCGCTTTGTTAAGTTAAAGTTATCGCTATGTTATTTAAAAACAAAATTATACAAAAAAAAGGCAGTAATAAATTACCGCCTTTTAGTATACAAATCGTCGACAAAAACTAATCTATATATCAATCCAATTCCCTAAGTATTATTCTACAGTCCATCCGGCTCCCCAAGTGGCGTAATCCGTTCCTGTACCATTTCCATCACCTGAAATAAACGTGGCTTCTGTAAAGGTAAATCCAGTGTCGTTTTTCATTTTTAAGGTAATGTCTGTAAAGGTAATATCTATCACTTTTAATAAACCATCTACCACTCCCTGTCCTGTAGGACTTGTCGTAGCATCTCCATCTAAATCAAATCCTTCTTTAAATCCAATGATCTTAAAATTAGTAAACACGCCTTGTGTCCCCGCTCTTAAACGCACTGCTTCTCCTCCTTCTGAAGCCCCTAAACCAACGATAGTAACATTGCTCACCGTTGGAGCTGAGAAATATAATGGGTTTGAATTATTCCCTATGTCTGTATTAAATCCATCCGCTTCTATTCCTTTATCATGGTTTACGCCATGTTTTACATACGCATTCGTGATGTTTCCAGAAAAACCTTCTGTCCAGTCAATAGAATCGTCTTGTGCATTTACTACTGACAGAAAATCCACATTTACAGTTCCTCCAAAGAATTCAATACCATCATCCAAACCTTCAAACATTTGTATGTATGAAACCGTTGTTCCATTCCCTACTCCATAAAAAGAAAATCCATTGTTTTCTGATTGACCATCCGCTTTTCCTCCAGAATATTCTACACGAACATATTTTAAAACTCCAGAATTATCTGCCACGAAGGCTCCACCATAAGGCAAGGCTCCTATTTCTGAAGTAGATGTTAAATCTCCTCCGGTTACAGAGTTTATAGGTGCTTTTCCTAATAAGATCAATCCTCCCCAGTCTCCCGCTTTTGGTGCGGCCGCATCAGAAGTAAAAACAATAGGATTAGAAACCGTTCCGATCGCATTAATTTTTGCACCTTGAGCGATGGCCACATATATATCTGACCCAGCGGCCAACGCTTTAATAACAGTTCCTGGCGCTATGGTTAACACGGTCCCACTTGCCATCACTAAAGCTCCATTAAGTATGTATGTATTTGTCGCCTCTAAACTCAAATCCTCTACATACGTCCCTGAAAGGTAAATAGTTTCTGAAGTACTTGTGTTTTCAGATCCATTATTATTGGTTGTATTATGAGTAGTGGTAGCGTTGATAATAATATCTGACGTGTCATCCTCTGCACAAGATACCATAAAGACCGCTAAAAATGCTACTGCTATTTTCATTGTATTTTTCATTGTTAATTGTTTTTTGTTTTGTTGTTTTATTTTTTTAGTTAAAATTTGTATTTCAATTGGAACCCTACATTAATTCCGTATTTATATGATTTAATTACGACGCTTTTAGTCTCAGTTAGTACTCTTTCCACATTAATTGCAGGATTCAATAAGTTTTTTGCACTGACATTAAATTCAAGATGTTTTCCTATTTTATTTTTCCAGATAAGATCTACGGTTGTAAATCCTTTTTCTATTTTATTTCCTAATTGCCCGGACCCTAATGCGTAAATACGATCTGAAAAATAACTTGCCATAAGATTGATCCCGGCATCTACCGAATCTCCAAAAGAAGGGTGGTAACTAATAGATGCATTAACCAATAGCGGAGAGGCCCCTTGTAATTCTTCTGTATCTCTGTCAAAACTAGTACTAAACGTACCACTTACCGTGCTGAACAAATCCTGTTTTGTATCCATATAAGCCACATTAAATCCCGTTCCTAACAGTGTTTTCCCATCGCTATTTACCAGAATGTTTTTCTTTAACTCCAACTCCACACCTTTAATAACAGCCTTATTTCCTGTTCTAAAAAACCGTTGTGTTCCTGTAGCATCATTGGCAACTACTAAATTTACAGGGTTCTTAATTTGCTTCGCAAACCCAGCAATGGAAAACATCTCGTCCGCAGAAATAAACCATTCATACTTTAGGTCTAGGTTTAAAATAGCTGAATAAGACACATCCTTTATATGGGTGTAATTTATTCCTTCCTGCTGTCCTAATAAATCTGGATTACCACCAGTTCTACTGGTAACTCCCTCATAAACATAAGGCGCCATTTCTTTAAATTCAGGAAAGGATACCGTATTACTCACTGCGAATCGAAGGTTCTGATCTTCATGGAGACTGTATTTAATATTTAAACTTGGCAAATACAAATTCTCATGAATGCTTGCTTCTCCTGGGTTATTTAATAGGTTAATAACATCCCACGATATTTCTTGTTCAAATTTCTCTATTCTCATTCCTGGAACAAATAACCAGTTACCCGCCTTAAATTCCGCAGCTATATAAGGAGCCATTACCGTTAATTTCCCATTGTATGTGTTTTCTAACAATCCAGGAAGGTTCGTAGGTCCAAACCCGCCTTCAGGGTAAATAGCATTGAAAACATCCGTTTCTATCAGACCATCAGAAATATTTTGAAGATTAAAAATCGAATTAAAATTAGAAGGGTCAACTTCCAAACTGCTCGCTATATTTTTATAACCGTACCGCACATTTTCAAAATGTCGTTTTTTATATTTACCATCATAGCCAACAAGCAACTTAAATCTGTCAGAAACCAAATAAGAAAGTTGGATTCTAGAGGTGAACTCCGCATCTCTAATAGATTCGAAATAGCGTTGATTGTCAAAAGAATTGTTCTGAAAAACGGAAGGATTCGTCGTCGCATCATCATCCAATGCGTAGTGGTAATTTTCCAAAGAAAAACGCTTACGATCTGGTTCCCTTGAAATTACTTTATTATAGCCTACACCCCAATCTACTTCTAACTTTTCATCTTCAGAACTATGGGTTCCTAATAACTGATTGACATAAATGATGTCTTGATTAAACTGTACATTCATTTGATAAAAACCAGTATCCGTATTTAGCTTTGCATCTCTATTTGCCCCTAAACCTTGTGTTCCATAATAAGCCACTTGGTCCTTTGCCGCATTTACAAATAGCGAATTAAATGTCAGTTTATTACGGTCATCTATACGATAAGCGGCATGGAATAAACTCGTCGTCGTACTTTTAGTTTCATACTTATCTACATGGGGGAATTTCTTTTTCTCTACGGTCGAATAATCTACCTCTTCCCCAGTTATAAAATCATATTGTTTATCAAAAGAAAGTGTCGCAAACAAACTCAATCGACTTTCATCCGAAAAACGAAAGGTCTTTCCAGCAACAATACTCCCGGTAATGTTTACAGGAGTCCATCCTTTAACAGGGTCTACTGAGTGAGACAGTACCACCGCATAAGGGTTGTGATTATAACGGTTGTAAAAACCAAAAGCACCTGTCCCTTCCGACTTTTTAAAACCTGTTCCATTTACAGCAGTATTACGACCTCCCCCAAGAGCTAGCTCCAACATTCCATCTCCATGATACTCTTTTGTCTTTATATTAATGTTTCCTGCGGCAAAATCACCGTATAACTGTACGGAATACGCTTTACTCACACTTACATTTTGAATAATGTCTGTAGAAAATAAATTTAAGTCGATATTCTTTTTATTAATGTCATTAGAAGGAAGCGATAAACCATTTAAAGTAGTATTCAAATAGCGATCACCTAATCCACGAACATACACATTAGTTGCTCCTTCTTTAGAAATTCCTGAAATTTTAGTGACTGCTGCTGCCGCATCTCCAATACCTTTTTGAGAAAGTTCTGTAGCTCCAATACTCTGTTGGATAGCCACCGCTTTCTTTTGTGCCGTTAACAAGGCCGCTACGGACTCTTTTTTCAAGACTCCTTGAATTAAAATTTCGTTCAATGCAACTCCACTACTTGAGTTTAATGTTTTATTTAGAACAACTGTTTCTCCACTGTTGATCACAACGCCTTCATGCGCCATTGTTTCATACCCTAAAAAACTAAATACAACCGTATAGGTTCCAGGAGCAATGCTAAACATATAAGTTCCATCCATTTCAGTAGTGGTGCCTATAGTAGTTCCTTTTATATAGACATTTGCAAAAGGTAAAGACTCGTTATTAAACTCCTTATCGTAGACGGTCCCTTTTAGAATCCCTTTCTCTTGTCCAAAAGAAATCATGAAAGTAAACATCAATAAAACTGTACTAATTTTCTTCATTTTTGTTAAATATTTCTACCACAAATAAAGGACAGAAATAAAAACAACAGGTTATCGAGAAGTTATACAATTATGATAAATGCGTTAGCTAAAGGTTATCTCAAACAGCATTAATTAAAGCTACCATAACCCAGAATTAACACAAACACCAATAGTATTACCTGCTGTTTGATTAAAAAGAGTCGTATTTTATTCTCCGTAAAAATAAATAAATCGTTTTTAGTGCTGTTTATTAACCGCGAGAAGATGTAAAAACAGGAATTATTCAAACAAAAAAAAGCCATCTGTATTAGATGGCTTCTTTTCCTTTTTCATTCAATTATTATACTTTAAACTCTTCTAATATAGCAATTTATTAGTTTAAGTACAAGACAAATATAGTATAGAAAAGTGGCACTAAGCATCGGAAAACCACCGCTAAAAATGTGCATTCACGAAAAAACCGTCTTTTGTATAAAAAAACAATCCTTTTCCGTCGTTTTAGAGGTAGTGACAGGTGTTTTTTAAAAGGAAACTTCTATTCTTAATCTACAATACCTAATTCTTTAGCAATCATAAATAAATCTATATTATTATTCGCATCCAAATCAATACGTAGGTTACTTAATTTGTTTTCAATGGTTCTCAAACTTAAGAGTACACCTTTAGAGTTTCTAATCACGCCCTCCATATTCTTAATTTTAGAATGTCTTGGTAATTCTCTTAATATTTGAATCGCCATTTCATCCATTTGAATTTCAACAATTCGACGTCTCATTAATTTTTCATGAATAGAATGGGTGTAAAAAAACTCATTATTTAACATCTTCTGAATGGCAAAATAAAGCTCCTCCCCAGAACAACTACTCTTTAAAACATAAGCCAGAGGGTTTAAATTATTAATGACATTAAATACCCTATTAATGGAAGAATGCCCAGTGATCACACCTGTCTTAGGTCTAATTCCCTCCTTGTCAAGTTTTCTTATCAATGCTTCTCCATCTTCAATTAGGTCCGTACTAGAGGTATTTTCAAAACTAAGATCCGTAAATAAAATATCAAATGGTTCCTCCGCTGCAGCGGCGTTTTTAATTTCTTTAAAAGCCTCGTCACAGGTACTCTTCCCTATAATTTTCAGTTCCTTATACTTACTTAATGCGCTTACAATCCCCTCTAACAGAAAGTCATGATCGTCTACCGCTATTATTTTTACTTTTTCTTTTTTCATTTTCTTTTCTTCTCATTTTTAAAACGGTACACTTATTTGTGTAATCGTTCCAATATTTATTTTACTTCGGATGCTAAATTCTCCTTTTAATTTCAAGACCCTATCTCTACTGTTTTTTAGCCCAATTCCGTTCCGTTTACTATCGGTATTAAAACCACGTCCATTATCCGTAATCACCACCATTACTCCTTTTTTATCTGTAGAAAAAACAATCTCTACTAAGGTTGCATCCGCATGTTTTAGCGTGTTTTGGATACTCTCGCGTACGCCTAAAAATAAGGCCTGTTTTTGAGAATCGGTGGTGTTTTTTAAATATAATTGCTTCAAGCCCTTTAATCGAAGTTTAAAACTAGTACTCTCATAACTAGCGATTAGTAATTCTATTTGAGTTTGAAACGACACGGTATCAAAATTCCTAATATTAATCTCATGTGAAAAAGACTCAATTACATCGAATACCTTTTCAGTTTCTATCGCGAGTTTTAACTCGTGCTTTTCTTCCAATTGTTTTTGAACTTTTCGTAAAGTAATGGCCACCTCTTTTCCTAATCGTTCTCCAATAGCAAGCCGTTCTTCTTCCTTTAATCTCGCTTTGATCAGTTCTTCCTCAAAGCCCCTTTTAGATTTTTTATAATTAAATCTTATTAAAATAATGGTGATAAATAACACCATGGCAACAATAGATAATACGATAATTACTCCCAACTGCTTTGCCTGCTTATACTCTTTCTGTTTTAAAGATATATCTTTTAATAATGCGTCATTTTCCTGTTGCTTTTTCACGGTTCCGTACTCAATCCCCATCATGCTATTTTTCGTATGGTATTTCAGAAGGTCCAAGCTATCATGTAGTTTTTTATAGGCTTTTGCATACTTTAAAGAATTCCGCTCATCTATTTCGACTAAAAACAATAAATTAATGAGCGTCCGATCATTAGAATTCACTTTTCTAGATGTTTTTAAGGCTCTTTTTGCATAAAACAAGGCCTTTTTTAATACGACAGGATTTTTATTATAAAAATAATAGGCCCTGTAAAAATCAATAAAAGACAACACCCTCTCATCTCCAATAACTTGACCTGTACTATATGCATCGTCGTAATTCTCTAAAATACGATCACTATTCCCTTCTAAAAAATTAGAATGTGCCAAATTAGCGAGCATCATACTATAAAAGGCGGGTAGCTTTTCTTTTAAATGTTTAATTTTTAGTCCTTTTTCTAAGTAATATATGGCCGCGTCCTTTTCTCCTCCAAAATAACTCGTATAGGATAAATTATTTAACGCATTCGCCATCAACAAGGTATCCTTTTGATGTACAGCCGTCTCATATACTTTTTTATATAAATCAATGGAGGCTACAATGTCTTCTTGTTCAAATTTACAGCTAGCTAATAACATGTATAATGAATTAATAAACACGGGATGTTTTTCCCCTGGCTCTAAATACATCAAACCATCTACAATGGTCTCTTCTGCCTTTTCATAATCACGTCTTAAGAGTTCTGATTTAGCTATATTATATGAAATCACACCACAAAATATAGAGTCTCCTTGTAGTAAGCCTAATCCTTTTGCTTTTTTAAAGCAATGATAAGCACTGTCCGTTAAAGACCGTTGCTCTAAGGAAATACCTAAATAACGAAAATAATAATAATTTTCATTAGATACTTTATACCCTAAGTTATCAATCGCTGTGATTACAGCGTCTAAAGAGTTAAACTTATAGGCATACGAATACAAATCTGCCAAATTCAACCTCGCATTCAAACGCAAAGAATCAATCCCTAAATCATCAGAAATAGCCACTGCTTTTAAAGCATCTTTCTTATTAAGAACGAAGCCTAAGGTCTCCTTTTTAGATCGATTAATAAAATAATCAATACTATCAAGTAAGATGTCTTTTTCCACATTTTCTTGTGAAAAAACACCTTGAATCAGCCCTAAAACAATTGCAATAGCTATATATGTCGTTTTTTTAAATATCATACAATCGTTGTTGGGATTATAATAGAGTACCGTCCCTTACTTGTAATCATTAATTTAACTTCTCCATTTATTTCTTGGACACGTTGTATTAAACTTATAAAATAGGGACATGTATTAAAGTTAGGACTGGGATTATATTCCCTAATATCCACTTCTATTGTATCATTCAAAAAATAAAAATTTAGTTGAAGTACTTCTCCTGTGGTGTTTTTCACAATACTAAATATACTTTCATATACCACGCGCTTTATGGAAGAGGGAATATTTCTCCATTCGATATCATTCAAACCCTTCATTTTTATTTGTAAGGAAGAGGTGTAATTCTCTGCTACTAAATTTATCATCTGATCTTTAAAACCGACCTCCTCAAAACTCTCGGAACTTAACTCATGTGCCATTTCCCTCACGATCTCCTTGATACTGCATATTGAATTCGCTAATGTATAGTTCGATGTTTTTAGAATTTTCAAGTGTAACATGTTTAAATCTCCTACTATTTCATCATGTAATTTTTTAGCCAATCGCTGCCGCTCATCTTCTCTTGCATCTACCCTTTCTAGCTTCCCTTTATACACTTCTCGTTTACTACACTGTACGATACTATAACTAATAGCAACGAGTGCAAGCAGTGCTGCGAACAAGCCCAACCCAGAAATTATATTATTAAAATGTTCCTTTTCTAAAACAGATTTGTTCTGAAAACGCTCCTTTTTTAAGGCTAAATTCAGTTGTTCTTTTCTATTTACCTCAAACTTAATTTTAGAGATTTTTGTCAGAGTTCCTGTATTAAAAAAACGCATACTATCCGAAATTCGTACATATTGAGAGGTGTACTTTAGAGCATTCAACGGATCTAACGAGGCGCTTAGAAACAAGGCCTCATACAAATATCCAACATTAGTAGTCTCAAAATTCTCAATTGCTAAATCTAAATATACCTTGGCTTTAGCATACTCAAACCTTTCTTTATGCACTTTTGCCAACCTATAATAGATTTTAAACAATACATCCCTAAAGCCTTTCTTTTTACAAACAGCTATATACTGAGTACTCTCTGTAAAAAATAAATTGTTTTTAGAAAGGCAATACCTCGCATAACTTCTATTACTCAGTAAGGAAAAAAGGGCCTTATCTAAAACATTGTCTCTGTTTTTAATCGCAATCCCTTTTTCAAAATAATTCAACGCAGTGGTATACTTGTTTTCTAAAAGTAATAGTTCCCCTATTTTACTGTACACAGGGACTTTACTATATGAACCTCCGAAATACACAGTCTGGTTCGTTACAAAAATCAAGTCATTATACGCCTGTTCCACATTTCCCATTTGAAACTCTATCTCCGATTTCAATAAATATAATTGGACTGAAATATGATTTTTCTCTATTCCTTGAGGAATATCTATGCCCAATAAAACATATTTTTTAGCATCACCATACCCCTCTAAATCATAGAGCAATTGAGCAATCTGATAATACCCTTTTTTACTTTGAATATTATTTCCCTGCAGCAGACTGTTTTTTAGTCCTTTATTGTAATAATAAAAGGCACTATCTCCAACATGTTTAAAATGATGAAAGGCTCCTTTTTTATACCAATACTTGTTTTGTTGATCTTCGGAGGAATTAAGGACTTGTTTTTTTAAGTCTGTAAATATTTTTTGAACCCGATCCAAAGAATCCTTTTGGGAAAACAGAAATCCCACGAGATTTAATTTCGCGTCTATAATAGCTGCTTTATTTTGAAGAGCCTCCGCTATTTTTACTGATTTCTCAGCAAATAACAAGCGCTTATTCTCGGGGAAATTCATTTCTCCCGATTTTTCAATATAATAAGCAATAGTATCTAGTTCCGAAGTAGCCCTCTTATTTTGAGTATATCCACAACAAAACACAAACACAAATAATAGTATCATAATGCCTCTCAACATACAATCAATTTTTTTGAATTTTTGTTAAATTTATTTTATACTCATAGCTCCACTTCAAAGTGGTATAGAACAAAGAAATGTACACAAATAGAAAACTATCTGCGTATTTATCACTCTATTAATTTGGGTAAGTCTGCAATTTTAATGTGAAAATACACTTTATTTAGTTCCTAAACCCGCAATTCTTGGTTAAAATCTAATTTTTTTAAACAAATCCCATAAAACAACGCCACAACAAACGGAAATATTTAAGGAGTGTTTAGTACCATATTGAGGTATTTCAATACAATAGTCAGACAGAGATACTACTTCCTGTTGCACTCCTTTTACTTCGTTTCCAAAAACGATGGCATAGGTAGTCTGGCTTTCTAACTTAAAATCTTGCAAGCTCACACTATTTTCAGCTTGCTCTATAGCGCCTACTTTCACACCGTTTCCTTGCAATTCCCGTAGTAATTCCATGGTATCTTCTCTGTATTCCCAACTGACAGACTCTGTAGCTCCTAAGGCTGTTTTATGTATTTCTTTATGAGGTGGAGTCGCAGTGATCCCACACAAATATATTTTTTGAATTAAGAAAGCATCACTTGTTCTAAATACAGAACCTATATTATTTAGACTTCTAATATTATCTAAAACAACAATCAATGGCACCTTTGCTGTATGTTTAAATTCACTTACATTCAGTCTTCCTAACTCACTGTTTTTTAACTTTCTCATATAGTCTGTATTTCTAACTATTGCAAAGGTAAAATTTTGATTTCATTATTCCTCCTAAAAGCACACAATGTATGATTCTGAGAACATCAAATAAGCCTCTTGTATGCCTTGTTCCAAATGCATAACTTCGCCCCATAATTTAAAAGCGCATAAATTGGCAAAATCTAAGGTAAAAGTTAAGAAAGTAACTCCTTTAATGAAACAATACAACAGTATTAAGGTGAAATATCCAGATGCTATGTTGTTATTTCGAGTGGGAGATTTTTATGAAACTTTTGGAGAAGACGCTAAAAAGGCGTCTAAAATTCTTGGAATCATCCTTACAAAAAGAGGGGCTGGTAGCGAAAGTGAAACCGCCTTAGCCGGTTTTCCACACCACTCGTTAAACACCTATTTACCTAAATTGGTAAAAGCAGGACTGCGTGTGGCTATCTGTGATCAATTAGAAGATCCGAAAATGACAAAGACCATCGTAAAGCGTGGTGTTACAGAACTTATTACTCCTGGTGTTGCGCTGAATGATGAAGTATTACAGGCTAAAAACAACAATTTCTTAGCTACTGTACATTTTGGAAAGAAAAAAATAGGAGTTTCGTTTTTAGACGTATCCACAGGGGAATTTTTAACTGCTCAAGGTTCGAAAGAATACATAGATAAGTTATTACAAAACTTTAGACCCAGCGAAGTTTTAGTCCAAAAACAGTTTAAAACCAAATTTAATGAATGTTTTGGATCCTCCTTTTACACCTTTTATTTAGATGATTGGGTTTTTCAAATAGATTATGCCACAGAAACACTGACCAATCATTTTAAAGTGGCCTCTTTAAAAGGTTTTGGTGTACAGGATTTAAACGAAGGAATTATTGCGGCAGGTGTTGCCATGTATTATTTATCCGAAACCCAACATACAAAACTCAAACACATTACGGCGATCACTAGAATAGAGGAAGATCATTATGTGTGGATGGATAAATTTACGATTCGAAATTTAGAACTGTACCACGGAACTAGCCAACAGTCTGTCACCTTATTAGATATTATAGACCAGACGATTTCTCCAATGGGAGGACGCCTTTTAAAACGATGGCTTGCCTTACCTTTAAAAGAAATTTCACAGATAAGAAAACGACACAATGTAGTCTCATACCTTACTCAAAACAATGCTTTTTTTGAAACGACTACTTATCAAATAAAGCAGATAAGTGACATAGAACGACTGGTCTCTAAAGTAGCCACTGAAAAAGTAAACCCAAGAGAAGTAATTCTTCTTAAAAACTCTTTAAATGCGATTATTCCCATTAAAGAGGCGGCTATGGAAAGTGATAATGAATCACTCAAAATAATTGGAGAACAATTACAAGCCTGTACATTATTACGAGAAAAAATAGCTGTCACATTATCAGAAGAAGCTCCCGTAAATATTAATAAAGGAAATGCCATCGCCTCCGGAGTTTCTGAGGAATTAGATGCCTTACGCGCTATTTCTAACTCTGGAAAAAGTTACTTAGACGAGATGGTAGCCCGCGAAAGAGAACGCACCGGTATCACCTCTCTAAAAATAGCCTTTAACAACGTATTTGGCTACTATATAGAAGTTAGAAATTCACATAAAGACAAAGTTCCAGAAGAGTGGATTCGAAAACAAACCCTCGTAAATGCAGAACGCTATATTACGGAAGAATTAAAAGATTATGAATCTAAAATTCTAGGAGCAGAGGAAAAAATAAGTGTTTTGGAACATCAAATTTTCAATAATTTGACCAGTTACCTCATTGATTTTATACAGCCTATCCAACTAAACGCACAATTAATAGCTCAGATAGATTGCTTGTGTTCCTTTGCAAAAACTGCCGAAAAAAACAACTATATCCAACCAGAAATAGACGACAGTACAGATATCGACATAAAAAACGGTAGACATCCCGTTATTGAAAAACAACTCCCTATAGGAGAAGACTACATTGCCAATGATGTAATTTTAAATCGAAATCAACAGCAAATAATTATGATTACGGGACCTAATATGAGTGGAAAATCCGCCATACTTAGACAAACTGCACTGATCGTTTTATTGGCACAAATAGGAAGTTATGTGCCTGCTGAAAGTGCCCGAATAGGTATTGTAGATAAAATTTTTACCCGTGTAGGAGCCAGCGATAACATTTCCATGGGAGAATCTACTTTCATGGTAGAAATGAACGAAACTGCGAGTATTCTGAATAATATTTCCGAACGTAGTTTGGTTTTACTGGATGAAATTGGCCGTGGAACTAGTACTTATGACGGAATTTCTATTGCTTGGGCCATCGCAGAATATTTACACGAACACCCTTCCAATGCAAAAACCTTGTTTGCGACTCACTACCATGAGTTAAATGATATGTCTAACACATTTAACCGTATCAAAAACTTTAATGTATCCGTAAAAGAACTCAAAGACAAGGTCCTCTTTTTACGCAAACTTGTTCCAGGAGGAAGCGCACACAGTTTTGGTATTTATGTAGCAAAACTTGCGGGAATGCCTACAACTGTAGTAAACAGAGCACGTAAAATGCTACAGCAATTAGAAAAAAACCACACCTCAGACGACATCAAAAATACGATTGCTAGAACGGTAGAAGATGATGCGATGCAATTGAGCTTTTTTAAGTTAGACGATCCCTTATTGGAAGATATAAAGGAGGAAATATTGGCCACAAATATAGATACACTTACGCCGATTGAAGCCTTGATGAAATTGAATGAAATTAAAAGAATGCTTGTTAAAAAATAAAATATTATGTCAACATTATACTTAGTACCTACTCCGATTGGAAATTTAAAAGACATGACTTTTAGAGCTGTGGAAATTTTAAATGAAGTAGATTTAATCCTTGCGGAAGACACACGTACTTCTGGAAAACTATTAAAACACTTTGAAATAAACACTCAAATGCAAAGTTACCACATGCATAACGAGCATAAAGTTTTAAACCGCATTATAGACCGTTTAAAAAGTGGTGAATCTATTGCAATGATTTCCGATGCTGGAACTCCTGCGATCTCTGACCCTGGATTTTTACTCACCAGAGCTTGTATTAAAGAGGGCGTAGCCATAGAATGTTTACCTGGTGCTACGGCTTTTGTACCTGCCCTTGTAAACAGTGGTTTACCAAACGACAAATTTGTTTTTGAAGGATTTTTACCTGTTAAAAAAGGCCGTCAAACAAGGCTTACATTCTTAGCGGAGGAAACACGCACCATTATCTTTTACGAATCCCCTCATAAATTATTAAAAACATTGACTCATTTTGTAGCCTATTTTGGAGAAGACCGTCAAATATCTGTCTCCAGAGAACTTACAAAACTATACGAAGAAACTATAAGAGGGACTGTTTTAGAAGTGCTACATCATTTTGAAAACAAAGCTCCAAGAGGAGAATTTGTACTCATTGTAGCAGGAAAATAACCTTACAAAACCCTGCTTATCGTTAATCCATCACGGATAGGTAACAGTACCGTTTCTACACGTGGATCCTCTTTTAGTATTTTATTGTATTCTAAGAGTACTATTGTAGAAATATCCTTTGGGTCTAGTGGCTCAATCACTTTTCCTGTCCATAAAACATTGTCGGAAAGAATGACTCCTCCTGGATTCATCTTTTCTATAATGAGGTTGAAATAATTGACATAATTAGGTTTGTCTGCATCTATAAATACCAAATCAAATTTACAGTCAAGTGTCGGAATAATGTGTACAGCATCTCCTAAGTGCTGTACTATTTGGTCACCGTATGCTGATTTTTTAAAATATTTATGCTGAAGGTCATACAATTCTTCATTTTTATCTATGGTATGTAACAATCCGTTTTTTTGCAATCCTTCTGCCAAACACAATGCGGAATAACCGGTATATGTTCCTAATTCTAAAATGTTTTTTGGGTGAATTAATTTAGATAAGATTGATAAAACACGCCCTTGATACACTCCACTCAACATTCGTGGGTTCATCACTTTTTGCCAAGTTTCCCTATTTAATTCCTTTAATAATTGAGGTTCGTTTTCCGAATGATCTACAATATAATCATCCAATTCATCTGATAAAAAGTGCATGGTGTATTTTTAAGGGTACAAAGATAGTTTATTATACCAAATGCCGTTCTGAATGGCTTTTTAGAAGTCGTTTTTTTATTTTACACCATTTCTTTGATCCTTACTTCCATTTCTTCTTTTTCCTTAGACGTCAATTTAGGTGTGACAACCTCTTTTTTAGTTACAGAGCCCATGCATTTATTGAGGATGGTATTTTGTTTTGAATACAATCTACACACCGCACAAAATAACACATGAAAAAGCATGCTAAACTTCTCGTTAAAAGAAGCTTCCCCGTATTGGTTTTTTGAGCAAATTGCAGTAGCCTCGTCACAGGTTAATTTAAATTTCATTCGTATCTATTTATTATATAGGCATTACACCTGTATTATTTAGTAAACCAGTTTTCTTCCATACAAGCTCTTAATTGAGTTCTTGCTCTATGGATTATAACCCATAAATTTGACGATGTAATATCAAGTTCCTTACAAATATCTTCCGTTTCCATTTCCTGTATCGTTTTCATCTTAAAAACCATCGCATATTTTTCGGGCAACTTACCGATGCATTTTCTCAAGGTATCCGTCAGCTCCTTTTGTTCTATATTATAATCACTAGAACTCGTCCATTTTGCAGGAACTCTTTCTTGGATCCAATCCCCCTCATGTGTTCCCGATTGCTGAAAATTTATACGAATTTCAGCTTTTCCTTTTACCGAATTTACCTTCCTATAATAATCAATAATTTTTCTTTTTAAAATAGAGATAAGCCACGTCCGCTCACTTGCCAAGCCTTTAAAATTAGGAACAGCCTTTAGTGCGGCATAAAATGTCTCTTGGATTAAATCCTTGGACACTTCATGATTACCCACTCGTTTAATTGTGTAATTAAACAAATAATCGGCGTATAAGCCTACCCATTTATCTGGATTTAACTGGTGCATTTTTAAAGTACGTTTATGATGTTTACTTATTAAAATAATGATTTAATCCCAATTGTATTTCTAAATGACGGTTTAGAAATAGCAATTGGTTTTATTGTTTCTAGGTAAAAAACTAAAAGATAGTGGTTACTAGCATTCAATTACACAACGGCTAAAGACTTAAAAACAGCCTCGTTACTCAGTCATCTAAGGGGTATTATTGGTGTAATACCTACAATATACAATTTTTCAACAGAAAACTAGTTGGTTTTTTTTTCTCCGGCCTTAGATACATAGTCTACAATGGTTTTAAGGAGTAACTTCCTATTGATAGGTTTTGATATATAAGTATCACATCCCTTAGACAAGGCATGTTTAATATCGGACTCCATAGCAAATGCAGACAGGGCAATAACAGGTAAATTAGGCCTCGTTTTCTTTATGATCTCCGTCGCCTCTAAGCCATTCATAATCGGCATTTTAATGTCCATTAACACCAAGTCTATTGCGGTGTTTTCCGCACACATAGCAACCGCTTCATGACCATTTTCTACTTTTAAGATGGTATAACTAGTTCTGGAAAAAACCTCTTCTAAAAACACCATATTATTCATTTCGTCTTCTGCTATCAATAAGGTAACCTTCTCCTTTTTCAGTTCTTTGACAGGCTTAACCCCTCTATTTACATCAGGTTTATTGTCTAATTCTGTAGAGATATAGGGCAAATTAAAACATATTTTAGTACCATTCTCATCTGACTTATCAATCCATATTTCTCCTCCAAAAAGCGCAACAAAAGATTTACTAATAGCCAAGCCTAAGCCATTTCCTTTGGTTTGTTTTCTAATCTCCTCATTGGTCTGAATAAATCTATTAAATATTTTGGAATGAAATTTTTCAGAAATCCCAATTCCTGAATCCTCTACATAAAATTCCAGCATATCGCTTTCTATGGAATAACCAACTCGAACATAGCCTGTATTTGTGAATTTAATCGCATTAGACACTAAGTTAGATAGGACTTGTAACAACTTCGTTTTATCATTATTTATACTGAAATCTTTCTTTGCAAAAGGATCTAATAGTAATTTTATCCCTTTTGATTTCGCTTTAACCTGATGTAATTCTATTAAATGTTTCATTAAATCATTCACACCGAACAATCCCTTTCTTAGACGCACCATGCCCGCTTCTATTTGAGAAATATCTAACACATCATTGACTATATTTAGTAATTGAGCACTACTGTCTATAATGAGTTGGGTATAATGTTTCCTGTCTTCTTCTTCTATATCTGAATTACTCAATAGCTCTGAAAAACCAACAATACCATTCATTGGTGTTCGAATCTCATGACTCATATTCGCCAGAAAAGATGTTTTTAACGATTCGGATTGTAAGGCTTTTTTTAAGGCTTTTTTTAATTTTTTAGCAGCTCGTTTTCTTTCAATAACACCACTGATAAAATTGGCAATTAACTCTAAATTCTCCACATCTTTTTGAACATAAACCTCTTCATTTTCTAAATTCTTAACCACGACAGCTCCGATACACCTATCTCTAACTATCAAAGGGGTTCCTAGCCAAACTTTTATATCTTCTCCTATTGTTTTAATATTATGTGTTGCTTTTAGCTCCTTAATTTCCGAAGCACGTAACAACAACGATTTTTTATTTTTTATAACAAGTCCCGTCAAGCTAGAGTTTAACTCTAAATTTAAAATAAACTTACTATTTGTAGAAACGCTAAAGTCCTTATGTAATACGTTAGAATCAGTCGTAGTGATTGCAATGAAACAATTGTCCGCATCCAAAAACCTAGAAACTTCCCGGTGTGTGAGCCTGTAAAACTCTTTTAAGGAAATAGTAGAAATAGCTGCTTTTGAAATTTTAGAAATGGCATTTTTTCTTCTCTCCTCCTTAATCCTCTCGGTAACATCCTCCGCCAAAGTAACATAACCTACCACTTTAAATTGTTCGTTTTTAACGGCCATAACATTCCAACTACAGCTAATCATTTTTCCTAATTTTGTGGTGTTACTGGTTGTTTTTTGCAGTTTTCCATGATGCATCATCGTATTCTCCCATTCCTTTTTTCGCAATTCAAATTTCGCTTTATCAAAAAACAATGTATCAAAGTCCTTCCCTAGCATTTCTTTTTCGGTATAACCAAACATATCCTCTGCCGTCTTGTTCCATTTGATACATTTATAGGCTCTATCCCACATCATGGAAGGTAAAGGAATACTGTCTATATAATTTTCCAAGTATAGTTGGTTTTGAGACAACGATGCTACAATTTCTAAATTTTTAGTAATGTCTACAATAGAAAAAATTACTTTATCAAATCGTTTTCTATTGGTTAATGGGACCATTAAATTAACAGAAACACTTCTAAACCCTCCATTTAAATTTCTAATTTGCATTTCTCCTGAATAGGTGAAATTACCCTTATAAAAACATACTAAAATTTCTAAAAACGTATCGAGACTACTTTTTGTAAACGTTTCTTTAAAGCGTCGTATTAACGCTTCCTTTGAACCTGCTTTGGCTAGTTCTACGCACCGATCATTTACATCTATAATGCGAATCATTCCCCCTAAGGTCAAAACATCTATAGCTTCCGATTCCACATGTTTTTTTAAATCTTGAATTCCTCTTTCTTTTAAGTCTTTAAGAAAATTATAGATTTCTGAATAATCTTCTATCCACATCGCCGTAGGTGAATTCACAAACAATGCCCTGGCTTCTTCTTCTTTTTTAATCAGTAATTCTTTCAATCTTAACTCTTGAATTTCTGTGGCAATTCTTTTAGTAAACAACTCTAAAACAGACACTATAAACGCCTCTTTCTGAATCGGTTTCTTAAACAATGCTGTTAGTAAGCCCACAGCATCATCTATATTATTTGTTAAATGAATTCCTATATATCCTTCCACGCTATGCTCTTTTAGCCAGGTATCCTCAGGAAACAATGTGGCAACGCCACTACTATAAATTCTTGTTTTATCCCTGGTAACCATGCTACATGGGGTTCCTATGTCTGAATACACAAAGTTTTTTTCTAAAGCTCCATTTACATAATTCGTGATAAGTTCTATATTACCTGCTACTTTTTCATCTCTAAAACCAATACTCAAAAAATCCGCTTCCACCACATCCGCAATCCCTTTAGTCACCCCATTTAAATACGCTTGTCCCTTCAGCCCCATAGTGGACGCATTAATTTTTCTAAATATAATATCTAAGGATTTACTTTTTGTAATATCCTCTATAAACCCGTTATAATAGGTGGTTACTCCTGCGGCATCTTTCTGCCTAACATACCGCGCTACAACCCACTTTATTTCTCCTGATTTACATATAACTCGATACGGTCTTAACAGACTCGTTTCCTCTCCTGTAGACCAATGATAATCCTCTTTTTCCTGTATCCATTTCAAATCATTTTTATGAATAAGGTCTTGGTACAACAATCCTCCTTCCAAAAAATCAGTTGCCGTATATCCTAATATAGACGCCACATTGGATGATACCTGCTCCACAGGCCATCCACTAGTAGCTTTCCATAAAAAAGAAACCATGTTACCTGAGGCCTCGTTTATATAAGACACCTCCATTTCTTCTGCCTTCTCTTTTTTAGGAAGGATGACTTTCATACTGGCTATAAGTGTCTGAACAGCACCAGAAGCCGGACTTCTCACAATTGTATAACTCTCTTCAATTTCCTTTTCTTGACCATTAGAGAACAGTATAGAAAAGCGGACACTGGTTACTTTTCTTAACGCAAAGAGCATGGCGTAATGTTCTAACAGCCTGGTTTTATCTTTTGGATGTACTAGCGTTAACAGTCCAGAAACTCCTACTTCTATTTCGTTTTTTTTGACATTTAACAAATCAAACATCTCCTCTGACCATGCAATCTGTTTGGTCCCACAACTAAAAATCCAACCCGCTTCGAGGACCTCATTTTTAAGGACCTTCATCGCTGCTTTTAAAACTACAGGCTTCATTTTTGCAATTTCCACTACGGTACAAAAAACGACACTACGCTGCGTTTCGTTAATCTTATAATTTACACGAACATTTAAGGTGCTTTTTCCTAAACTTTTATGGATTCCTGAGTATTCCCCATCCGCTCCATTAGAAATAACGTTTCGCATAAGCATCTTAAAATCACTACTTTTATAGTCTACGAAAACACTTAAAAACTCCTCTTTAAGTTCCTTTTTTCCAGAGGCCCCATACAATTTTACCGCCGCATGATTCACCGTTTTAATCTGAATAAGGGATATTATTTTCATATAATACCTCGTGGAATTTAGTAAAGAAATTAAGTCCGTGTCTAGCTCTGCTAACATCACATTTGCCACCGCTATAACCCGTTCAAAATCTAAGCCCCATACTGCAGTAGGCAAGGCGTCAAAAGCATCCACTTTCTCCCCTTCTTCCTTCCCGCTTCCTTGGAAACTTGGTGTTGATAAAAATCCTTCTGTCAGTTGGTATCCCTCTCTCTTCATAATCTATAATTAAGTATATTCTGAACAAAAACAGTTAGAATACAAGGTCTGTAATCCCTTTTTTATCCTGCATTATTTGCGATTGCTATAACTAATACAATTAGCGTGTAGAAAAAATCTAAAAGGGAACGATAAAACATTAAATCCTTAAAAATCATAAGGATTAAACCAAAATACATCATTTTTTTCATAACATACAAATTTTCAACAGTAAAATAATTATTGGGTTTAAATTTAACAGTAGTATTTTTTTGTATTTTTACCCCATCTTAAAAAAAACAGAAAATGTCTGTCGCAAAAAAACAATACAAAAGAATTACCACCAAGTCGCTTGTAGATATGAAGGCCCACGGTCAGAAAATATCAATGCTTACAGCCTATGATTATACCATGGCTAAAATAGTAGACGGTGCCAATATAGATGTAATATTAGTAGGAGATTCCGCTTCCAATGTAATGGCAGGCCACGAAACAACACTACCAATAACGTTAGATCAAATGATTTACCATGCTAGTTCCGTAGTTCGAGGGATTACACGTAGTTTAATCGTTGTAGATTTACCTTTTGGAAATTACCAATCAGATCCTAAATTAGCCTTGCGCTCAGCCATCAGAATCATGAAAGAATCTGGAGGACACGCTGTTAAAATGGAAGGTGGTTCTGAGATCAAACAATCGATAAAACGTATCTTAAATGCAGGAATTCCTGTTATGGGACACTTAGGATTAACCCCTCAATCCATTTATAAATTTGGAACTTACACCGTACGTGCCAAAGAAGAAGAGGAAGCTATTAAATTAATGGAAGATGCTAAATTACTAGAAAAACTAGGATGTTTTGCATTGGTTATAGAAAAAGTACCTGCCGCTTTAGCCCAAAAAGTAGCCGAAAGTATTACCATCCCAGTTATTGGAATTGGAGCTGGAAATGGTGTGGATGGCCAAGTTTTGGTTACCCATGATATGTTAGGAATGACACATGAATTTAATCCGCGTTTTTTACGTAGATATTTAGACATGTACGACCAAATGAAAGATGCCTTCCAACGATACAGTGCTGATGTAAAAAGTGGTGATTTTCCAAGTGACAAAGAACAGTATTAAATGAAGATTTTATTTATTGATAAAAACCATCCGTTATTAAAAAATGAACTGGAAAAACTGGGCTGTCAGTGTGACGAAGAGTATTCGAAATCGAAGTCAGAAATCGAAGAAATTATTCACCTTTATGACGGAATCATCATTCGGAGTCGTTTTAATATTTACAAGGATTTTATTGATAAAGCAATCGCTTTAAAGTTTATAGCCCGTGTAGGCGCAGGATTAGAAAGTATAGACGTAGACTATGCAACTTCTAAAGGAATTGAATTAATTGCAGCTCCAGAAGGGAATAGAAATGCCGTAGGAGAACACGCTTTAGGAATGTTACTGGCACTCTTTAACAATCTAAAACAAGCCGATTTAGAAATTAGACAAGGACATTGGAACCGCGAAAAAAATCGTGGTATAGAATTGGAAGGAAAAACCGTAGGAATTATTGGTTACGGGAATATGGGAAAAGCATTTGCTAAAAAACTGCAAGGGTTTGATGTAAACGTACTCTGTTATGACCTGCTCCCGAATGTAGGCAATGAGCATTGTAAACAGGTTTCTTTAGATGAGTTACAACAAAAGGCCGATGTCTTAAGTTTCCATACACCTTTCAACAAACATTCTCATAATATGTTTAACACCGCATTTATAAATCAATTTAAAAAACCCTTTTACTTGATTAATACCGCCAGAGGATCTGCTGTTAAAACAGATGATTTGGTAGAGGGTTTAAAATCAAAAAAAGTATTAGGAGCGTGTTTAGATGTGTTAGAATACGAAAAATTATCCTTCGAAAACCTCTTTGAAAACAACAATTTACCGACTGCCTTTCGCTATTTAATACAAGCAGATAATGTGTTATTATCTCCTCATATAGCAGGATGGACGGTAGAATCTAATCTAAAATTATCTCAAACTATTGTAGATAAAATTTCACTACTAATCTAACAAATACTTTAACTAATCATGGACATCATTGACGACCAAGGAAACAAAATTCAGCAACAATACCCGCAAGAAAGCAAACGTGTAGTCGCTGGGATATTAGGGATTTTAATAGGCCCTTTAGGAATTCATAAATTTATTTTAGGATACACTAAAGAAGGGGTTATCATGCTTTTAGCTACACTTTTAACCTGTGGAGTGGGCGCTACAATTATGTATATTATCGGATTAATAGAAGGGATCACCTATCTTACTAAATCAGATGAAGAATTTATTGACATCTACCAAAACAATCAAAAAACTTGGTTTTAACAAAAAAACCTATTTAGTAAAGAGCCTGTAAAACTACAGGCTCTTTTTTTATATTTCCCCCCTCCGAAAAGAGGATGTAAACTGAACTCTATTTTGAATAAAAAATACCTGCATTTTATTCAAACAGAAAATATGTCAAAAAGCTCCCTGTGAATTTTCAATCTTCGAGGAAACAACTCCTTTTAACTTCCTAGATAATTTAACACTACCCATCACTTCTAAACAAAAACAACACTGCATTAAAGCGATTCTTTACTTTTTTCTATTTGAATATATTTGTGTATTTTCTCTGTACGATGTATTGAATGACATTTTATTTTTTGAAATGTATAGTTCCTAATATAATAAGGAAAAGATTTGTTTTCTATGATATAGTCTAAGATATTTTCTCTTACTTCTTCCTTAATTATTTTTTTCTTTTCACCATTAATGATGTCTCCTTTTTTAACTGTAAAAGTACTTTTCTCAAACTCAGTGATTTCTACATTTGACATATTATAAGCAATAATAAAATCATTAAAGTCATTTACACTTTCCGCTTTCAAGGTGCCTTTCAAAACAATAGTAGAATTATTACCCTGTCCTTTATTAATTCCAATTTTCATGGATGATAGTTTATTAAAAGCAATTTTAAATAGACCATCCCCACTATGTCTTCTTGCTCTTCCTTCTGGCTGTTTTAAATCCCCCAAATCATACCATTGCTTATTTAATTGAATTAAAGGACTGGTTCTAGCCCTATAATTATAAGTTTTAATGTGTATAGAATCTTTTATATCTGGATCCTTTCTTCCATAAACCACATAGTGTTGCTTTTGTTCTTCAGCTACTTTTAATTTTAGTTTCCCGTTTTTTAAATGATATGCTCCATAAATAACTAGATCTAAGCTCCCAACACTTAAAGAATACAAAAAATCGTTGGTATCTAAAAAAACAATGGAAGCGGCCATTTCAAAACCTCCCATATTATACGATCCTTCAATTTTATCAGAACCTTTAGAAAAAGCAGTCATCCTCTCTTTTTCTCCTATATCTACATGTACATTTTCTCTTAATCGCTCACCATTTTCATAAAAACGAGGTTTCGAATTTGTTATAACAGTACCTTGAAAAGGCTTTCCGTTTTTATACGTGGCATTGGCTATCAAATTTCCTTCATAATCATATACGGCGTAGTCGCCATGTTTGATTCCTTTTTCACTATGGTAATACCCCATCGTTATAGCTCTTGCTACATTGTAATGTATTTGTTTACCTTCTTCTATGCCGCTTATTAAATTGATTATATATACGCTCAAAGATTGTCTTTCCTCCACAAAAGTACCTGTTTGTCTTTTTCCTTCTAGATAAATACCTACTGCTATTTCCTTCTCTTTATTTACAACTATTTCCTTTCCATTTTTTCTTCCATTTTTATATTCAGAAATAAAAGTCAAACCTAAATCTGAGTTTTCAAAAGTACCATCCAGAGGCTGAGAATCTTTATAAATACCTTTATACAATACCTCTTTATTTAAATCATATCTAACAAACAATCCATTTAAGACTCCTTCTTTATAAGTCTTAATAGATTTAATTGCTTTAATATAACCGCATAATTTTGATTTATAATATTCAATTTCCCTCCCTTCTTTGATTTGTTTTTTAATGGTTTTATTTTCTTGTATAATAACGCCATCTACATTATAATGAGTCTCTTTACTCCATTTATAACAGCCTTCTTCTGAACATTCTTTAGTAAATGCAGGGATATTGGTATTTTCATAATAAAGCGTTTTCCCTATTCTCTTTCCATTTTCATACCTAATGAAACAATCACTCACTCCTTTAAATGGATATCCTTCCTTATAAATAATTGTATTTTGCAATTCACCTTCTTGGTTATAGGATTTAGAGTGTGCTATTTCCTTATTTAAAATTTGTCGTTCTTTTTTAATTTTACCATTTTTATAATAAGTGATTTCGGAGCCATTTACAGTGCCATTTACATAGTTCACTTCATACTTTTTATTACCGTTTTGGTAAAACCAAACTACTTTACCTACATAAAAATCATCCAAACCAGCCGTCTTTGACCAGCCTTCAAATTGTAATCCTCCAGCGATGTAGTAATCTTTTATAAGAGATTTATCACCTTTTTTTTGCAGTGGTAGAGGTCTGTAAAAAAAGGCCTTAGATTTTATCGTTTTTTTCCATTTTTGATCATAAAAAATGGTGTCATTTTGAGAGGTCACTGTAATATGACACATCAAAAAAGTGATAAAGAAACAGGTTATGATATATTTTATTTTCATTTAGTTAGTGTTTAAAACGATTCGTAATTAAGCGCTGTTTTTCAGCTGTTTTATAGGACTTTTAAATTGTACAATGTTACCATACAATTAGTTTTTGTGATTATTTTTACTAATAGACACCCTGTTTTCTTTTAAATCTTTTTGAAGAATTGGAGTCTCCTTTGCATCTTCTACTAGTGCAATGTTATCCGTAAAAGCAATACCTCTAGTTGATTTATCTTCAAATAATAACTGCTGACTGTTCGCTATATTTTCAATAAATTCAACCAGTTTTTTTGTTTCTTTTTCGGGATTCCTCCACCAATTTGTACTCCAGATTCTATGAAAGACAAAACCATGTCCTTCTAGTATTTTTTTTCTATGTATATCATATAAATAGGCTTCTTCACTTGAATGATGAGCGGCACCGTCACATTCAATTGCTATTTTAGGAAGTCCCGTGATTTTCGGATCATAAACTAAGTCAATTCTAAATCCTGCAAATTGCAATTGTGGAATTATGTTCGTTTTATCGAAATGCGCTATTAATGCTTCATAAACTACTTCTTCAAATGGAGATTCAAGGGCTTCGTTTAAAACACCAAGTGTTGGTGTTTTAGTCGTATTATCAGAAAGCGTATTTAGAATAGCGATTCTTTGCGCTGTATCATTTTCAGTTACAGCCTTACAGTAAGCCAAATACGCAAAGAAAACAGCCCTTCTGTTATTTGAGCCCTCCACGGATAAATATTCTTTATAATTTAGGATCACTTCCTCAGGAATAGAGGAACATACATAGATTTTATATTTTGCTCTTGTTATAATTACATTTAACAGTTTATATCCTTTTTGATGATTTATTGAACCAAAACGATGAGCGAATTTACCGTCTATATTCACACCATAAGTTGTAGTTAAAATGATTACATCTCGTTCATCTCCTTGAATATTCTCCAGGTTTTTAACAAAAAACCCATTTTCTTCAAGTTCTACTATTTTATCATTGAAATCCGCATAACTATCCAGTTTACGCCTATTGTTTATTTTCTCTAAAATAAGATTTCGTTGATGAATATTAAATGTAGCAATTCCAACTGATGGATATTCTCCCGTAGGAAAACGATGAATATTATTTTCTATAATAGACAATACCATTGTGGCTTCAACTTCATTTGTATGGTCAAAATAAGTACCATTTACTTGAATATATTTGATGGGAGTATACTCAAAACTATTGGGCAATGGTTTCAACCTTTGATTGTAAAAAGCATGATTTGAAAAATCTATCAGGTAAGGATGTCTTGATCTATAATGAAAATCCAAATGTTTTTTCTCAAAGTTTAGTTCTGAAGCAAAGTCAAGGAGTGATTCGCACGACAATAAAATATGATCCCTATCTATTTTTATTTCGTCATCTTCAAAATCATCTTCATCATCCATTACGCCATCAAATATTTTACTGAAGTAATTTGACGGAGGCATTTGATGTTCATCTCCTGCAATTATAACTTGTTTTCCTTTTAATAAGGCGGGTAAATTATCTTCTAATTTTAATTGACTTGCTTCATCAAACATTACAATATCAAAATATTGATGTTCTCCTTTAAACAAGTTACTACAAACGTCAGGAGTCGTTAAAATTACAGGAAAAAAATCGGTAAAAAGAGCTAAATCATACGCGACTATCTGTCTTAATGATAGTCGTTTATATTTCTTACTTTTTCTTTTATTGTATAAATTCTCTACGGATAAGTGCTGATTTTTTACATCAAACGCTCTTGTTGCCTCAATTTGTTTTGAAAACCAATACTCACGGATATATTTTAATTGTTCTTCTTCTATATTCCCTAACGAATGGACAAGCTCCTGATGGTCTTTATCATCTGTAGGCAAATTCATGTTTGAAGCGTTTATAAGCATCGCATTCAAATAGTAAATTAGAAATGTTTTCTTCCAGTTCACTTTTTCTAATAGTTGCTCTATAATTATTTTATTCTGCTTGGAAAGAGCATTGTAATACTGGAACCATTTAAATTCAGAGGAAAACAAATCGTTCTCATTATTGAAATAATCTTCCTCCTTTTGAATTATTTCTTGAATATTATTTCGTAAAGTTTCATACGTTTCTCCTGCTACAACAGTAATTGACCAGCTGTCTTTGGTCATCTTATCTTTTAAATTTTTAAGGGTCTCTTTTAACAATTCTAATGTAGGTGTATTAAAATTCTGATCAACTTCTTGAATTAAATTTAAATTTTCAAATTCACTGTTCACTTTACTGCTAAAACTAGTTACTATCTCTTCTAACGATTCTTTATAACTTGAGAGTATTGACACATCTCCATTGATTGTATTCGTTAATTCTATTGTATTAAAATCGTTGCATTCATTACTTCTAACCACTAACTTTAAAAATAAAGAAATAATATGTTGTTGATCAATCCTTGTTTGCTTCTTTTCTTTCGAGAACAAGGAACTTATTTTATAGAAAAACCCCCTTGTTTTATCTTCTTGATAAAAATCTTCATTCCTCTTATTTTTAACGAGTATTTCCTGAATCTCATCATCAATTTCATCTATTGACTCTAGTTGCTCTTTTAATTGTACGTTTCTTAGTTGACCATACTCGCTTTCATATTTTAATTGCTGTTCTAAAACAGAGGCTAATTCCAATTTATAGGATGAAAAATCATCTTTTAACTGCTGTTCTATTAGATAAGGAGTGTCTCCATGTAATTTTGAAGAGTTTAAAAATGAACACTCTTTATTCGGCTTGAAATTATCATACAGGTAATGACCTTTTCTAATAAGCTCCAAAAAATTATTTAATTCCGTGGAATCAAATTTAAAAGTTCCTTTTTCAAGGTCTAATTTGTACGTTTCATTATGTTCTTTTAATTGAGCTAAAAACACTCCGACAATATGGGTCCAATTTTTATCTCCAAGTAATTTTTCTCCTATTTTTAAATGCTTATTATTAATCGAATCAATAAGTGACTTCACTTTATCAATAATATCATCTAACGTTTCTTTAGAATGTGTATATCGGTACTTCTGAGAATGGAAACTTTCAATACTATCTCTTACAGAATAAACAACATTTCTTCTCCCTGACTTTTGAACTTCTGTTATCTGTACGTTTAGGTTTGAAAGCCCTCTTTTATCAAGCGCTTCTTTTAAAACATTAAGAGCCGTTATTTTTTCACAGACAACAATCGTTTTTTTATGATTCTCTAAAGCATTCACTAAAATAGCTGTTAATGATTGACTTTTTCCTGTTCCTGGAGGACCTTGAATTAAAATATTACGTGTGTTTTTTAACGAGTTCAGAATACGTTGCTGAGAAGGGTCTGTTTCTACAGATGATATTGATTGAAAGGAATGCTCTTCCATTTCCTTAAGGTCAATTGTAGTCCCCTCAAGGTCAATTAAATTCAAATAATCCTGAATGATATTTTGTTTTTGAACCTCAAAAATCGAAAATAAGCCTCCAAAATCAATACTTGAACTATTAGATGTAAGTAGTAATTCTTCGTATTTTTTTTTACTTGAGATTGGCTTAATATTTTCTAGATTCTCCCTTAGTGTAGCTCGTAAATTAGTTGAAGAAGTACTGTTAATTGTGTCTAATAATTGAACACAAATATCAATTAACTCCTCTTTATCAATTAAACCATCCTCTAATAACTCTGGAGTTATTGGTTCAATTTCTATTTGTGAATCACTTTGTAGATGGTTGATAAGAACTTCATTTATATAAATAGGATCCTCTTCATCTCTTACAATAACCCACGTATTAAACTCTTTAGTCCTTTTTATTTTCAAAGACCAAATTAATAGAGGAGCAACCGTCAGTTTTTTATCAGAAAGGTCTCTTCTAACGAGTAAAGGAAATCCAAAACCAAAGGTGTTTATGCCTTTTTCTGATTCTATTGCATCCGTCTGATTGATTAAATTTTCAAATGATTTTGTGATTTTAACTAGTTGAACTTGCTCGTCTTTATCCAGAAGTTTTAAATCTGGAACATTGTCTTTCCAACTTACTTTAAATTTTAAAGGTTGTTCCGACAGAAGTGCATTGATAAAGTTTTGCGGTAAATTTTCATCAATATGTGACAATCTTGTAAGATCAAATTTATACCTGGAACGTGCAGGTATTGCATTTAAATGAACACCTCTTCGACTGCCTATTTTTAATCGATTTTGTAATTCCAGCAATAGCTTTTCGGTTATCTCCATAATTTTTAGTTAGTTTGAATATATCAATACGTTCGCTAATTTTAATCGTTTTAAGATTTTCTATATTCCACCCGAGCATTGACTAAAAAACAATTCTTTTGGCTTCCTTAATATTGGATTCTGTATTTTTGAAAAACTGAATATGCTATTTTTTTTCTTGCAGACAATACCCTGATATTGTGAAATAATAGGTTAAAGATAGCTTTTACATCTAAATTACATGCAAAAAGTAAAAATACTTGCCAATAGCTTGGTTTTTTTAAGACAAGAACTCATAAAAAATCAACTCTTTTATTTAGAGATCTCATGCGCTAATGTACTTCTGTACATTTAAAATACCTCTAGAGAACCATTCGATTAATGGTTCTCTAGAGGTATTCAAATCCCCTTTTCGAGGTATAGAAAATAAAGAAAAGTTATACGATTAAATTTTATGAGCAATGCCATTTAGGAAAGGAGAAACTTAATACCGTTATTTCTTAATGTTAACCGGTGATTTTAAGCTTTCGAATGTTACTTTTTTTCCATTTTTGTAAGCCACTACATAGGCATCCTTTATTCCTAAGGCTACAATCCTAGCCCTCGCTGTTTTAGCTTCTTTTTTTGTAGTGTATATTCCTGAAATATATCGCGTCGTTTTTTCCGAGAGCACTTCATAATAAATAGGACGAAGGTTTAATAATTGTTTTAAGGTGACTTTTTTATGAAACACTCCGATTTGAACACTATAAAAAGGAATCTTTAGTGTTGCTATTTTAGTAAAGTCGGTCTCCAAATTCGTATCCTTAGTAAAAGCAGTCGTTAATTCACGAACAGTTTCTTTTTTAATTGTAATCCTTGTCGGTTTTTTTATAATAAAATCAAGTCCTTCTATAACATCTCCATCAAGCAATGTTTTTACGACAATTGAATGTAGTAAAGGACTCGATTCGACTTCAATATTTTTTAGTTGATTCTGATCAATACGAACCTTATACTTACCAGGTTTCAATCCTAAATAACTAAAATAACCATCCGACTCACTTAATATTTCGGCTACTACATGTCCTTTTTCATCCTCTATATGAATCTTAATACGACCTTGACCTTCCTGTATTCCTCCCGTATTTAAATACACGATACCGCTAATTTCTCCTTGAACTAAAATAGGGATTTCTACTTTTTTGTATTGATTTGGATCTACTAAAATCTGGTAGGTTTTATTTTTAAATTTCAACGCTATATTAGCTAACTCATCCGGTGAAAATCTCACCGTATAATTGGTAAAAGCATTTAAATTAGAAACACGAATAATGGAATCTCGCGGACTAACAGTCACCTTTCCTCCGGGAACCCTAACATTGTTTAATAACACCATTTGTTCTCCTATATCCTTGGTCCCATTTTGATTCAAATCAAGAAAAGGATACAGGGATATTCCTCCTTTACCTATTCCGGTATTATAATCCGTTTTTATACTACCATTCCCTGCTCCAAAGGCGATGCTTCCTTGTGCATTTTCTGAGAAATTATATTTTTTATTTCTATACCCAGTATAAAAACCAATGCGTCCAAATGGCAGATTATACTTAAGACTAAAGGTCGCATTATTTATCCCATCACGTACATTTCGCTCATAAGAAGCTGAAAAAGAAACTCTTTCGACTCTTTTTTCAATTTCCGTACGAAAACTCATCATTTTATGCTCTGAAATATGGTATCTAAATGAGGGACGTATTGTAAATCCATTCCGCATCCTATGAGAAAAAATCACCTTAGAAGTCACAAAAGAACGTTCGCCATTTGTCCAATAGGATGCTATAGTAGCGTTTCCTGTAACGTTTTTATACCTTCCAGAAAACATTGCATTTATTCGGTTTGTACTAAAGGAACCATATACAAGTTGCGCATAGCTCCATCTTGTAGTACACCTTATTTTACTGATTTTAATGGGGAATGATAGTCGTACCTTTCGTTCTTCGCTGGTATTATTAAGTGTGGCCTGCTGTCCTTCCACATATTTACTGTAATCAAATGCGATAGAAGTACTTTTACCAAAGTTATAGTTTAGGGTTCCTTTCACACGTATATTGTGTGCAAATTCCATATTAATGATCATTTTAGAAAAGGGTTGAAATGCCATATTTACAAAAGGGATTAAAGGTGTATCTGGAATACTTGATAAATATTCCATTCCTCCCCCTATCGTAACAAACCTACTAACACCATAACTCACTTCTCCACGACCAAACCGACTCTGATTAGTATCCTCTAACACCCCTCCAGAAATCTTATATTCCATTACCTTTACAGGCATAAAAGTAGCAGGAGCATTCATTTTTCGTTCTTCTATACGTTCTTCTCCTAAGGGACCATACTGTTTTAATGTGATCTTATTATACCCATATACGATGGGAATATTAAAAACATAAAATCCAGAAGCATCTGCCACTGTATAATCTACGAGAACATCGTTAATATACAATTCCACGGTCCAATTAGCGCCTGTATATTCACTGATGGTATAAGTTCCTCTTGCTTTTCTTATCGTATTTGGAGAATTATTAAAACTCATTCCTACAAGTGGTGCCTTTAAAAAAGAAATGCTTGACGCTCCTATTTTTCCTATTTGAGCTTGTTTTATAAAATTGTTATCATTGTCTATCCAACGCCAGTTGTAATAAAGTTGACGCTTCTCAAAATTTAATTTATTGTAAACATGAACACCTATTTTAGCTTCACCGTATAATAATTCACCCCCAAGCCGAAGAGCAAACCTATTGTTTGACTCTCTACCTTCAGATTGACTTGACGTAATGGACCAGTCCATAGTTCCTCCTTTAAAAAGATGGTAATTTCTTCCAATTATTGTATCAATTACCACGTCACTTCTAGCCTGCAAATTCGATAAATTTTTCCTCATTTTTTCAAGCCTTGCTTGTTTTACAAAAGGCAATTCAAAAGAAGCTTTCATTTTAACGGATAATGAACGAAAGTTAAACAGCATGTTCAAATCAAAAACTTCGTTCATGAGATTCATTTCAACATAAATGTCCCCGAATACTTTTATGATTCCATGTATTGATTTAACAGTGCGACTCCCTTTCCTAATTTCTTTTGACACAACATCTATCTGATAATGCGTCTTTTCATCTTCAATAAACCCTTTTAAGCTATTATGTTCCTTTTCAGAGACACCGTAAATTCCCAAATTTTTAAATAAGGAGGCTACATTCACATATACAACAGCTGCGTCCGTAATAATTACATTGGATTCAAAACTAAGGTAGTTCTCTACTCTAAATTCTACTGTAACTTCATCAAATTCCTGTATAGGATCCAGTGGATAATTTGTTGCTTGGACAGGATGATAATTCAAAAAAAATAAGCATAGAAAGATCCCTAAACGCGTGTTTTTAAGTTGTTTTTTTAGAAAAAAAAGGAAGGGCTGATTCATGTTAGCTCATTTATTCTCGTTTAAAAGTCATTGGAAAACTACCAGAATAAACACTAGATACAGAATAGGCTGGTATCACAAGTGTAGCTCCTACACGAAATTGAGTAAACGTATTACTTGTAGTATTTATAATAAATTCATCGCCACTTTCACCTTTTTCTGTAGGGCCAATTATAAGTGCTAGTTTCCCTCCTTTACTACCGTCTAACATCACTGAATAGCAATAATCTATGGTAACAGTGCTACCATGGGGAAATTTAAGTTCAAAAACAGCAGGAGTAACAGCGCTTCTATCCAAAGAAACCACACCTCCAGTAACATGTACATTCCCTTGATAATCCACGGTAATAGTTCCTGCTCCAACAGAATAGAAAACACCAAAATTGATAGGTTGCACCGGAAAAACAGTCCATTTATCTTCTAGTGACCATTCCTGAGAAATGGCCTTATTTACGAACAAAAAAACAGTTATAAATAATAACAGTTTAAATAAATTACAGGTATTTCGTGTTGTATTTAGCATGGGTTTAAGAACTGCTGAAACTGGGAAATAACGGATGACTCTATTACAGCTTTAAGATAGCTTCCGTAAGTATTTCTTCACTTTCATTTTTTGTGAAAACGAGCTTAAAAAAGCCTCCTTCAAAGCTTCTGTTTTCAATATTTTTCAACCTTATTTTCATTTCTCTTAGCGTTCCTGGAGTATAAATACCAACTCCTTTTATTTTAGCAACTTCATAAACGGTGTTATCCGTAGCGATATAGTTTATCGTAAAATCGCCGTAAACGGACATATTACCACTTCTAATCATATGGAACTTAAGCGCCCTATACGCATTCTTAGATTTGATAAATTCTAACTTAGCAATAGAAACCGTCGTATTATCCGTTCCTTTCCTTACAATACAAGGAATGGCAAGTCCAAAAACAGGCGTCAAGCTAACGGACATAGTAGAATCCTGTGTTTTCTCTATTTCCCCCAATGCTACTTTTTCTTTCACGGCTCTAAAATAGAGATGAGAACGGTATTCCCCCTCTGTGAGCTGTTGCCTACTGGATAACTGAACCTTTACCGTCTGACTTTCGCGAGGTGCTAAAGTAACCCTACGCGGATAAAACCGTATCTTAGAAGACGCAAACCGCTGCCCAGGCTCTGGAGTTGTTATAATTTTAAATGCCCCACTTTTTTCCATTTTATATTCTAAAAACGAGATCTTATAAACAGCTGTATCTTTGCCAATATTAGACAATACCAATTTTTTAATTTTAGTCCTACCTTCGAAAACTAGTCGCTTCGGATAGATTAATAAATTCCCTTGCGCGAATAACGGGATTACCGTTAAGGTCAAAAGAACAATAACTAGCATGCCTTTAAAAAAAGGTGTCTTTATTAAAGACTTTTTCTGTTTTGTACCCATAATCTATAAATTTTAAAAACACATCTAAAAAAACAACCCCAAGTAGCCATTCTAAGATACTTGGAATTGAAAAAAAATTAATTATAAGAAATGGTGACATCAAAAACACCATTATACACTCCTACAGTTTGTGAATCTGAAACAGTTAATGTTGCTCCTACGTGAATAAGATCACCACCTTCAACACCAATAGTTCCATCTAAATCTATATCTCCATCTGTAAAGGAATTACAGATAAATTTATTAACAGCCATTGTATCCGTACCACTTTCTTTTAAAACAATGGTATCATCCTCTGGCAATACAATTGAATATGTATATCCGGCCTCTCCTGTAAGACTAAAAGAAGCAGGTTTTATGTCTTCTAATTGAGTCACTGTGAAAGAAGCATAATCACTAGTTCTTTCAGATGATGGAGACACACTTACTGTCCCAGTTCCTTTAATTATAACACCAAAGTTTAACATTCCTGTTGCAAAAATAGCAATAGGAGCAATTATTGTAGCTTTAGCGCCATTACTGGCCATTGAAGAATTTTGTGCCATTGCATTGTTGGACACCCCAGCCATCATAGCAATGGCAAGCATCGTAAAAATTGTTTTTTTCATAACTTAAAAATTTAATTATAAGAAACAGTAACCATATAAATAGCAGAATAAGAACCAGGTGCTTGTGAATCTGTAACTGTTATTGTTGCACCTACCATAAGCGTATCACCCCCTTTACTACTAAGAGTTCCAATTAAATTCTCAGATGGACTTCCAATAGAAATACAAGTAAAATCACTAACAGCCATAGAATTCGAATCTGAATCTCTTAGTACAACAAAATCATTTACTGGCAATACAATAGAATAGGTATATCCTTTCTCCCCAGAAACTTTAAAAGTTCCGTTAGCATCAGCTCCATCTTGAGTTATTGTAAAAGCATTATAACTACTTTCCTTTCCGCCTATCGGCTTTACAGTTACAGTTCCATTACCTTTAATTATATTACCAAAGCTCAATGTTGCTCCCATATTGATGCTAATAGGAGCAATTACCGTAGCTATAACTTCACTATTGGCCATTGCAGAATTTTGTGCCATTGCATTGTTGGACACCCCAGCCATCATAGCAATGGCAAGCATCGTAAAAATTGTTTTTTTCATAACTTAAAAATTTAATTGTTAAAAATGATAATTCCCTTTTGTCAACTTAAAAAAGAAACCCTCTTTTTTGAATAGTAATTAATTATTCCTTTTGATCAAGACTCTAAAATAAGATCAAGCCATTACTTTAAATATGATTTTTATCATGTTTCTATACAGGTATGCCATTCTTTTCTGTTTTCAAACCAAACACAAAACAAATCACACTGTTTATTCCTGCTTCTTATTTCTTAAGTCCCTTATTAACCCTAAGAACTTAGTCCAATCACCTTACTTTTTATGGAAGCAATGCCTCCTCAAAAAAAAAGCCCCTTTAAATTGTTAAAAAATCCACTGCTACAATTATTTTTAACATAGGAGATCTCTCTAAGCAATAAATAGCGGTACATCCAAATGAAACTACCCATTAAATACTGACAATCAATAACTAAAACACATTCAAAACAAGAGAATTGTCTCAACATAAAATGAGTCCAGGGAAGCATACAATCAAATAAGGCAAGAAATAAGGTGAACTTTCGATAATCACTAAAACCCCTGTTACTACAAACGGATCTCATTGTCCAAAAACCAACACTAAAGAGTGTTTAAGCTAAAAAAAGATGGCGTCATTATAAAGAGATACTTCTAAATAAGACAAGCATAAACCGTATCCCATTAGACAGCTACAGAAATACATAGTCCCTCCAAATAAAAAACAGCACAAAAAAAACTGTACGACACAATCCTCGTACAGCTTTCAATTCATAATTTTAACAGCCCATAATCTATATAGATTCACTAGGGCCTAAAAAAACAATCACTACTCGACTAAGAGTACCTCTTTAAATAATTTTCTAAATTCTGTAATAGGCAAGGCTCCTTGAGACATTTGTGGTTCCCCTTCTTTAGGACAAAATAACATGGTAGGAATACTACGCACTCCAAAGGCTGCTGCTAGCTCCTGCTCTACTTCTGTATTCACCTTATAAATAACCACTTTCCCTTCAAATTCTTCACTCAATTCCTCTAAAACTGGAGCGACCATTTTACAGGGACCACACCATTCTGCATAAAAATCAATGATACAAGGCAGTTCACCTTCATATTTCCAGGTTGTATTTTTTTCGAAATTAAAAACCTTTTCAAAAAAGGTTTCTTTTGTCAATAATTCTGTCATATATATTCCATTTATAGCTGCTAATATACAATTAGCAGCCTTTAATTTACATAGACAAAGAGACTTAAAAAGAACTATTATGGAGGTAACAATAGTTACAGTCCTTTTTTTTAACTACCTTAAGCTCTTAATATTTAGACAATAACCAATCTAAAACTTTTATCTATTGAAAAAAAGAGCAACCAACACCTAGTCCTGCATTTTAATTTCATCCTTAAAGCAGGTCATTTTTTAGCGTCTTCTACCCTTATTTTTTAATTCTTAGGTGGCACCGTATAGAAAAATAAAGCGTTCTTTTTAAATCCATAGAAACAATCTAAAGACACCTGCTAACCACCTGTGTCTTTTTTTTATACATTTGTATTTCAAGGACACATATACATGAAAAAACACCTCCATTCTCAGTATTAAAACGAATAATAAAAGACGCTCTCCTATCTGAAAATAGAAAAAAATACTTTTAGAAGGCATCCTTATAATGGTGTATAGCGTCCATAGCAATCAAAGAAAAATCATGAAATTACACTACCCCATCACCAAGAAAGGAAATACCATTACACACTATTTTGACAGCCCTGTAAAAGATCCTTACCGTTGGTTAGAAGATGACATTTCTAAAGAAACAAACGCCTGGGTTCGTGAACAAAACAAGGTGACTTTTGATTATTTAAAAAACATCCCCTACCTAGACCCCCTTAAAAACAGGCTTGAAAAACTATGGAACTACGAGAAGATAGGCGCTCCATTCACAGAAGGAGAATATACTTATTTTTACAAAAATGATGGCTTACAAAACCAGTATGTTTTATACCGTCATAAAAAAAACAATAAACCCCATGTATTTTTAGATCCAAACACTTTTTCAGAAGACGGAACCACTTCCCTAGGCGCTGTGTCTTTTTCAGAAGATGGAACTAAAGTAGCGTATGCTATTTCCGAAGGAGGATCCGACTGGCGTAAAGTGATTGTAATGGATGTGGCTACTAAAAAAATCACAGAAGACACCTTAGTTGACATTAAATTCTCGGGGCTATCGTGGAGAGGAAATGACGGTTTTTACTATTCAAGTTACGAAAAACCAATGGGAAGTGAATTGTCTGCAAAAACAACGCAACATCGGCTCTTTTATCACCAGCTAAACACCGCTCAAAAAAACGATGTCATTATATTTGGCGATAAAAAAATACGACGTTATATAGGAGGAGCGACCAGTAGAGACCATCGTTTTTTAAGTATTTCTGCCTCCAAATCTACTTCTGGAAATGAATTATACTTATTAGATTTGGAAAATCCTTCCGCTAAATTAATCACCATTGTCAATAATTTTGATAGCGACACTCACCTTTTAGAAAACAAGGGAGAAACCTTGTATTTCATCACCAATTTAAAGGCGCCTAATAAGCGAATTGTAAAAGTAAACGCACACAATCCTAGTCCAGAAAACTGGATAGATATCATCCCAGAAACTGAACATGTATTGAGCGCAACTGCCGCCGCAGGTTCCCTCTTTACAAAGTACATGATAGATGCCGTATCTCAAGTAAAACAATATGATTTTAACGGAAAATTAATCCGAGAAATTAAATTACCTGGGATGGGAACTGTGACTGGATTTGGAGGTAAAGAAGATGCCAAAATCCTTTACTACGCATTCACTAATTACAACACACCTGGATCCATCTACAGTTTTGATCCAAAAAAAGGAGTTTCCAAATTATATAGACAAGCAGCGATAGACTTTAACTCCGAGGATTTTACCTCCAAACAAGTTTTTTATACATCCAAAGACGGCACTAAAATCCCCATGATCATCAGCCATAAAAAAGGCTTAAAACTCACTGGAAAAAATCCAACTATTTTATATGGTTACGGAGGGTTTAATATCAGCCTTACTCCTAGTTTTAGCATTGCAAACGCCGTGTGGATGGAACAAGGAGGTGTGTACGCTGTTCCTAACTTAAGAGGAGGAGGAGAATATGGTAAAAAATGGCATATTGCAGGTATCAAATACAATAAACAAAACGTCTTTGACGATTTTATAAGCGCCGCAGAATACCTAATCTCTAAGCAGTACACTTCTTCAGATTTTTTAGCCATTCAAGGAGGCTCTAACGGAGGACTCTTAGTAGGAGTTACCATGACCCAACGTCCAGATTTAATAAAAGTAGCCTTGCCTGCTGTCGGTGTTTTAGACATGTTGCGCTACCACACATTTACCGCAGGAGCAGGATGGGCTTATGACTATGGTACCTCCGAGGATTCTAAAGAAATGTTTGACTATTTAAAAGGGTATTCCCCCGTACACAACGTAAAAAAAGGAGTGTCATATCCTGCAACTATGATTACAACTGGAGATCATGACGATAGAGTCGTACCTTCACATTCTTTTAAATTTGCAGCAACACTTCAAGACAAACAAACAGGAAAAAACCCCGTCCTTATCAGAATAGAAACCAATGCTGGACATGGTGCTGGAACACCCATTTCTAAAATCATAGAACAATACGCAGCTATTTTTGGTTTTGTCTTCTTTAATATGGGCTTTAAAGAACTGCCTTCTACCAATAAAGTAATAGAATAACCCCCGTTTTCACCCAAAACACCATCAGATAACCCTTAGGTAAAGCCCTTTCATCTATAGTTAACTGTATTTTATCTAAAAAAAAAAGATAGCTAAAACCTCTTACGTATCTTTATAGAGAGAAGACGAAACTTTTCTCGCTAAATACGTTATTAAGGGGTTAATAACTTATCAAATTAAAAAAGAGGCCTGGGGCAGGTCTCTTTTTTTTTATGCTTTATACATTGGTCATCTTACTTATTTCAAGGAAAAACAACTGAAAAAGGCTTGCGTAAAGAACTACACCCTTTATGAATCCTGTCTTCACCTCCTCTTTTTCCTAAGTCCTTATACCGTAAAATACGATTCCAATTCTTGCAACGTCTCCGTAGATGTAGACAAATCTTTTACTATTTTTCCTTTTTCTAAAACCACAATTCTATCACATACTTCTGTTACATGCCCTAAATCATGACTTGAAATTAACAAGGTTACTCTCTGCTTATCTACTACACTTTTTAGAAGCTGTTTTAATCTAATTTGAGTCGTTGGGTCTAAGCTCGCAAAAGGTTCATCCAACACAATCACTTCAGGGTTCCCAATAAATGCGGCTATAATCCCCACTTTTTTCTGATTCCCCTTAGACAAATCTCGGAGGTATTTTTTAGCGCCTAAAATCTCGGCATTAAAAATATCTGTAAACTGTACTAAAAAAGCGTCAATATCTGCTTTATTCATCCCGCGTAATTCTCCTACAAAGTAAAAATATTCTTCCGGTGTTAAATAACCTATTAAAAAAGATTCGTCTATAAAAGAACCCGTAAATGATTTCCATTCTTCACTCTTATCTACCTGAATTTCATTTAAAATGATCTGTCCGGTACTTGGCTGTATCAAATCTAACAACAGGTTAAAAAAGGTAGTTTTACCCGCACCATTATTTCCTACAAGTCCAAAACATTGCCCTTTAGGAATTTCCAAATTCTCTATAGATAACACGGTGTTTCCAGCGTATTTTTTCGAAATATTAATTGCTTTAATCATGTGCTTTTTTTATTAGTTAGATTGACTGAATGCCGCAATCATAGCGTATTTATTTTTTTTATAACGTTGAACGATGAATTTCATTAATTTACGATGAAAAACCATTCCTAAAACACCTAGTATAATGAGTGTTGCGATTCCTGCTTCGTAATTAATCAACTTATATGAAATATAAAACAAAAGAATTGGCAATGCCATTAAAGGAAATCCGATAATCCATTGTACAGCTCCCGTTCCTTGGTAATTAAATGCTGCACTTTTATCCAATGCTATTTGTTTACGATTAAAGGAGCCTCCATACAGTAATACATGGGTATTCACACCGATGTTATACACCATCGCTGCAAAGTGAATCAATAATATATCCCATCCAAAATACACATAAGGCATACTGAGAACAAATAGTAATACCGCACTGGCCATCATTAACTTATACTTAGAATCTAAATAGGTTTTGTATTTAATATTCTGGCTCATTAACATGTTATAATAACTACTGTCCCAAGCAGGAATAAACTGTCCAAAATTAATCATAAAGATTCCTGTGATAAATATCCCTACAAAAACAAGCATTCCAGGCATCTCTTGATAGGTAGGGTTTGGATAGAAAATTAAACCATAAAACAAACTCATTACTAACATTAAAATAGTAGAACGAGGCCGTTTATTACGCCATATTAATTTTAAATCTAATTGTAAAAATGGGGCAATAGCTCCTAGCTTTCGCGTCCATGTCAGTTCGTTTGTAGCAACTGATTTCGTTCCTTTTTTTAAACTTCCATCAATATATAATTTGCCTATTAGCATTTTAAAATTGACCCAGTACACAGCAAATAATATAAGAATAGGTGCAATTACTCCCCATGGTGATGCTACTAAATAATTAATACTCACAGCCACCATACTTGAGAAGGAAATGATATTAAATTGATTCAAGGCTAACAAACTAGACACCAATAGTAGGATAGGTAGCAGTGAAAATTCCGTTTCTGATGATTTACTTTCAATGATGAAATTTAAAAAATTGATAATAAAGGTAAACACGAGCATGGAAAATGCCCAAACCGTTACTGCTGCCATTGGGTAATCTTTAGATAAAAGAACCAAAGAGAAAGGAATAATAGCAAATAATGGCAAGAGGTTAAAAAAGGAGCTTGCCGATTTATTCAATACATAATGTACAATTTTACTCTTTTTAAGAGGCAATACTAATAGTGGTTTCACATCCATTACAGGGAGTTTTTGCAAGAAGAAACGCATCATTAAATCGCCCAACAACCAATAAAAAACAAAATTATTAACCTGTACAAATGGATCTGTGTCTGGAAAATATTTTTCAAGCATTGGAAATAATGCAAGCCCCAAACCTAAAAACATAATGATAAAATACAAGCCTAAAAACACCATCAGTATATTAATAGCGATGCTTTTTTGCCAATAAGAAGAACGAAAAAACTGCTTCCATTCCAACTTCATAAAACGTGCAATCATAGAATAAATTTTAAACTTTATATGGTATTAGTAATCAATCATGTAAAAATGTTACATCATTAGCCTATCATTTTATATTCTGGGTATTGTTCCTCTAAAAGTTCGGTCATTTTAGAAGGGATTACAAAGGCTACTATATATAGCAATAATATATAACCTGTTAAAAATAAACTCAAGAGCAATGTAGCTATTACACTAATGGATCCATCTTCAGGAAACTGAATGATAAACTGAATAATAAATTGGAATGGCATATAACTAAATCCAGCGATGCCTCCTGTATTTAAAACCATCTCTTCCAAAAGCCATTTTTTATCGCTAAGTTTTAACCGTTTTTTTAAAATACTTCTTAGCCTAAATAATTGAACAAACATGGCTATAATTACCAATCCGAAAATTATTATTAAAGAGTTCTCTAGATATCCTTCTTGAGATAAGACAACATTTATAATTAGGAATAAACACAAGGTATAAAATGCCTGTGGCCATTGGAAAAACTCCTTCATAAACCTATGTATCAATTTCCAATACTTTTTATTCATAGCCTTAACTTTTGATTCCAAGACATCCATAAACCCAAATACTCCAAACTTTTTAAAGGAAATATCCTTAGCATCATCAAACGATAAACTGGGTTGTTCCTGCCATATTTGCTCAATATCATTGGCTAAATGGTCTACTAACTCTGTTTGTACATCATAATGCTCTACAAAATGTTTTCTAGTGAATTTGTAGAGTGATGCTATTTGTGTTGCTGTTATTTTTTTTGAGATCATAGCTGTTGCAGTTTTTGGTGGAGCTCTGTGTAATATATTAAGGAGTTTTTATAGACTCTAAATCCACAAAATGATAAAGTCATTGTAGAGATTCCTATCACAAGAAGCCCTATATTAAATTGCATATTATTAAGAAAACAATCACTTCCATCGGGTTTAAACATAAGAATAAAATTTAAAAGAACCATATTACCAGTCCCTACATAAAACATAGCAGTATTTAAATTAATGGTTTTAACAAACTTAAATTTTAAAAACTGAAGTATTCCTACATAAAGTAATTGTAAAAAAGGGACAAGATAGAATACTAAAATCAAATTTTGTCTATAGATCTTATCCGGTAATATTGTAGCTAAAAAATAAAAAACACTCGCACAAATAACAAGAACAAAAACAGCTGGAAGTGAAGAAAAAACTATTTTAAATTCTTTCCAAACAAGTCTTTTATACTTTCTATTTATCTCTTTCATTTTTATTTTCACAAAAGCCTTATAGCCATCACCATTTGTAAAAACACTATATTCCACTCCCGTATTACGAAGCAACTTTAACCTGTTCCCAAAACCAACATGTACTTCCTCCAAAGCCTTGTCAAAAGACAATCCCTCAGCCATCAACACTTCTGTTTTAGTAACTATATGATCCAATAACTCGATGCGAATGTCCCAATATTTCACCTGGTGGTGTTTTAGGTAATCGTCTATGTAGGTTACTTGTTTTTTTGTTAGTTGCATCGCTGTATTTTATACATTGAAACTTGCTTATTGTGTTGGTACCAGAGAGTAAAAAGAAAGACACAAGAATGTATCCCAAAAGAAAATACAGCTAGTTTTAAAAAACTAAATCCATGTGAATCCCTGAAAAAATCAGTCAAAGTAATCCAAACAAAAAATGAAGTAACTAGCATAAAAACCTTACTAAATATAACACTAAAGGTTGTTTTTAAGTCACTTTTATTCGTCTGATAAACCCAATAGATCCCTAAAAACATAGCTCCTCCTACAAAACCCTTTAGCGTCTTTTTTATTAGCAAACCATTCTCCATAAAAAAGGAATTTAAAACATCTTGGAAGGTCAATCCGATGCCTATAGAAAATAAAATCATCAAGAATAATTTTAGATAGGATTTTTTCAATATCTGAACACTTTTATCCATTACAATTCTAGAAACAGGATCTCCATTCCCTAACCAATCTCTATTTGTAGGCTTCATACTTTCTTTCCATTTTTGACAAACCTTTTCGAAAGCAATATCAAATAACAAGTTATTAGACTTCATCTCACCTTCAATATCCAACAATAAATGATCAAGAATTTCAAATCTTATATCTACAAAAACAAGTCCTTTTATATTTAAATACCGTTCTACTTGTTCCAATTCCTCGGTGGTAAATTTTAGTTCTTTCATAGCCTCTTATATTTATGATATTGAGACACTTCTTTTTGATGATTTTTAAACAAATAAAAACCTTGATAAAATAAATTAAAAAGCAACACTAGGTAGTAAAAACTTGAATAATCTAACGTCATTACACTGGAATTTATAAACTGTAACAAAAACAATAAAATGATAAAAACCCCTGGTATAACCTGTCTATAAAAAAGGTAAGCAAAAGATGATTTAATCTTAGTTTTTATCATTTTATACCCCCAATATAAAAGACTCCCAATACAAAAAAGAGTCATTGGGTAAAAAATAATACGCATTAATTCCATTTCCAAAACTGGCGTAAACAACAGCATAAAACTCATTACCAAAAGGGATGTCACAACATTCATTAGAAAAAAACGTTTTTGCAATTTTGCGCATTTGTCAATGAAGATTTTCGGACCACTAAATATAACTCCTATCCAGAAGGAACTTGAATTACACAATTGTTTACCCCATTTATTACGAGTATTTTTAAAAGCATCGTCAAAAGATATCTTTTCGTCCATCATTTGATGTTCAATGTCAAGGAGCATATGATCCAATATCTCGTATCTTAAATCCACATAGTACAATTCCTTTTTATTTAGATATTTTTCTACTTGTACTATCTCCTTCGTTGTAAATTTTAGTTCTTTCATAGCAAAAAATTAAGCAAGTTTTGGATGTATTAAGTGTTGCATGGTTTGGATAAACTCTTCTAACTGCGCTAGCCGATTCACCGTTTCCTTCGTCCCACTTTCCGTAAGTTTATAATATTTACGCAACCTATTATCTACTTTTGCTACCTCCACATCTAATAGTCCTTCCGCTTCCAATTTATGCAAGGCTGGATACAACGCACCCTCGGTAATTTTTAATTCCCCCCTGGTTAAGGCCTTTACTTTTTGCGTTATTTCATAGCCATACATCTTCTCATTTTCCGACAATAGTTTTAAAATGATTGTTTGCAAAGAGCCTTTATATAATTTTTGATTTCCCATGATTCATCGTCTTTAACAATGTAAATATATACATAATTTTCTTATGCATAATGTTCTTAGGTATATATTTTTATAAAACATCCCTTCTCAACCCCTTGTTTAATAGCAACAAACGGAGATTAAAACCCTCCAAAGCCCTTATGTGAAGGAAAAGCATTACTTTCACCATCACAAAAAAACACTATGAGTTTACTTGAAATAAAAGATGCGGTTTTTATTGGGTTTTTCCTTTCATTTATGATTGGCCCCGTGTTTTTCACATTAATCCAAACCAGTATTTTAAAAGGTGCTAGAGCTGCTATTTCTTTTGACCTAGGCGTTGTTTTAGGTGATATTTCCTTTATCTTAATTGCTTATTACGGAAGTAGAACTCTCTTAGAAAAAATAAAAGATGACCCTCGTTTATTCTTTATTGGAGGATTTATATTAGTGGTATACGGACTGATTACTTACTTTTCAAAAAAGGAAAAGTCGAACGAAAGTAAGGCTGTAGAAGTTCCTGAAAAATCAAATTATTTCGGATTAATTTTAAAAGGGTTTTTACTCAACTTTATCAATATTGGTGTATTGGCTTTTTGGTTAGGGATGATTTTGGTAATAGGTCCAGAATTAGACATGAATTCTGGAAAAATATTTAATTATTTCGGGGTAATTCTATTCAGTTATTTCATCACAGACTTAGGGAAAATATTTTTAGCAAAACAACTTAAAAAGCGTTTAACTCCACAAGTAATCAATAAAATACAGCGAACTATGGGTATCATATTGGTGATTTTCGGGGTGGTTCTAATTTTAAAAGGATTTTTACCTAAATACGAATTGAGTCTAGATACTATGATAGAGAAAGTAGCCTTTTATAGCAATAACCTTTCGAAATAACCGATGTAAATAGCTGGGATTCTTCCAGACTTAGCACTATTCAATCCACTTGCTTCTCGTCCCCTTAAAATTATTTACTTAAGAAATACTCCCCTTCGATTTTGAAGGTATCAGAGCTAAAATATTTCATTTAAAAATAGGGGGATCGTCTTGTCGTCTTACACAAACAAAAAACGTTTCGATATTTTATAAAACAATACCGCTACTCCTCCTCCTAAGATGGCCCCTGTAAAAATATCACTAGGATAATGCACCGCTAGATATAACCTACTATAAGAAAAAACAGTAGGAAACAAGAAAATTAACCACGCATATTTCACCTGTTTTCTACACAATAAATACACAAATAAGCCAACAAAACAAGAGACCGCTGCATGTCCAGAAAGAAAACTAAAATCACTAGGACTGCTTAAAATTCGTAGATGATAGTTTATCAGACGGTCATTAACAGGACGCAATCGTTCCACTGTGTTTTTAATGAAGTTCACTAGATGAAGTATCGAAAAAGCACCAAATCCGATAGTAAGCAGTATAAAAAGCGCTTTTCTACGATTGAATATTTTGATAAAAAGTACGGTCAGTAAAAGTAATAAGGGAGACCAAGACATGGGTTCGGTTACAAATAGCCAAAAACCATCCCAGCATCTATTCCCCAAATTATGGAGAAAAATAAGTAATTCAGTATCGAGACGAATCAGTTTCTCTAGCAAAAAGATTATTTAAAAGTACGTTTGATAGGCCCGGTAAAATCATCAAAATCTTCGCGTACCTTATTTACTTGTTTTTTAATATCCGACACCGCATCTAAATCTAAATTTGCATCTTTTGCACTCGAGGTAATTTCTCTTTTAATATCGTTGGTCGCATCTTTAACTTGACGCATTCCCTTTCCTAAACCACGCGCTATTTCTGGCACTTTATCCGCACCAAAAAGCATTACAGCAAGTACTATCACTACAAAAATCTCCGCTCCACTGATAAATAAAAACATGTATTAACTATTTAGGCTACAAAGATACACATTTATCAACTTAAATAAACCCGTATTTATTTGTTTTAAGCATTCAAACATACCCTTGAACAGTCCCATCTAGACAATCCTATTATATAAGGGTGACATTCCCTTAAAAAAAAAGCACAGAACCATAGGATTTCCTTAAATTTGCAACAAAATTTAACAAAATGTACAGAAGTCATACGAACGGAGAATTACGAATAGCACATAAAGGACAAGAAGTTGTACTTTCTGGTTGGGTACAAAAAATACGTAACAAAGGATTTATGATTTGGATAGATTTACGTGATCGTTACGGAATTACTCAAATTATTATTGATGAAGATCGCTGTGATAAGGCGATTATAGATCAAGCAAAAGACTTAGGACGTGAATTTGTAATTCAAGTGACTGGTGAAGTAATTGAACGTGTGGCTAAAAACAATAAGATCCCAACGGGGGACATCGAAATTTTACCGACTAAAATTACGGTTTTAAACGCCTCTGTAACACCTCCATTTACCATTGAAGACGAAACGGACGGTGGAGAAGACATTCGTATGAAATATCGTTATTTAGATATTCGTAGAAACCCTGTAAAAGAAAATCTTATTTTCCGTCATAAAGTAGCGATGGAAGTTCGTAAATACTTATCTGATCAAGAGTTTATCGAAATAGAAACTCCGTATTTAATTAAATCTACTCCAGAGGGAGCCCGTGATTTTGTAGTACCGAGTCGTATGAATCAAGGTCAGTTTTACGCCTTACCGCAATCACCACAAACCTTTAAACAATTGTTAATGATCGGTGGAATGGATAAGTATTTCCAGATTGTTAAATGTTTTAGAGACGAAGATTTACGTGCGGACAGACAGCCAGAATTTACACAAATAGACTGTGAAATGGCCTTTGTAGACCAAGAAGATATCTTAAGTGTTTTTGAAGGAATGACCCGTCATTTATTAAAAGAATTAAAAAACGTAGACGTACAGGAATTCCCAAGAATGACCTATGCCGAAGCGATGAAAAAATATGGAAATGACAAACCAGACATCCGTTTTGGAATGGAGTTTGCCGAAATAAATGAGCTTACTCAAGGAAAAGACTTCGGTGTATTTGACAGTCAAGAAATGGTAATTGGAATTGCTGTTCCTGGGTGTTCAGAATACTCTAGAAAACAAACGGATAAATTAATTAAGTGGGTAAAGAGACCTCAAGTAGGCGCAAGTGGATTAATCTTTGCTAAATACTTAGCCGATGGTACCTTTAAATCTTCCGTAGATAAATTCTTTAACCAAGACGATTTACAAAAATGGGCAGACGCTACTGGCGCAAAACCAGGAGATTTAATCTTAGTTATGTGTGGTGATACCGATAAGGTACGTAGCCAAATGAGCGCATTACGTATGGAAATGGCTACAACACTTGGATTGCGTAATCCGAAAGAATTTGCCCCTTTATGGGTGGTAGATTTCCCATTATTAGAATGGGATGAGGACAGCAAACGCTTCCACGCCATGCACCATCCATTTACCTCTCCAAAACCTGAAGACATGCACTTATTGGAAACAGATCCAGGAAAGGTAAGAGCCAATGCTTATGATTTGGTATTAAATGGAAACGAAATTGGTGGAGGTTCTATCCGAATTTTTGATAAGGATACCCAAGCATTAATGTTTGATCATTTAGGATTTACTCCCGAAGATGCACAAGAGCAATTCGGATTTTTAATGAATGCATTCACATACGGAGCACCTCCACATGGTGGATTAGCCTTCGGATTGGATAGATTAGTCGCTATTTTAGGCGGACAAGAAACTATTCGTGATTTTATTGCCTTCCCAAAAAATAATAGTGGAAGAGATGTGATGATCGATGCACCTTCAGCAATAGCGGGGGAGCAGCTGGATGAATTAGCACTTAAATTAAACTTAAAAAACACTTAAAAGAGCCTTTAATTCCCTAATTACAGAAAACCACAGTTTTTAGTGCGTTTTTCCGAAGCTCTACTTCCTATGATACTTATATCTTTGTATCATACTTATTAGAGAAATTGAAAATTTGGGGAAAGTTTCAATCTAAGTCTACTTCGGTAGACAACTAAAAAACCGTTCAGCTTTGAACGGTTTTTTTTTGTTACAGCTTTTTAGAAGCCTAAAAAAAAGCCCTCAAAAATTTGAGGACTTTCCAAGTATAAAATACCTGCTATTTTTAAAGTTCTAAGGCTGCTTTTACAATATCTCTTCTACTAATTTGACCGATAAGTTGCCCTCCTTCTACAATAGGAAAACGCTTTCTTCCTGTAGAGTGAAAGATATTTGCCGCATCAAAAATAGTCATATTTTGATCGAGTGTATCTACATCTTTCGCCATAAAATTACCGACCGTTGCATCTGGCAAGGGCACATTAAAATAGCGACTTTCACTAATCTGTTTCATACAGTCTCTTTCAGAAACCATCCCTAACAATTCGTTTTTTTCATTTACTACTGGGCCTCCAGAAATGTTGTTTTTAATCAACACATCCATGACATTTACAATTAATTGTTCCGGAGAAAAAGTAATCAGATTGGTCGTCATATAATCTGATACTAAAATTTTTCTTTCCGTTGTTTCTGTAATACTTCCCTTGGGTGGTTTTAAGTGTTTAATTGCCATATTAGTTCATTTAATGAACTTCAATATAATAAAAATACTTAATATGTACGTTTAATTTTTCATTTTCAGAAATTAAAAGCTAATTTAACCGTATAAAATTGAGGTGTTTACCTCTGTCAATAAACATAACACAGCCCCTATGTCTACTTTTAAAAAATCTTACATTACACTGTTTTCACTCCTATTAATTATAGCTACCTCCTACCTTAGTTTTTATTCTCTAATGCCTGATGCTCGTATTTCTAACACAGAAAACCCTACCGAATTTTCCACTAAAAAAGCGTTAAATCACCTCAAAAAAATTACTAAAAAACCTCATTTTACCGGAAGTGAAAATCATAATTTCGTTAGAAATTATCTAAAAACGGCATTGGAAGCTATGGGGCTACAGGTAGAAATTCAATCACAAATAGCCGTAAATAATAAATGGGGAGCGGCTACAAGAACTAAAAATATTATTGCAAAAATACCTGGATCAAATAATTCGAAGGCTTTATTATTACTTTCACATTACGATTCTAACCCACATTCTTCCTTAGGCGCAAGTGATGCTGCTAGCGGTATCGTCACCATATTAGAATCTGTAAGAGCCTTGTTAGCACAGCAACATAATTTCAAAAATGATATTATCATTTGCTTTTCAGATGCAGAAGAATTGGGTTTATTAGGCGCCAGTGCTTTTGTAAACTATCACCCTTTGGGAAAAAATATAGGATTGGTTCTCAATTTAGAAGCCCGTGGAAGCGGAGGCCCCAGTTACATGCTATTGGAAACAAATGGAGGGAACGAAACGCTACTTAAAACATTTAGTCAGGCAAACACTCCGTATCCTGTAGCAAATTCATTGATGTATAGTATTTACAAAATGCTTCCAAACGACACCGATTTAACTATTTTCAGAGAAGACGGCAATATCAACGGATTTAATTTCGCATTTATAGGCGACCATTTTGACTATCACACCGTACAGGATTCTTATGAACGTATGGACATAAACACGTTTAAACACCAAGCTTCTTACCTGTTACCTCTCCTCCATTATTACGCAAATACTGACTTGTCCAATTTAAACAGCAATACTGATTTAGTCTACTTCAATTTTCCTGGAATTGGCCTCGTCTATTACCCTTTTAGCTGGGTAATGCCTATGGCGATAGCACTCGCTTTCATATTCCTACTCATATTAAGTCTTGGAATCTCGAAACGCCACCTCTCAATAAGAGCAATAATACAGGGATTTATTCCATTTACAGGGGCCCTCATAGGCGCAATTTTTATGGCTTTTTTTGGATGGAAACTCTTAGGAATCATCCACCCTCAATACCAGGACATCCTTCAAGGTTTCCCCTATAATGGTTATTATTATATCGCGATGTTTGTCGCATTTAGCATCGCTATTTTCTTGCGTTTTTATAAAAACTATTTTTATAAAACAGCGATTGAAAACCTATTAATTGCTCCGATTACTTACTGGATTTTAATAAATATTGCGGTGGCGTATTATTTAAAAGGGGCCGGATTTTTCAGCATTCCTTTGAGTACCGGAATACTCTTACTAACGATAGAATTAATGGTTCAAAAAAACAATAAATGGAAACCTCTTATCTACAGTATTCTCCTCACTCCAACGCTTATACTATTCATTCCTTTAATCAAGATGTTTCCCGTAGGACTGGGCTTAAAAATGATAGGAATCAGTGCCTTTTTTACCGTTTTACTCCTTGGAATAGCCCTTCCTATTATCCATTCCTTTACCTTTCGAAAACCCTTAGGAAGATTGGTTTTTTCCATAGGAATATTGGCCTTTATTGCTGCTTTTTTTCAGGCAGATTACAGTGTAGAAAACAGACAACCCAATAGTATTATTTACACCTTAGATGTAGATACTCAAAAAGCATATTGGGGAAGTTACAATAGAATAGTAGATCCATTCACCAAACAGTTCTTAGGAGCACATCCACTGCCAGGAAACTACGATTCTACGCTATTATCAAGTAAATATAAGACCGCTATAAAACTACATCAGAAAGCCCCCGTTAAACTATTTTTAGCCCCTATAATTAAGGTGGTTTTAGATACTATTATTAATAAGGACAGATGGGTACATTTAGCTATTAAATCTCAGAGAAATGCCAACCGTATGGACCTGATTACAAATAGTCCTCTTAAGTTAAAAACATTTCATATTAATGGAGTCGCCATGAAAGAACGGATTCAAAGTGAGTACGTACTTAAAAAGGCCAAGGGGGCTATATTATCTTACTATTTAACAAATACCGATGAAATTATTCATTTAAAAATGAGCATGTCTAAAAATCAAAGCTTAAATTTGGATCTCCTAGAAGCAAGTTTTGATTTACTTTCAAATCCACAATTTGAAATTACACCAAGAGCTACTTATATGATGCCGATGCCATTTGTATTAAACGATGCTATTGTTCTAAAAAAACGACTCGTTTTTAACAAAAACCCCACGGTAAAACAACTTGAAAAAAATAACTAAGCGCATTTTAATATGAAAAAACATCTTTTTTTATTCAGTATTATGATTCTTTTAACCGCTTGTAACCAGGTAAAAAAAGAAGTAGCACCTATTCTTTTAAACCGATTTGAACTCACGACAGAACGCGCGAACTTTTTATATCATTTTGCCTATGACTGTATCGATCAAGAATACCCTAATAAACTAGGGCAAGTATTAGAAAATGCCACTGATTTAAAAGAGCCCTCTGACCTACACCCTGCTTTTTATGGTTGTTTTGATTGGCATTCTGCCGTTCATGGACATTGGACACTTATTAATATTATAAAAGAACTCCCTGATTTTGAACATAGAGAAGCCATCTTAAAAAAGCTACAAAAGAGTTTAACAGAAGAAAATATTTTAAAAGAAGTGGCCTATTTCAATGCCATATCTGCTAAAAACTTCGAACGTACTTACGGCTGGGCTTGGCTCTTAAAAGTGGCGGAAGTATTGAATGATTGGGAAGCTCCTGAAGCAAAATTAATGGCCAAGAACCTCGCCCCATTAGTGTCACTTATCGAAACAAAATACTTGGAATTTTTACCTAAATTAATATACCCAATACGTGTAGGAGAACATGCGAATACTGCATTTGGACTTTCTTTTGCGCTGGATTATGCACGCAAATACAATCCGGCATTAGCACAGCTGATTGTAAGTAAAGCGAAAGCCTATTATTTGGAAGATGTGAACGCTCCTATAACTTGGGAGCCGGGAGGATTTGATTTTTTATCTCCTTGTTTACAAGAAGCTGCGTTGATGCAAAAAGTACTTACTAAAGAGGAATTCATTCCTTGGTTGGATGCTTTTTTACCTGGTTTTAGAGGAAATCCAAGCCGTCTTTTACAACTTGTAACCGTCACGGATCGTTCTGATGGCAAATTAGCGCATCTAGACGGCTTAAATTACAGCAGAGCTTGGTGTTTGTACCAATTAGGAAAAGGATTAAACAACAGGCCGATGATTGCCTTAGGAAGGCAACATTTTGAGTATAGTTACAAAAAAATGGACTCTGGCGAATATGCCGGAGCCCATTGGTTAGCGTCTTTTGCGCTTTATGCTTTACTCGAAGATTAAATCTCAGAAATACGTAAGGTGTTTACCATTCCTTTTTCCTCAACAGGCATTGAGGAAAGGTTGACTACATAGTCTCCTTTTTTCACGAAACCTTTTTCTACGGCTAATTTATTAATATCTTCAATCGTATCATCCGTACTTACTAATTTATCATAGTACACCGCTTTTACACCCCATAAAAGGTTTAGCATGGCCATAATTCTTCTGTTAGAAGTAAATGCTACAATATTAGATTTAGGTCTCCAAGCTGAAATTTGGAAAGCTGTATATCCAGAATTTGTAAGCGTTGAAATCATTTCGGCATCAATGCTATTCGCAGTTTTAGCTGCTTGATGACAAATAATTTTAGAAATATAACGCTTGTTTAAACAACGGGTATGTGTTTCAGGAACTGTAATTAAAGGTGAATTCTCAACACTTTCAATAATAGTTCTCATTTGTTGGATAACTTCCAATGGATAATCTCCCATGGCAGTTTCTCCTGAAAGCATTACGGCATCTGCACCATCCATAATAGAATTGGCAACATCATTTACCTCTGCTCTGGTTGGAACTTGGTTGGTGATCATTGTCTCCATCATTTGCGTGGCAATAATTACCGGAATTCTTGCTTTTTTAGCGGCTAAAACTAAACGCTTTTGAATCAATGGAACTTTTGCCATCGGTACTTCTACTCCTAAATCTCCACGAGCCACCATTAAACCATCACAATGTGCAGTTATTTCGTTGATATTATCAAGCGCTTCTGGTTTTTCAATTTTAGCAATTACAGGAATTTTATAATCAGAATTATCAGCAATTAACTTGTTTAATAATTCTAAATCTGCGGCTCTTCTTACAAAAGATAATGCGATCCAATCTGCTTCAATTTCTATCGCAAATAATGCATCTTGAATATCTTTCTCTGTCAATGCAGGTTGAGAAATATTCGTATTGGGTAAGTTCACTCCTTTTTTAGAACCTAATTTACCACCTCTTAATACTTTTGAAGTCACATTTGTTTTACCATCCGTAGCGATAACTTCAAACATTAATTTTCCGTCATCTACTAATATATGTTCACCAACACTTACATCCTGAGGGAATTGTTGATACGTCATAAATGCCTTTTCATTCGTTCCTTCACATTTCTCTGTCGTAAATGTAAACGTGTCTCCTTTTTTCAAAAACACATCCTCTTGCATAACGCCTACCCTAAGTTTTGGTCCTTGCAAATCGGCTAATATTGCCACATTATAACCACGACGCACATTGATTTCTCTAATCAATTTAACGCGTTTTTTAACATCATCATAAACGGCATGAGAAAAATTAATTCTAAATACGTTTACTCCTTCGGTCATCATCTTTTCAATTAAGCCCGGCGAATCACATGCTGGACCTAGTGTGGCAACAATTTTGGTCTTTTTACTGTTATTTGACATTTATTAAAATATTAAATTTTTTGTTGATTTTATTGTGTTAGTATCTATCAGATACGCGGATACCACTTGGGGTATTTGATTAATTCGCTGTATAAATTTGTTTAAATTTTTATCGCAAATATCACCTTCAATTTTTAAGAAAAAGTCTATTTTTTTCTTCTCTGGTATCAAATAATTAATGGTATTGATATTTCCACTAAATAAATCAAAGCCTTCTGATTGTTCCGCAGTTGTAATTTGTTTATTGCCTATTAAATATTGCTGGCAATAATCTTCTTCATTCTCCCATTCAAATATCGGAAACTGTACTGTATTATTTTTAAAGTCTAAACTAGTTTTCGAAAGCACAAAAGAGGCTTTCAGCATTTGATTAAATAGGAATGCTAGTCTGTAATCCTCCTCAGATGAGTGAATTCCGACTAGTGCATAATCCGTTGGTATTTCCAATATTAATACAGGCATACATCTCAATCAAATAGACCGCAAAGCTACGGATTGTTGTGAGACTCTACGGCTTTTTCTACGAAACCGTTATAGTTTGATTGCTTATTTTTTTGAAATTTCGTCTTGAAATACAAAATAGCCACGCTTAGCTGCTATTTCTTCTGCTTTCTTTTTAGAAGTCCCGCGCCCTTTAGAGATGACTTTCCCATTTAAAAATAAGCGCACCCCAAAATATTTGACATTTTCTATTCCTGTATCTTGGTATATATCAAATTCGAAACTGTGTTTCTCTTTCTGACACCATTCAATAAAAAGACTTTTATAACTGGTGATTTTACCTTCTAATTTTGGAATATCAACATAGGGTTGAATCACGCGTTTGTACACAAATCGCTTACAGTAGTTATACCCTCTATCCAAATAGATAGCGCCCACTAAAGCTTCAAAAATGTTTCCGTGAATATTTTCTCCAAATTTTTTCCGAGAAATATTACTTTTTACAAATTGCGCTAAATCTAAATCACGCCCAAGTTCATTCAAGTGATCTCTACTTACAATCTTGGACCTCATCTGTGTTAAATAACCTTCGTCTCCTCCAGGTACTTTTTTAAACAAATAAGAAGCAATTACGCCCCCTAACATGGCATCTCCTAAAAACTCCAAACGTTCGTAATTTCTCGGATTCCCAATCTCATCGGACTTTTTTAAAGAACGATGTAAGAAGGCCTTTTTATAATAATTTATATCTTTAGGTCCAAACCCTAAGATTCTCTTTAAATCACTATAAAATGCCTCATCTTCGGGAGATCGAGATTTTATTATTTTACGAATGAAGTTCATTCAATGTTATCCTACTTATTCAAATTTTTTAAAAAGCACACAGGCGTTGTGCCCTCCAAATCCAAAGGTGTTACTCATGGCAACTTTTATATCACGTTTCTGTGGCTTATTAAACGTAAAGTTTAATTTGCTATCAATTTCATCATCATCTTCAAAGTGATTGATCGTTGGAGGTACGATTCCGTTATTTATAGCTAAAATAGAAGCGATGGCTTCAATAGCTCCGGCCGCACCCAACAAATGACCCGTCATTGATTTGGTAGAATTGATATTTATACTATATGCGTGGTCTCCAAAGACTGATTTAATTGCTTTTGATTCTGCAATATCACCAAGCGGTGTAGAAGTTCCATGCATATTAATTGCATCTACATCTTCTGGTTTTAAACCAGCATCTTTGATACAATTTAACATTACAAGCTTTGCTCCTAGCCCTTCTGGGTGTGGTGCTGTAATGTGATGCGCATCCGCAGATAAACCACCTCCACCTACTTCTGCGTAGATTTTAGCACCCCTTGCCATTGCGTGTTCATATTCTTCCAAGATTAATGCTCCTGCACCTTCGCCTAAAACGAATCCTTCTCTTCCTTTATCAAAAGGGCGGGAAGCGGTTTTTGGATCATCATTTCTTGTAGATAGGGCATGCATGGCATTAAATCCAGCCATCCCTGATTCTATAACTGCTGCTTCCGATCCTCCAGTAACCATAACATCTGCATATCCTAAACGAATGTAGTTTAAGGCATCTATTATAGCATTGGCCGATGAGGCACAAGCAGAAACAGTGGTAAAGTTAGGTCCTCTAAATCCATATTTGATAGAGATATACCCTGGGGCAATATCCGGAATCATTTTAGGAATAAAGAACGGGTTAAATTTAGGAGTTCCATCGCCTTTGGCAAAATTCAACACTTCATTCTGAAATGTTTCCAATCCACCTACTCCGGCTCCCCAGATTACACCAACTCTATCTTTATCAACTTTTTCTAAGTCTAATTTAGAGTTTAGGACAGCCTCGTCAGCAGCTACCATAGCATACTGAGTAAATCTATCCATTTTACGAGCATCTTTTCTGTTAATGAAATCCGTAACTTCAAAGTTCTTTAGCTCGCAAGCAAAACGAGTTTTGAACTTGGAGGCATCAAATCGAGTTATTGGAGCAGCTCCACTAACGCCGTTAATTAAACCGTTCCAATACTCTTCTATATTGTTTCCAATTGGTGTTAATGCACCAAGT
>JAESRX010000039.1 GCA_016764435.1 Flavobacteriaceae bacterium | reverse complement strand
GGCTGTAGTGAAACCAGGTAAACTCTATGCGGTGCAATACCACGTATATTGGAAACTGAGAGCGACTCGCTCGATTCCAAGGGGTAGGTAGTTAAAATTATATAGTAATATATAATGTAGATAAATGATAAGAGCCTTTTATTATAAAAGGAACAGAATCCGGCTTATCGGTCTGCTTTTTTTCTTTCTTTTTTTGACAATTAACTAATAGTTGCGGTGTTTTAGCATCTATTATTAGTGATTAAAAAATTTAAGCTTTAATTAGTGTGCAATTCGCACAAATTTCACGCATTCGATAAAAATCTTTTAATTTATACTTGTATTTTGTAAATTTGTAGGACTTAACAGAAAAAAGAAACATTATGGCATTTGATATTGATATGATAAAAGATGTTTACGACAGAATGGCGGAGCGTGTAGATGCTGCCCGTGAAAAAGTTGGTAAACCGTTAACGTTAGCAGAAAAAATATTATACAATCACTTATGGGATGGAAAAGCAACGACTGCTTATACTAGGGGGAAAGATTATGTTGATTTTTCACCAGATAGAATAGCTTGTCAAGATGCGACAGCACAAATGGCTTTGTTACAGTTTATGCAGGCAGGGAAAACGAAAGTTGCCGTTCCTACAACCGTACATTGTGATCATTTAATACAAGCAAAACAAGGTGCGAGTGTAGATCTACCTTTTGCAAATAAAACCTCTGCAGAAGTCTTTGATTTCTTAGCCTCTGTATCTAATAAATATGGTATTGGTTTTTGGAAACCAGGAGCCGGAATAATTCACCAAGTAGTCTTAGAAAATTATGCATTTCCTGGAGGAATGATGATTGGTACAGATTCTCATACCGTAAATGCTGGAGGACTAGGAATGGTCGCCATTGGTGTTGGTGGAGCAGATGCTGTAGATGTAATGGCAGGAATGCCTTGGGAATTGAAATTCCCTAAATTAATAGGAGTGAAGCTAACCGGTAAACTTAGCGGATGGACAGCTCCCAAAGATGTGATCTTAAAAGTCGCTGGTATACTAACGGCTAAAGGAGGAACAGGTGCTATCGTAGAGTATTTTGGAGAAGGAGCTATTTCTCTTTCATGTACGGGAAAAGGAACGATCTGTAATATGGGAGCGGAAGTAGGAGCCACTACGTCTACTTTTGGATATGATGAATCTATGGAGCGTTATTTACGTGCCACGGATAGATCGGATGTTGCGGATGCTGCCAATAAAGTAAAAGAACATTTAACAGGTGACCCTGAAGTATATGCGAACCCTGAAAAATATTTTGATGAATTAATTGAAATTAATTTGGATGAATTAGGCCCACACATAAATGGTCCATTTTCACCAGATTTAGCCACAGAAGTTGGTAGTATGCATGAAAAAGCTACTAAAAACGGCTGGCCTTTAGAAGTAGAATGGGGATTAATAGGTTCTTGTACGAACTCCTCTTACGAAGATTTATCCAGAGCGGCGTCTATTGCAAAACAAGCCGTAGATAAAGGATTGGTTTCTAAAGCTGAATTTGGAATCAACCCAGGTTCTGAACAAGTGAGATACACCGCTGATCGTGATGGTTTGATCAAAATATTTGAAGACCTAAACGCTAAAATATTTACAAATGCTTGTGGTCCTTGTATTGGACAATGGGCTAGAAAAGATGCAGAGAAAGGAAAGAAAAACTCTATCATCCATTCCTTCAACCGTAACTTTAGTAAAAGAGCGGATGGAAACCCTAATACGCATGCCTTTGTGGCCTCACCGGAAATGGTGGCCGCTGTAGCTATTTCTGGACGTTTGGATTTTAATCCAATGACGGATACGCTTACGAATAACAAAGGTGAGCAAGTAAAATTTGACGAACCTACTGGTTTTGAATTACCTCCAAAAGGATTTGAAGTAAAAGATGCTGGTTTTGTGGCGCCTATAACAGACGGAAGTGCTATTGTTGTTACTGTTTCAGAAGCATCGGAAAGACTGCAATTATTAAAACCTTTTACACCATTAGGGAGTGATATTTCAGGAGCTAAATTATTAATAAAAGCCAAAGGAAAATGTACTACAGATCATATTTCAATGGCAGGACCTTGGTTAAAATACCGTGGGCATCTAGACAATATATCCAATAACTGTTTAATAGGAGCTGTGAATTTCTTTAACGAAAAAACAGATAGTATTAAAAATCAATTGACAGGAGAGTATGGAGCAGTACCTGCAACGGCAAGAGCTTATAAAGCGGCTGGAATAAAATCATTGGTATTTGGTGAACATAATTATGGAGAAGGTTCTTCTCGTGAACATGCAGCTATGGAACCGCGTCATTTAGGTGTAGTGGCTGTCATTGTTAAGTCATTTGCACGGATCCATGAGACCAACTTGAAAAAACAAGGAATGCTAGGCTTGACCTTTTCAAATGAAGCAGATTACGAACTTATTTTGGAAAATGATACTTTCAAATTTACTGATTTGGACGCTTTTACTCCAGGGAAACAATTGGCCTTAGAGATTAGCCATGACAATGGAACTAGTGATGTAATTTTATTAAATCACACCTATAATACGGGTCAAATAGAATGGTATAATGAAGGATCCGCTTTAAATTTGATTAAAAAACAAAATGGATAGTTGTAGAACTAGACACGTATAAAATTTTAGTAAAAAACTTGCAGCCTTGGCTGCAAGTTTTTTTTGTACCTTTAGAAACCACCGTGTTATAATTAACACAAATAGAGTTCTAAATGTCCATTGATAATTAGTATTAATTTTTAAAATTACTACATTAAAACTTAAAATTCAGAACGATGAGAAATTTTTGGCTGTTGGAAAAGGTAAACTTATTTAAGATTTTATGTCCACATAAATTTGCCGCTTATAAGGACTGTCATATCCTAGATCATTACAAAAAAAATGAATATGTCTATTTTTCTGAGGATGCCTCTACTAAAGTATATTTGATAGAAAAAGGAAAAGTTAAAATTGGTTATTATACAGAATGCGGAGAGGAAAGGATTAAATGTATTTTATCTAAAGGAGAATTGTTTGGTGAAAAAGCAATATTAGGAGAAGGAAAACGAAATGAATTTGCGCAATCTATTGATAATAAGACATTTATTTGTCCGGTAGGTGTCACAGTATTACATGATTTAATGAGAGACAATCAGTCTTTTACACTTAAAATTTACAAATTTTTAAATTTTCGATTTAAAAAACTAGAACGTCGATTGGAAGTTCTTCTATTTAAAGATGCAAAAGAACGTGTGGTTGAATTTTTATATGAATTGGCCGAAGAATATGGTGAATATTGTCCGAAAACTGGTAATACAATCATTCAGCACCCTTATTCACAAAAAAATATAGCGTGCCTTTTAGGAACTTCAAGACCTACTTTAAATATTATTATGAATGATTTTAAAAACAAGGAAGTATTAAGTTATACAGGAAAGAAAATTACACTGTATCCGAACTTTATAAAAAAATAAAGTAAAGAGTGTTCGCTAGCTAACATATTAATTCATTTTTAGAAAATACCTTTGTAAGGTATTAATCAGAAAAACATTTAGTATGAAAAAAATTATTTTTATCGCCATTATGGCACTGGGAATCATCTTCGTTGCATGTGATGATGATGACGTAGTAATGACTACAAAAAACTTAACACTTTCTATTGATGGTCTCGAAAATCTAGGGAGTGCTTATGTCTACGAAGGATGGATTATTGTAGACAATAAACCTCAATCTACAGGGAGATTCTCCGTAGATGATGAAGGAAAACTCTCTCGAGAACTTTTTGTCATCAATAAAATTGAGTTGGCTGTTGCCACCGCTTTTATTTTAACAATTGAACCCGCATTAGGTGATGATCCAGCGCCAAGTAGTGTACACTTATTGGCTGGGAATTTTTCTGGTAATACAGGAAACCTTACTATTGATCATGGGTTAGCAATAGGGAATGATTTTAATACAGCAGCTGGTTCCTATATTCTAGCAACTCCTACGGATGGTTCCATGAATAACGAGAACAGTGGTATTTGGTTTTTATCCATCGAATCCATGTCACCTGTAGCGGGTTTAATGTTACCTCTATTACCGGATGGTTGGGTGTATGAGGGTTGGGCGGTCATAGATGGTGTACCCGTATCAACTGGAACATTTTCTATGAACACAGGAAAGGATTCTTTTGATGGATATAGTTCCCAGATGTATGAGGGGCCTCCATTTCCTGGAGAAGATTTTTTAATGAATCCACCAGACGGACTTACCTTTCCAACAGATTTGGCAGGAGGGAAAGCCGTAATTTCCATAGAGCCTGTTCCAGACACGAATCCTGGTCCGTTTTTATTAAAACCGTTGGTAGGTATGATTCCAACCGACGCAGAAGATCATAAGAGCTATTTACTTGGGAAAAATTTAAACTTCCCTGTTGGTACAGTCTCTAGGTAATTACTATTGAAGAAGGCTTTCTTGAACTAGAATACCCCTTTAATTTAAAAAGAAAATAACGCAAGGACTGTAAGAGTCTCGTGCAATTAGTTTTTGTAAAAAACGTGTAGTCTTTACTACACGTTTTTTGTCATTGAGTGGATATTATAGCTATTTACAAGAGAGTTTACTTTTATAGGCTTATAAAAAAACACCATTGTTTTTTGTTAAACCTAATCCCGCTGTGGTGGAGGTTCCATGTATTTGGCGTATCTTTCAGCGTATTATCTCGTAGTAGTTATCTTTGTTAGAAGACGGGAGTACTATGGATAAAGCTTAATTATAAATATAGATATATTATGAGTTATTACAGTGCCAAACATATAGTAACCACTAAAGGTACGTATTGCGGATTTATTGCAGGAGGGTATGTTTTTAATCTTGAAAATGAGGATATGATTGATTTTACGGCGATTAAAGGGACCGTTTTAGAAGCATTTGATTTACATCTTCCAGAATTTAAAAACAAAAAATTTGAATTGACTTATTCTGAAAATTTCACCCATGCAAGTGATGATGATATTGCTGTTTTTACCTTAGTTAAATTAGAATTATTGACTCAATAAAAGAAAACGAGTCTCCAGTTTATTGCCGCTAGTTTTAAATTAGTGGTGTGTAACAAAAGCATCACTATAAGTAGTGGTGCTTTTGTATTTTTGTAACTAATTATCACATATGAAATTTACTAAAAAAAGATTTTTTGATGTAGCATGGGTTTTGGTATTTGCCCTCATTTTAATTCCAACTTCTAGAGCTTGGTTACTAAAGTTGATTAGTCTCTCTCCGAGCATAGAGAATGTTTCGGATCGCATCCCGTTGTCTACCTATAATTGGCAATTAAAAGGAGTTAATACACAAGATGTTGATTTTTTAGACCTTCAAAATAAGGTGATTTTCGTTAATTTTTGGGCAACATGGTGTCCAGGATGTATCGCTGAAAAGCCAAGTATACAGGCGCTGTATAATGACTATAAAGATCAGGTAGTATTTCTTACGGTGACCAGTGATTCCAAGGAAAAAGTGGATGTCTATTTTAAAAAGAAAGGATTTAATCTTCCTGTCTATCATTTAATGACAAGGGAACCAAAAGAATTAAGCACCGAAACTATTCCTACAACTTTTGTCATTGATAAAAACGGAATGATAGTGATTAAATCCGGTAGGGCAGACTGGAATACGGATAAAATAAGAGATTATCTAGATCTTCTCATTGAAGCGTAACACAGTTCTAATTCGTTGAATTGAGTCCATGTATCAAGCCTAGTAAATTGCATTTATTAGGCTTGTTAAGGTGGATTTATTTCTTGGAATCTTGTAGGACTAATCATGTTGTTTGATTAGAGTCCATATCTTCTAAAACGGTCCCATTGGTTTCTTTTTGTATTTTTAAAATTTATAAAAACCACATTTGATACGTTGTTGTTGTCTAATTTGTTAGTTACAGTGTCCATGATAATTTGTTTAATAGTTATTGTTTATAGGTTAGACGACTGTTAAGTTCATTTATTACACTACATTGCATTACACAGTACTATCTTAACGATTATTTAACATTTAGGACAAAAAAGAAGGTTGTTTTAACAGGTTAGTCACAGCTGAAATAAAGCAGCTCATTTTACTCTTTTAGCTAGTAATTTCTATGTTACAGAGCACTTCATTTCCAAATTCATCAATGACTGTAATAATGTGTTTACCTTGTGTAGGTTGTATTGCCATCGTATGTATATCTTTGGTTGCTCCTATAAAAGTATCATCTACATACCAAAATAAGGTGTTTGCTGGCCTAGAGTATGCCACTTTTAGGATCAGTTCATTTATTCGTCCATTAAAATCTTTGGGAAGAAAAATAGTACTTGATTCCTTGGGGTAAATAAATTCCATAGTAACCACATCGCTTCCTGTACAATCTTCTCTAAACCGTGGTAAAGACTTGTAAAACGGGTTTTTAGTTTTGTAATAATATTCCATTAAAGGAGGGAGGCTAAACCAGGTTACATGGTGAATGTCATTTAAATTTTCACAGGAAGTATTTACTTGATACTCCTCGTTTCTATCTAAGTGTATTAAAATATGATAAGGACATGGAGAAGTTTTAAGTCCACTTAATTGAATGTATTCCTCGGTTGTTTCTTCGCAGTTTGAACCTGCTCTATAGCCACTTTTTTTGCAAATTTCAACCTCTTTCATTTCATCATACGGCTTTTCAAACCAAGTACTGTTTGGTAATATATCAAAAACATCAAACAAGATAGGAGCTGCGGCCCGGACACCTATTAAACCTGGACGTCCTTCTCCATCAGCATTGCCTACCCAAACCGCCACCACATAATCGGGAGTTGTCCCAATGGCCCAAGCGTCACGAAAACCAAAGCTAGTTCCTGTTTTCCAAGCTATTTGTTTAGAATCATTAAAAAATTCCCAATTTTCATCCCCTTGTGGCCTATTTACTTCTTTGAGGCTTTCGTAGGTGAGGTAAATAGAAGCGGCATCGAATAGTGTTTTATCAAATGTTTTTTGGCCGAAGTCTACGGTTTCTGAGTCTAGATAAATAGGTTCACAAAATTCATTTGTATAATACACGCTTGATTGAGTGCCATAATGATTTAAAGTGGATGAAAAGGCAGCGTAACTTTTACTTAGGTCCCATAAATTACTTTCTGCACCTCCCAGAATAAGTGACAATCCATAATGGTTTGCATCTTGTTTTAAATCGGAAAGGTTTAATTTTTTTAAATAATGATAAAATCTGTCTAGGCCGAATGTTTGTAGCATTCTAACGGAAGGGACGTTCAGGGAACGCGATAATGCACGGCTAGCAGGGACAACTCCATCATACTCTTTATTATAGTTTTTAGGATGATAACTACCATATTGCGTCGGGACATCGGCTACTAATGTATGTGGTAAAATTTCTCCTGCATCTAACATTGCAGCATATAAGAAAGGTTTTAAGATAGAGCCAGTACTACGTGGTTTATCGACTATGTCTACATCCTTTTGATGTGCTTTATCGGTAGGAGAATTCCCTATGTAAGCCAATACTTTACGTGTGTTTACCTCTAATATTAACACGGAGATATTGTAAATTTCATTTTCACTTAAGCTGGTATAATGATTTTTAACAATGCTATTTACTTGCTCTTGGTAGTTCTTATTTAAGGTAGTTTTCACCTGTTTTCCTTGATGATTTTTAGCTATTTTTTGTAGTAAATGAGGGGCGATTTTAGGTAATTCATACGGTTTTTTAGGCAAATCTTCCGCTATTGATAACTGATAGGTTAAGCTGTCTATGATGTTTTTAGTTAATAGTTTATGTAGTAATCGGTTTCTTTTCTTTAATAATAACGATTGGTTTTTCCCAGGATAAATTAAACTAGGCGCATTTGGTAGTACGGCAAGTGTGGCATTTTCGGCCCAAGATAAGTGATTGGAATTTCGATTAAAATAACGCCATGATGCCGCGTCGAGTCCTACTACATTTCCTCCAAAAGGAGCGTTGCTGCTGTAATAGGATAAGATCTTATTTTTTGAGCTTCTTAATTCTAAGCGAGTCGCAAGGATAATTTCTTTTATTTTTTCGAAATAATTTCTTTTTTTTCCATGTCTGGACAAGCGGATTACTTGTTGAGTGATGGTGCTTGCTCCTCTTTTTATTTTTCCTGACTTTAGGTTTTCTTTGAATGCTTTAAATATGGATACAGGATTAAATCCTGGATGCATGTAAAAATATTCATCTTCAAAATGTATGATACAGGCTTTAAATTTCTCGGGAACACTGTCGTTTTGAGGGAATCTCCATTGTCCATCTTTCGCAATTAAAGCACCTAATAATTGGTTGTTATTACTTGTAATAACGGTTGTAGTCGGTGCTTTAAATAGCTGTGTAGGTAAACAAAAGTAATAGGAGAGTAGTAATACGGTAATTACTACTAGCATTAATTTGTGTCCCTTTATATAAGAAATTAGTCTAGATTTCAAATTTTAAAAAATTGAATACGTTAAAAAATTTTAGTTGATATTATAATTATTTTTTTACAGTAATCCAACGCCCTTTTGTCCGTACTAAAAACGTATTGTCATACATGGCTTCTGCTTGAAGTCCGGGTAAATAATAGCTACCTAAATAGGAGGCATTTAACATGATATTAAATGTTTTTGTTCCGTGTTCTCCTCTTTTATTAAGATCAAAGTAAAAAAGCACTTTATTGCCTCTAATATCTGTATATCGTGCTTGGTTAGTAGTTGCTTCTCCAAAATCGGTAAATCGAGTGTTTACAATTTCCCAACCAGAAGGAAATAGTTGCGTTAGAGCAATGTTATTTATAGGTTCATTTTTTAGGTTACTGACGCGAACAGTTGCAATGAAATCTTCTCCTTGTTGTAGCTTAGAAATATCCATACTATTCCCTTTTAAATCTTTGTATTTAACGGAAATACTTAAGCCTCGTTGTGCTACAAGTTCCTCTCCTAAAGGAAGCTTTCCTGAATTTAAGATCGTGACAAATACGACGTTTCCTTGATTGTTTTTGATGTGTAGCGAGTTTTTCCCGGCTGTAACTGGTAAATTACGTAGAGCAATCGTACTTTTAGTATCGATAGTTGCTGTTTTTCCATTAAAGGTGTAATTTAATTGCAACGTTTTTCCTCCATTTTCAGTGACCATTTTCGCCATTGCTAGTAAACTATAAGCGGTTGTTTGTGTACTCATCCATTGATTACTAGACATTTTTTTTGCGATGGATTGTGAAAGGCTTTTTACACGTTTATCATGGGTAAGAACCATCGTTTCTAATGCCATTGCACGATTTCTGTCTATAGAGCCATAGGTGTAATAATTTCCCTTTACTTGTCTGAATTCGATATTAGCTGTTTTAGAAATTGCATTACTGGCTTCTTTTTGTCCTGCCAATGCATAGGCAGCGGCTAATCTCCATTTCCCTTCATTTGATATTTCTGTAAACTCACGTAACCTGTTCATGGCAGATAAATCTGGTTTTCCTGCTAAGGCCAATGTATAAAGACGGTAGGCCTGTGCTAAATCTGTACTGTACGATTTATAACTAGGATTCCAGTTTCTTGAAGCTTCTTGCTGATAGGCGATCCAATTAATTTTAAATGATAAGGGAAGTACAAAACCTTTCTTTTCCGCTTCAATCATAAAATGCCCTGCATAACTTGTACCCCAATCTGTGCTCTTCTTTTCACCCATCCAGTAGCTCATGCCTCCATTGGATGTTTGGAATTGAGACAGACGTTTGATTCCATCTTCAATGTTTTGTTGCATTTTTTGTTTTTTATCAAAAGTTAAATCAAAAATATCGTTTAAATATAATTGAGGGAAAACGCTTGATGTTGTCTGCTCTACACAGCCATGAGGGTATTGTATTAAATACTGTAAGCGTCGTGTAAAATCCATGGGAGGTATTGTAGAAAACTCGACGGTTGCACTATTAGAACCCATCACACCAAAGGTGTTGAATTTTAGCGTAGTGGTCGCATTTGCCTCTAGTGTTTTAGTAATGGATTTAGAGGTGATAGGGTTGGGGTTTACGACATCTAGTTCAACTTTATATGTTGATTTTTCTCCATTTCCTGTAGCGATTACTTCTATGGTATTAATTCCTTTAGCCTTGCGAACATCCAACTGAAAATAAGTCATTTGTTCTCCAGGCTTTACAAAGTTTAGTTTTTTAGATGTAGGGCCCACAATAGAAATTCCATTACTTAATTTAAGTTGAATATGAACGTTTTTAATGTTAGGACTCATGGCGAAAACGGTTACGGGTAGTGTTACTTTTTCACCAGGACTTAATTTTCTTGGAATGGACGCCAGAACCATCAACGGTTTTTTAACGCTGACTGTTTTATCGGTACTTCCATAAGCTTCATTTAGATTATTTCCAGCAACAATCATGGTACGGACAGCTCCAATGTAATTCGGTAATTTAATTTTGTGTGATTTACTAGCTCCTGGCATTAAGGTAAACGGACCTAAATACGTGACTACTGGTTTAAAACGATTTGCTTTTTTGTTTTTCCCTTTGGTGAGACTTGCATCTCCTCCAATGGCAAATATCTGATCAATACTTCCACTATAAGCGCCTATTACATCATCATATATATCCCAAGTTTTTACACCTAAAGCTTCTCGTTTATAAAATTCATCCCATGCATTTGGGGTTTTAAATCTCGTTAATCCCAACAATCCTTCTTCTACCATGGCTATGGTATAGGTCATTTTTTTATTGTTTTTTTCGGAGACTCTAAGTTCAAATGCTTGAGCTGGACGTAAGGTATTAGGCATGTCTAGAATTGGCGCTAGTAATGTAGAGGGGTCTTCTACCAGCATCGGGATTACTCCGTATAAGCGTATCGGTAAATCATTTGTTGTTTTGGCATGTGGTTGCAATAATGAAATATTTATAAACACATTTGGAGCCATGTTCGAAGTTATTGGTATTTCGATAGTTGTTTGACCTTTACTTGTTTTTACCCATTTGTAGTCTACGACTTCGGTTCCATTTTCAATGCTTAATAATGCACGGCCTTCAGCTCCCGACGGAAATGTGACACGGGCAGTTTCTCCGACATTATATTTTTCTTTATCTGTTGAAAATACCAGCATTTTTGCGGCTTCTTTGTCTTTTGAAGGAGATTTCTCCCACCAATTCTTGTAGAAATATGCAGTCCTACCGGTGGCATGCCCACTTACAGGATCTGTAATTCGTATTAAATAACGACCTCTATCTTTGTCGGGAATATTGATGTTTAGTGTCGCTTTTCCTTTTGAATTCGTACTAATTTTAAAGTTTTTGTAGGGTCTATGGTAATTACTAGAAGTATAGCTTGATAAGTTGTCGTAGGAGGAGTTCCACCACCAACGCCATTCTATTTTGTAGATATTTACTTCTAGATTTTTTCGTTTTATTGGAGTTCCTTTGGCGTCTAAGACCACAAGGTCAAAGGCTTGTTTTTCATCTGTGTAATAAGATCCGTAGGCATTTCCTTTTGGTGAGCGTATTCCTACAAAGGAGGTGTAAGGAGCATATGTTTTAGTAAATGCATCCATAGAAAAATCACCACCACTTTCAAAAGCACGTACTAAAAACTGAACCTTTAAGAGCCCTGGAGCATTGTTCGCTACTTTTAGTGGATGCTCGATTTTTGCAAAACCATCTGCATCAACATTTCCATCAAAAATAGTCAATTCTTCAGGGTTAAAGGATCTGGAAGGATCACTGAACAGGTACTTTTTATATCCTTTAAAACCGCTAGTTGCACTTGTTATTTTTGCTTTAATTTCTGCCTTTACGTTTTTTGCGGGGGCTCCATGAAGCCAACTAACCTCTAGAGTTCCATCGAGTGCTTCCGTATTAGTCAATAACTTGTTTTTAAAATCAATTTTAATTTTAAAACGATTGGGCTTAATCGTTTCAATTTTTAAGTTTTTATAAAATTTAGCCCCACCAACAGAAATTTTTGCCGTGTAATTTCCCGTTTTAAAATGGGTCTCTGTAGGGACTGTAAATTTAAAAAACTGTTGGACATGAACAGTGGTTGCTTTTTTATAGACCAAGGTTCCATTAGGAGCTGTAATTTCAAGTTTTACAGGATGATTTTTAGGTAGTTTATTCGCACGGTCATTCAATATAAAAGTTAAGTGAATACTGTCTCCGGGTCTCCAAACACCACGTTCTGCATATAGATATCCCTTAAGTCCATGTTGTAAACGCCCACCTGAGACATCAAATTTACTTAGCGATAAAGAATTTCCTTCTTTTAATTTTAGATAGGTGGTGTTTTTTCCTTTAGAGACAATCACAAATGCGGCGTACTCTTTTACCTTCACTTTAGCTAAACCATTATTATCTGTATTTACGGCAGCAATTTCCTGTTGTTGAAAATTATATAATTTAATACTAGCATTGGCTTCTGGAGCAGTGTTTAAAATATTGGATACTGCAAAATAGTAGGTGTTATTCAATCCTTTTTTTGCAATAATTCCAAGATTTGAAGCAAGCAAATTTTGAGCTATAAACCTGTTTTCTTTGTAATACGCGTCATGGCAAGGGTTGTTTCGTTCGTCCCAGTTATACTGATAATTTTTGTAGCGATATACGACGTTATTCCAGTAAGCTTCTTCACGTAAATCATCATCATCAATTGTTTTTTGATCATAAATGTCTTCTTCGTAATAGGCATCGTCATAATAATCATAATCATCTTCTTCATCTTCTTCGGTTGTATCGTGTTGGTTTGCTTCACAATTATAAAGTGAATATTCTTTTTTGAAACTTAATTCAATCCTGTAGATAGCTCCGGGATCTGTCTTGAAAAATTTAGATAAATCTATGCTATAGGATTTCCAAACACCACTGCTTTCTTGAGTGTTTTTTTCCAAGTTAATTGTTTGCTTCGCAATGCGACGCCCCACACGTCTGATATCATTTTTATTGTTTCCATTTAAATTATTATCTTGTAAAAACTGAAGGATATTGTCTTCGAAAATTTGGATAACACGTACGTCTACTGCTTTTAAATTAACCGCTTCGAAATTAAAAGTAAGTTGTGCTGAGTTAGGTAAAATAGTCCCATTTCCAATCAAGCGTACTTGTGGTTTTAGCTCCTTAAAATTGATCGTTTCAGAGAAAGGATACGCTAGTTTATAATGGCCTTTATTCTTAATCCCTTGAAAAACATCTACTAATATATTTCCTGTTAGTGGTGCATTAGGATAGACTCTTAATACATTCCCATCTACGATGTATTTTGGTTTTGTTACCTGTTGAATACGAATTAAGCCATCAAAGTTTTGTTGCTTTTTTAAGGGGTCAGAGAAATTAATAGAAACGTATTGTTCGGGGTATTGAACTACAGTTACTTGTGTGATGGTGAAATTGTTTTTTCCTGGAATCACTATTGTTTGTGTTCCAGTATTGGTGGATTGTATTGGTTTTCCATCCCATTTTATAGAGATTTCACTATCCTCTTCAAATCGTTTTATACTATCTATTTTAAAATCAAATAAGGTGTTATTCTGACGAGTTTCATTCCATTGAATCTTTAGTTGTTTTCCTTTTTGTGTCGCTTTTAGGAGTTGTTTTGCCTTTTTGATGCTTATGAAATCTGACGATTTTAACTGACCTTCAATATATTGTGATTCTTTATTGTATGATTGTAAATTATTCGTAATGACTGTGAAATTCGGTTTGAAAGTTTTAAACTGGAAAATGAATGTTTTAAATTCGGAGTCAATGTTTTTATAGATTTCATTTAATTTTACAAGGACTGTATATTCTGTATCAGGGGATAAGTCCTCATCGGGTACAAACATAACAGTATGACTATTTTTTACAATTAGTTTACCTGAAACAGTTGGAATTATTTCTACCAGAGAAGTTGTAATTTCCTCTCCTTTTTCCCATCCTTTTACATTTTTGGATACACTAATGTAAATAGGTTTTGTAACGGATACACTACCGGAAGTTGTATAATTTATATAATCTCTAAAATTAAATAAATTGTCAGTACTTGTCTTTTCCTCGGTACATGATAATACACCTAAAAGTGTCATTAATAGAAACAGTATTCTTGTAGTTTTCATAGCAGTTTATTATAGCGTTTTTTTTTCTTTTTCTTTTTGCAGTGCTAAAATATAAGGACCTTATATCCAGGCGGTGATAAATTTAAGACTTTAATTGTGTTTATAATAAAAAAACAGAATCAAATCTTATAATTTTTAAGTGAATCACGGGTCTTCAGCTTCTTTTGGCAACGTTTCTATAAGTTGTGTTTCAGAGCTGAGAACCAATTAATTCTTACGTGTAATTAATTGATAACTATAGAGGTAGTAGGTTTAGACGTGTATAGGTTGAGTGAGGTATAAGATATGTCTATGTATGAAAATCGAAAAACTAGTAAAAAGATCCGTAGATAATCGTCAGAAGTTTAAGGGCTACTTTAGATCTATTCTAATTCCAAGGTATTCATTACCTCAATAATTATTGCGCAACCTTTGGTGATTTCTTCTTTGGAAATAGTTAGTGGGGGAGTAATTCTCACGGCACTTCCTTCAAATAACAACCAAAACAGAAACAATCCTTTTTCTAGACAGGCTAAAATAACTTTCGTTGCAATTTCTGGATTTTTAAATAGGGGAGCGAGCATTAACCCTTGTCCTCTAATTTCAAGGATGGCAGGATGTTGTAATAATTTTCTGAAGAGCGCCTCTTTTGTCGCTATTTGAGACATTAAATCTTCTTGATACAAACTTTCGAGCGTGGCTAGTGCAGCCGCTGCGATGACTGGATGTCCTCCAAAAGTAGTAATATGACCTAATTTGGGGGCGGTTTTAAGCAGGCTCATTAATTTATTAGAGGTAATAAAAGCACCAATAGGCATCCCTCCACCAAGTCCTTTTCCGGTAACCACAATATCAGGAACAATGTTGTGATGTTCAAAACAAAAGAGTTTTCCTGTGCGTCCAATTCCAGATTGAATTTCGTCTAAAATCAGTAAGGCGCCGACTTGGTTACAGCGTTCTCTAACTTTTTGTAAATAGTTATTTTCTGCGACAATAAATCCAGCACCTCCTTGTATTGTTTCTAAAATTACTGCGGCTGTGTTTTTTGTTATTTTTTCTAAATCTTGCTCATTATTAAAGCTGATAAATTTAATTCCTGGAATGAGTGGTCTAAATGCTCGGTTCTGTTGTTCAGCACCTGAGACACTCATGGATCCTTGGGTATTTCCATGGTAGGAGTTTTTGGCAGCTATAATTTCATGCCTTCCTGTCGCTCTTTTTGCGAGTTTTAATGCGCCTTCTGTGGCTTCAGTACCAGAGTTAGTTAAGTAGGTAGTGTCTAGTGGAGCAGGGCAGTGGTCAGCTATGAATTTACATAATTTAACCGCGGGCTGTTGAATAAATTCGCCATAGACCATTACATGCGTATATTTACTTACTTGGTCAGTAATAGCAGCACTTATTACAGGGTGATTGTGTCCTAGGGTGTTTGCGGAAACCCCGGCTATAAAGTCCAAATACTCCTTCTGATCTACGTCGTAAACATAAGAGCCTTGAGCATGGCTAATTTCTAATGCCAATGGATGTTCTGATGTTTGTGCTTGGTGTTTAAAAAAATCTGTTTTAAGCATTAGTTTCTTTTTTTAAATCCACGACTTGTTCCTTTTCTTGTGCCTTTTCTCGTGCCTTTTTTTGTTTTTGAAATGGCAGGACTCTTTTTAGGAGTTATAACCGCTTTTTCTATGGTTTTGGGGGCACTTTTTTCTAATAGTTCAGCCATGTTATCATGGATAAAAATATCTTCCATTTTTAAGGGCTGTTCATCGCCTCGCCATAAAAAACCTTTGATTTGTTTTTTTTCTTTTGGAAAATCTTCGACGGGGTAAGTGTCACCTTTTACACTTCTAAAATGAGTAATATATTGGATTTCTTTGTCCTTCATTTCTATTTCGATACGACTACTACGCATGGAAGAAATGGCTAATAATTCTTTTGCTTCATTTCGGTCGTATGTGACTACTTGGCAGTTCCCTATTACGTGTAAGGTACGGAGATCGTTGTCTATAAATTTCCCGAGCATTCTTTTACCTGCCATTTGATTATAGCCAATCGAGTCTTTTTGAATCATAAAGGCATTTCGTAAGATTTTCAGGGAATCTAGTTTTTCTGTGATAGGGTTGGATAATAATTGGATAGTATCTCCACTTATTTGATTTCCTTGAGCCCATATCACCGGGAATTTGAACAATTGTGTCAATCCTGTTTTTTGATTCACATGCATGGAATCGCATTTACCACTCATATCATTTTTAAAAAACTTCACATGGCTAAAGGCGCGTAGTATGCGATGTTCTGGTTTTCCAGTAATCATCAATTTCTTTCCGTGCACATACATAGAATCTTTCCCAACCAATGAGATGGCGACGGCACGTTTGGTGATAAACAACGAATCTTTAAACCGATACAATTCGGCATAGCCTCCTTTTATCACAGATGCGTTAAGACTATCTGTTATTTTTATATTTCCGGTAAGAGAAGAGAATTCATTGGGTTGATTGTAATAAATACTATCTCCTTGTATGATTCTATTTTTAAAATATATTTTGGAGTTTTTTAAAAGGTGAGAGATTTTTGTTTTGGAATTAAAATCTCCTTTTTCCGTGTATATTCGGGTACTATCTTGTTTGTTAATTATGGTAGAAGGACCTTGAATAATCACCAATCCAGAATCTGTAAAATATTCCAATTGCTCGGAGATTAAATCATTGCTGTCATTATATACGTTGACATGAGTTTGAGCTACAAATTTATTGTTTTGTAAGTAATACGTACCTCTTTCACTTTTTAATGTATTGGTTGTGTCGATGATGGTCCCATGGGTAGGGTAGTATAATTTCTGAAGGGTTCTGTCAAAATATAAGGTATCCGTTTTCAGTGTGATAAGTGGGTCTTTTAAAATGACATTACCATAGGATTTTACCAATCGTGTATTCCCGAAATACTCAATATAATCACTTGTCTGCGTAATAGTATCACCTTGGTTAAAAAACACATCTCCAATGGCTTTTAAACGGTTATCGTCCTCATATCGAATCGCCATTTTACAACGCATAGTAGCGCCTTCATGTTCTAAAAAAACATTGCCAATGGACACGATGGCTCCTGGATATTTTTTTACATTACTAAAGGTATCATCGGCACTTAAAATTTTAATTTTACGTGTTTGCGCCTCCGTTGTAGAAACGAAAAGAATACAGAGTATAAAAAAGAGTTGTTTCAATGGATGTAATTTCTGGTAAAAATAACCATTTTGAGTAGAACGAGTATTAAAGTTCTGTTAGAAAATAAAAAAACCTGTATATCTTACAATATACAGGCTTCTTAATCGTGTTTTAAATCAATTTATCTGTTGATTGTTTGATTTCTATCCGGTCCTACAGACACGATAGTAATCGGAACTTCTACAAAGTCTTCGATGTATTTAATATAGTCGTTTAACTCTTTAGGGAGTGTACTGCTAGAGTCCATTCCTGTTAAGTCTTCTTTCCAGCATGGAACCGTTTCGTAAATAGGACTTACGTTATGGGCTTCTACATTATAAGGGAAGTGAGAAATTTCTTTTCCTTTATAATTGTATTTAGTACACACTTTTAAGTTTTCGAATCCAGACAATACATCTGCTTTCATCATCATTAATTGCGTGACACCGTTAATTTGAACAGAATATTTTAAGGCTACTAAATCTAACCATCCACATCTACGTTCACGTCCTGTGGTGGCACCAAATTCGTTTCCTATTCTTCCCATGTCTTCACCGTTTTTATCAAACAATTCCGTTGGGAATGGTCCAGAACCAACACGGGTAACATAGGCTTTAAATATTCCAAATACTTCACCTATTTGGTTAGGAGCAACTCCTAATCCAGTACAAGCACCAGCGGCAGTGGTAGTAGAAGATGTTACAAATGGATAGGTTCCAAAGTCTACATCTAATAAAGAACCTTGAGCACCTTCTGCTAAGATGGTTTTACCCTCTTTCATTGCTTGGTGGAAATATTCTTCACTATCTATAAAACGCAATTCTCTCAAGGTGTCAATAGCCGTGAAAAATTCTGTTTCTAATTCATTTAAATCGAATTCGATTTGAGAATCATAGTGACTTAACATTTTTAAATGTTTCGTTGCTAATGCTGTATAGATTTCTTTCCAGTTGTCCATTTCTAGGTCACCGATACGCATTCCGTTTCTACCAGTTTTGTCCATATAAGTGGGACCAATACCTTTTAACGTAGAACCTATTTTTGCTTTTCCTTTTGCTGCTTCATTCGCGGCATCTAGCAAGCGGTGAGTAGGTAGGATTAAATGTGCTTTTCTAGAAATCAGTAATTTGTTTGGGAAATCAATATTGTATGCCTCTAAATTGTCTAATTCTTTTTTAAAGATCACAGGGTCTATTACCACACCGTTTCCAACAATGTTGATAGAGTTCTTGCGAAAAATCCCAGATGGAATAGTGTGCAATACATGCTTTTGACCATCAAAAATTAAGGTGTGTCCCGCATTTGGTCCTCCTTGAAAACGCGCAATAATGTCGTAATCAGTGGTTAAAACATCTACGATCTTTCCTTTTCCTTCATCGCCCCATTGTAGCCCTAGTAATAAATTTACAGCCATTGTATTGTATTGTATTAATTATGTTGTTTGTTTAATTATTTCTTTTTTGTTCCGTAAAAGTAAAGTGAATGATTGTGAATTTCAATTCCAAACTCCTCTTCAATTGTCTTTTTGATTGTTTGGATTCTAGGGTCACAAAATTCCATTACTTCTCCTGTATCTGTGATGATCACATGATCATGTTGTTTGTCAAAATAACTTTTTTCGTAATGCGCTTGAGATTGCCCAAACTGATGTTTACGTACCAGTCCAGCATCTAATAACAGTTCTATGGTGTTGTAAAGTGTAGCTCTACTAACGCGATAGTTTTTGTTTTTCATTTTAATATAAAGCGATTCAATGTCAAAATGTTCCTCCAACGCATACACCTCCTGCAAAATAGCAAAACGTTCGGGCGTCTTTCTATGGTTATTTTGTTCTAAAAAATTGATGAACACCTTTTTAACAATTTTTTGGTTATCGCTACTCATACTTTATATTTTTTACAAAAATAATTCAATTTTATTTAGATTTACTAGAAAAACACATAAATTATTTGTGGATAGAAGCTATTTATCAGTGTTTGTATATTCGGGTTACTTTTGTAACACCTTCCAAGCGTTTTAAGATACTTACAAGCTTATCTAATTGTATTTTGTTTTTAATACTTATGGTCACTTTTCCCTCAAATATTCCATCGGTACTTTCCATGGATAAATTGTGAATATTCACATTCATACTACCTGTAATCGCTTGTGAAATTTCACTCACCATTCCTACATGATCTACTCCTTTAATGTCTAGAATAACTTTAAATTCTTGTTTGGAAGAATCGATCCATTTGGAGGCTATTATGCGATAGGCAAAATTAGCTTGTAGACTGATTGCATTCGGACAGTCCTTTTTGTGAATTTTAATCCCATCATTGATGGTGATAAACCCAAATACTTTATCTCCAGGAATTGGATTGCAGCATTGAGCGGGTTTATAATCGAGGCGTTCTTCCTCTTTTCCAAACACCAATAAATCAAATTTTTCCGTGATCTCTGGTTTGTTCAAATCTGGGTTAGGAACACTCCGTTTCATTCTGTTTTTAAAGAAATTTACGATGGCATTGTTCCGAGACGCGACATACTGCTTTAGTTGGTTATTGTCGATGGATCCTAAACCAAATTGATAAAACATATCAAAGCTGGTTTTTAATTTGAAAAACAAGACCAATTCATTGATTGTCTTTTCGTTTAAAGGAATTTTTAAATGCCTTAATTTCCGAGTCAATGTTTCCTTCCCTAATTCTGCAATTTTATTTTGATTTTCTTTTAATGCTGCTTTAATTCGAGCTCTGGCTCTTGCGGTTACCACAAAATCTAACCACCCTATATTGGGTTTTTGAGCATTTGATGTGATGATTTCTACTTGGTCACCACTCATTAATACATGGCTAATCGGTAGTAGTTTTCCGTTGACTTTTGCACCTCTACAAGTCATTCCAATTTGTGTATGGATGGAAAAGGCAAAGTCTAATGCCGTAGCGCCTTTAGGGATGGCTTTTAAATCGCCATTAGGCGTGAATACAAATATTTCTTTTGAATACAGATTCAATTTGAAGTTTTCTACAAAATCAACAGCACTTATTTCTTGATTTTCTAAGGTCTCTTTCAGCTTATTCAACCAGCCATCTAAACCTATTTCACGCTCATTGTTATGTTTGTACTTATAATGTGCTGCATAGCCTTTCTCAGCTATTTCATTCATGCGTTCTGATCTAATTTGTACTTCTACCCATTGGCCATTTGGCCCCATAACAGTAATATGTAACGCTTCATAGCCCGTTGTTTTAGGTTGACTAATCCAATCTCTTAAACGTACAGGGTTTGGGTGGAAATGATTGGTTACGATGGAGTAAATTTTCCAGGCATCAAATTTTTCATTTTTATCGGTAGAATTATAAACAATTCTTACGGCAAATTTGTCATAGACTTCTTCAAAAGCAACTCCTTGGGTCATCATCTTTTTACGGATGGAATAGATGGATTTCGAACGCCCTTTTATATAATAATCAAATCCTTCTTCGTCTAAAGAGTTCTCAATCGTTTTTGAAAAGGCTTTTATATAGGCGGTTTGTTCTTCTTTACTGTCGGAAATTTTTCCTAAAATATCGTTGTAAACCTTAGTGTCTGTGTATTTTAATCCTAAATCTTCTAATTCGGTTTTTATATTATACAAGCCTAATCGATGGGCGAGTGGCGCGTAAATATACAGGGTTTCGGAGGCTATTTTTACCTGCTTGTGTGGAGGCATGGCATCCATGGTTTGCATATTGTGTAAGCGGTCCGCTATTTTGATTAGAATTACACGCACATCATCATTCAATGTCAGTAACATCTTCCGGAAATTCTCTGCTTGTAAAGAGGCGTTTTGGTCTTTTTTTAAATGAGATATTTTGGTGAGTCCAGCTACAATCCTAGCTACTTTCTCTCCGAATAATTGTTCTATATCCTCGGAGGTGTAAGGTGTATCTTCCACCACATCGTGTAGTAGGGCACACACGATAGAGGTTTTTCCAAGGCCTATTTCATTGGCGACAATTTTAGCAACTGCTATGGGATGATAAATATAAGGCTCGCCTGTTTTCCTCCGTTGTGGAGCATGCGCTTCTAAAGCTAGGTTAAAAGCTTTTCGAATTAATTTTTTATCTTCTTTCGTAAAACTTTGGTAGGAGTTTTTTAATAGGTCCTTATATCGCCGTGCGATTTCCTTGTTTTCTTCTTCTTGCGTCATTGAATAGCTCATCATTAAATGTACTATTTATTACATGGAAAGCAAACTTATTGCCTTGTTTTTTTAAATTCCGAATCCGTACGAATAGGTGAGATTACGAATATTACACAAATACAGATCGTGGGCTTGCTGTTAAGTTGCTGAGGCTCTTATTAGCAAGTGGTTTTAGTTAGGTGATGTGAAAAATACTATTTCCATCTTTTTTTATAAATAGAGGGCTTGATTTTTAAATTTCAGGGAAATTACATGTATTAAAATTCCTGTAATCTCCAGAAATAGGAGTGTTTAAGAATCCAAAGGTTGCCAATTCTATTTTAATATTTGCTTTTTAGCCCCTTAAAGCTATGGTAATGGTTTTATTTTCAATAAATAGCGATAAAATATAAAAAGTAAGGCCTGTCAGTAATGCAGTTAATAGTATGTTATAAGGAGGCTGTTTCTTCTTGGAGTGACCAATTATATCGGCTGGAAGGGGCATAATTTGAGCTGTACTTAATGCATTGGTTAAGGGGGCTTATTATACCGGTGCGTTTTTACTTGATAAATCCATAAAAATAAGGGTTACTTTACTAGATTGCTAGGAGCCGTCTAATACATATATCTGGTCGATTGAAAATACAACGGAGTTGGGTGATGCTAATGGCTATGGAATGCACAAAGCTGTCCGTTCTCCAAAAAGAGAAATAAAAGGCTCACTATTACTAAAAAGGTACAGGTGGCTAGTCGAATATTATACTTGTTTTTGTGTAGTACTTCGAGGATCCATACTCCATGTTATTGCAGATGCCTTTTGATAATTCAGAGATACTATTTATTGAAATATAGGCATTCTATTAGTGCTTATCCTTCTCGTAAATAAAATGAATACGCATAAATGCAAGGAGAATATGTTGAAAAAATCAGGGAGTTATTTTTTGCTATTTAAAATGCGTCTAGCGCTGAGATAGTGTTTTTTCCAGTAAGAATTGTTTAAATTAGTTTTCGTAACTCCTGTGGATGATCCGCTATGAATAAATGTGCCATTGCCAAAGTAAATACCTACGTGGTGGTATTTTTTAGAAGGTTTAAAAAACAGTAAATCACCAATTTTATACTGGTTTTTACGTACTTTTTCTCCCGTAGTAATTAATTCTTTGGTGGTTCTTGGAATGTTGATATTAAAAGCATCTAAATAGGCCTTTTGGACAAAACCAGAACAGTCAAAGCCATTCGAGTCCGTACCACCATAGCGATAGGGGGTGTTCTCGTATTTATTAAAAACAAGGGTGAGTTTTTCTTTAGTACTCATTATAGCTTTCGTAGCGGTTACTTTTTTAGCGCCACAGGCATTGAATAACAAAAGGATTGAACCAAAGAATAGTAGTTTTTTCATATTATAAATTTCGCTGTCTTGTGGCTTCAAAAATAAGGATTGCTGCGGATACGGATACATTCATTGAATCTATCTTGCCACGCATAGGAATGAGTATGTTTTTGGTAGTATTTGTTAAAAACTCTTCCGATAAACCGGTCGCTTCAGTTCCCATCACTATGGCGCAGGCTTGTTTGAAATCTACTTCGGTATACGGTACGGAAGCCGTTAAGGCTGCTCCGTAAATAGCAATGTTTTTTTCTTTTAAAAAGGCCAAAATTTCAGCAGTACTTGCCATGGCTATTTGTGTCGTAAAAATACAGCCAACACTTGATCTGACAACATTTTGATTGTATAAATCTGTTTTTGGATTTGCGATGATAATGGCATCTATATTTGCCGCATCTGCTGTTCTTAATAAGGCGCCTATATTTCCAGGTTTTTCTGGAGCTTCTGCAATCAGAATTAAAGGTGTCTCTGTATCAAAAGTAAGGGTATTTAGATCAAGGGGTAAACTATGTGCGACCGCAATGAGGCCTTCAGTTGATTCACGATAGGCTACTTTTTTATAAACTTCTTTAGATAATTCTATAATTTCAACGTCCGAGGGTATATTTAAAGAATTCAATTCAGATATGACATCCACTTCCTCAGAAAGTAAGAGTGTTTTAAGGGTGTAATTCCCGAGTAAGGCCAATGATATTTCACGAGCTCCTTCTATTAAAAACAGGCCTGTTTTCTTACGTTCTCGTGATTTATCTTTTAACTTAATCAATTGTTTTATCAATGGATTTTGTAGGCTTTCAATTTTTTTATGCATGGGACAAAAATAGGTTAAAAATACTAGTGAAATGTGGCTTCAAGAGAGTCTTTTTTATCAAAAATAGGTTCTTTTTTTATGAGTGTTTCATTTTCAGTGTAATAGTTTATCAGGAATAGGACCATGCGGCTATAACTTTTAATGCCTTCTTTTTGATTGTTTGATTTTAGAAATAGGTTGTATCCTTTTTTGACATAAGGTTCCAGGGGATTTTTATATTTTAAGGAAAGGGCTCTACCATCCTGCATGTCTTTTTTTATGCCGGTGTTTAATTGTTTTAGCAGGCGGTTGAAAACGACGGTATCTCTTCTGTGTATCTCATTTACACAGTGCATGAGGGCATTTTTATAGCCAGAGTAGTTGAAATAGGGATCTGGATGGTGACTGCTCGCTAAGAAACCAATAAACTCGGCTTCATTTTCCGCTGCATAGCCTATTTGATGTGCCATTTCGTGGCTTATCGTACTAGGAGCACTTGTTTTAAGATAATTTGTATTTACATGAGCTTCTCCAGAAAGAGGATTTAAATAGCCTCCAATTCCAATGTAACTTTGAAAAGTACTCATTAAAGAATTCTTAATTGCAGGTGTTTGATAGTCTAAAAAGGGATATTTAAATTGAAGGGCCGAATACCCCTTTGGTGCCATTTTATAGAGTTCACTATACGAATAAGGAACCAGTACTTTTAGACTGTCCTTTCCTGTTATTTCTACTTGTAATTGGTTGGTTTTTTCTACTAATAACTGTGATAATTTCTCTAATTCATGGACTGAATATTCCCGAATAGGATAGTTTAATTTCTCAGAGAGTGGGACTCTAAAATAATTTAATCCCCAATTTATATAAAAGAAAAACACTAAAACAGAGGTCCAAGCGAGTCCGTTTAACAGGGTGTTTTTAAGGGTAGTTCTTTTTTTTGCTAATTTTAAAAGGCTTCTAATCGCTAAGAAAAGTAACGTAAATACTAATAAGTCACCTACAGAAAAAGAAATCCATCCTAAGCTTCCTCTTAAAAATTGTGAAATATAAGGATAGATCCCCTTGGAATAATAAATTTCAATAACTCCTGGAAAGGAAGCCATTAATTGTATGACTATTAACTGGAAGAAAAGAAAGCATACCAGTAGTGTTCGTGTCTTGTTTTTTTTCATAGTCAAAAATACACTTTTTTTTTTAGTAAATATAGGCGTTGTTTTTTTGTTACCTTAGGCGTTCATCAGCCTTAAAAGCACCACGATTATGTAAAATCCACTGGGCCTCATCTAAGGGGTTTACGCCTCGGTAATCTTGTGACTTGTCCTCTGTGAATTCACAGGGTTGATAGCCTCCAATACTTAGTTTTAAGCGTCCTTTTCCAGAGCTAAGTGAACTGAAGGTAACGGTGTAGTTCATCGCTTTTTCTACAGTTACAGTTCCTTTTAAGTGAAAAATGTTATCCGAAAAACGGGGCGCTTCTATCTGTGCATTTAATTTAACTAAACTGCTTTGTATACTTCCTAATAAATCCTGGCTTGCTTTGATTTCAAACTGGTAGTAGGGCTCTAATAATTGGGTTCCTGCATTTTTGACCCCTCGAAGTATGCCCATAGGAGTGGCTAATAAAAAATCACCGGGATTAGAATGTACCGTATGTTCTTCTCCTTTGAGTAATTCTATTATTATGTCTGTGACTTCCCAACCTTTAATTCCTTGTTTTAATCCCCATGGAATCGCTCTTTTTATTTCATTTTGGTACTTTTGACTGATGTCATTAACGCCGACAGAGGAAGAATATACAATTCCTGAGTTTGGGGCTCCTGGACTTATTTTAAAGGTCATAATGGCCCAGCAAGGTTTAGGCATCCAGTAACGTACAAAACCTTCTGCGGTGGATTTTGGGGTTTCTTTGTAGATGATACTTGGAGGATTAATGGTCACTTCTATGCCGAATCTATATTTAAAAGTATGGATTAATACTTCAGATTGTAAGGGACCTAAAACATGTACGTGAAATTCTTTTTCTGATTTATACCACGTGAAATGAAGTGCTGGGTTTTCCGCATCAAGGAGTTGTAAGGCCTTTGCAAGGGCTTGGTAATCTTTTGTCGCTACGGCCTTTACTTGTACTGAAAGGACGGATGTTGTGGTGTTTTGAACGGGTGTCTCTAGGAGATCTTCGCCTAAAATATCTCCAACGATCAAGTTCTCTGAAATGGCGATGATGCCAATATCATTTTTATTTAAGCGAGTAATTGGAACTAATTTACCAATGTTGTTTTGGGATAATTGGTTGATCTTCACTTCGCAATTAAGTCTTTTACAATAGATCAAATCCTTGGATGATACGCTGTCTGAATATACTCGAATATGAGCGAGTTTCCCGAATTTAGCATGGTGTTCTATTTTGAAAACCTTCGCATTCTTCCGGGTACTTATCAAGGTATTTTTACTAGGGAATGAACTGATAATTGTGGCTATTTCTTCCGTTCCAATTCCTAATTTTGCAGCACCAAAAACAATAGGAATAAGCACTTGTTTATGTGTAAATTCGGTAACTTTTTTAGCGACAATAGTGTCGTATTCAAGGGTTTCTTCTATGTATTTTTCAAGGATGTCATCGTCTAATTCTGCTAAGTTTTCAAAGCTCTTCGCGATGATTGGCTCGGATTTATCTGCGGTAGAAATGGGAATGAGTCTGTGGCTTTCATCGGGAAGGTTTAGGCAGAAGCCTTTAATCCCTAAATCGTTTTCTAATTCGTTAAAAACTTTTTCAATAGCGGCTCCGTCTCTGTCAATTTTATTGATAAAAATTAGTACCGGAATCTTTAAGCCCTGTAGGTTTTCCCATAAACTCAAGGTATGAGCTTGAATTCCATCAACGGCAGAAATAAGTAGAATTACGGCGTCTAAAACGTGTAGTGCTTTGTCTACTTCATCGGAGAAATCGGCATGGCCGGGTGTGTCAATAATATTTATTTTAAGTCCTTTCCATTCAAAACTCACACAGGTATTTTGGATGGTAATGCCACGTTCTTTTTCCAGTTCTAAATTATCTGTGGTAGTAGAGCCTTTATCTACGTTTCCGAGTTGGTGAATGGCTCCAGAATGATATAATAATTGTTCTGTAAGTGTTGTTTTACCTGCATTTACATGGGCTATGATCCCTATATTTAGTACTTTTTTATTCATTTAGTTCAAGTAAGGATTGGTTACTTAATAATAGGTAGAGTTTGTGATTTCTGTATAAACTTGGTTTCTATACATGTATCTTAAACCTTTTCTTGTTTTAGGACTCCTATGGCATTGGATTGATTAAGGTGTGCCATTGGGAGCGGTAGGCTTGCGTTTTTTATATTGGTTTACTGATTTGCTAAAATAGCGTAATAATGGCATTCTTTTACGCGTCATTATAAAAAAATACTAACACAGTAATGGATAGAGGTCTTCCGTTGAGACAGCTTTTTGTTTACTAGTCATAGCTCGAAGAAACACGGTTATTTAGACTTAAATTCGGAAGAGTAGAAGCCTTTTGAAATCTCACAAAAACGGGTAAATAATCCCATAAATCTATCTAGTATATTGTCTCCAAAATAAGGGGCTGATGGTTGTAAAATAAATGCCATGGAGTGTTTCTTTTAAAAGGTGTCTAGGTAACAAGAACTTCTAAGACTCATTTACAGAAAGACTTCTCATTGTTTTATCTTGTTTATTCGTGGAAGGCTCTGGCTATAAAGGGAAATGTAAAAGAATACGGAACTTAAGGAAGCTTATTAAAGCGCTTAGGTCTCCTATTCTAACTTTTCCTTTTAAGGATGTAAATTAACCCAGTTTTATACCCACTATTCATACGGTTATAATTATATTTGCTGCTACTTTTGAAATGCGATACACTATTTAAGTGTGTATTGTAGGTGATAAGGAACTCATATAAATAATTAACAGTATAAGTATTCGTACTTATGCATAGTACAAACAAACAATAGTATACAGATGAAGATATCATATAATTGGTTGAAGCAGTTTTTAAAAGTGGATTGGGAAGCGGAGAAAACAGGACAGTTGTTAACCGATTTAGGATTAGAGGTGGAAGGAATTGAAACCGTAGAATCTATAAAAGGAAGCTTAAAAGGAATTGTAGTTGGAGAAGTGTTGACTTGTGTGCAACATGGAAATGCGGATAAATTAAAAGTAACTACTGTAAATATTGGAGCGGAAGCGCCGATTCAGATTGTTTGTGGAGCTCCTAATGTAGCGGCGGGACAGAAGGTGCCTGTTGCGACTATTGGAACTGTTTTATACGATGAAAAAGGCGGTGAGTTTAAAATAAAAAAAGGAAAAATTAGAGGCGAAGAAAGTTTCGGAATGATTTGTGCCGAAGACGAATTAGGACTCGGTTCTGGACATGACGGAATTATGGTCTTAGACGAAGATTTGGTTCCTGGTACACCAGCAGCGGAAGTCTTTAATATTGAAATAGACGAGGTTTTTGAAATTGGACTCACACCTAATCGAGCTGATGGAATGAGCCATTACGGAACTGCACGTGACTTGCGCGCAGGATTAATGCACCAAGGAATTTCCTTAGAGTTAATTTCTCCTTCTGTGAGTAATTTTAATGTGGATGATAGAACTCTGAAAATTGATGTTGATGTTCAGGACAATGAAAAAGCACCACGTTATACAGGAGTTACAATTACCGATATTACGGTAAAAGAGTCTCCAGAATGGTTGCAAAATAGGTTAAAAAGCATTGGGATAAACCCTATTAATAATATAGTGGATGTTACTAATTATGTATGTCATGAATTAGGACAACCATTACATGCTTTTGATATTAATAAAATTAAAGGGAATAAAATTTTAGTTAAAACCTTAGAAGCAGGAACTAAATTTACAACCCTTGATGGTGTAGAACGCACCTTACACCAAGATGATTTAATGATTTGTAACGGAAGTTCTGAACCATTATGTATGGCGGGAGTTTTCGGAGGCTTGGACTCTGGAGTTCATAATGACACCATAGCTATTTTCCTGGAAAGTGCCTATTTTAATCCGGTAGCGGTTCGTAAAGCAGCTAAAAGACATGCCTTGAATACGGATGCTTCTTTCCGTTTTGAACGTGGAATTGACCCAGACTTTGTACAGTATGCATTGAAAAGAGCTACTTTATTAATTCAGGAAGTTGCTGGAGGTAGAGTTACTTCTGATATTCAAGATATATATCCTGAGAAAATTGAAGATTTCCAAGTATTCCTTTCCTATGAGAAGATGGATAGATTAATTGGTGAAGTCATCAATCGTGAAGTGGTGAAAAATATTTTAGCTTCTTTAGATATTCGACTGAATAGTGAAACTGAAGGAGGTTTGGGTTTAACTATCCCCGCATACCGTGTGGATGTTACCCGTGAAGCCGATGTAATTGAGGAAATTTTACGGGTGTATGGATATAATAATATTAAGTTTTCACACAAGTTAAACACCTCTATTTCTTTTTCTGAATTTGACCCGACCAAACAAGAAAATAAAATTGCAGAGCAATTAATTGCACAAGGTTTTAACGAAACGATGGCTAATTCATTGACAAAACCGGAATATGTAGCATTTTCAGAGCAGTTAAATCCGGAATATGATGTGCGTATTTTAAATCCTTTAAGTAATGATTTATCTGTGATGCGTCAATCGATGTTATTCAGTGGACTGGAGTCAGTTTCTTATAATATCAACCGTAAAAACCCATCACTTAAGTTTTTCGAATTTGGTAAAACATATCATAAATTTAGTGAGGCATACACAGAAACAAAACATTTAACCTTGTTCGTGACAGGGAACAGAACCCGAGATTCTTGGGTGACGGCAGCTAAAACTTCAGATTTCTTTTATATAAAAGGAATTGTAAGTACTTTATTAAGTCGATTGGGAATTGATAAAATTAAAACGAGTCCTACTAAAAACGATGTCTTTTCAGAAGGAATTACCTTGAGTTTAGGGAAAATAAAATTAGTTGATTTAGGAGTGGTTAAAAAAGGAATCCTAAAAGGATTCGGAATCAAACAACAAGTATTATTTGCTGATTTTGATTGGGCTAACTTGATGCAAGTTTCCAATAAGAAAAATATTAAAATAGAGGCTTTACCAAAATTCCCGTCTGTAAAACGTGACTTAGCCTTATTAGTGGATGATAGCATCACTTTTACAGAGGTTTTCAATGTCGCACATCAATCAGAACGTAAATTATTAAAGAATGTTGATTTATTTGATGTTTACGAAGGAGATAAATTACCTGAAGGTAAAAAATCATATGCGGTTACTTTTGTGATTCAAGATGAAAACAAAACATTAAATGACAAGCAAATAGACAAGATAATGCAGAAATTAACACAGTCTTTCGAAAAGAATTTGGGAGCTACACTACGTTAATTAAATTTATATACTAAAAAGTTAAAAGCCTTTGATGTTATGTCAAAGGCTTTTTCTAATTTCGCCAAAACTCATATACATGTACAAAATAATAATTCGACCGTTTTTCTTTTTATTTGACCCTGAGAAAATTCACCATTTTACATTTGCAAGTATTCGCTTATTATGTAAAATACCTGGAATGGGTTTTATATTCAGGAAAATATATCTACTGGAAGATCCTAAATTGGAACGAAAATTATTTGGATTGACCTTTAAAAACCCGGTGGGATTAGCGGCTGGATTTGATAAGAATGCGGTGTTATTTAACGAATTGGCAAATTTCGGCTTTGGATTTATTGAAATAGGGACCGTTACTCCAGAACCACAAGAAGGAAATCCTAAAAAAAGAATTTTCAGACTCCTTGAGGACAATGCTCTTATTAATAGAATGGGTTTTAATAACGGAGGTGTTTTAGCCGCTGTTGAAAAATTAAAATATAACGACAATAAAATATTGATAGGAGGAAATATTGGTAAAAATACGAGTAGTAGTTCGGATCAATATGCCAGTGATTATACCGCTTGCTTTAATGCGCTTCATCCCTTTGTAGATTATTTTGTAGTCAATGTAAGTTGCCCGAATGTTGGAAGTATGGCGAAGTTACAAGACAAAGATTTTTTATTCGATTTATTATCTCAGATTCAATCAGAAAATAGCAAATTTGATATTTATAAACCCGTTTTATTAAAAATCGCACCAGATTTAAATCACCATCAATTGGATGAAATTATTGAATTGATAGCAACGACTAAATTAGATGGTGTTATTGCCTCAAATACGTCTATGGATAGGAGTAAATTAGTAACAAGTACCGAGAAATTAGATGCAATTGGGAACGGTGGATTGAGTGGGAAGCCGGTAGGAGAATTAAGTACACAAACGATTAAGTATTTATCAGAAAAATCGAACAAAGCATTTCCTATTATTGGTGTTGGTGGAATTCATTCTGAGAAAGATGCGCTTGAGAAAATTGCGGCAGGTGCGGATTTAGTTCAAATTTATACGGGGTTTATCTATGAAGGTCCCGGTCTTATCAAACGTATTAATAAAGCTATTTTAAAATCTTAATGGAAACAGAAGTGATACTTAGTTTTATTACCGCATCGGTACTCTTAACGGTTATGCCGGGACCTGACATTGTGTTTGTTCTAATGCAAAGTATCAGTTTTGGAAAAAAAGAAGGTATTTTAACAGGGCTTGGGTTGGTCTTGGGAATTCTTGTTCACACTAGCTTAGTGGCCTTTGGTGTTGCTGCACTCATCCAGCAATCAGAACAGTTGTTTTTAGGAATTAAAATATTTGGGGCCTTATATTTGTGCTACTTGGCATATCAAGTATATAGAGACACTAGTGTCATAGCAATAGATGCCAAGTTTTCAACAAGTGAAAGTACTTTTAAGTTAATAAGAAAAGGCTTTGTAATGAATGTATTAAATCCAAAAGTAACCTTGTTTTTTATCGCTTTTTTTCCAGGTTTTTTGTTTAGTGACTCATTGTCAACAGTGTTACAGTTTTATGTTTTGGGGCTTTTATTTATGTTACAGGCCCTGTGTGTTTTTATAGGAGTTTCTGTTTTTGCAGGAAATTTTGCGGCCTTAATTAAAGGAAATCAGCGACTACAAGTCCGTATGAAATGGATACAAGTGATTGTGTTTATCTCTATGGCATTTTTTTTAATTTTAAATTGATAAATTCATTTCTAATTGTATCTTTGAGTTCCTATGAACAACGTAAAAATTATCGAATGTCCACGTGATGCCATGCAGGGGATTAAAAGTCATTTTATCCCTACAGAGCAAAAAGTGAGGTATATTACGTCCTTATTAAGGGTCGGTTTTGATACGATAGATTTTGGTAGTTTTGTTTCCCCTAAAGCCATCCCACAAATGCGGGATACGGCAGCTGTTTTAAAGCAACTAGATTTAAGTAAAACCGAAAGTAGCTTATTGGCTATTGTAGCCAATGTAAGAGGAGCGACCGATGCCTTGAAATTTGAAGAAATAGATTATTTAGGCTACCCTTTCTCTATCTCTGAGATTTTTCAAATGCGTAATACACATAAAACCATTGCGGAATCTATTCGAACTTTGGACCAAATATTAAACTTAGCGAGCCAAAAGAACAAACAAGTGGTCGCATACCTGTCCATGGGATTTGGGAATCCGTATGGAGATCCTTGGAATGTGGATATCGTTGCGCAATGGACAGAAAAACTTATAGGAATGGGCGTTAAAATTTTATCTTTATCGGATACTATTGGCGTAGCTGATGGAAAAACAATTCACTATCTATTCTCTCATTTAATTCCATTATATCCACACATTGAATTTGGAGCTCATTTACATACAACACCAAGCACTTGGCATGAAAAAGTAGACGCGGCTTATAAGGCTGGCTGTCTCCGGTTTGACGGGGCGATTAAGGGATATGGAGGATGCCCTATGGCGAAGGACAGTTTAACGGGGAATATGCCAACAGAACAACTTGTTTCCTATTTTAATCAGCAGAAAGCGTCTACAAATTTGAGGGCGATGAGTTTCGAGAGCGCTTACAATGAAGCTGTTAAGGTGTTTTCTTAGCAATGTTAAACGTACTGTAGAAATACGTACGATTCCTTATTTAATAGTATTATATTTTCATGAATTATCAAGTAAACGTATAGATGAAGAAGGTCCAACAGGCTATACGTAAGAGTCTTCTCAAATTAGAATAGCTTTAGTTTTTAAAGGATAGGAGGGATGAGTGTGTGCTTTAAAATTTATCCTTCTGACTATTGTTTTTGAGGATTAGAAGAAAATGGTAGGGTAAAAAAGAACGTACTTCCTTTATTTATTTCAGAATCGCACCATATTTCACCTCCCATTAAGGTTATTAAGCCTTTACAAATACTAAGGCCAATTCCATTTCCTTGTCTATATTCTGTGTCATTTGCCTGAGAAAAATGATTAAATATCAGGTGCTGTTTATTTTTTGTTATGCCTATACCCGTATCTTTTACAAAAAACAGGAGTTCAGTCTCTTTTTTTTGAGTGTTGAGATGGTATCCAAAAGTAATACTTCCCTTGTTTGTGAATTTATAGGCGTTCCCTATTAATTTTAAAAATACTTGTTTGAACCTTGTCGGATCCGTAGAGATAATGATGTTGTCGTTTAAGTTGGGATTTAATAATGTATGTGTTATCTCAGGGTTTTCATGTAGTTTCTCTGAGTCCGTCAGTATGTTTTTTAGAATTTCATTGAGAGAGATGTCTTCTTTGGAGACTTCTAGTTGATTGGCCTCTAATTTAGAAACATCTAAAATATCATTGATGGTATTTAATAATTGTTGTCCTGATTTTTGAATGAAACCAACATACCTCTTTATTTGAGCCGGGGTATTTTCCTTATCAGTTAATAAATCAGAGAAACCGAGGATAGAATTCATAGGGGTTCTTACTTCATGGCTCATGTTCGCAAGAAACGCAGTTTTTAGCTTATTACTTTCTTCGGCAGCCTCTTTTGCTGTTTTTAATTGCACGTTTATTTCCTGCAGATCTTTTGTTCTGTCAGAAATAATTAATTCTAAATCAGTATTAAAGCGAATGAGCTGTTCTTCCTTTTCTGCGACTTTAGAAATGTAAAAACGAATTAAATTTTGAATCCTTTTTTTATGTAAAAGGGCGATATATAACGTTATGGCCAAAAGAATGAGTACATAAATAAAGGTGCTTTTTTTATAAGGAGCAAATTTTATGTCAAATTCTGACTGTGATCTTGTTCTAAAGGTTTCAATTTCATCCAAATGGACGCCAGTTCCAATGACCCAATCAAAAGGTTTAAATAGCTTGACATAAGAGATTTTTTGAGTAATTGTATCTGTTCCTAACTTTGGATACCAGTATTGAAAATAGGGATCTTTGTTATTTCTAACAACGTCTAACATGAGGGCATAGAATTTTACTCCCATGAGGTCTTTGTCGTTGGTTGATAGCCATTTGTTATTCATCTCAGGTATCGTAGGATTATGGAGCTGAATTGCGAATTTATCACCGCCATCATAATTATAAATTTCTTCTACCCATACATAGCCCCCTTTTTTAAGTTGCATATTTTTGATACGCATCAAGGATTCTTTTTTAATGATATCCTGAAAGTCTTTACTCCAAAAGAAAGCACTATCTCTGGTTTGTTTTTGAAAATTGAATTGTTGTTGTAATTCAGCTATTTTTCTGTCAATAGCAGTTTTTATGTAGTCTTTCTTTGATTCCAAGACATATTCAGCATACACATTCTGTGCGATATTATTTCGAAAGGTGATTTCTTTCTCACGGAGCATAAGTATGCCGAGTCCAAAAAATATAATAATTGAAATTAATGCAATTATATATGGACGGCTAATGCTTTGTACGGTAAACTTTTTATCAGAGTTCATGTCACTAAAATAGCAGTTTTAGATCTTGAAATTACAAATTAATTGCTAATAAAGCAAACTAGGGATGGTGAGATAAGAAATAATAGATTATTTTGGCCCAAAAAAATATGCGTTTCTTAAAAATAATAGTTCTTTTCCTGGCTTGTACTATGTTGCATTCCTGTAAAGAAAGAAATCCGATAGTCTCATTTACATTTTTACAAGTAAATGACGTTTATGAAATATCTCCATTAGAAGGTGGTCGTGTGGGAGGGATGGCTAGGCTTGAAAAACTTCATCAAGATTTACTTGCAGAAAACCCCAATACCTTTATGTTTATGGCGGGAGATTTTTTAAACCCGTCACTACTTGGGAATATAAAAATCCAAGGAAAGAGCGTCAAAGGAAAACATATGGTCGAAGTAATGAATGCTATGAAATTTGACCTTGTAGGGATGGGGAATCATGAGTTTGATTTAAATGAAAAAGAACTACAAGAAAGATTGAATGAGTCTACTTTCCAATGGATCGCTACGAATCCCATGCATAAAACACCAGAAGGACTGTCAAGGTTTAGTATTCGAAAATTGAATAAAACCGTTCCGTTACCGAAAGAAGTCATTTTTCATGTTAAAAATAGGGAGGGTGTTTCCATAAAAATTGGTTTTATTAGTGCAACTATAAATTCAAACCCTAAAAACTATGTAGCCTACGGTGATTTTTATCAATCGGCTATTTATGCCAATAACAATTTGCTACCTAAAACAGACCTCATTTTTGGACTTACACATTTAACTATAGAGCAGGATATATTGTTAGCAAAGTCATTGCCTAATATTCCTTTAATTATGGGAGGACACGAGCATGTGAATATGTCGGTGCCAGTAGGAAACAGTGTGATTACAAAAGCAGATGCCAATGCGAAAACCGCATATATCCATAGGGTCACATTTAACACACAGACAAAAGAGTTACGTATCGTTTCTGAACTGAGAGCGATTAATGCAGCAACTGGAGAGGATAAAGGAATTTCAAAATTAGTAAACAAATGGAATGTTCTTTTAAATGAACAATTACATAAAATAATGGAACAGCCAATGGAGGTCATATATACCGCTACAATTCCCTTAGATGGACGCGATTCTTTTGTACGAAGTACTCAAACCAACTTAGGTTTGTTGATTACGAAAGCGATGGCATTTTCCTTTGGTAACAGAGTAGATGGAGCCATAGTAAATGGAGGTTCTATCAGGATAGATGATCAATTAGAAGGAGCGATTACAGGAGTGGATATTTTTCGAGTACTCCCTTTTGGCGGTGCTGTGTTAAAAGTTGACCTAAAAGGAAGTTTATTGATAAAAACGTTGAATTACGGAAGCTTAAAAAAAGGGAAAGGGGCCTATTTACAGCGTTTTCAGTTTGAGTATAATAAGGAGAAAAAAATATGGTTAAATAATAGGTTAGAAATAGTTCCAGATAAAGTGTATTCTGTTGCCTTTAGTGAGTATCTCCTTACAGGAAATGATATTCCTTTTCTAAAGAAAGATGCTCCAGGTATCGTCACTATTTATAAATATAGACCTTCAGATACGGCAAGTGATATTCGGAAAGCAATAATTGATTATTTAAAGCGACATCCATAGGGGAAAAGTACGCGTCACCAAAAAAAGACTTCTTAGAAATAAGCGGTTTTTTTTTAACTCCATTTTAAATTGAGCGAATTTCTCCAGTCACCTTAATTTTAAGATGCCTATTAAATGTGGGAATATTGTTAAATTAAAAAAGAGCCAATGAATGAACAAAGGCTCTTTTAAAAGGATTGAAATCCTAATTACTACTAACTAACAAATACCTTTTAAGGTACTACAAAGGTAAGACAGCTATACGCTCCGTAGCATGATATATATCAGTTAGTGCGTTTTTTTTTATTTAATTTTTGTTTTTCTTTAGAGAAGTATAAAGGGGTTTTTTTATCTCATATTTTAAATATGATTTTTGTCATGTTATTTAAAATTAGTCTAAATAAAGCTTTTTTAAACCAAAAAGGGTTTCTATATTTGGTGCGTTAAATCAAACTATTTAAATTAAATCTAAATAAAAGTAAAATGAAAAAAATTATTTCATTCGTAGTAGCCCTAAGTTTTGGAGCCGTTGTTTTTGCCCAAGATGCTACTTTAGAAAAATTAGGAGAGAATGCCGCTGAAAAAATGACTTCAACGACATTACCTAAAGGATTAACTGTTGGAGGTTATGGTCAAGTAGATTATAATGAGCCAGATGGATCAAAAGTAGGAAAGTTAGACATTCACCGTTTGGTAATGTTATTTGGATACAAGTTCAATGATAAAGTAAGTTTTTTAACTGAAATTGAATATGAACATGTTGTTGAGTTATATGTTGAGCAAGCATTCATTAAATATAGAGTGAACGATAACTTTAATGTTCAAGCAGGTTTAATGTTAGTTCCAATGGGAATTATCAACGAATATCACGAGCCTACCACTTATTATGGTGTAGAGCGTCCAAATGTAGATAAATACATCGTTCCGACTACTTGGAGAGAAATAGGTATTGGTGTTACAGGTAAAATAGATGCAGTATCTTTAAAATACCAAGCGTATATCTTTAATGGATTCAAATCGTATGCGGATGGAGCAGGATTTTTAAGAGGGAAAGATGGTCTTAGAAAAGGACGTCAAAAAGGGATTGAATCTCAAGTTTCTTCACCAAACTTCTCAGCAAAATTAGACTTTTACGGTCTTCCTGGATTGCGTTTAGGTCTTTCTGGATATTTCGGAGATACTCAAACAGATGATACTACCGAAGAATCATCTACTATAGGTGTTGCTATGGTTGGATTTGATGCACGTTATAAATACAATGACTTAGAATTAAGAGGTCAGTACATCGCATCTAAATTATCAGGTACAGAAGCATACAATGCATTGACTGGTAAAGACATGGGGTCTGAAATGAAAGGGTATTATGTAGAGGCAGCTTACGGATTTGATTTGAAAGGTGTTGAGCGTTTAACTCCATTTGTTCGTTACGAGGCCTATAATACACAAGCTGAGACCAAAGGTTTTGTTGCTAATAAAGCATATGACAGAACAGATTTATTCTTCGGATTGAACTACCGTGTTGCAAAAGGGGCTGCTTTTAAAGTAGATTACCAAATTTCTGACAATGCAATAAGTGGAAGTGATTCCATGAAAACATTCAATGCTGGTTTAGCTGTTTGGTTCTAAAAAATCAACAGTATCTGTAAATTAGTGTTTTTCGTAAAAGAGGCTTGTTCATTTTAAAGTAACAAGCCTCTTTTTTTTTGTATTAGTACTGTTTCTGTTGGAGTTTTAGTACTATGGCATGAGTTATTGGAACTATAAAGGACTTGAATATGATGGATTTTAAATCTTGAATACACCTGTTTTTGATTCAAAAACTCAGATAATCTTTAAAGTAACTGTAAAATTTTAAAATAAAGTTTAAATTTGTACTTATGAATTACAAAGTTATGTTAGTGTCTCTTATGGCATTTGTATTGGTCAGTTTTTCTATTCCTAAAAGAGTTCATAAAAAAATAGACAAACAGATTAAAGCTACTTTTGAAGTAGAAGTATTTGAAAAAATAGGGGTGGAGATCCCAGAAGATATACAACAGGAGTTGGTGGCGAAATTAACCGCTGAAAATTTCTTTAGTATTCATGCGAATGATGAAAAAATAGGTTATTTCTATTTTGGCCATGGTTTTGGTAAGACGGATAAATTTGATTTCATGGTTATTTTTGATACAGATTTAGTGATTGCTAAAACTAAAATTCTTGTCTATAGAGAGGATCATGGTTCAGAAATTGGGAGTCGAAGATGGTTGCGACAATTTAATGGAAAAAAAGGGGGAGATACCTTGCGTTACCAACATAATATTGCCGCTATTTCTGGTGCAACTTTATCGGCGGAATCTATGACCGAAGCCGTAAATGACCTCTTAGAATCTATCGCGATACTTTATAAAAAAAACATTTTATAATATGCAGTTTCACGGACTAATTCATCAATTCCCTAAAGAAGTAAAGTTACTAATAGGGGCATTTGTGCTAGTACTCAGCGTGGGCTATTATACGGGACTTGCATTTGTGCATGAAACTACTGATAGTACACCTACAGGTATAGAGGAACAATATTTGGGGAATGAAAATGACGAAGAAGCCCTCGTTATGAAATTCAAAAAGAAAAAGCAATCCATGATTACTTTAATTCACAATCATACTATTTCTTTATCCGTTCTCTTCTTTATGATTTCCTTATTAGTTTCCATGACGAGTTATAATAAAACACTTAAAAAAATAGTAATGATAGAGCCTTTTGTTTCTATCGTAGTTTCCTTTGGAGGGATTTACTTTTTATGGTTAGGGTTTACGAGTTTAAAATACATCGTTATCATTTCAGGTATGCTGATGACCTTGAGTTTTGTCACCGCTACCTTGATGATATTGACGTCTCTTTTCAAGAAAAGTAGCTAAAAGAAGCAAGCAAAAAATCCTCGTACTTGGTTTGATACTTTAAGAATACTAGAGCTGTGTTTTTTTTTATCCAAGGAACGTTTTTTTTTACTATTACAACATAAAAAAACCACGCTATAGATTCCGTCTATAGCGTGGTTTTACGATTTTAATAGATGACAAGTGCTAATTTCTATGGCAATTCTTTTCCTTCGGAAGCGATGTAGATTTCATACCATTCTTCGGTCGTCATCTTTAGAGACAGGGCCTCTGTAGCATTTCTAATTCTTTCAAATTTTCCTGTTCCTATGATTGGTAAAATACAGGCAGGATGCTTTAAAATCCAGGCATAAATAATGCTGTCTATATTTGTGGTATTGTGAGCGGTTGCCACTTTTTGTAAACTTTTAAAAATACGAGCGCCTTTCGTGTCTTTAGGTGTGAATAATTGTCCACCAGCTAAAGGTGACCAGGCCATAGGCTTGATCTTATTTTTTTGAAGATAAGTAAGACTGTCATCCTTAAAAGTATCTAAACAATAGGGAGAAATCTCAATTTGATTGGTAACCAATGGTTCTTCTACAGCGCCTTGTAATAGCTCAAACTGTGCAGGAGTGAAGTTAGAAACACCGAAATGACGTACTTTTCCTTGCTCCTTTAATAAGGAAAATGCCTTAGCCACTTCTTCTGGGTTAAATAATGGTGCGGGTCTATGTAATAATAAGACATCCAAATAGTCTGTTTTCAAATTCTTTAAAGAGTTTTCCACGGACTCTACAATGTATTCCGAAGAATAATCATAGTATTTTAAATGACGGTCTGGAAATTTATCAGATTTAAGTTTTATACCACATTTACTAATGATTTCTATAGTATTTCTTAAACCTTTGTCTAGGGCAATGGTTTTTCCAAAGGATTTCTCACATTCGTAATTACCATATATATCTGCATGGTCGTAGCTAGTGATTCCTAATTCTATGCTTCTTTTTGTGAGCGTTAATAATTCTTGTGGGCTATAGTTCCATTCCATCAAGCGCCAATGTCCTTGAATGATGCGTGAAAGTTCTAAGCCAGGGGCGAGTGTGATTTTTTTATTCAATATAATTTGTTTTTATTTTACGGTATGTACAGTACCTATTATTCTACGTGCTTTGATGAAGGTATTGAGGCGTTTTTTAGCGAAATTTTTCCTTCCTGGAATTAAACTTTCTATTTTAATAGCTCCGGAGGCATGAATTATTTCACCATCACCTATATAGATGGCTACATGCCAAATTCGTTCTTTTTTAGTTGCGGTCTCCTTTGTTCCGAAAAAAAGTAAATCCCCTTTTTGTAATTGTTGAAGCGTTGCATCAAAGGCTATGGCTTCTCCATCCTTCACTTGCTGAGAGGCGTCTCTAGACAATGCGATTCCATTCAAAAAATAGACCATTTTTGTAAAACCACTACAGTCCATGGCTTTTGGAGAAGTTCCTCCCCAGAGGTATGGACGGCCCATGAATGAACGCGCACTAGCCAATATATGTGTGGCATCATTGCGACTGTTAAGAAGCCAGTCACTGTATAACAGCGCATCCGTAGCGGGAATCCATCCCTTACGACCATCGGGGAATATAACGGTGAATTTTTCTTTTGTTTTAGATAGAACTGCAAAGGTATTACCGATTACAGCATCGCTTATAATTACATGGGTATTCAGTTCGTATACATTGCCGTAATCTTTTATAAACATCACTTTATCTCGTTGTTCCCAAGCTCCGAAACCAGTGGCATCCATGAGTGTTAATCCACCCATATCTAACCAGCCTAAATAATTGTCAGGTGTTTGTACATAATACCAATCTTCTTGTTTTTTCAATATTTTTAAGGGCATGCCTTGTAGCGCTTGCGTCGCTAATTCTGCCGAATGTGCTGGTTTTGAACGAATATTACAGACAGATATGTTAACGACACCGAAATAGAACCCTTTTAAATCTTTGGCAGGAAGGATTTGAACGCTGTCTATCAGTTTTTTTTGGCTTGAAAACCTGGATTTTAAGGACTTCAATGCCTTAGGTAGATTAGTTTCTCCTTTTAAAAGGAGGCTTCCGTCGGAAGTAGTGACCGCGGTTATGTTAAAGATGGCCACACGTTTGTCAGGAGCATATTCTTTCTTGACGGCATTAATTTCGGAGGTTAACTCAAACGTTTTCTTAGAGTTACAAGAAATTAATAGACAGGTTAAAACACTATAAAAAAGCCATTTCATATCAGTAGATTTAAGTTGTAAATATACAGCTTACAGTGGGGCTTTTTAGGATTACTTAAAGTTTTCGAAATAATATAAATACTTTATTTTTTATGAATATTTAATATTGATAACATAATTTAAACAGATTATTAAGCGTATTTTTGCAGTATACACAAAAACCCTAAATAAATGAAGTTTACAAAGATTTCAGATTTACATACAATCATTAAAGCGCATGACGACAAGAAAAAGTTAGTTTTATGTGCTGCTGGTGATGAACATTCGTTAGAGGCTGTACTCGAAGCGAACCGTAAAGGTATTGTTACTCCTATACTGGTTGGTTTAAAAACAGAGATAGACCAAACGGTGAAGGAATATAATTTCGACCTGAGTGGAATTGAAGTACATTACGAACGTGATTTAGTGAGCGTAGTTAAAAAATCTGTGAGCTTGGTAATTAGTGGTGAGGCAGATATTTTAATGAAAGGACATATCTCTACGGCACAGTTATTATCAGGAGTTCTCAATAAAGAGTATGGATTAAAAACCAAACGATTTTTATCACATTTGGCTATTTTTGATATTCCAGAATATCATAAACCTTTAGCGATCACAGATGTTGCTATGAATATTAATCCAGATTTAAAACAAAAAGCAGCTATTATTAATAATGCTGTTGCTTTTTTAGGTAAAATAGGTTTGGAAAATCCTAAAATTGCCGCCTTGGCCGCTGTAGAAAATGTGAATGATAAAATGCAAGCAACGATGGATGCTGCCTTGTTATCTATTATGCAACGCAGAGGGCAAATTAAGAATTGTATCATAGATGGACCTTTGGCATTTGACAATGCCATTAGTTTTGAAAGTAAAAAAACAAAAGGGTTGGAAGGACCTGTTGCAGGAGATGCGGATATGTTGTTGGTTCCAGATATTGAAGCTGGAAATATGTTGTATAAAGCATTTGTGTTTTTTGCCAATGCAAAGGTTTGTGGAGTTGTGTTAGGAGCACCGTTCCCAATCGTATTGACCTCTAGAGCAGACTCTGAGGAAACAAAATTTAATAGTATATTATTAGCAGCCGCGTCAACATCAAAATTTTAAATGGAAAATACAAGACAACTTATCTTGGTGATAAACCCAGGATCAACATCTACCAAAGTCGGAATTTTTAATGGTTCGGAATTGGTTTTAGAACAAAATTTGCACCACTCAAACGAGGAGTTAGCCCCTTTTGATGCCATTATTGAGCAAATAGAATTCAGATCAGTTTTGATTCAAGAATTCATTACTAAAAACAACTATTCTTTAGCTGATTTTAGTGTGATTATGGCACGTGGAGGAATGGTTAAACCATTAACTGCAGGTGTTTACGAAGTGAATGAAGCGATGATTCATGATTTGAAAAATACTCCAAAGCAACACGCGAGTAACTTAGCAGGTCTTATTGCGAATGATCTGATTAAAGGATTAGATATGAAAGCATACATTGCCGATCCAGTAGTTGTGGATGAATTGGCAGATGAAGCGCGTTTAACGGGACATCCTTTGTTCCCTAAAGCGTCTATATTTCATGCTTTAAACCAAAAATCTGTTGCGAAACGTTTCGCAAAAGAGCAAGGAAAAAAATATGAGGAACTCAACTTAATTGTCGCACATTTAGGTGGTGGTGTAAGTGTTGGTGCTCATAAAAAAGGACGAGTAATTGAAGTGAATCAAGCCTTAGATGGTGATGGACCTTTTTCTCCAGAACGCAGTGGTAATTTGCCAATGGGTGATGTGATAAAAATGGCTTATTCCGGAAAATATACAGAGAAAGAATTGCACAGTATGATTGTTGGAAAAGGTGGAATATCTGCCTATTTAGACACCAATGACATGCGTGTGGTAGAGGACTTAATAGCAAAGGGTGATAAAAAAGCCCAAGCGGTATTAACGGCCATGTCTTATCAAATTGCTAAGGAAATAGGCGCTTTAAGTGTTGTTTTAGAAGGTGATGTAGACGGAATCATTTTAACTGGAGGAGTGGCTTATACGAAGTACTTAACCAATTATATCGCTCATAAAACTAAATTTATTGCGAAAACGACGGTCTACGCTGGAGAAGATGAATTATTGGCTTTGGCTCAAAATGGAGTTGCTGTATTAGCAGATCCGAATGTAAGTTTAGTCTATTAAATCGTTTTTTAAACTATAAAATATACGCCTCTTAAGATCAATGATTTTAAGGGGCGTTTTTAGTTATTGCCTTGGGTAGCTTAGAGAGTATAATACGCGTGAACGTTTAGGTATTTAATAGGTATACGCCATGAAATACGGATGTTAAACTTGGATAAGATCTTTCTAATAATAGAATACTCCACTAAAAGTAGTATTGGAAGTTACTGTTCCTCGTGTTCAATTCATTAAAGTTTAGCGATTTTTTTCAGCAATCCATTGGGAGAAATATTTGGTACTTTTTAAAGTGTGGTACTGCAACATGGCGCCAATAAAGTTTTTCAAACGATGTTTATCTTTATGTTCCAATAGTGACTGTAGTGCAGTGGAAAAAAGGGTGTAAAATAGCTCTTTATTGAATAGCGTATTTATGATTTTAAGACCGTTTTTTTGGGCGACCTCCCAAGATTCCTTGTTTTGTATGAGGTGAACAGCCTGTGTTGCGAAATCGTCTGGGCTGTCTGAGATGGAACCGTTCCATGGCAAGGTGTCGTGCATGCCTTCTGCGCCAATGGAACTTGTAACGGATGGGGTTCCGTGTAACATGGCGTCAAATAATTTTCCTTTAAGACCTGCACCGAATTGTAAGGGAGACAAACATACTTTGGCTTTTCTAAAAGCACTGTTACTATCTAAAACAAAGCCTTCTACTAAAAAACCTTCTTTCGGATTGTGTAATTGTCGTGCTTTAGGAGTTACATAAGATCCATAAATATGGAGTACCGACTTGGGTGATTTTTTACGTATTAAAGGCCAAATTACTTGTTTTAAATACAAGATGGATTGCCAGTTTGGTGCATGTCTAAAATTTCCAATGGTCATAAAATCTGAGCGATCCTCAAAACTCGGAAAACTTGAAAGGCTGTTTTCTTGCAATGATTCATTGAGAAAAGGCAAGTAAAACAGTAGCGAATCGTCTATGTTAAACCTGTTTTTTAGCAAGTCCATCTCAAAAGATGAAATAATCAAGCTAAGGTCACATCTGTAGAGACTCGCAATTTCCCGTGTTGCATCCTGGGAAAACAGGTGTTCATCTTGGAGTAAAACGCCTTTTTTAAATGCTGTGTGACGTGCTATTCTCAGAAAATGTAAATCTTCAGTGTCCAAAATTCGAAGTGCAGTAGGGCAGTACTCAGCCACACGCCATCCGTATTGTTCTTCTATTAAAAATCGATCGAACAAAACGACTGTAGGTTTTAATGTAGCTACAAAATTATTGAAACTATCACAGTTTAAGGCGATTTCTTTTTTTACTATTCCTAATGCTGTTAAATCTAGAGAGTTATCGCTTTCGCTAGCGGCGCACGCAAAAGTGATTTCATACTCTTGTTGCTTAAAAAAATGAATCAACTGTAACATTCTAGTACCAGCCGCTGTAGAATTTGGCTCTGGCCAAACCAGGCCGATAATTAGTAGGGATTTTGTCTTTACATCCATGGAATAGAATTCGGGTTTTTGTTACAAAGGGCTAAAATAGGATTTGTTAATTAAAATCAAGTACAAATGATCTAGAGATCATTTTTCAGGGGTGAATTATAGCAATAATGTATAAAAAAAAAGGGATCAAATAAATAAGATAGACCAAGTTCAAAAAACTACGATTTAAAAAAGAGCATTTCCAAAGGATTAACCGTACCTTTGCAACATTAAAATTACAACATGTCAACATTTTTAGAATTAGGGGTGAATAAAAAATATATGGAAGCTTTAAAAGAGCTAAACATTAAATCACCTACTGAAATTCAGGAACTCACTATTCCAATATTATTAGAAAAAGCAACGGATTTTATTGGTTTAGCGCAAACAGGAACAGGTAAAACTGCTGCTTTTGGCTTACCATTATTACATAGAATCAACCCGGAATTAGGGGCCATTCAAACATTGGTGTTATCTCCAACACGAGAGTTAGTACAACAAATTAAGAAACAATTGTTTCGTTTTACCAAATATACGGACGATAAAATATTTATCGAAGCGGTATATGGAGGAGAGAAAATAGACAAGCAAATGGCTAATTTGAGCCGTACAACTCATGTAATTGTTGCTACTCCAGGACGTTTGATTGACCTAATAGAACGTGGTTGCATCGACTTAAAACAGGTGCATACGCTAGTACTGGATGAGGCAGATGAAATGTTGAGTATGGGATTCAAACAGGACATTAACAAAGTGTTACGTTACTGTGGGAAATCAAGTAAAACATGGTTGTTTTCTGCAACGATGCCAGAAGAAATTAGAGGGATTATTAAAACATACATGACTTCAGATGCTGCACGTGTCGAAATCACTAAAAACAGAGCTGTCAACGAAAACATTACCCATAGATATATCAAAACAACTATCAAGGAAAAGTACAATGATGTCGTACGTTTCTTGGAAGAAATAGATGATGCTCGTGGAATTATTTTTTGTAGAACGAAGGCTGGAACTAGAAACCTATGTGAACAATTGATCGAAGATGGATTTTCTGTAGGAGCTTTAGAAGGAGACATGCAACAGAAGGAACGTGATAAAGTAATGCGTGCCTTTAAAAATAAAACCATTCAAGTGATGATCTCTACGGATGTATCTGCACGTGGGATAGATGTTCAGAATTTAGGTTTTGTATTGCACCATCAGTTACCAGAAAAGATGGAATACTATACACATCGTAGTGGAAGAACTGCAAGAGCAGGGAAAACGGGAGTTTCCATCGCTTTTATTATTCCGAATGAAGTTGAAAAAATCAAAGAAATTGAAGGAACATTAGGGATTCAATTTAAAGAAATTAAATAATTACAGTATGGGATTGACGAATAACGATATTTTTAAAAAATTAAGAGTTGCTCATAAATTAAGAGATACTGATATTGTAGCTATTTGCGGATTGGTGGATTTTAAAGTATCAAAAAGCGAATTGAATGCATTTTTCAGAAATGAAAACCATGCTAAATACGTGGAATGTGGTGATCAGATTCTACGTAACTTTTTAAATGGTTTGGTGATCCATTTACGTGGACCAATGCCTAAAAAAGGAGAAACTACACTGTCTAAGGACCATAAAAAATAAATCGCATATATCGTTAACCGTTTCTAGGTTAACAAATAACAGTTAAAACATAAGAAAACTGTTTGATTCTCAAATTATAAGAATCAAATAAGAGACGGTGTGAAAAAAATTTGTAATTTTATTAAAATTGCGATCAAAGTACCGTTAAAATTATATTTTAGCAGACTTATAAAATTAAATTATGTCGGAGAACGTATCAGCTGGAGAACCTAAGGAAAAGAAAACTGGAAAGGAATTATATTCCTATCAGAAAGGAGCTATAAATGAAATATTTAGACGCTTTGAAGATGCAGCGGAGGATTACCATTTGTTATACCAATTACCTACCGGTGGTGGTAAAACAGTAATTTTCTCTGAAATAGTTCGTCAGTATCTAAAACATCACAAAAAACGCGTGTTAGTGATGACTCACCGTGTGGAGCTTTGTAGGCAAACATCGGGAATGTTAGATGGTTTTGGAGTTGACAATAAAGTTATAGACAGTAAGGCAAACCTAGACGATCAAGACAAATATAGTTGTTTTGTGGCCATGGTAGAGACCTTAAATAATCGATTGAATGACGGTAAGCTAGATATTTCTGATATCGGCTTGGTAATTATTGATGAAGCCCACTACAACTCATTTACGAAGTTGTTTAAGTTTTTTGATAAATCATTTATCTTGGGAGTTACGGCGACACCTCTAAGTTCCAATGTGAAATTACCGATGACGGATAATTACCAGGAACTACTAGTAGGAGAGACGATAGAATCTTTAATAGAAAATGAATTTTTAGCGCGTCCAGAGACTTTTTCTTACAATGTAGGATTGACGTCTTTAGTAGTGGGATCTAATGGTGATTATACCGTTAAATCTTCGGAAGATTTATATACGAATAATGACATGCTTCACAAATTAGTGCAAGCCTATCAAACACATTCCTTAGGAAAGAAAACATTGATCTTTAATAATGGGATTAATACTTCCATCCATGTATACAATACGTTTAAGGAAGCCGGATACGAAATTGCCCATTTAGATAATACTGCTTCAAAAACAGAACGTAGACAAATTTTAGATTGGTTTAAAAATACGCCGTCGGCTATTTTGACTTCTGTAAGTATTTTAACGACTGGTTTTGATGAACCAACTATTAATACCATCATTCTAAATAGAGCGACCAAGTCATTGTCTCTTTATTACCAGATGATTGGTCGTGGATCACGTATCTTAAGAGATAAATCTAGCTTTAAAATCCTGGACTTTGGAAATAATTTCCAACGTTTTGGACCTTGGGGTGCCGATTTAGACTGGGAGAAAATATTTAGATCTCCTAATTATTACTTAGAGCGTTTAGCAGATGATGAGGAAATTGAAAGTCATTTTTCTTATGAAATGCCGAAAGAGTTACGTGCTCAGTTTTCAAAAACAGAAGACGTTTCTTTTGATATTCGAAAAGTATATATAGCAGCTATTGCCAAGGGAGAATCTTCTAAAGTGGTACTAGAACGTTCCATTAAGCAGCAAGCAAGGATCTGTATAGAAAACAGTGAAGATGTTTATGACGCGATGGATTTAGCCCGAAAATTAGGCGATGATATCGATTTTAGAATTGTGAGATACACCAAATGTATTAGCCGTTCTACTCATAATTTTGTAGATTGGTTGCGTGAAGACTATCGCACAAAATTGCGTTTTTACTTACGTGATAATTTCGACAAAGATTTTGAAGAGATTCATGGATTTCCACCGGAAGAATAGGGAGGGAACAAGGAGAATATACCTAAAACAATAATGAAAAGCCGTCAATAGAATAACTATTGACGGCTTTTTAGTTTCGATACTTTTTTGATGCTATAGTAATTCTAGTATTTTCTGTAGCACAGGATTTCTATTCTCACTATTCCATACAGCAGACAGTACTGTACGCTGTGGTACATCCACTAATTCTATGAATTTTATGTCCATGGCATACCCCAATTGCAAAGACGTAGGGACTATGGAAATTCCAAAATTATTTTCCACTAAACGGAAAATAGTACTTGCATTGACGGAGGTATGAGAAACGATGGGTTGAAAATCACTTTCTTCAAATAATTGCATGACCTTTTCGAAATAAGCAGGACTGTATGATTTTTCAAACAATATAAAAGGGGCTTCTTTTAACTGGAATAATCCCTTGAAGTTGTCCTTGTTAATCTTGTGATTACTAGGAAGTACTAAGGAAAAAGTATCTTCAAAAACTGTTTTAGTATAAAGTCCTTTAGGAACACGATCCAGTCGAATAAAACCCAAATCTATATCGTGTGAAATAAGGCTTTCAATCTGTTTTTGATTGTCTAATTCTGCCAATTTAAAATGAATAGTAGGATGTAAATTACGGAACTTCAATAATAAATTGGGGATAAAGTTTTGCATGGCAGAACCTACATAACCCAAATTTAATTGTCCTTCTAATCCAGCATCTATCAGCTTGGTGTGTTTCAGCATCTGGTCCAAATGCTTTAAATGTAATTGTGTTTCCTTTTTTAAGTAAACACCGGCACTTGTGAGTTGAACCTTCCTGTTATTACGTGTAAACAGGCGCGTCTCTAAGGATTCTTCCAATTGTTTAATTTGCCTACTTAATCCAGGTTGCGATATAAACAAGCGCTCTGCGGCCTTTCTAAAATGCAGTTCTTCAGCGACTGCCAAAAAATAGTGAAGATGACGAAGTTCTATTTGATTACCCATGGTTATTAATAACTGTCAATATTGATATTGTTAAGTATCAAAAATAAGAATAACTTTACAAAAAATAACAATTACTCATGTTTAAGTACGGAATAGATCAACTTACAGTCTCTAAGGTTTTAAAAATAGCTTCAGGAGAATTAGAAACTTCATTAACAGCACTTGCTATAAAAAAGGTAAATGCCTGTCGATCCAAGGTGGAAAAAATGGCCAATGGAGACAAAGCAGTGTATGGAATAAACACAGGTTTTGGGCCTTTATGTGATACTCAAATATCAAAAGAAGATACGAGTAAATTACAAAAAAACTTATTGATAACACATGCCGTAGGTGTGGGGAATTCTATTGATAAAAAATTATCTAAAATAATGATGATTTGCAAGGTACATGCCTTGTGTCAAGGTTTTTCTGGTGTGCGACTTTCTGTGATAGAGCGTATCTTATATTTTATAGAGAATGATTTACTACCCGTAGTTCCGGAACAAGGATCTGTGGGAGCATCGGGAGATTTGGCCCCATTATCTCATTTGTTTTTACCATTATTAGGAGAAGGAGAATTCTGGGAAGGGGACGATATTATTCCAGCAAAAGAAGTGTTAAAAGCACATAATTTAGACATTATTATACTTGAAGCTAAAGAAGGTTTAGGCTTAATTAATGGAACCCAATTTATTTTAGCACATACCGTAATCGGGCTACAAAAAATGGAATACTTACTCAACCTTGCAGATGTTGCAGGTGCCATGAGTTTGGAAGGCTTCCAAGGAAGTGCCTCTCCTTTTATGGAGGAATTGCATCAGATTCGCCCTTATAAAGGAACTATTTTGGTTGCAGAACGTATGCGTATGTTATTAAAAGGATCTCCAAATTTAGCCTCTCATAAAGATTGTGACCGTGTACAGGATCCGTATTCATTACGTTGTATTCCACAAGTGCATGGAGCTTCTAGAAATGCCTTTTTTCACCTAAACGAATTGGCAGAAGTAGAATTGAATTCTGTAACGGATAATCCAATTATTTTAAGCGACACCGTAGCTATCTCTGGAGGGAATTTCCATGGGCAACCATTGGCAATGGCCATTGATTATTGTGCCTTAGCTTCTTCAGAATTAGGGAATATTGCGGACAGACGCTGTTACCTATTGTTAGAAGGCTTGTATGGCTTACCTCGTTTATTAACCGCTGCAGGTGGTTTAAACTCAGGATTTATGATTCCTCAGTACACGACAGCAGCCTTGGTTACTGAAAATAAATCTCTATGTTTCCCTCCATCTGCCGATAGTGTGCCTACTTCTTTAGGGCAGGAAGATCACGTGTCTATGGGGAGTATTTCAGGACGTAAGTTCAATCAGATATTAGGAAATATTGAAAAAATATTGGCCATCGAGTTGATGTACGGAGCACAAGCACTTGAATTTAGAAAACCAAACAAATTTTCTGAAATTATAGAAGCTAACTTTGCGATTATTCGTAGTAAAGTGGATAAGTTGGAGGACGATAGAATCTTAAAAGATGATATTAACGCGTTGATAACCATGGTGAAAGAAGAAAAATTCATTGTAAAATAAAAGGATGATGACATTTAAAGAACAGATACAGCAAGGGATTCCTTCGGAACTACCCGCCATAAAAACGTTTGACGCTTCTATCAATAGAGCGCCAAAACGGAAAGACGTTTTATCAACAGAGGAAAAGGAACTAGCAATTAGAAATGCGCTTCGGTATTTTGAAGCAAAACATCATCCAATATTAGCCAAAGAATTTGCAAAGGAATTAAAAGATTACGGACGTATTTATATGCATCGTTTTCATCCAGATTATGAATTGTTAGCGCATCCAATAGACGCATATCCAGGAAAATCATTACAGGCAAAAGCCATTATGTTGATGATTCAAAATAACCTGAGCCATGCCGTTGCGCAACATCCATTAGAACTGATTACCTACGGAGGAAACGGCGCGGTATTTTCTAACTGGGCACAGTATTTATTAACGATGCAGTATTTGTCAGAAATGACGGATGAGCAAACGTTAGTAATGTATTCTGGTCATCCTATGGGATTGTATCCTTCACATAAAGACGCTCCACGTGTGGTCGTGACCAATGGAATGGTAATTCCTAACTATTCCAAGCCAGATGATTATGAAAAATTCAATGCCTTAGGCGTGAGTCAATATGGTCAAATGACAGCAGGATCCTTTATGTACATTGGACCTCAGGGAATTGTGCATGGAACTACCATTACCCTGTTAAACGCAGGACGTAAAATAGCGAAGAATGGTGAAGACCTAGCAGGAAAAGTATTTTTAACAGCAGGTTTAGGAGGCATGAGTGGTGCGCAACCTAAAGCGGGGAATATAGCAGGTTGTATTACCGTGTGTGCAGAAGTAAATGCTAAAATCACCAAAATACGCCATGAACAAGGATGGATAGACGAAGTGATTTCGGATATTGACGCCTTAGTGGCACGTGTTAAGTTAGCCAAAGAAAGGAAAGAAGTGGTCTCTATTGGCTATTTAGGAAATGTAGTAGATGTGTGGGAGAAATTTGACACAGAAAATATATATGTAGATTTAGGTTCTGACCAAACATCACTCCACAATCCATGGGCTGGAGGTTATTATCCACAAGGGATTACCTTTGAAGAAGCCAATGAGATGATGGCAAATGATCCAGAATTGTTTAAAGTAAAGGTTCAAGAAACTTTACGTAAACATGCGTCATTAGTGAACAATCACACTGCAAAGGGCACCTACTTTTTTGATTATGGAAATGCCTTTTTACTAGAAGCTTCCAGAGCAGGTGGCGATGTAATGGCTCCCAATGGAATCGATTTTAGGTATCCTAGTTATGTACAGGATATTATGGGGCCGATGTGTTTTGATTATGGTTTTGGTCCTTTTCGATGGGTTTGTGCTTCGGGAGATCCAAAAGATTTAGAAAAAACAGATGCCATTGCCGCAACTATTTTAGAAGAACTAATGCTAACGTCACCAGATGAAATACAACAACAGATGGCGGACAATATCCAATGGATAAAAGGAGCGAGGGCTAACAAGTTAGTGGTGGGGTCGCAAGCGAGAATTTTGTATGCAGATGCAGAAGGACGTATGCGAATTGCTGCTGCATTTAACAATGCCATTGCTAAGGGCGATATAGGGCCCGTAGTTTTAGGAAGGGATCATCATGATGTATCAGGAACAGATTCTCCGTATAGAGAAACCTCTAATATTTATGACGGCTCTAAATTTACGGCAGATATGGCCATTCAAAATGTAATTGGAGATGCCTTTAGAGGTGCAACCTGGGTAAGTATCCACAATGGTGGAGGCGTTGGCTGGGGTGAAGTTGTCAATGGAGGCTTCGGAATGCTATTAGACGGTACAGATCAAGCAGATAGACGATTGAGATCCATGTTGCATTGGGATGTGAATAATGGAATTTCACGCCGTAGTTGGGCGAGAAATAAAGGAGCTATCTTCGCTATTAAGAGAGCAATGGAGATTGAACCAAATCTAAAGGTTACAATCCCTAACTTAGTGGATGACAAGTTAATGAGTGGTTTGTTTTAAGAGGTAAACAATAGAAAAAGAAAAGAGACAATGAAAGTGATTTCGAAAAGTACAAAGGCTGGATATAAACCAGCCCAACAGTCCAACTGGGAAGGACGAGCGTCCAACCCAGATATGGGCAATCAATACTGGTATCAGGAAATAGAATTATTAGATGTAAGCTCCTTAGATACCGAGGAATTAAATGATAAAAAAATAGACATAGCTTTAGTAGGCTATGTGTGTGATGAAGGCGTTCGAAGAAATAGAGGACGGATAGGTGCAGCTCAAGGTCCTAAAGCAATTCGAGAGCGCTTGGCAAAACACCCCGTACATTTTACGAATACACACATTGCTGATGTCGGTGATATTAATTGTGTAGAGGATGATATGGAAGCTTGTCAGCAATCCTTTTCTGAATTAATTGGCACCTTGTTACAACAGCAAATTTTTCCGATCGCGATCGGCGGTGGACACGATATGTCTTATGGTCATTTCATGGGAATATGGAAGGCTGTTAAAAACACCGAGAAACGCAAGGTCGGGATTGTGAATTTTGATGCCCACTTTGATTTGAGACCGGTAGATGGTCGTCCAAATTCAGGTACACCTTTCAATCAAATTATTAAAGAGTTAAGAGAAGAAGGCCAGGAGGTGGATTATTTTGCGATTGGGATACAACAGCAATCAAATACCCGTGAGTTATTTGATATCGCACGAAAAAAGAATGTGCAATATGCCATTAACTATGACTGTGAGTCTACAAGTCATGAACTGAATGCTTTAAAAGACCGTTTAACCTCCTTTATTGCAAATAATGACGCTATTTACGTAACAGTAGATATGGATGCGTTTTCGTCTGCTTATGCGCCTGGCGTGAGTGCTCCATCACCTTTAGGGTTTACGCCTTATTTTTTGTTTAAAATGTTGGACTTTTTGTTTGCTTCTAACAAAGTGATTTCTTGTGATATTGCAGAATTAAATCCGTCACTGGATAGAGACAGTGTAACAGCGACGTTGGTGGCGAAAATTGTTGATTATATGGTCATGAATATTTCAAGACTAGATCGTTCATAATAGCAGTAACTATAGTAATAATAAAAGCCGAAAGATACTGCTTGTGTTCAAGCGATCTTTCGGCTTTTTATAGTTATTTTATTCTGGTCTTACCAATGGTACTTCAGTATGATTTTGGTGTCAATTCAAAAACACTACCAGCGTCTCCTTTATTTTGTGGTTTTTAGATGCTATTTTAGAACGCGTTTCCTTTGAGGTTTTATTAACTCATTTTAGCGATTTTTAGCAAGCGTGTTTTATCTAAAATCTTAATGTGTTTTTCATGAACTTCTAGAATACCTTCCTTGTTAAATTTGGAGATGGTATTTATCACACTTTCTTTTGAATACCCGAGCATCTTCGCCATTTCTATACGTTTAATTGGCAAGGTAAAATCATCAGACTTGTACACTTTACTGAAGTCACTCAACAGAATCGAAACTGCACCCTCAATGTTTTTATGAGAATAGCGAAGGATTTTATGGACCAAGTCATTTGTTACAATAGACATGTGACGAATGATATGAAATGCAAAATCACCGTTTTGTCGCGTAAATTTTTCAAACAAACTCATGTCTATGATACTGATGGTTGTTTTTTCAAGCGCCGTCGCAGAGAAACTTACATTGTGATTGGCAAAGGTACAGACGATTCCAATAAATGATTTAGGAGAAATAAGATTCACCATAGCCATTTTTCCGTCGGTCATGATCTCTAATTTCGCCAAACCCTCTTCTATGTACATAATGTTGTTTGCCACAAAACCATGCTTGATAATGGTTTCTCCAACCTCAAATTCAATCGTAGTTTTATTAGCAATTAGCTCGTTTTTTTCATCATCTGTTAATGTTTCCAAGCATTTATCAGCAGTAATTGTAATAGGTTTTAATTCGTCTTGTTTATTCTTAAAATCGTTCAACATTCCTTTTGAAATTTATTCTGTTTTAGACCATTAACTTGCATTATTCACTATGTAAAAATACATTATTTGGGCTAATAAATTTCATTTTATCACATGTATTTAAAGTATCATTTTTACAAATGGAATGCTTAAAAACTCCTTAAATTTGAATAAGAAATTAACGAAACTAAAAGAAAATAGTATGCCAGATTTAAAATTTAGAGTAAAAGCGAAAAGTCTAAATCCGACAAAAACAATTGTAAAAGCAAGAGGTTTTGAAATGATAGTTGATGAACCATCAAGTCTTGGAGGAACTAATGAAGGAGCAAATCCTGTGGAGTATATTTTAGCGGCTTATGCCGGGTGTTTAAATGTGATGGCGCATGTATGTGCTCCGGAATTTGGAATTACTTTAAGAGGAGTAGAAATAGACTTAGTAGGGAATTTAAACCCAAATAGATTGTTCGGGAAATCTTTTGAAGACAGAGCAGGATACAAAGGAATTAAGGTTGTTTTAAAGCCTGACTGTGATGCGGATGATGCTTCCTTAGATTTATGGATGAAAGATGTTGTAAATAGATGTCCTGTAGGAGATAATTTGAAAAACACTACGGATATTATGATAGAAATAAAGAGATAGGTAGTAGCGATCAATTTGAAAGTCATTTTGTAGTGCTACTTATTAGAGTCCTAAGCTTAAAGCTCGTTTTAAAAAAACGAGCTTTATTTTTTTGTTTTAAATGAAAACTAAATGGAAGTTAACTTCATTGCGTCTTCTTTTGATTTAACAAATTAATAAAAAAGAATTGCTGGCATATTTCTGGTTCATCCAATAGCTAAAGCTTCAATGTTTGAAGAATACACGTCGTTTAGAGAGAAATAAAAATGGAATATACTGTTTTTAGAGTGTGTTATTATAGGGGGATAAGAAATGAACTCCCCTGGCAATTTCAAAAGCGCTTTAAAGGGAGTTAGTTCGTTAAGGAATCAATAAAAAGCTAAATTATAAGTATAAAAAAAGCAACGATTTCTCGTTGCTTTTTTATCTATTGTAAAAAAGGTCACAGGTGTGTTCCCTTTTCGTGAAGTTATTAGTTATTAATCAGCCCATCTATTTTCAGCAGCTTCCCCACCAAAAATCACAGTTACTAAATAAGGATTGTCTATAAAAGGATTTCTATTTCCTTGAGAGTTTTGAATAACATTGTTACGTTGAATCTCAATGGCAGAAACAGGATCTTCTCTATTCCATTTTAAGAATAAGTTGATACCACTAGTGCTAATATCACCATTCAAAGGCTCGTCGTAACGTAAATTCACATATAAGATCATACGTGCTACATCACCTCGCCATTCATCACCAGGATACCAAGCGCCATTTTTTAAATTATAGGTACCGGATCCATCCGTAAATGGATAGTTACTTCTAGAGCTATTTATTTGATGATTACAGGTTCTTAAATGATGTAAATCACCGACAGCATTTCCGTTTCCTAATTTTGATTGAGGGTATAAGTGCTCTGTGTTAAATGTTTGAGGCGAATATGAATTATTTCCACTCAGGTATTCTCTTTTATCAACGCTATCTCCAGAATAAATCAGGAGTACATTCGCACTGTTGTTGGGGTCTTTGTCAGCTCCGTACAGGTGGTTGTGACGTTCCCCGTAATCCAATATGTTATTGTGTTTTGAGATCGTTAAAACCGCTAAATCATCAAATAAAGGCATGTCGATTTTTGTAAAATCCATGTCTTTATAATAAGAAGCTAAAGCGCTAGGAATCACAAAGGCACCTGGATTACTCGTCGGTTTTGCCTCGGTTTTAAATGTGTAATTCGCTGTGTTTGTACCACCATTACCATCGTTAGCAGTTACAGTTCCGTTATAATTAGTACCATCGGTTAGTCCAGCAAAAGTATGAGTGTTTCCACTTAAGCTAGTACTACTTACAGCTCCTTGTTTCACGGTGTAATTCACGGTATCTCCGTCAGGATCTATAGCATTGCTCCACGAAATTGTAGCTTGGTCTATAGTGATGTTTTTAACGGTTGCCGTAAAATCTCCAGGTGCATTGTTTTCTGGAGTTGGTTCTGGGCTAGGTTTTGGTGTTTCTGTACTATCTCCACCACAAGCGGCTAAAACTAATAAAGCAGCACTTGCAACTAAAATTTTAATGTTCATAATTATTCAATTCTTTTTAATAAAGCCATGTAAAATCCATCGTACCCACTTTCAGCAGGTGAAACTTTATGGTCAGAGATTAATATGAAATTGGTGTTTTCAGATAAGAATTTACCTATTTGCAATTCGTTTTCTGAAGGAAGAATAGAGCAGGTAGCATATACCATCTGACCATCTACTTTCAGCATTTTAGAATAGCTATTTAAAATCTCTAATTGCGTTTCTTTTATTTGGTCTAAAAACTCAGGTTTCAATTTCCATTTAGAATCTGGGTTTCTTTTTAAAACACCAATACCACTACAAGGAGCATCAATCAATACACGATCTGCTGAATTGTGTAGTTTTTTAATGTCTTTGGTTGAGTTGATAGCTCGGGTAGTTATATTATGTGCACCGTTACGTTTGGCACGTTTTTTTAACTGTTTAAGTTTGTGCTCATAAATGTCCATGGCTATGATCTGCCCTTTATTTTCCATCAAAGCGGCCAAGTGCAATGTTTTTCCTCCAGCGCCTGCACAGGTATCTATGACACGCATTCCTGGTTTCACATCTAAATAGGGAGCTACTAATTGAGAAGAAGCATCTTGAACTTCAAAATATCCTTTCTTAAACATATCCGTTACAAATACATTGGCACGTTTGTCCAATTGTAAGGCATGTGTGCTGTCAGGGACAAAACTCGTGTGTATTTCCAATTGTGCAAATTCTTTTTGCAAAGAAATTTTAGTCACTTTTAAAGAGTTGGTACGGACGATTACACTTGCTTGTTTATTCAATGCAGTAATTTCCTTAGCCCATTTTTTCTCTCCCAATTCTTTTACGCATATTTCGTCCATCCAATCTGGAATAGACTCCTTAAATACGCGGTCTTTTTGTAATTCGTTGAATCTTCCTTTAATTCTACGTACGGGTGTTCCGTAAAAATGTTGCCACTCTGGCAATTCTACATCACGCAATACCGCCCAAACAGCGACTAATTTCCATAAGTTATCATTGGTGAAATGATTCTTAGTTCCGGCTATCTCGTTGTATAAACGTTTCCATCGTACGATGTCATAAATGGTTTCCGCGATGAACTTTCTGTCGCGTGCGCCCCATTTTTTATTAATTTTTAACGCTTTCTCTACTACCTTCCCTGCATACTCCTCTTCTATAAATATCAATTTTAAGGAATTAACAACGGTAATAACTAAATTCTTATGTAATCGCATGTATTATTTTTTGAACTGCAAAGGTAGTAAAGAATTCCAAGCATTTACTATCTTCGTAACCTAATTATTACGGATGCCACAATATAACCTCAATACATCGATTGCGTACCTAACGGGGGTAGGACCAGCACGTGCCGATCTGCTTAAAAGTGAACTCGGAATACGTACGTTTGGTGATTTAATCAGTTTTTTTCCAAGCAGATACATCGATAAAACACAATTTTATAAAATTGGAGAATTACAGCAAAATGCCTCTGAAATTCAGTTGGTAGGAAAAGTAACAGGATTTAAATCCATCAAGCAAAAACGTGGTTCTCGGTTAACAGCTTCCTTCACCGATGGCACTGGTACGATAGAATTGGTCTGGTTTAGAGCCGCAAAATGGATAAAAGACTCCATTAAGGTGAATGAACCCTATGTTTTATTCGGAAAAACGACGCTATATGGAACCAAATTCTCCATGGCACATCCTGAAATGGAACTGCTTTCTGTTCATAAAAAAAGTGGGCAGATCATCATGCAACCTATTTATCCGAGTACAGAGAAGTTAAGTAATAGAGGAGTGAGTAATCGGGTATTGGTGAAAATGATGCAACAGTTGTTTATAGAAACGCAAGGGAAGTTCAGAGAATCCTTGTCAGAAAGTATGATTTCCGAAAATGGCTTGCTGTCTAAATCGGAGGCTTTGTACAATATTCATTTTCCGAAATCCCAGGAATTATTGACCCGATCGCAACAACGCTTGGTGTTTGAAGAACTCTTTTATATCCAATTACAACTCATACGAAAAAAAATAATTCGAAAATCACGAATCAAAGGCTATGTTTTTGATAAAATAGGCCCTCATTTTAATGATTTTTACAGCCATGGATTGCCATTTGATTTGACCAATGCACAGAAAAGAGTCTTAAAAGAAATCAGAAAAGATGTTGGATCCAATGCACAAATGAACCGCTTGTTACAGGGCGATGTTGGATCGGGAAAAACCATTGTGGCCTTATTGTGTATGTTAATGGCTATAGATAACGGTTTTCAAGCCGCCTTAATGGCACCAACGGAGATTCTTGCCATACAGCATTATCATTCTATCGTGGAGCAGTTGGGTGATTTGCCCATCACTGTGAAATTATTGACCGGTTCTAGTAAGGTAAAACAACGTCGTGAAATTCACGATGCCTTGATGGATGGTTCCTTAGATATCTTAATAGGAACTCATGCCTTATTGGAAGATAAAGTGCAATTTAAAAACCTAGGTTTTGCCATTATCGATGAGCAACACAGATTTGGAGTGGAACAACGCTCTAAATTATGGAAGAAAAACAACTTACCTCCACATATTTTAGTGATGACAGCCACGCCTATTCCTAGAACCTTAGCGATGAGTATGTATGGTGATCTGGATATTTCCGTAATTGACGAATTACCGCCTGGAAGGAAAGAGATAAAAACCGCCCACCGCTATGACAGTAACAGGCTGAGTGTGTTTAAATTTATGCGGGAGGAAATTGAAAAAGGAAGACAGGTGTATGTGGTATATCCACTGATAAACGAGTCCGAAGTCATGGATTATAAAGATTTAATGGATGGTTATGAAAGTATTGTCCGTGAATTCCCCTTGCCTAAATACCAAATTAGCATTGTTCACGGAAAAATGAAACCCGCAGATAAAGAATTCGAAATGAACCGTTTTATCAAAGGTGAAACCAATATTATGGTGGCCACTACCGTAATAGAAGTAGGGGTGAACGTTCCCAATGCATCCATTATGATTATCGAAAGTTCAGAGCGATTTGGACTGTCTCAGCTCCATCAGTTACGTGGACGAGTAGGACGTGGAGCGGAACAGAGTTTTTGTATTCTGATGAGCGGTTTTAAACTCTCCGCGGATTCTAAGGTTCGTTTAAAAACGATGGTGGATACTTCTGATGGATTTAAAATAGCGGAAGTAGATCTAAAACTTCGTGGCCCAGGTAACTTAATGGGAAAACAACAAAGTGGTGTTCTCGATTTAAAAATTGCAGATCTTGTTAAAGATGCGGAAGTGCTCACTCAAGTGCGGGCGGAAGCAATTCATTTATTGAATGAAGATCCAACTTTAGCCAAGCCAGCACATAAAATGATCTTAGAAACCTATCAGCATATTGCGAAGAATAGTACGCTGTGGAGTAATATCAGTTAGTGATAGAGGGAGAGACCGTTGCATAGGGAGAGCACTCCTTATTTTTAATGTATTTTATAGGGAGTCGTTTTTTACTTACATGCTATGTGAATTTGTTTTGTATATTTGAGAAACGTTGCATGAAAACTATGCCATGATTAATGTATTAAAAATTAGACAATGCTATCATATCGATATAACGGATATACGGTTGTAAACTGTTGGTATATGAGAGGAAGGAGGCCTGTAAAAAAAATAATCTTTACCTGTTTCACTTTTGGACTACTCGCGATAAATTGTCTTGGACAAAATGAAAGAGTAGAAGTTAAATTAATGAATTGCATTTATGAAAACTATGTGGATAAAGGAGCTGCATTAAAAAAAACGATTCATGACTTTGAGCAATTATTAATTTCCAAAAATGTTTTAAAGGATGAGACAGGAAAAAGTTACAAGGCTCTTTTTGAGAAAATTTTAATTGATAATAACTTTAAATATAATCTTTCTATATCATTTTTAGATAAAATCATTGAAATAGGATTGCCTAAAAATAAATCATTTAGAAACTGTCAAGCAGCAATAGGTGAACGATTTGATTATGAATTCTCTAAATTGAAGGAATTGCAAATTGCATTAGATTCTATAAGTACTTCTGGGGATATTACTCCATTCATTGTTGCTAACGGTATTTTAGCTGTATTTAACGAAAATGACTTTGAATTAGATTATTACAAATTGACTGTATTTTTATTATTCGGAACAATTAATCATGGAAGTGATAGTGGAATAAGGAATAACCTATCTGAAGTTGATGATAATAAAAAGGAACAACATTTAAATAATGCCATCAAGATATACATTGATAAGAATAATATAGTTTTTGTAAATAAAGTGGAGGTTAGTCTTGAGCAATTAAAAAATGAAATTTACGCATACGTGTATAAAAATAAATCAGAATCTGTAGTGTCATTAAAAGCTGAACGAGAAACTATGTACAAAACATACATTGATGTACAGGAGGTAATAGTTGGAGAAATTCGAAATTTAAGAGAACAACTCGCAAAAGAAAAGTATCAAATAAAATTAGAGAATTTAACCACCGAGCAATTAATTGAAATCAAGAAAGTATACCCAGAAAGGTTGATGGAATGAATACGTCACCGAATACAACTTTAGTCCAATACCGTTTTGTTTCTTAATAGAAAATCTTGTGCTTTTAACGAAAAACACCAACGCGAAGTCTCCCCAAAGGTAAATCTGTTGATTTTGTTTTATGTTTTTAAAAAAACAAAATAAAAGCGTTGGATAATTGAAAACATCCAGGTTCGAAAATATTAAATACGCACAGTGCTTAGCTAAGTGAAGGCAATAATCAGTAATAAATTCTAGATTGACAATGAAAATAAAAATGATAACTTTTGTTCTCTTATTAAGCTATATAGGTTTCTCTCAATCGAAAGAATTTGTGGTTTTAGATGCGACGACCAAAAAGCCAATAGATTTAGTTCAACTATTTTATCCAAGTTTAGGAATTGGGAGTATCTCCAATGGAGATGGGAAAGTTAGAATACCCTTCTTAGAAAATGAAATCATTACCTCACATGTAAATTATATAGAAAAGAAGTTCACTTTTGATTATTTAAAACAGAAAGACACGTTGTTTCTTATGCCTAGAACGAATCAATTAGATGAAGTAATAATTTATAACCTAGATTTAAAACAAAAATTTAAGGACATTCTAAAAAAGAGTTTTTTGTCGAAATATTCAACAAAAAAAGTAATACATAATTGTACCTACAAGGATAGTTTAGCCCCCTAGAAGCTCGGAGTAAATGTTGAATAATAAACATTAACTTTGAATATATGAAATACAAGAGATGGAGCTTAGATGAAAAGCTAGAA
>JAESRX010000038.1 GCA_016764435.1 Flavobacteriaceae bacterium | reverse complement strand
TTGTAATCTAATTTTTACTGGCATTTTGTGTTAAATTTTAAGGTACGCGACCTCGATTATTAATTTTAATTGTGCAAATATATGAAGATAATTTGAATCCTCATATCAATCGCACCTTATTTTATCCTTTTAAAAAGAGAGTTCCTAAAAACCTCACAAAAGTTAACTCTTTACATTACAGCTGCTTTACAATGATTCTCTATACTAATCCTGTAAAACCAAGAAAAGCCATGGATAATAAACCTGCAATAATTAAATTGATCGGCACTCCTTTCATTCCTTTTGGTACTTCTGCTAATTCCATTTGCTCTCTAATACTCGCAAATATAATCAAGGCTAGACCAAAACCTATGGAATTAGCAATGGCATAGAAAACTGCTTTTAACAAGCTCACTTCTTCTAATCCCAAGGCTAATATAGCCACACCTAACACCGCACAGTTCGTTGTAATTAAAGGTAAAAAAACTCCCAATGCTTGATATAGGGGCGGACTCACTTTTTTCAAAATGATCTCCACCATCTGTACCAAAGCCGCAATCACCAATATAAAGGTAATGGTTCTTAAATATTCCAAGCCTGCTGGCATTAATACATATTGATGTAATAAATAAGTAGCCATAGTCGCTATAGTCATCACAAAAAGTACTGCACCTGACATCCCTATAGACGTAGATACTTTATTAGAAACTCCAAAAAACGGACAGATTCCTAAAAACTGAGCTAGTACAATGTTATTTACAAATACCGCTGATATTAAAATTAAGATATAATCCATAATGTATTATTTTGTAGGTATTTTATTAAAAATTGCCGACAGATACGCCAAGGCTATAAATGCTCCTGGAGGCAAGATAAAGATGATAAATGTACTGGCATTCTCTGGTACAAATGACAGACCAAATAAGCTTCCACTTCCCAAAATTTCTCGCACAGCGCCTAATAAAGTTAAGGCGATGATAAATCCAAGCCCCATTCCTAAGGCATCTATAATAGAGTCTATCAAATTATTTTTTGAAGCAAAAGCTTCTGCTCTTCCAAGAATTAAACAGTTCACCACAATTAATGGAATAAAAATCCCTAATTGCTCATATAAGAAAGGAATATATGCCTCCAATACCATTTCTACAATAGTTACAAACGATGCAATAATGATGATAAATGCAGGGATACGCACCTTACTAGGAATTTGCGTTTTTACTTGAGACACCACTATATTAGACATTAATAACACAAAAGCCGTAGCCACTCCCATTCCCAGTCCATTAAATCCAGAAGTAGTCACTCCCAGTGTAGGACACATTCCTAATAACATCACAAAAACTGGATTTTCGGCGACAATTCCTCTTAAAAATGTTTCTTTTTTATTTACAGTTGATTCCATATTCCTAGTCCTTTTTTAGATTTTCAAACACTTCATACGCCTGCTGAACTGCAGCACTAAAAGCTCGTGTACTAATCGTTGCGCCTGTCAGCGCATCTATGTCACCTCCATCTTTTTTAGGTGTTAAATTAAATGAAGCTGGATTTTTATTTACATATTGCTGTATAAACCGTTCGCTTTTAATCTTTGTACCTAATCCTGGGGTCTCCTTTTGTTCCAATACCTGAATATTTATAATACGACCATCTGGATGAAAACCGGCCATCACTTTAATCAATCCACTAAATCCTTTATTAGACATTCCAATCACTGCAACACCTACTAGTTTTTTAGCTTTATGAGCGCTATACACCTCAACACTATCTTTAAATCCTTCTTTAAAAACGGCTTTCATAGTAGCCACAGGATTGTTATCAAAAACAGGAACTACCATTTCTATGGCGGCTACTTTTCGTTTTAATTTTGCAGCAGCAATAGGTCCTTCCGTAGCAATATTTACATAAGACAAAGCCAATCCTGAGATAAGCGTTACAATAAACAAGGCCGCTAACATGTTTATAAAAGTTGATTCTTTTTTCTTCATAACTTATACAAATTTTGCAGTTATTTTAGTCCCAAAACGTTTCGGTTTTAACACCTTATTTAACAATGGCACAAAGGCATTCATAATTAATATGGCAAACGAAACTCCTTCTGGATAGACGCCAAACATTCTAATAACCATCGTTATAATTCCAATCATGGCCGCAAAAACTAACATTGCTTTTGTAGTCATAGGACTGGTCACCATATCGGTCGCCATAAAAAAGGCTCCTAATACTGCTCCCCCAGCTAACACATGAAACATAGGACTGGCATACATTGTTGGATCGTACAACCAAAAAGCTCCAGAAAACAGTGCCATACTCCCTAACATTGCTACAGGAATATGCCAAGAAATCACTTTACGAATTAATAAATAAACCCCTCCTAATAGTAATGCCAAAACAGACATTTCTCCCAAAGAACCTCCTGTAGACCCTAAAAATAATTCAATATTCGTAGGGATTTTAGTCGCTAAAGCACTCATGGTTTCACCATACATTAATCCTTCTTTCACTATTCCTAATGGAGTTGCTCCAGACACGGCATCAGTTAAAGGAAACGCTCCTGGCGTAGCACTTGGCCAACTTGTCATTTGAACAGGAAAGGAAACTAATAAGAATACACGCCCTACAATTGCAGGATTAAAAATATTAAAGCCCAAGCCTCCAAATGATAATTTAGCCACTCCTATTGCCACTAAACTCCCTATGACTATCATCCAAAGAGGAATGGAAGACGGTAAGTTAAAGGCCAATAACAACCCTGTGATTAATGCAGAACCATCGGTGATAGAGGTGCTGGTTTTCATAATAAAACGCTGGATTCCATATTCGAATAACAAACAGGATATTACTGCCACTGCGGTGGTAATTAAAGCAGGAATTCCAAACACGTAAATAGAGACTAAAAACGCGGGAATTAAAGCAATAACTACATCGTACATGACCGTTTTTGATGCTTTGCCAGAATGTACATGTGGCGAAGCTGATATAATATTTTTTTGAATACTCATTGTTAATTCTTTAAAAGGTCTAATTTTTTCACTACCATTTTCCCCAATCTAATTTGATCCAATAATGGCCGATTAGAAGGACATACATAACTACAGGAACCACATTCTATACAGGTCATTATATCCTCAGATGCGGCCTGCTCAAACATTGTTTTTTCTGTTAAACTCATCAATAAATGAGGTTCTAAACCCATCGGACAAACCGACACACAAGTCGCACATCGAATACAGTTCTGCACTTCTTTTCGACTTGCTTCTTTCTCTGAAATCAATAAAATACCAGAGGTTCCTTTGGTCACAGGAACATTCGTGTTTTTAATAGCTTTCCCCATCATTGGTCCTCCATTGATGATTTTTCGAGTATCTTCGGGTAAGGCACCTACTGCCGCAATTAAATCCGAAATAGGTGTTCCTATCTTCACCCAAAAATTTCCAGAATTCTCTAAGGATTTCCCGGTGACTGTAACCACTCTCTCGGTTAAAGGCCTGTTATTTTGAACCGCGTCATAGACCGCAAATACGGTTCCTACATTATGAACGACAACCCCTACATTTAAAGGCAATCCCCCTACAGGAACTTCCCGTCCTAAAATAGCACGTATCAATTGTTTTTCACCTCCTTGCGGATACTTCACTTTTAAGGTGGCTATTTGTATATCCGGTTCGTTTTTACATATTTCTTTCAATGCTTTAATCGCATCTTTCTTATTATTCTCAATACCGATAATCGCTTTATGAATTCCGAATGCTTTTAATAGAATTTTAATTCCAATAACAATCTCTTCTGTTTTCTCCAACATCAAGCGATGATCCGCCGTTAAATAAGGTTCACATTCCACCCCATTTATCAACAGACAATCTATTTTTTGATCGGGCTTTAATGCTAATTTCACATGCAATGGAAACGTAGCACCTCCCAATCCTACAATTCCGTAATCCGCTATTATTTGCACAATCTCCTCGGGAGATTGTACTATTTTATCTTTAATTGGAAATACTTCGTCTACAAAATTACTTTCATCCTTTACATCTACCCGGATAACGATGCAGTCTTTTTTATAACCACTACTATCTATAATCTTGTCAATTTTTGTGACCACACCCGCAACTGGTGAATGGATATTAGAAGAGACAAAACCACCTGATTTCGCAATGACTTGTCCGATGACCACTTTCTCTTTACGTTCCACAATTATTTGAGCGGGCGCACCGATGTGTTGCGCTACCGGAACATGAACGGTTTTCGGTACTGGCAATCTCTGAATACTTTTAGTTGCCGTAATTTTATTTTCTGGAGGATGCACACCTCCTTTTGGAAATGTTTTAAGCATTGTTTTCTGTTTTTTCTAAGGTTACACTTTCAACCATGGCTTCTACTTTTTCAGTCGCTGTTTTTGGTTCCTTTTTAACGATGGGCTTCACCTTGGAAGTTTCCAAATCGTCACTTGTCTCTTTCGCTACTTTTTTCACCTTTTTAACAGGCTTTTTAGCGTCTTCTTTTTTTACTTTAGGTGGCGGAAAATTGGTTTCTAATATAGAATCCGTAGGACATATAGGGACACATTTTCTACAAAGTGTACATAAATCCGGATCTATATATGCCAACATGTTTTCCATTGTAATGGCATCCTTAGGACAAATATCAAAACATTTATTACAGCCGATACAAGCCACAGAACATGCTTTTCTAGCAATCCCTCCTTTGTCTTGATTCATACAACTCACAAATATTTTTAAATCGCGTTTCTTTTTTGGACGCATTTCTATAATATCTTTTGGACAGGCTTTCACACAAGCACCACAGGAAGTACACTTATCGGTTATCACCACAGGTAGCCCTGTTTTATCATCCATAAACATGGCGTCAAAATCACAGGCATCTACACATTCCCCCATTCCTAAACAACCGTATTCACAATCTGTTTCTCCTCCGTATAATAAGGTAGAGATACTACACGATAACGGCCCTTGAAACTCACTCGTTTTAGGTCTAACATCGCAAGCTCCTTGACAGCGAACCACTGCCACTGTTGGCGCTTTTTCCGTGACTTCTTTCCCTAAAATATCGGCCACTGCTTTCATCGTATCGTTCCCTCCTACTGGACAAAACAACGCTGATATATCGGGTGTATTTACGAGGCTCTCTGCAAATGCTTTACAGCCAGGAAAACCACAGCCTGCACAGTTAGCTGCAGGTAAAACCTCTTCTACTTTTTCAATAAGCGGGTCTTCGTATACATAAAACTTTTTGGATACAAAATACAAGATGAGTGCCGAAAAAACGCCCAACATCACCAATAATAAAACGCTATACAACATGGTTATTAGTTCTTAATTTGATTTAATAATAAAACTCTAAACTTTTCGGTAAATGCTGCTCTCAAAAAATAAAGCAGTATATAATATGGAATTAAGATCGCTAAAGACAATAGTCCCGCCATAGATTCTGATAAGAAAACAGACCCTATAAGTAGCGTCATTAACACCAATAAAAAAGGAAATACATACGCATAAACTACGGCTATTAAGCCTTTCTTTTTATCGATTCCAACAGTTATGACCGTATTTAAATCGATGGATTTATCCATTGTTACATGTACAATTTTATCGCCACTATCTACACCACAGGCAGATTGCGCTTTACATCCTTCACAATTAGCATTGGACTGTAAACGCACGGTAGCTTGCTCCCCACGCACGGATTCAACCACACCAGTTGTTCTAAAAAGTTTGTTTGAATTTAAAAATTGATCTTTATTACATGATTCCATACAACAACATCTCTCTGTTTAACAGGTTAAAATTACAACAAGCTTATTTTAAGAACTATGACGGATGTTAGCTTTTTCAGCTAAAAATACGCACCCTACAACCACCTCAACAACCAAGTACATAACTCCTTGCATATAAGTAGTGTAAGGCGCTCCATAGATTGAATCTATTTTAAAAAAAACAACTATTTGAAAAAATTACGCTCCAATCAATGCTATCAATTCCAAAATGGTTAATTTTAAACCCTCATTTATACTAAAAATATTCAGACTTCATGTACCTAATTTTTGATACAGAAACTACGGGCTTACCTAAGAGTTGGAATGCTCCAATTACAGACACTAATAACTGGCCTCGCTGTGTTCAATTAGCTTGGCAGCTACATGATGAGTTTGGAAAACTACTGGAACACGACGATTTTTTAATCATCCCCGAAGACTATAACATTCCTTACGATGCAGAAAGAATTCACGGAATCTCTACAGAACTTGCCCAAGAGCAAGGGATAGACCTACGTGACGGTCTGAACAGGTTTAATGAGGCCCTGGAAAAGACCACCTTTGTGGTTGGTCAAAACGTAGTATTTGATTTAAATATTATGGGCTGTGAGTTCCACCGTGCAGGTATGGAATCTCCTTTAAACAAACTTCCTATTTTAGATACTTGTACAGAACGCACCGCAAGTCTCTGTCAAATACCAGGAGGTAGAGGCGGGAAATTTAAGCTTCCAACACTAACGGAATTGCATGCGTTTTTATTCCAAACTCCCTTTTCAGAAGCGCACAATGCGACTGCGGATGTAGAGGCCACCACACGCTGTTTCTTAGAATTAATTCGTACCGATGGTTTTTCAGAAGAGGAGCTATTAGCAAGCGAAGGTTTCTTAGACACTTACAAGGCTAAAAACCCAGTATTAATTCCAGGAATTGGTCTAAAACACATCAATCTAAAAAAGCAAAGTGAGAAAATAGCCAAGAAAATTAAGCAGTCTGAAATTGCGACCGAGGACATTAACCTCTCGGACAATATCGCATTAATGGAGGATGCTACCTTTGCTCATTTACACAATCACACCCAGTTCACCATCCTGCAATCTACCATGCAAATTAAAACAATGGTAAACGGGGCGGTAAAAAACAATCACAGTGCTATTGCTCTTACTGACAGTGGTAATATGATGGCGGCATTTCATTTTGTAACAGCTGTTTTAAATCATAATAAATCAGTAGAAGCTGCTAATAAAGAACTTATAGAGGCAGGTAAAGAACCTACAAACAAAATACTAAAACCTATTGTTGGTTGTGAATTTAACATCTGTGAGGATCACCTCAATAAAAAAGTAAAAGATAATGGTTATGCCGTAGTTCTCCTTGCAAAGAATAAAAATGGCTATCATAATATTGCTAAAATGTCCTCCATTGCCTTTGTAGATGGTTTTTATTACATCCCTAGAATTGACCGTAAAATCATAGAAAAATACAAGGAAGATATCATTGTATTAACGGGGAATATGTACGGTGAAATCCCTAATAAAATTCTAAATCTAGGAGAAAGACAAGCAGAAGAAGCTTTGCTTTGGTGGAAAGGGCAATTCGGCCGCGATTTATACATCGAAATCATGCGCCACGGACAAGAGGATGAAGACCGTGTCAATAAAACATTGATTTCCTTTTCAAAAAAGCATGACGTTAAATTAATTGCCACCAATAACACCTTTTACCTAGAGCGTAAAGATTCCATACCTCACGATATTTTACTTTGTGTAAAAGACGGAGAAAAACAAGCGACCCCAATAGGACGGGGACGTGGGTATAGATACGGATTACCAAATGACGAATACTACTTTAAATCGAGTTCAGAAATGAAAGCGCTCTTTAAAGATGTGCCACAAGCCATTATAAATATCCAGGAAATCGTAGATCAAATAGAAGTGTACACCCTTGCTAGGTCTGTACTACTTCCTGCCTTTGATATTGGTCCCGAATTTGTACATCCCGAAGATTTAGTGGATGGAGGAAAACGTGGAGAAAATGCTTTTTTAAGACATATCACCTACAAAGGCGCTAAAATAAGATATGGAGAAGACCTCAGTGACGAAGTTATAGAACGCCTAGATTTTGAATTGGACGTTATTAGAAATACTGGATATCCAGGGTACTTTTTAATTGTCGAAGATTTTATTCGTGCGGCCAGAAAAATGGACGTAAGTGTAGGACCAGGACGTGGTTCTGCCGCTGGATCTGTAGTTGCTTACTGTTTATGGATTACAAATATTGACCCTTTAAAATATAAATTACTTTTTGAGCGTTTCCTGAACCCGGAACGTGTATCCATGCCCGATATTGATATTGATTTTGATGATGAAGGACGTGGACGTGTAATGGATTACGTGATTGAAAAATATGGTGCCAATCAGGTTGCACAAATTATCACTTACGGTACTATGGCGGCTAAATCCTCCATTAGAGACACCGCTCGTGTTTTGGATTTACCCCTATTTGAAGCCGATAGAATTGCTAAATTAATCCCTGAAATGACCAAACTGAATAAGATTTTCAGCTTGGACGATAAAGGACTTAAAGAAAAATTCAGGTCGGAAGAAATTGAATTAATTGAAGAATTAAAACGAGTTTCTCAAGGAAACGGACTCGATTCAGAAGTAATTAACAAAGCATTGGTCCTGGAAGGATCGGTAAGAAATACCGGAATTCACGCCTGTGGAGTTATTATTACTCCCGATGATATTACCAAGTATGTCCCGGTGGCCCTGGCCAAGGATTCCAACATGTATGTCACACAGTTTGACAACTCCGTAGTGGAAGATGCCGGACTCTTGAAAATGGACTTCTTGGGGCTAAAAACACTGACCCTAATTAAAGATGCCTGTGCCTTAGTCAAAGAAAAACACGGGGTAGATTTAGATCCTGAGGAATTTGACTTGGAAGATGTAAAAACCTATGAACTCTTCCAGCGCGGAGAAACCGTTGGTATTTTCCAATATGAATCTGCAGGAATGCAAAAATACATGCGCGAGTTAAAACCAACCGTTTTTGACGATTTAATTGCCATGAATGCCCTGTACAGACCAGGTCCAATTGAATACATCCCCTCGTTTATTAATCGAAAACACGGGATTGAGGAGATTGAATACGATTTGGCCGACATGGAGGAATACCTGAAAGAAACCTATGGTATTACCGTATACCAAGAACAGGTAATGCTACTGTCTCAAAAACTAGCCGACTTTACAAAAGGGGAAGCCGATGTATTGCGTAAAGCAATGGGTAAAAAGCAAATTGCAGTGCTGGCAAAAATGAAACCTAAATTCATTGAAAAAGCAAAAGCAAAAGGACATGCAGAAGATAAATTAGAAAAGATATGGACAGACTGGGAGGCCTTTGCATCCTATGCCTTTAATAAATCTCACTCTACTTGTTACGCTTGGATAGCCTATCAAACGGCCTATTTAAAAGCACATTATCCTGCAGAATATATGGCTGCGGTACTTTCTAATAATATGAACGACATTAAAAAAGTGTCCTTCTTTATGGAAGAATGTAAGCGAATGGGCTTAAAAGTATTAGGTCCAGACATTAACGAATCTTCTTTTAAATTTACAGTAAACGATACAGGAGCTGTTCGTTTTGGAATGGGCGCCATAAAAGGTGTTGGAAATGGTGCTATTATGACCATTATTAACAATCGAAAAGAAGGAGGTCGCTATAAATCTGTTTTTGATTTGGCAAAACGCATCGATTTAAGAGCTGCTAATAAACGTGCTTTCGAAGGACTATTACTCGCTGGAGGATTTGACTCTTTCTCCGAGACACATCGTGCTCAATATATGGCCGTAGATGGAAATACTACTTTTCTAGAAAAAGCCATGCGCTTTGGAAATAAATTTCAAGAAAGCAAAAATTCGGCACAAATATCCATGTTTGGAGAACATTCCGAAGTCCAAATCCCAGAACCTATTATTCCTGATTGTGAACCATGGGGAGTCATGGAAAAACTATCCAAGGAAAAAGAAGTGGTAGGAATTTACATCTCTGGACACCCCTTAGATGATTTTAAAACAGAAATTAAATACTTTTGCCCTTCTTTATTAAGCGCATTAGCCAACCCAGCAGCCTTAGTAAATCAAGAATTATCCATCGGAGGAATCGTCACCGAAGTACAACATCGGATTTCAAAAAACGGAAAAGGATGGGGCTCCTTTTTTATAGAAGATTATTCTGGCTCTCATGAATTCAGGATATTTGGAGAAGAATATTTACGCCACAAACACTTTTTAGTACCCAATGCATTTTTATACTTAAAGATATTTGTAAAACCAGGATGGAACAATGGAGATGTGCGTTTTATGTTCACCAATGTTATCTTACTACAAGATATCCTAGGCGAATTCGGAAAAAAAATCACCCTTACTTTTAATTTAAAACAAATTAATAAAGAGATGATTTCTAAATTAAACGAAGTCATTAGTGCATACCAAGGGCAGAAAAACCTACACATTGTGATCAATGATGTCAAAGAAAAAATAAGTCTAGACATGCCTAGTAGAACTCGAAAAATAGATATTAATAACGATTTCATAGATGCCTTAATAAAAGGTGGTTATCAATTTAAATTAAATTCATAGATTTACCCCCGCTATGAAAAAAATAATACTGATTGCCTTATTAATACCTATTATTAATGCGGGGTACTCTCAATCGATCAATAAAAAACCAAGTTATGTACAATTAGACTACCTCTACGGGAACGTCATTGCGCATAGCCCAGATTCTAATGCATTTCTACAAGGACATCCTGAAGGATTTATCATCAGTTGGAATCAAAAAAATTATGGAGGTGAACATTGGGAATCTAGATACAACTATCCGGATTTTGGAATCTCTTTGTCATTTCAAGATTACAAAAGTGATGTTTTAGGTGATTTATATGCGCTTTATGGCCATTATAACTTTTACCTTTTAAATAGAAAAAAAATAAATCAATTGATCCTACGTACTGGTTTTGGTATTTCTTACAATACCAATCCCTACGATAAAGAAAATAACAACAAGAATATAGCCTTCGGTTCTGCCTTAGGCTCAAGCACCTATTTTAAACTCTATTATCAACGAGAAAACATTTTAGATCACTTAGGACTGAATGTAGGTCTTACCTTTATCCATGCGTCTAATGCCAATGTAAAATCTCCAAATAACGGAGTAAACACATGGGCCGCTACTTTAGGTGTCAATTACCAATTGGATAAAACTCCTATCCCTTTTTCCTTAATACCGAGTGAAGATCCTCCTAAATATCGAGAACCTATTAAATTAAACATCGCACTGCGTGGTGGTGTGAACGAAGCAGAATATATAGGAAGTGGCATGAAAGGATTTGCTGTTTTCTCCATATATGCAGACAAACGACTCAGTAAAAACGCCGCCATACAAATAGGTTCCGATGTCTATTATTCTCCTTTCTTAGAAGAATATTATAAAATAGCCAATGTTAAAAATTCAAATAAACGAACCTCTTTCACGAACATTAGAGTCGGTGGTTTTATTGGTTATGAACAGTTTATCAATAACTTTTCCGTGGAAGGACAGATTGGCTATTACTTGGTTTCAGATTTTGACTATCAAACCAAGGTATACGAGGCAATCTCCTTAAAAAGATACTTCCATAAAAAATGGTTCGTAGCCCTTCGATTAAAAGTTCATGGTGCGGATGCAGAAACGGTAGAATTTGGCGGTGGTATTCGTTTTTAATTAAGAATTAACACGTGAATCGAACACCAAAAAGAGCTTAAAAAATGAAAAAATCAATTGCATTCCTGTTTTTCTTTGTACTCTGTAGCAATTCCTACTCGCAGGCCACAATCCAACTTGACGGATTTTATGGGCAACTGATAGAACATGATAAAAAACTAGCCAAGGCCATCGATGGAAACGCCTCTGGAATATTTATATCATGGAGTACTCCCACAACTAAAAATCCAGACTTCAATACACATTACAATGCGCCCGAAAAAGGATGGTCCCTATTATACGAAAACTTAAATTCAGAAGTCTTAGGTCACGCTTATACATTATTTAGACACTATTCTTTTTTTCTAAACAATAAAAACAATCCCAATTCCATTAAATTAAGTACTGGTTTTGGATTGGCCTATCTGAGCCATCCATATCATGAAGAAAGCAATCCCTTTAACCAAGCTATTGGATCATCTCTACTATTTACTGGATTTCTAAAATTAGACTTTAAACGAGCACAAATCATAGGGAATTGGGGGCTTCAAGCAGGCTTAGGTCTGTATCATTATTCCAATGCTGCTATTAACAACCCAAACCTTGGACTAAACACCATAGCCGCACATGCAGGAATCAATTATCAATTGACAACAGAAACAATACCGACAGCCATTTTATCTCGCAAAAAAAACAGCTTTGAAAAACTACCTATTTACTACAACGTCGTTATCAGAGGAGGTATCAATGAATCTAAAATTATTGATAGTGGACGCTATTCTTTTTACACCCTTACGGCTTATGGAAGTAAAAAAATAAATTGGTATTCCACCCTCACATTCGGAACAGAGGTGTTTTACGCCAATTTTCTTCCAAGATATGCCCAATTCATAAACAGTACAGAAAACAAAAACCTACCTACAAATAATAAATTAAGGGTAGGGATCCTTATTGGACATGAACTCCAACTGGACTCCTTTTCTTTTATTACTCAAGTAGGATATTACGCGTACAATCCAGTGAATTACATTTCAAACATCTACGAACGCATTGGTTTTAAACATCAATTAAATACACATATATTTACCGAAGTTACCATCCGAGTAAACCTCTTTAGAGCTGAGAACTTGGAGTTTGGATTGGGATATCGCTTTTAAAACAACCTATAAAACACTATGAAAAAAATAGCCTTACTCTGTATACTTACACTATTAATGGCCTGTGACAAAGAAGACACGGGTGACTGTTTTCAAACTGCAGGACACACGGTGACCTACGAAATGGAATTTCCAATATTCACAAAAATAACCATTCAGAAAAACATACGCCTAGTACTTCGCTATGGAAGCCCTCAAAAAGTGAGTATTAAAACCGGAAAAAATTTAAAGCCAGAAATTTTTGGAACTATAGACGGAGACAGACTTACCTTTACCAACGAAAACGATTGTAATTTTGTACGAGGCTATGATGACGCCGTAATCACTATTACCTCCCCTAACATCGTAGAAATAAGGAATTCATCCCAACATACCGTCACGTCCTTAAACACCTTAGAATACCCTAATTTATATTTACATGTCACGGGAGACAAATTCAAATACTTACCTATAGGAGACTATGATATTCAGGTAAAATGCACCAACCTTTGGGTTTTAGCAAATGGAACCGCAACGATTAAAGTTCAAGGGACAACTGATAATTTAAACGTGAATTTTTCAGATACTGACCCCCGTTTTCTAGGAGCAAATCTCATTGCGAAAAATGTGACAGTCACAAATACTTCTACAAATGACATGCATGTATATGCAACGGAAAAAATAGAAGGAAACCTATACAGGCTCGGAAATGTGTATTGTTATAGCAAACCACCAATTGTAAATGTCATAGAACACTATAAAGGGCGTTTAATATTTAAGTAGTCAATGCAGAAAACAGGCTTTCCAAGCTCTTATCCTTAGAGGTTAATTGTAAAATCTTATAGCCTTTATCATGTGCAAAATCAAATACAGATGCACGCATGTCTATACTGGTAGTAAACGTAAGCACCCAAGACAAACCACTGTAATTATTCGCGTCTTTTAGATGTTTTAATTCGTGAATTTCATCCATAGAAACAGGTCTATCAAACTCCACTTCTAATAATTGCACCTGCTGTTCTGTAAGGACAAATAAGCTTTCATCCGCTACAATCTCTCCTTTATTTATAATGATAACGCGGTCGCACATAGCTTCCACTTCTTGCATAACATGTGTAGATAACAACACTACTTTATCCACTGCTAAAGATTTTATCAAGGCACGCATGGAGACCAATTGATTCGGGTCTAATCCCGTCGTAGGTTCATCTAAAATAAGTACTGATGGATTGTGCATTATGGCTCCTGCTAGCCCTACTCGCTGTCGGTATCCTTTAGACAAGTGTTTTATTTTTTTAGAAACCTCAGCACCTAAGCCAACCGCCTTTATCGCGGTGTCCACTTCCTTTTTATCTAAGGAATGAATCGACGCTAAAAAAGACAAATATTCCTTGACATACATATCCAAATACAACGGATTATGTTCTGGCAAATAGCCTATTTGTTTTTTGAGACCCACAGAAACTGTTGTCATTTTTACATCATCTATGAACACATCCCCAGAAGTCGCTTCCATAAATCCGGTAATGATCTTCATCATAGAAGATTTACCCGCACCGTTGGGACCTAAAAAACCAACAACTTCCCCTTTTTTCAAAGAAAAACTCACTTCTTTTAAAGCAAACTGATTGCCGTATTTCTTCACTATATTTTGAACCTTTACAAACATGTGTTGATTTTTAACAAAAGTACATATTTATAACGTTGGATAATGTATTTATTTTTTAGACCTTTGGAAAATATTAATAAATCTAAAATTATTTGTCTTATGAGTATTTGGCGTGTCGTATTAGCAATTCTCTTCCCTCCTCTATCCGTCATAGGTAAAGGTTGTGGATCTATTATTATCGTATTTTTATTAACGCTCTGCGGATGGGTTCCTGGTGTAATTGCTGCATTAGTAATTATAAACAATCCCAATAAATAACATCTAAAATGCAACAAGTACAACTTCAGAAATTAGGGTCAAAAGACTATATTGACACTTGGGAATACCAAGAAAAATTATTTCAAGAAATAATAGACATTAAAATGTCTAATCGAAAAAATGATACTTCAGAAAAAACCCCTAACTATTTCCTTTTTGTAGAACACCCTCATGTTTACACACTAGGAAAAAGTGGAGACATCAGTAATTTACTGTTAAATGAAGAACAATTAAAAGCAAAAGGAGCTACGTTTTATAAAATCAACCGAGGCGGAGACATCACCTATCACGGACCAGGACAGATCGTTGGCTATCCTATTATAGACCTTGATAACTTTTTTACCGACATTCATAAATACCTACGTACACTGGAGGAATCTATTATTCTAACATTGGCTGAATACGGAATTAAAAGCGAACGCAGTGAAGGAGAAACAGGTGTTTGGTTAGATGTAGGAACTCCATTTGCTCGTAAAATATGCGCATTAGGTGTTAGAACTAGCAGATGGGTTACCATGCATGGTTTTGCCTTAAATGCAAATACTGACTTAGGGTATTTTGACAATATTATTCCTTGTGGTATTAAAGGAAAAGCAGTGACTTCTATGGAAGCTGAATTAAATAAAAAAGTAGATATTGAGGAGGTTCAAGGAAAAATTCTCGCTCATTTTTCTTCTTTATTTAATGCTGAAATAATAGGATAAATACGTTGAACTAGAGAAGCGTATTAAGGATTAAAACAAGAAAGCGAAAAGTGATATCACTTTTCGCTTTCTTGTTTTAACTAACCTTCCATTTTTACATGCTCTTTTCTAGAAAACAAAACGCTAGCCCCTAAAAAGAGACCTGCGAGAGCCGAACTTATTTCAACTCATTACTTAAATTCAATTCTTTATTTTTAGCATATACGTAGCCTTGCTCCCACCATTTCGCCATTTGTTTTTTATTAAACACCAATGAATTAGTGGTCAATACAGTAGGCGTATAATACAAATTAAGCTGAACATTATTCTTTTTGGCTTCCAATTTACCAATGGTTACATTTTGTTGTTCTACTTGATCTAACATAAATTCCACCACCGTAGACAGTAATGAAAATGGACTTGTAGAAGGTAAACGGCTTAAATGTTCCGTTTCTGTTTCTAAAATAATAACATCAATTTCTGTAGCTCCTCTGTTGATGGCTTCCGTAATAGGCACCAAAGCACCAAAACCACCATCCGCATATTCAAACCCATTTTTCTTAAGCAGACTCATAAAAGGAACATAGTTACAAGAACCCCAAATCCAATCACAAAAATCATCATACGTACAGTCTTTTACCGCTTTGTATTCCACTCTATTTGCGGTTAAATTGGAAACCGTAACCACTACATCGGTCTTTGATTGTTTGACCTCTTCAAAATAGTCTTTTGTTATTTTCCTTTTAATAAATTTTCGTAGATTTTTACTCTCTCCAAAAGTTTTACGACCATTCATAAAATTCCAAAGGGTATTTAAATGCCGCACTCCTACTACCTGAGCACCATCTACTTTCCGAACATAAAAGGGATTATTACTGAAAATACTACGCTGTTTAATGTTTGAGTATATCTCTCGTAATTCATCTAACTTTTTCAATGCTAAATGCGTCACCATTAAACTCCCCGTAGAAGTCCCTATAATTATTTCGTAGTCATTTTTCTTATCTTCGATCAAAAATTTAGCAACACCACCAGCAAAAGCACCTTTACTGCCTCCACCTGATATAACCAATGCTTTTTTAGGGATTCTCTCTTCGTTCAATGTGTAATAATTATGAGTATTTTCAAAGCAGAAAATTACACAAAACAAATGGAAAATAGTAGTTGATTTATAATTATTTTAGGATTGTTACTTCGGAGACTATTCCTTTTATTAAAAACAACAGCTCCTGAATTAAAATACGCAACGCTCAGGAAAGGATTCAATATCACTAAATTTTATACTTTAAACAACAATAAACATGCTTATAAACAACTATCTATAAGCTTGTTAATTACAGTATTACTCCTAGACAAAAACCTAAGAACACCCATTGCATTTACACAATTTTATTAAAAATATAAGCACAAAAACAAGCTACTTATTTCGGTTATTTGAAGGTGTTTTTTACATAAAACACACGTTTCTATTACTAGATTCTCGTATTCGGAAGCAATACAAACCTAACTGTTAGAGATTCATTAACAAACTAAACCAATCAATACATGTTATTCTTTTGGTATGAAAATCAAGATCCCCCTTTCTAGACCTTGCGCTATTTTTAAATAACGGTTCACACATAGCTCAACTATGTAATCAAAAAAAAAGGAATAAATTAAAAGTGATTTCACTCACCTCTATTTATTCCTTTTTCAGCGCGCCTTTTGGCTTACTATGTTCGTTTTATCTTGATAAACTATTTCTCTTCGTTGTAAAACACCTTATAGAATTTCATTTTCTTTTCCTCATCAAAACCTTGCTCTATGTATTCTGTATAAGCATCAGGTGCATCAATATCTAATTTAATTTGAATATTTGTATCCAATTTAATCTCCGTTCTCATCTTTGACTTTTGCTTTTTCAAGACAACATCTGAGATGATAAAATCATTTCTAACCAGCACATCATTCGCTTCTTCATATTGCTTTTTATAATCTTCAAAAAGCTCCATACGCCCACCTTCTTCGTCAAAAACTTCTTCTTTAAAAGCGTTGATATTTACATGGTCGTTTTCATTAAAGAAATCTACGGTACTCGCTAAGAATTTATTTTTTTCGTGCAGTCCAAACTCCTCCTGAATTACTTGGTCAGAAAAGTCTTTACACATTTCTATGTATGTATTTGTATGTTGATTGGCATCATCGGCATATTTAACATTTAAGAAATTCTTGATCCAATACTGCGCATCATAATTATTATTATCCACACTTAAAACAGTACGTCCTTCATCGTCTGTAGAATTAATAATCAAACATCCTTTGTCTATACGCTTGGTACTAATTCCTTGTTGTAACATAATATCGAAGTTACTATCGTCCATATACGTTTGGAAAAAACTAGACTTGCTCTCTATTTTAAAAATCCCAATGGCAGTGGTCATTACATCTCTGTATTCCACATCCTCAAAAAAGGCGATCAATACGTCTCCTCTTTTAATCTGCGCTGAATTAGACTGCTCAAACAAATGTGTTACAATATTCTGAGACACTTCTACAAAAGAATCACCATCTTCAAACACTTGTTTAGTATAGCTATTAATTTCGTTCAAAGCGATATCTGCATGATGACTAAAACGGAAACTCTCGGCTACGTTTGTAAAAGGTTTTAGCAAAAACGGTAACATCAACTCATACGTCTCTTGGTCAAATTCTAATACTTTGTCCGAAAAAGCATTGGTAGAACTATTGAATTTGTTCCCTACTTTATGAATGATAAATTTTGATATTTGTGCACGACCTCTTTTAATCATATTGGTATATTTTTAGCTTACAAATTTCACTTAAATATCTATCATTTACAAATCTATTTTTGAATAAGTAGCACATCGTGAAATTTAAGAATGAGGACTACTGACTGACAGCGTTAAAATAATTTGAGTTGTTCGGGTAATAATCTAAAAGTTTTCCTGTGATGTTTGGTAATTCCGTGGTCACGAATCCCTTGCCGATGTACTTTAGTAGGATACCCTTTATTTCTATCCCACGCATATTCAGGAAAATCAAGATGAATTTTCTCCATATAATCATCTCTATACGTTTTAGCCAATACGGAAGCTGCCGCGATACTTAAATACTTACCATCCCCTTTAATTATGGTTTCATGAGGGATTTTTTTATAGGCATTGAATTTATTACCATCCACAATTATATGGGCTGGAACGATAGACAATGTAGCGATGGATTTATGCATGGCGAGTATGGAAGCCTGTAAAATATTAATTTTATCAATTTCTTCTTGCCAAACATAGCCCACACTCCAGGCCAACGCTTCTTTTTCTATAATAGGACGTAAAAAATGACGCTGTTTCTCCGTCAATTTCTTAGAATCGTTTAATAAGTCGTGGGAGAAATCTGCTGGTAAAATCACGGCTGCCGCCACTACAGGCCCCGCTAAACAACCACGTCCAGCCTCGTCAGTTCCTACTTCAATACAACCTGCTTTAAAAAAAGATTTAAGACTCATTTATTTTATATTTTTTAGGGTACTATTTACTACTATTCTCCGGATAAGTGCTAATAAATACCCATCGAGAAAACAGTTCTTTTCAACTTACAAAGAACGCAAATATTTACGAACAATTTTAACCTTTTATTTCCGTTCAAATAATTTACCTTTGTCCATACAATATTTATTAGATCGATGAAATTTTTTTTAAGTACTTTTTTAATCTGCTGCACTTTTATAGTGAGCACTGCTCAAATCAAAATAGATAAAGAAAATTTACGAAACAGGGGATACTCAAATGATGAGATTAATAAATACCAAGATTCTATTAATGGTAGTGATCAAGAAATTACGATATCGTTAAGTGGAAAAACCCATTTCACAGACTATAAAATTATTTCTTTTGAAAATGACACGACGTATATCGACACCACGTTAACCTTGAGAAAAGAATTCAAACACAATGCCTTAAGAAGAGATGACTTTGAATTGATGGCCTTTCATAACCAAGGACAAACATATCAAAAGCTAGGACATGATTTTACTAAAAGCGGTCTATTTCCTGATTTAGGTGCGAATGCCAAGCAATTTGAATACATCCCTATAGAAGCCATCAATTATTTTCAAGTTCCTACAGCAACGACCGAAGTAATGTATCGCACAGGAATGGAGCAAGGTCAAATACTAGATATTTTATTTACCGTAAATACGTCTCGAAAATTTAATGTCTCTTTTGAATACAAAGGATTGCGTTCTTTAGGACATTACAGAAACTCCCTGGCAAGTCACGGAAATTTCAGAAGCACCTTTAACTACCAATCTAAGAGTGGGAATTACACCGCTAGAGGTCACATGGTTTCTTATGATTTTTACAACGATGAATACGGTGGACTTCCAGAACAATCACTTCAGTATTTTGAATCCAACGATTCTAATTATAAAGAGAGAGGGCGTATGGAGGTCAATTTTACCGATGCGAATAACATGTTCGAAGGAAAACGCTATTACCTAGACCATCAGTACACCTTAGGAAAAGTAAATGATAGTATTCAAGCCACTACAAAATTAAAGATAGGACATCAATTCAGCTACGAAACACAGCATTACCGCTTTAACCAAGCAAGCGCAATGGACTCCTATTTTGGAGAAGCCTATCAGAAAAAAATAAGTGACCATACGGCCTACCAGAAGATGAACAATCAAGTATATGCGGAATTAAAATCCCCTATCGTCTTGGGAAAACTACGTGCCACTGCCAATCTTTTTAATTATAATTACCATTTTAATAGTGTCTTATTTTTAAATGAAAAAACCATTCCAAGCAGGCTTAAAGGAAACGCCTTATCCATAGGTGCAGACTGGGATACACACATAAAGAAATTTAACTTTAGAGCCAAAGCTTCTAGTATTTTAACAGATGACATCACGGGCTATGAATTCAACGCTGTGGCTAGTTTTAAAAAAGACAGCTTGTATGTTGTAAAAATCACCGCTTTAAGCTCCAGTAAAACACCTAATTTCAACTTCCTTTTGCAGCAAAGTGATTATAAAAATTACAATTGGTACAATGCCTTTAACAATCAAAAAGTACAACGACTAGGTTTTCAATTTGACTCAGAAAAAATCATAGATATAGATGCGAGTTATTCCATCCTAACCGACTACACTTATTTCAACGAAAATCAAGTGGCCACGCAATATAATGGAACTATTAACTATCTAAAACTAAAAGTACACAAAGCTATTTCTGTGGGTAAATTCACCTTAGACAACACCTTTTTATACCAAGAAGTGATTAGTAATGATGCTGTTTTAAACGTCCCTACATTTGTCACTAGAAATACCTTCTACTTTTCAGATCACGTTTTTAAGGGCGATCCTATGTTCTTACAAACAGGAATTACATTTAAGTATTTCAGCAGTTATTACGCAGATAATTACAACCCATTACTCAGTGAATTTTCTACTCAAAGTACTACCAAAATTGGAAATTTCCCAATGTTAGACTTATTTATAAATGCTGAAATTAGAAGAACTCGCTTGTATCTTAAAGTGGAAAATCTTGGTGCAAGTTTTACAGGGCGTGATTATTATTCGGCCCCTATGTATCCGTACCGTGATTTAACCGTGAGATTTGGACTGGTTTGGAACTGGTTTATATAACTTCTTTTTAAAAGACAAGCTGTAAGTATTAAGCTACCACTTCTGTGTGATTGATTACTCAGAGTACCAATGTGAAACAAGTTCTTCTTTCAGTAGTTACTCTTGGCTCCATTCTTTTGGATAGATAGCTATGTAAAAAATTTAAATATCCAAAACCTTAGGATGAATCCTCCAGAACCTCCTTATTATTTATGACGTAATTTTCAATTTTCTCTTTCTAAAAAACAGCATGTAATATGTCCCTTTGCTTATAATAACATACCTCCTAAAAAAAAACCAAGAATAACACTTAGGACCATCATAAGTAAAAAAGCCCCTATCAATACTCCAAAAAATTTAAAGAAATACATAATTACCTTCTTTAATTTTAGCTTGTAAAAAACGCCATACACATACAAGTAATAGAAAACAATAAACACACTGGACACCATAAAAATCCATGGATTGCTAAATAACATGGCCAATCCAAATAAAACTAAGACAAACCAAAAGGTAGTACCTTGTACAAAAGCATTTATGACCAAATGCTCTCCAAAGAAACTCCGCCTCCAAAACACGAGGAACGACATCAAGGTATATAATGGCAACAGCACAAATGAAAACAAATTAAAATATTTTATAATATTTTTTGTAAAATTTTCATTCTTAACCTTCATCTCGTTCTTAAAAGTCTCAAAATCGATAGTGATTCCTGCAGCCTTTTGAAAATTATATAATGGTTCTAATTGAGATTCATTTATTGAAGTCCCCATCCTAACATAATCCTCTACAAAAACATTAAACACAATCATAGCAATTGCAGCACCCAAAGCAAAAAAAGTTAAGGGATTCACCTATTTTTTCCGAGTACCCGCTAAGTATTCTTTCAATACTTGTTTCGGGCGAAATAGCATCATTCTTAAAGTGAAAAAATACTTATTATCCCACCCTAAAATACTCGTTGCAAATTCGGTCCATAAGATACGAACCAACACTCTATCCGTTACTACTTTACCTCCACAACCTGCACAAAACAGGTTTAATTCTCTTAATTCTTGCGCGCAATTTCTACAATTCATAGTTTTATTTTTCTATTTTAGATCTCAAGAAATAAGAACAGTATCCGTTCTATTCTTGAAAAAAACTACTAGAGAACAACTGCTTTCTAAATAAAGAGTCTAACAAAGAAACAACCTTTTTAAAAAAAGAGTTGACTTGAATTGTAATAACAACACATTAAGGGAAATAATCCAAGCGCACCACTAATCTGTCGCTTGAACAGGTTTTTCTTCTTTTACTTTTTTCTTATCCGCCACTAACATCTTCAGTTTAATATGAAACGCTGCGAACAATAAGGTCATAAACGGACTCAACCAGTTAAACACGGCATACAAGGCATAATCAAACACGGGGACGCCTAGGACGCCCGCCTGATACGCTCCACAGGTATTCCATGGAACAAGTACAGAAGTTACCGTACCTGAATCCTCTAAGGTCCTACTTAAATTTTCTGGAGCTAATCCTTTTTCTTTATAGGCTTTTTGGAACATTTTCCCTGGAATTACTATGGCCAAATATTGATCCGAAGCCGTTACATTCAATGCCAAACAACTGGCGACTGTACTGGCAAACAATCCAAACACAGAATCTGCCATTTTTAACAGGGAGTTACTAATTCTAGAGAGCGCTCCAATGGCTTCCATCACCCCTCCAAAAACCATAGCACAAATAATTAACCATATCGTATTCATCATCTTTTTCATCCCTCCTGCTACAAATAAATCATTCAGGTCAGCATTACTTGTCTCGATAGCTGTATCTACCGTAATGGCATTCATAATCCCTTTATATGCAGTGGCAAATGTCATGGTGTCTGCTCCAGCTACTTTCAATACAATACCTGGTTGAAAAATAATAGCAAAAACACCTCCTAACAAAGTACCAATTAATAAGGCAACTAAGGGTTCTGTTTTTTTTATGATTAAAACAATGACTACTGCTGGCACTAGAAATAACCATGGCGTAATATAAAAAGCTTCGTCTATGGCTCCTAAAATGGCATCGTTATTTATCGTACCGGTAACATCGAGGTTTAAGCCAATAATTATAAATACAACTAAGGTAATCAAAATAGTAGGTACTGTGGTATAAACCATGTATCTAATATGTGTAAACAAATCGGTCCCAGCCATGGCAGGCGCTAAATTAGTTGTATCGGATAATGGCGACATTTTATCTCCAAAATACGCTCCAGAAAGCACTGCTCCAGCAACCATTCCTAGCGGAATTCCTAAAGCCTTACCAATACCAATTAAGGCAATACCCACTGTCGCAGAGGTAGTCCAAGAACTTCCTGTCGCAATAGAGATTATCGCACAAATTATAACCGTTGCGGGTAAAAATATGGTCGGGTTTAAAATCTTTAAACCATAATAAATCATCGATGGGATTACTCCACTTATCAGCCAAGTTCCTGCCAATGCTCCCACAAAAAGTAAGATTAAAATAGCCCCTGTCGTAGAGCGTAGATTATCGGCCACTTCGTCCATCATTTTTTGATAAGGAACTTTATTGAAAAAACCAACAATAGCTGCTACCGCTCCACCAATTAACAAGGCAAATTGATTCGAACCACTCAGCGCATCATCTCCATAAACTGCTAATACATTAAAAGCCAACATTCCTACTAAAAAAACAATAGGAATTAAAGCTTCCCAAATACTTAACTCTTTATTCTCGACGATTTTTGGCTCCATATAGTTTGGTTTAAGTTTGTGTAAGTTTACGGTTTTTTAAAAGGTTGTGCAAATTAAATAAAACCAGTCACATAGGTGCTTCCTGTAGTAATATTGATACATTTCACCGCTAAATGTTAAATAGTCTCCCTAATTTAACCCTATCGGTTCAAAATATGCAGGCACAAAAAACCACGACTAAAAGCCGTGGTTAGAAAAACTATGTGAATTACATTACAAAACTTTAACTGTTTGCATGCATTTTTTCATTGATTGATAGGTGCGTTCAATGTCGTTATCCAATCCTATAGAAAATCGAACAATACCATCAGACAAGCCCATTGCTGCTTGTTCATCCTCAGGGATTTCTGAAGAAGTACTTGATCCAGGCGCACTGAATAATGTTTTATAAAAACCTAAACTCACGGCTAAATACCCTAAGTTTTTTGCTTGCATTAATTCCATCAATTCATTGGCTTTTTCAATACTTCCAGCATCCACTGTCATGATTCCTCCAAAACCATATTCCGCATTGTACATCGTTTTGAACAACTCATGCCCTTTATGACTCTCCAGTCCAGGATACACCACTGTCAATCCGTCTTTTTCAAAGCGCTCCGCCAAGTATTTAGCATTGTGACTGTGTTGTTTCATTCGAATATGAAGGGTTCTCATATTCTTTAAAATACTCGCAGATCTTAAACTGTCCATCACAGGTCCTAGTAACATGGCGGCTCCATCATTTACACTTTTTAATGCATTGATAAAATCATGTGATCCACAAACAACACCTCCAACAGTATCATTAGTTCCGTTTATAAATTTAGTTAAACTATGTATCGTAATAGTAGCTCCCAATTTTTTAGGAGTGATAATTAATGGAGAAAAAGTATTGTCTACCACTAATGGTATTCCGTACTTCTTAGCTAATTTAGACAAGGCAGGAATATCTGCAATTTCCAATAATGGATTACTGACACTTTCGCAGTAAATCATCTTGGTGTTTTCAGTGATGGCTGCTTCTATTTTTTCTAAGTTTGTAATATCTACAAACGAGGTCTTTATATTAAATTTTGGTAAGAAATTTTTCGCAAATGCATAGGTCCCTCCATAGATAGTTCTACTTGAAACAATGTGATCTCCTGCACCACAAATCTGTAAAATAACAGAGGTAATAGCTCCCATTCCAGAACCTGCAACATTGGCTGTTTCTGTAAATTCCATCGCGGCTAAAGCTTCTCCTAAAAACATATTACTTGGACTGGTATGTCTTGAATACAAATAACAACCTTCTGCTTGTCCTTCAAAGGTGTCTACCATTGTTTTCGCTGCTAAAAAGGTATAAGTAGCAGAATCAGAAATGGATGGATTTACTCCTCCAAATTCTCCAAAATACTGTAAATCTTGAATTTCGTTTGCTGGCTTTAAAGCCATCTCTTTTGTATCAACCATGGTATAACTTATTAAATTTAAGGTAAATATAAAGATAATCAAACTTAAAAACTGACATTAACTATCAAATAAGAAAATAACACCATCATAACTATATAAAATAGTTTTATTATCTTTAAACCTTAAAACTACTAGGACATAACAGTACAAAAAACTAAACCCAATGCAATTAGACCCTATAGACCTAAAAATAGTAAACCTACTACAAGATAATAGCAAGGCGAATACCAAGGAAATTGCCATGCGCGTAGGACTCACAGTCACGCCTACTTACGAACGCATAAAACGACTTGAAAAAGCAGGGATTATCACAAAGTATGTGGCATTGGTGGATCGTCTAAAACTTGGTTATGGTATGACTGTCTATTGCCAAGTATCTTTACAAGTCCATTCTAAAGAACTTATTAGTCGCTTTGAAAATGCAATTATAAAACTAGACGAAGTGTTAGAGTGCCATCACGTTGCGGGAAACTATGATTATCTATTAAAGGTGGTTGTTCCAGACATTCATCATTATCAATTATTTTTGAAGAATAAATTATCTGTGCTATCATCTGTAGGAAATGTAAGAAGTAATATCGTCATGAGTTCTGCTAAAAATGAGATTAAGATCCCCTTAGCACCCAAAAAAGAAAAATAGTTATTAACCCCTCTCAGAACAGAAATTAGGTATAGGATTACCGAATCTTTGAATAGCGTGTCTCGGACGATAGCCCTTCACTTCTAACTGTCGAATATATACCTTAAAATAACTATTGACGTTTCCGCTCACTATGACCTGATCGTTCTTATGCATAAAGAGTGTCCTCGAAAGATTCAAACCAATGAATGGAGCCCCTTTTGTCCCCTACTAAAGAGTATTGACCAAAAAACAAAAAAGCCACTTCAAACAAATGAAATGGCTTTTTATAACTGTTTTTTTTAAAAAAAATTACTTTACAGAGTTTACTGCAAATGAAATTTCAATTTCGTCATTGATAAATTTATCTTTTAAATTTTCGAAAAATGATTTTGATTTGTATTTGATATCAAAATCAGTTCTATCAATTTTAAATACTTCACTCTCAAAAGACATGACACCGTTATCTTCAGAAGAATTCGCGGTAAATGTTACGCTTTTAGTTATCCCTTTGATTGTTAAATCACCTGAAACAGTGTTTCCGTCAACTGTTATGACCTTAAAAATAGCTACGGGATTTTTTTCTGTTCCGAAAAAATCATCACTTTTTAAATGTCCTAATAATTTTGCATTATTTTTATGGTCCGCTGGAATGTCCAAAACCTCAATACTGGTCATATCTAGTAAAAACTCACCAGAAGCTAAGGCTCCATTTGCAAATGAAAAACTTCCAGATTTAATTTTCAAGGCCCCGTTATGAGAACCGGTAGGCTTATATCCTTTCCAAGTGACATTAGAGTTGATAACGTCCACTACAAAATCTCCTTTATAATCTACTGCTTCAACAACTACTTTTGTAGCCACCTCAACTACATCTGTAGCTACTGATTTTTTCTCGCAATCTTTACAAGAAGTAAATGCTAGTCCGATTATGGCCAACATTAAAATTACTTTTTTCATGTGTTCTTTATTTGTTAGGTTAGTATAAGCTCCGAATATACTAAAAAATTTACACCTTTTTTAAAACAATCTTCTCGTTTATCTTTTTTAACATATCTCTATAAAAATCCTTCAACATTTTATATTTAGAGGCATGTATCATCCCCGTGTTCATAGACAAGCTTACAAAAATTCTTATGGTTCCATTTTGTTCCTTGACTTGCATCAAAAAAGACCCTATGCCCTCTTCCATCTCCAATTTCACACTTTCCGGAATAGAAACCACTTTATAATTTCCAGGAATTTTAATAGAAACTTTATAATTAGTTGTCCAAGGACTCCCATAATCTATAGGATAGACCCTTTCGTCCATTTTAAAAGGGTTGGTTGTTTCTCCAAGAAAGAGCAACGGCTTTATAAATACATCTCCATTTATCTCTTCCAACAAATCTTCCGAAGTAAACTTCAATGATTCAACTACTGGTTTATAGATATCTTCCCTAAACTTTACTTTTGCTAATAACACATCTATATCCTCATACTTTTCATCAATTTCCTCTAGAAGTTCATCTTCAGATAAGGCATTCTTAGTTTTCCGATAACGCAAGGCGGCTCTATTTGAAAATTTTGTTCTTACAAATCCAGAAAGTTCCTCATTGTCATTTAGCACAGCGCTAATCATATATTCTTTTTTTGAATGTTCTAAAGGAATCAAAGGCACCCAACTGGATGTTTTATCATCTCTAATAATACGCCCCTTCCAATTCAACGTTCTAAAAGGAAGTACATCTGGAGTGCTGTACTTTTCAGAAGCATCCAATAACACTATACCTCCTTTTTCTCCAACACCAACCACCACGTAATTAAAACCTTCAATAGTAGGAAATACAGGAACACCATGACTCCGTGTACTCACGAGTACTGGATTCGCCGTTATCCCCGCATCGCGAAGCATTGCTGTCAAAATCAAATTAATTTCGGCGATATTCCCTGTCCCCTTTTTATAAGCAACCTTCACACCTTTATCCGTATACAAACCGTTATAACCATTCCATTTCACCTTCTCTTTTACAAAATTAAAAATCTTATCTACGAGCTCTTTCTGGTTTCCCGAAGCGACCTTAAGGAGTTCCAAGTCTTTTTTAAAATACAATTTCTTTTTTAATTCCCCTCCGAAACTACTGTTCGCTAAAATTGTTTTAGATACATTGTCCCAAGATTTTGAAAAGTTTTTAATAGGTCTGTTCGGCCATCTTACAGAGGATAGTTCAAACTTAATCGAAGTTCTATAATTGTTTATATTACTGACATACAATTCTTCTTTTAAGGCAGGCATGAAATCTTTACTCACCTCCATTACGTTAATTTTATAATTTATATCACTCGAAGAGAAAACAGATCCCGTCATCCACCGATTGGATCTATCCTTATTTGTAATTGTAATAACACCGCCCTTAACGTACTTCTTTGAACTCGTTTTCTCAAACCCTATATATCTTAAATTAAATATATAATATTCCGGAATCTCAATTTTACATTGTATTCTTTTTACGGGTATTGAGTATTGAAAGTTCAATTTATCTATTCCTTTATAGGGTGATATTAATTTATATTTCCATTCTACCACACAGCCTTCCGTTAAATTAGGCATGGTAAAAATCTTTTTAGACCAGTACTTATTTTCTTTTTCAAGAAAAACTCCTCCTTTTTTTAATTTATATGATTTTATCTTTCCATCTTCCAAGCGAAAGGTTTTGGCGGTACTCACTGTAACTTTTTCAGACCCCGAAGAAGACGATGTGTAGTAGCGTATCTCTTTCGTTGCCCAATCATATCCTTCTTTATTATAAATTTTTATCCGCTCATGTACTTCCGTAATTACAAAAAATCCATCACTTTGAGTATAATCAAAATAGGTTCTTCGGTTCTTGAAAAGTATGGCGGCGTTAACGCTTGAATCCTTGGGATAAAATTGTTCTTCTAATTCTTCTTTAGACACCTTCCCAAACTTATAGTTTTGAGCAGTTGCGAGAAATGAAATTAAACATAAAAACAGGGTGATTTTTTTCATAGCATTTTAAATTTTCCTGGTAGTTAATACTAATTTTGATTGATCGTATTTTATGACTTGTTTTATAAATTTTCTATAGTGCTTGTACTTTTCTTTTGAGTAGACTCCTTTATTCAATTGAAATATTCTTTTGTATAAAAAAACCTTTTCCGACACTTTTTCTAAAGACATCGAATACAGCCCAAATTCATTAGAAATTTCCACTTCTTTAGGCACTGAAACAAGTGAATAACTATTCGGAATTTCTATTTTTATAGTTTCTTCATCCCTCCAACCTCGTTGTTTTTCAAAATTATAGATTCGTTCTCTATACTTTTTTGGAACCCTCGTGAATTTATTAAAAACATTGACATCAAAAAACACTTTATCATCCATTGACTGTAGATAACCTCCTATTTCAAAAGATAATCCTTCCTTAAACACTACATTTTTTTTGTCATTTTCTAATGTAACAGCGCCTAAGGTTAAGTTATTAATATAGTCCCAATAATTCTCTTTATAATGTTTTTGGAGCCGTTCTTGATCATACATTTCTAGGTGAAAATGTTGGTCATATTGAATCCCCGTACTGGTAATTTCAACATTTCCCTTGACAGAACCCGTAGCAGACAGGAATACCTCAGCAATTGTAAGTTGCACATTATTCGCTGTTTTATAAGTGGGTGTTTTCTTTATTTCTCCGCCTTCTTTGGTAACGACTATTACGTTTCTATCATCGGTAAAATCGCCTAAAAACCCAAATGGCATGTTCATATTTGTACATTCTAACCAAACATCCTCTTTATCTAAAGGTAGGTTTAGTATAATGTGGTTTCCCTGTTCTACCGATGGAAAATCTTTCTCAAATCCCTCTATATTTCTCCCTGCCTGAACTACTACATAATGAGCAGGAACATTCACTAGTTCTAATAACTTCTTCGTATAAACACACAGACCTTTGCAATCTCCATAAGCTAACCGATCCACAGTCATTACTTTTTCTGGTTGGATCCCTCCAATACCGACTTGCACACTTATATACCGCATCTTCCCTTGCATATATTCATAGACTAAACGTGCACGCTCTCTTTCATTTTCTATTCCCGAAGTCAAGGCTAACACTTCACTAATTGTATGCTTACTAAGATTTGAATTATCTGTTAAAATTGAGGCATTCATCCATTCCCCAAATTCATTCCAATTTGAAAAACTCCCTTTCGTTCCATAGGCAGAAAAAGATTCCAAATGTACTAACATCGACGGTACTTTATTTTTAATACCACCACTCAATTCCTCTTCTTTTATTGCAGAAAAATCCTGTAAGGAACAAGAAACCCCTGTAGCTGTAATGTCTGATGTAATCGTAAAATTTTCGAAGTTTTTATTCAGATGTTTAAACGCACCTCCTATAAAATTCTGAACACTATAAGAACTGTATTCCACACTAGTATTCATATAGGACACCGGATACCAGTTGGGTATCAATGCCGTATTTGAGGTCTGTAACTCATATTCATAATAGATAGTATATGGATAATCGACAGGAATATACGTATAGTACTGAATGCGACTGTCTCCGTATAAAGTCCCTCCAGAAACAGCACTTACATCTTTATAATCTTTAGATTTAACTTTTTTTATTTCTAGACCATTTCGATCATAAATAATGGTTTTTATTGATTTAATTTTGGTATTCCGACCATAGTGAACTACCACTGAGCTATGCATGTCTCCAAGCTCATTTTTAATAGTTACAATCTTCTTTACCTTAATTTTCATCTTATCTAATGCCAGGACTTCAATGGAGATACTTGCATTTCTAACAATAGCATTTGCATGCTTCAATAAAGAACTGGGTATAGAATCAAAAGCATAAGAAGTTTGGGCATTCCCTTCTAATAGTATCCAAAAGACGATAAATAATAGGTGATATTTCCTCATATATATATAAAACAATTAGTGTTACAATTGTTCTCTAAACCCACAAAAAAAAACATAGGACGACATTGGTCTTAGGTTTTTTTTTGAAAAATTTCTTGAGGATTTACTGAACGCCAGCAATCTATAAAAAAATATCAGACTTTAGCCATCGAATCTAAAATAATAGTAATGGGCCCATCATTCACCATCGCGACTTGCATATCTGCACCAAAGACGCCACTTTTCACGTCTATAGAAATACAACTTGCTAATTGTTTCTTGAAAGCTTCGTACAGTGGAATCGCTACGACTGGCCTCGCTGCCTTTATATAAGAAGGACGGTTTCCTTTTTTAGTACTGGCTTGTAGTGTAAACTGGCTCACCACTAACACTTCGCCTTTGACATCCAATACGGAAAAATTCATCACCCCATTTTCATCTTCAAAAATACGCATGTTGCCTATTTTTTTTACCAACCAATCGATATCTTCTTGTGTATCTTCTGGGTGAATCCCCAATAATATCAATAAGCCGTTACCTATGGAACTTTCTAGGCTATTATTGATACTTACGGATGCTTTGGATACACGTTGTAATACTACTTTCATAGGGATGTAATGGATTAAATTGAATATATCAGATGAATTATACGCTTAAGTAATATTATTGATTTTTTATTTCCACTGACATACATAAAGTAACCTAGGTTAAGATTTGAAACTACTCATTTCTATACATATGCTTCTCATACTCAAAAGGAAACCCGATTTTAATCGCCTGACAAAGCATTTAAAACAAGCAGAAACTAACGTCTCAGTAAATCAATTTAATTGTAAATATCTACTCGGTAATGTTGTTCTTCATCATCCAGTAATTGTAAATAACTTGTATATCGAGATATAGCAATAACGTCTGTAGCCACCGCATCTTTCACCACGCAGTGAGGCTCATTCATATGGATGCAATTATTAAATTTACATCCTCCTTTTATTTTAAATATCTCTGGAAAATAATCACCTATTTCTTCTTTCGAAAAAGCAACCACTCCAAATCCTTTGATTCCTGGTGTATCAATTATGTATCCTCCAAATGTCAAGGTGAACATTTCTGCAAATGTAGTGGTATGAATCCCTTGCTTATGCTGTTTAGAAACTTCTCCTGTTTTTAAATTCAACCCTTCTTCTACCGCGTTTATCATCGTAGATTTCCCCACTCCTGAATGCCCTGAAAACATACTTACTTTATCTTTCATTATGGCTTTCACAAGTTCGATGTTATGTCCTGTGGTTGCAGATACATCAATGCACTGATACCCTATTTCAGTATAAACAGCGGTCAATTCTTGATTGAGAAGACGATCTTCCTCTGTATAAATATCTACCTTATTAAACAATAGAATTACAGGAATAGAATACGCTTCAGCTGTTGCCAAGAATCGATCTATAAACCCCGTTGATGTGGGAGGATTGTCTATGGTAACCAATAAAAAAGCAATATCAATATTGGATGCAATAATGTGTGTTTGCTTGGATAAATTCACTGATTTACGCACAATATAATTTTTACGGTCATGAATTTCCTGAATCACACCCGTCTTTTTATCTTGCTCCAAATTAAAGCTCACTTTATCTCCAACCGCCACAGGATTGGTACTTTTTATACCCTTCATTCTAAAACGTCCAGGAATACGACAATCGTATTGAGTTCCTTTCTCCGTTCTAACAGAATACCAACTTCCTGTTGATTTTGTTACTATACCTTCCACTATTAATGAGTTTTTTTAGGGGACAAAGATAGTGTAATTGTTTTGACAAATAAGAACTAGGGAGCAGTGATTAGTGACTTCGTCTCCGACAAGTAGCTTAAGCATCCATAACAGTAAAGTCTACTCATTTAAAAGTGATTACTTTCAAGCCCCGACCCACCATAAGAACACTTATAATAAACCGATTTTAAGCGCCTAAAAAAAACGGCTAAGCAAAAGCTTAGCCGTTTTCATTTCTTATCTACAATAGAAACGTCTCAATAAATTAATTCCAATCATAAACGATTGAACGTTTCGAAGTCTCTGTTTATTAGTCCTTCTTTTGCTGAATGTTAATTGACTCTACATGTATTGCCTTAAAAATAGTTTCTACAAACTCTTTGGTCAAACCTGATTTCACCCCTGTTTCTACCATACTATTTAAGATTTCTGACCAACGATCACCTTGTAAAATAGCCACGTTTTCTTTTCTTTTTATCGCTCCAATCTGATTTGCAATTCCCATTCTATCTGCCAACATTTCAATTAAATTAGCATCTAGCAAATCCAATTCGTGACGATGCATGGTTAATTTACGTTGAAATTCTTCCGCCGTACTACTCTTCTTTCTAATTCTCAATTCTTTGGTAATCTCATCCAATCTGGCAGGAGTAATTTGCTGTGCAGCATCACTCCAAGCATTATCAGGATCGATGTGCGTTTCGATCATAAACCCATCAAAATTCAAATCCAATCCTGTTTGCGACACATCTAATAAGGTGTCTCTACGCCCACAAATATGAGAAGGGTCTAAAATGATAGGTAAATCCGGAAATTCTTTTTTCAATTCGATGGGTAAACTCCATTTCGGTTTATTACGGTAATGCCCGGAATTATAACTCGAAAATCCTCTATGAATAACTCCCAACTGAGTAATTCCTGCAGTCTGAATACGTTCCACAGCACCTAACCAAAGGGCTAAATCTGGATTTACAGGATTTTTCACCAATACAGGGATATCTACCCCTTTTAAAGCATCTGCAATTTCCTGCACTACAAAAGGATTCACGGTGGTACGTGCACCAATCCATAGAATATCGATTCCGTGCTTCAATGCTTTCTCTACATGGTCTGCGTTCCCAACTTCAGTAGTGACCATCATCCCTGTCTCTTCTTTCACTTGTTGCAACCATTTCAATCCTATTTCTCCGACTCCTTCAAACTGTCCAGGGCGTGTTCTTGGTTTCCAAATACCCGCTCTAAACACATTGGTATCTGTTTTTTGCAATTCCCTTGCTGTCGCCATTACTTGTTCTTCGGTTTCCGCACTACACGGTCCTGCAATTACTAATGGATGACTCAATTTCATTGCATCCAACCACTGTCTAAATTCTTTGTTATTTTCCATTTTATTTATGTTGTAATAAACGAATCCGTTTATTTATTTTATAATGCTCTTTAATTTATGAGTCGGTATTTTCTTTAATACCGCTCAATACTGATTTTATATAATTGGTATCGTCCATTATTTTAGACAATTCCTTGGTGTTTTCTTGTTCAATAATGCTTCTAAACTCTGTCAAATTTTTAATAAACCCATCCAACGATGCCAATAAATTCTCTTTATTCCCCATAAAAATAGGAGTCCAAGTTGCTGGCGAACTTTTTGCCAATCGCACAGTCGAAGCAAACCCACTTCCTGCCATATCAAAAATATGTTCTTCATTACGTTCAATTTCTAAGACTGTTTTTCCCAGCATAAAAGAACTCACATGTGACAAATGAGAGACATATGCTATATGACGATCATGTGCTGCGGGGTCCATCATTTTAATTCGCATATTTAATAGTTTAAACAAACTTAATGCTTTGTCTAAAATCTTCCAATCCGATTTCTCTGTTTCGCATAAAATATTCACTTTCCCGTCAAACAATCCATGGACTGCAGCATCGGGTCCCGAAAACTCTGTTCCTGCAATGGGATGAGCCGCTACAAAATTTTTCCTTCTCAAGTGCGTACTCAATGTTTTACAAATGATTTCTTTTACCGATCCTACATCAAAAACCAATGTTTTCTCCCCGATCAAATCCAATACTTCCGACACTACTTTAGAAGTCAAATCTACAGGAACCGCTACAATAACCGTATCCGCATTTTTTACAGCTTCAATAGTTCCTATTTTATCTATGATGCCTTTATTTAACGCCCTTTCCGCATTCGCATCCGACACATCCACTCCTATAATTTCCGAGGGGACTCGTTTTTTTAAATCCAATGCCATAGAACCTCCAATCAGTCCTAAGCCTATTACTACTATTTGTTTCATCACTTAGGATTTAATGCGTTTTAATACTTCGTTTAAATCTTGTTCCGTTTCACATAGAGCAACACGAATATAACCTTTTCCAATAGGACCAAACACCGTTCCTGGAGATATAAATACATCTTTTTGGTACAATAATTCATCCGTAAACTCTTCCGCATTTTTACCTTCAGGTAATTTTGCCCAAACAAACAATCCTGCGGTATCTTTAGCATACGTGCACTTAAAAACATCCAATATTTCCCAAACTATTTCCCTTCGCTTCTTATAAATAGAATTCAAATCGGAAAACCATTCCTTTGGTTGATTCATAGCCGCAATGGCTCCCTTTTGAATGCCATAAAACATCCCTGAATCCATATTACTCTTCACCTGTAAAACCGTCTCCAAATAAGACGCCGCTCCTAATAACATACCCACTCTCCAGCCTGACATATTGAAAGTTTTACTTAAAGAATTAAGTTCCAAGGCGACTTCTTTAGCCCCGTCTATTGCCAAAATACTAAGTGGCGTATCATTCAAAATAAAACTATATGGATTATCATTAACAATTAAAATTTGGTGTTTTTTCCCGAAAGAAACCAATTTTTCGAACAATTCAACGGTCGCTTTAACTCCCGTTGGCATGTGCGGATAATTCACCCACATTAGTTTTACTCGAGACAGATCTAGCTTTTCTAAGCTCTCAAAATCTGGATAATAACCTTGCGCTTCCGTCAAGTCATACAAAACAGTTTCCCCACCTACTAATTTAGTTACGGAAGTATAAGTTGGATACCCTGGATTTGGAATCAATACTTGGTCTCCGTGATTTAAAAAGGCCATAGAAATATGTAATATACCTTCTTTAGACCCCATTAATGGTAATATTTCCGATAGTGGATCAAGTGTTACATGGTATTGGTTTTCATAAAACCCACTCGCAGCTTCCCTGAATTCAGGAATTCCCTGGTAGCTTTTATATTGATGTGCCATCGCATCATCCATGGCTGAGGAAAGCGCATTTATCACCGACACTGGTGGTTCTAAATCCGGACTTCCAATCGCAATATTTATGATTGGTTTCCCTGATGCTTTTAAGGCGGCTACCTCTCTCAATTTCTTGGAGAAATAGTATTCTTTAACGTCTTCTAATCTATGTGCTTTATTGATCAGCATTATCTCTTGCTTTTTTTATATTCACCTACTATTTTCAAATCTGATACTTTTGATGCTACCTCATGCATAGCGGACTGATAATTCTGATAACTCCCAAAAACCAAATCTGCAAAAAAAGCATATTCCCAAGGTGATTCAATAACCGGCAGTGATTGAATTTTAGATAAACTAACCTTGTGTTTAGAAAAAACCTCTAACACCTCTCCTAAGCTCCCTGTTTTATGTTCTAAGATGAATTTTATAGATGCTTTATCCGCCAAAGGATTTGTTTTTATTCCCGAATTATTCAAAATCACAAAACGCGTAGCATTATTTTTAATGGTTTGGATCTCCCTTGCCAAAATAGTTAATTCATAATATGTTGCGGCTTTCTCACTTGCAATTGCTCCCACCCCTTTTAATTTTTTTTTATGAATCCTACGTGCGACTTCTGCTGTATCTTGATCCTCTATCAATTTAATATGTGGGTAGTCTTTAAAAAACTTGTGACACTGTAACAAGGCCATTGGATGTGAATACACCTCAGTTATATCTTCTATTTTTTGCCCCTTTAAAACCATCAAGTTATGCAAAATCGGCAAATAATACTCTCCAGAAATGGATAAATCATGCGCGTCTATTAAGGCATAATTGGGTAATAAAGCGCCCGCTATTGAATTCTCAATAGCCATAATTGCAACACTTGCCTCTTTAGTATGTAATAAATCTGGCATTTCGCTAAATGTCATGCACTCGAGTAATTGAGTGTTTGTCCCAAAATACTGCTCCGCCACAATGTGGTGAAAAGACCCCTTGATTCCTTGTATAGCTACCTTCATTAATTCCTTAGATTTATCACAAAAAAAAAGCCTCAAATTAATTTGAGACTTTTTGTTATTTGTTAGTTTATATCTTACTTAACACGTACCGTCTCCTGTTCTACTTTAAAATAAAAGTAAAAATAATAGAAGCTCCAAGTGTTAAAAATTGTCATTGTACTGGTTTTGTATTGACAAATCTATACTAATATTTCGACTCGACAACATAAACCTTTCATTTTTCGTGATTTATTTGAATTTTAGTGATAATTCGAGAAAAAGTTAATTGAAGTGCATTTTAGTTGTGTATATGGTAATTTAGGAAAAAGGGAATAGGATCAAGCAATAAGGGGAACATTGTTGCGGAATAGCAGTAATCATTGATGAAGCGTATTTCCAGCTAAGGAATGTTGTGGATTAATAGCGGAGTTTGAACTTTATGTTTTACTTCTTTTTGTACCTCTAACTACTCGGTGTACTCATGCCGTTCGAATCCGTATCGCTGCATTCGTCACCCTGGAGAACGCGGGGGACCAGTGTAAGAAAGGCGCGCAACAGTATGCCTTTTTTGACTGACTGACTTCAGAAAAAACACAATGCAACGTACTTACTAACTACTGGATCTCCACATGCGCAAGCAGGAAAATTGGAGCAGTTAGACACTTGGAATGAACAGCCACTCAAATGTTAAATCGGAAAGTTTCTAACGCTGGGTCCCCGCATGCGTGAGGAGGACACGTGGTGCGGGTACTAAGAGCTGTAAAAAGTAAATTACCATAAAAAAACACTTGGTCCTGAAATACAATGAACTTATTGTATCAAAATTTATCACATCCGAATCCTTAGCGTACGAACCCGTATCGCTGCATATCAAACTAAAAACCATCACCATCCCTTCGACAAATCCTTCCAGTCAGGATTCTGTTGCTCTATCAATTCTAATTTCCAATTACGGAGCCATTTTTTCAATTTCTTTTCTCTCGCTATAGCCATTCGTATATCCTCAAATCGTTCATACCAAACCAATGTTTTACATCCATACTTCTCAGTAAACCATTTATTTAGATTCGTTTTATGTTCCTGTACACGTCGTCTGATATCATTTGTAACTCCTATGTACAAAGTCCCATTGCGTTTACTCGCTATTATGTATACAAAGCCTGTTTTTTGCATGATTTTAATATACGGAAATTAACTTGAATGAATTTTAAGGAAATGTTGTCACTATATTCTTTATTATTAATACTCAGGTTGATTCTACACAGGTCTTTATCATACGAATCCTTAACCCAGTACGCATCACACCCGCACCCCGTCACCCTCGAAAACGCGGGGTCCAACATCGAGAAATGAACCTAACAATAAGCTTTTCTTTTGACCAATTGAATACAGAAAAAAGGCAATGGGACACAACATCTTCACCCTGCCTCCTTTTTTTAACACTGGCACCAAGTATTCGCAAGGATAACAGGTCGCCCAGCCTTCGTGAGGATCCTATTTACTACGGACAATTACTCAATACCACAAAAACAAAATCCACACAAAAACTATATTCACACATAAAAACGTACTTTTACTCCTTTAAAAAACGCCATGAAAAGAAATATCATATCTATACTTTTAGTGCTTATAACACTAAATAGTTTCGCTCAAAAAAAGCAGGAGTACTCCATAGAACTCACCTCCCATTTTTCTAGTAAAGAAACCCTGCCTTTCTGGATGGTTTCTAACAAGCATGGATCCGTACCTAATTCCAATAATGGCATGGTCATTTTTGGAATTCAAAAGGCTATTGAAAATACAAGTTCTAAAAACTGGCAGTTTGGTTATGGCGCACAATTTACGGGAGGCATTACTAAAGAGAACGATGTAATGATCAACCAACTATATACAAGTATTCGTTATAAAAAAATACAATTGGACCTAGGAGTCAAGCACAATGCCACCATTTTCGAAGGGCTTTCCTCATCTAATGGAAACATTGCAGAATCTGGAAATTCACGTTCTTTACCTGGATATAACATCCAACTAACAGAATACATTAAACTTCCGTTTGCAAAAAAATGGTTGACATTTAAGGGGCAATACGGAGATTATTTAATGAATGACCCACGCTATATTGACAAGACTCGTTTGCATAAAAAGAGTTTATTTTTTAAGGCACTCTTAAACGAGAAATGGCATTTAACCGCAGGCCTCACTCATTATGCACAATGGGCAGGTTCGGGAAATACTGGAGAAAATCCTCCTCGAAATATAAAGGACTATTTAAGAGTTATTAGCGGAAAATCTGGTGGAGAAAACGCCATAGATAATGAAAAAATAAATGCCTTAGGAAATCATATAGGATCGTATTTATTACAAGGAACCTATAAAGGAATCACAAAAAACATCCATTTCTATTATTCCCACCCATTTGAGGATAGATCTGGTCGTGAATTCACTAATTGGAGAGATGGTATTTACGGGCTGTTTATAGATTTTAAAGAAACAAGCGCTGTAGTTTCACACTTATTAACAGAGTTTACTTACACGAAACACATGAGCGGAAGTACTACAGGGTTTAAAAATGAGAAAGGTGAACTCGTTCAGAAAAGTGGTAGAGATAATTATTTTAACAATTCTGTTTACAGGTCTGGATGGACTTATTTTGGAAATGGAATAAGCTCTCCTTATTTTACAACAAGGGAAATGGATTCAAATGGTTTTACCGAAGGGTTTAAAGACAACCGTTTTATGGCCTTTAATATCGGAGTAAAAGGACTTATTAAAACAATAGAATACAAAGCCATTTTGAGCCATACTACCTACATTGGATGGTTTGACAATGAATACGACCCAAAACTCACCCAGTTCTCTGGCTATATAGAATGTAAATTACCAAGCATAAAAAAACTACCCATAGATATTATTCTAGGTAGTTCGTTTGATACAGGTACATATCGTCCGGTAAATGTAGGTGGATTTATTTCCTTGAGAAAAACAGGCTTGTTTTAAACGGGGCCTTGTTGGTCATTCTTAGTTATAGTAAAGGTTCGTCTTTATTCAAAAAAGACTATTCTCGACACCCCTTAAATCTTTATTGATTTTCATACAAGAATATAATTTAATCTAACAATTACAATGCGTCATTATATCGCCGATTCAATTGTTAAAAAACGACACATACCTTGAAGCAATTTCATAAAAAAACAATACGATATCTTTTCTTATTGATTTAAAATACTCATATATACGTCCATGAAAAAAAAATACTTATGACATTCTCGGTTGTTCTCCCTCTCCTTTACCATGTTTTTTATCCAACACTTGATACGCTGAATTATTAGATATAAATTCAGGGACTATTTCTTTCATTTTCTCCACGATAGTCATGCTATTTGCTGACAATGCTAAAACACATAAGGCCGCGATCTCTTCTTGTTTCTTTTCTGGATCAAAACAATGTACCTTGGCTATCATAATTTTTTCATGATGGGTAGGCAAGGTGTTTTCCTTTTCAGCTAACAACTCTTCATACAACTTCTCTCCTGGGCGTAGGCCTGTAATAACAATATCTATTTCGTTAGGGTAACTAAAACCAGACAAGTAGATCATACGTTTGGCTAAATCAAATATTTTTACAGACTCTCCCATATCAAATATAAAAATTTCACCACCACTCCCCATAACCCCGGCTTCAATCACCAACTGGCAAGCTTCTGGAATTGTCATGAAATAACGTGTGATTTCCTTATGAGTTAATGATAGTGGACCGCCATTCAGTATTTGTTTTCTAAACAATGGAATTACAGAACCATTAGATCCTAATACATTCCCAAAACGAGTGGTGATAAATTTAGTCCCATCTTTATTTTTTAAACTCCCTACATAAATCTCCGCAATCCGCTTGGTTGCTCCCATCACATTACTAGGGTTTACTGCCTTATCTGTAGAAACCATCACAAATTTACTCACTCCATATTTAGAAGATAAATCCGCTATTAATTTGGTCCCTCCTACATTCACTTTTACAGCCTCATACGGATTTTGTTCCATCAAAGGCACATGTTTATAAGCTGCCGCATGAAAAACGTACACAGGTAAATATTCTTCAAATAAAAGATTCATTTTTGAATAATCCCTCACGTCTCCTACTATTGCGATTACATTTTCCGCACCCTTCTGAATCAATTCTTGCTCCAGCTCGTACAGTACAGATTCGGCTTGATCGATTACCACAATACGTGCACAATGATACGTCACCAACTGACGTACTATTTCACTCCCTATAGAACCAGCACCTCCTGTAACAAACACGGTCTTCCCTACAAACTCTTCCATTAACTTAGAGTTGTCTAATTTTATAGGTGTTCTATTTAATAAATCTTCAATTCTAACCTCCTTTATTTGCCCCGAATGTAAACTACCATGCAACCATTCAGAAACATTGGGTACTATTTTAACTTTCACATTGAATTCTAAATAATAATCAACTATTTCTGTTAGTTGTTCTCCAGACATGGTCTGAATGGCAATAATAATTTCATGAATTCCATATTTTATAATAAAATCTAAATTTACACTACTACGTCTAAAAACAGTGATACCATGTACTTTTTTATTCCGTTTTAATTTATCATCATCTATAAAACCAATCACTTGGAAATTATTTTTCTTATCTCCCTTTATAGCCTGACATGTTAAAATTCCTGAGTCCCCCGCTCCATAAATCATCACATTCGTAGATGACTCAATTACTGTTGTAATATGATGGTAGACTGCTTTAAAAATAAAACGACTTGAAATTAAGACCAAGACACTTAAAATAAACTGAATAGCAATAATAGTTAACGGTATCGTAAAACTATCTATAACAGAAAAATACCTGTTTAACCCGACAAATAAAATTTCAAACCAAGCCAATAGGCTTACCGCAAGAAACACATTGACTGCATCTTTCTCACTTGTGTGTCTTATCACTCCCTTATGAGAGCCTACTAGTAAAAAACTCAGCCCTCCCAATACGATCACAAAAGGGATGGTATCAATCATCGCTTTCACATCGAAATTAACTGAAAAGTTAAAACGTATAAAGTAGGAGAACAGTAAACAGTTTATAAGTAAAAATAAATCAATTCCAAATATCAACCATTTGGATACATAAACATTAGTGTTTTTTAGTAAAAAAGCACGTATCATAATTTTCTTTCATTTAGCATTCCAAAGGTATACTATTTCAATCAATCCAATAAATTAATACACCTTTGGTTCATTCACGGTTTTCAGGGAGGAATTAGATGTAAAACACCCAAAACAATATAGATAGCTCAATCATAGCAAACAAAGTACCTTTAATCCCTTTTCTTACTATTTTAAAGTTCTATTACCGTTTAATCTCAAAAACAAATAGAAGGGTAAACAAGTAAACTTATGATACTAATTCACCCTCTATTAATCACCTTAAATAACTTATTTCTATTGAGAATAATTCATTTTTTCAGGAGGCCCTTTCAATAAAAACATAGTCTTCACTGCCTCTACAGCTAGGATGACACCTATCATTGCATTCAGATAAAAAACACTCTAAAAATAAAGTATCCTTTTAAATCCCTTTCATATCTTCTCAAATAAGATTTTATAAGACATTCTGTAATGCCAATTTTATACGGAAACGTTCCGCATCGGTAAGATTAGATCCCGACGGCAAACACAACCCTTTTTCAAATAACTCCTCAGACACACCTGTCCCATAATATGGGCAGTCTGAAAATACAGGTTGTAAATGCATGGGTTTCCATAAAGGACGACATTCAATATTTTCCTTCTCTAATTCAAGGCGAATATCTTCTCTTGAAACTCCATTTGTTTTTAGTGGATCTACCAATATAGCCGTTAACCAGAAATTAGAAAAATAATCTGAATTAGGTTCTTCGAGTAAAGTAACCCCTTGAATTTTATCAAATATTTCCTTATAAAATTTAAAATTAGCTCTACGTTGCCCAACCCTTTCATCCAACACTTCCATTTGCCCTCTACCAATTCCTGCTAGAATATTACTCATTCTATAGTTGTAACCTACTTCTGAATGTTGATAATGAGGTGCATCATCTCGGGCTTGTGTAGCTAAAAAACGAGATTTTTCAATCATTTCTTTATCATCAGAAATCAACGCACCACCGGCTGAAGTAGTAATAATTTTGTTCCCGTTAAAAGAAAGCACTCCAAATTCACCAAAGGTCCCCATCGCTTTTCCTTTATAGGTACTTCCTAATGCTTCTGCAGCATCTTCAACCATAGGAATCTGATATTTATTGGCTACAGCCATTAACGCTTCTATTTTTGCTGGCATACCATATAGATACACGCAGATAATTGCTTTCGGCTTGTTTCCTTTTTCTATACGATCTATAATTGCTTCTTCTAAAGCCTTTGGACACATATTCCAGGTCTCTTTTTCACTATCTATAAGAATAGGAATAGCTCCTAAATATTTAATAGGATTTATAGTCGCTGAAAAAGTAAAAGTAGAAGCAAGTACTTCATCTCCAGATTTTACCCCTAATAAAATTAAGGCTAAGTGAATCGCAGCCGTCCCTGAGCTCAATGCAGACGCATGTTTGGCTCCAGTATAATTCTGAAGATCTTTCTCAAAACCATTTACATTAGGTCCCAACGGTGCTATCCAATTAGTAGCGTAAGCTTCCTGTACATATTTCATTTCATTCCCTCCCATATGTGGAGAAGAAAGCCAAATTTTATTATTATTCATTATTTGATATTGTATTTTATTATTTTCCCGGGACTCCCAACAACAACTGCATAATCTGGTATATTCTTAATTACAACAGCTCCTGCTCCTATGGTTACCCATTTTCCTATTCTTATTTCGGGAAGAATAGTTGCTCCCGCACCTATATGAGTCCCTTCTCCCACCTGAACACCGCCTAAAAGTGTGGCATTTGGTGAAATGTGCACAAAACTATCTAGAGTACAGTCATGTTCAATAATAGCACCTGTATTAACAATACAATGATCCCCTATGATTGTATCAATATTAACGACAGCATTAGCTCCTACTATGTTCCCTTCCCCTATCAAAACGCTTGGATCTAAAATTGCCTTTGGATGAATTGCATTGATAAATATAGTTTCTAATTCTAGTGCGATTTTTTTTCGAATACCATTGTCACCAATCCCGATAATTAATTCACTTTTTTTCAATTCTTCAACATCATCACAACATTTAACGGTAATTCCGCATAAGTTATCCAATCTAGAATAATCATCCAAAAAATAATCAATCGAAACACCTTGCAATGTAAGAATCGAAGCTATTACTTTTCCATGCCCACTGGCTCCATATATACATGTCATACTTTTCCTTGAAACTTTTCCATCGTTATCTGTCCTTCTTGAGATACACCTTCAGAAACCAATACTTTTTTAAAAGTTTTTAATATGATTTTTACATCTAACAGAAATGAAATATTATCTACATAATAAACATCTAATTTAAATTTTTCTTCCCAAGAAATAGCATTTCTACCATTTACTTGTGCCCATCCAGTAATCCCAGGTTTCACATGATGTCTACGACTTTGATCAGAGGAGTACAAGGGTAAATACTCAGGTAAAAGTGGTCGTGGGCCTATAAGACTCATATCTCCTTTTAATACATTTATTAGCTGTGGTAATTCATCTAGTGATGTTTTCCTAATAAAATTACCGATATTGGTTAAGCGCTCAGCGTCTGGTAACAATTCACCATTCTTTCCTTTTTTATCATTCATCGTTTTAAACTTGATAATTCGGAAAAGTGTATTCTTTTTACCTGGACGCATTTGAAAAAAGAAAGGTTTTCCTCTATTCGATAAGGTCAAAAATACAGTAACAATCAAAAGTATTGGACTTATGACTAGTAAGCCTACAAATGATAAAATAACATCTATTAGTCGCTTAAAAAAATTGATATACATAAAATTATACGCTATTTATTAATCTATTATATTCCTTCAATAACTCCTCCCAAACATACTGTTGTTCATAATTTTCAACAATTATTTTCCGTGAAACTGAAGCCATGTTACTCACGTGTTCTTCATTCTCAAGAACATACTTCATTGCCATAAATAACAATTTTTCATTTTTCGGAGGTATTATCATTCCGTTTACTCCTTCTTTTATTATTTCGTTACATCCACTTATATCAGAAACAATACAAGGCAAGCCCATTGCACCTGCTTGCATTACAACATTTGGAAACCCTTCCCGATATGAAGGAAAAACAAAAACATCGGAAATGGCTAAATAAGGCCTTACATCCACCTGCCAACCTACGGATAGTATCTGAGAATTTTCATTAATTTCCCGCTCATTTAGTGAAGTGATGGGGTCTAATTTTCTTTCATAATCTCCTACCAGTAATAACTTGACATGATCATACTGGCTTGATAGCTTCATAAAGGCAACAATTAATTCATTTATTCCCTTATCTCCAACAATCCTTCCTACAAAACAAAAAACAATATCTGTTTCGAGTATCTTTAATTCTTTTTTTAATTTTATTAAATAATCTTCCGAAAAATTAGCACCAGAAAACTCTTTAGAACTGATTCCATTGACATTCCCATTTGCAACAACTTTAAGTTGTTTTTTAGTAACTTTGTGTCTTAAAAGATCCCTTTTTACCCCTTGACCTTCTGGAATTATCTTGGTAGCAAATAAACAAGTTAATCTATCCATATTTTTCAATAAAAAAAACATAAATCCGGTACGTGTAGGAAATATTAATCCTGTAAAGGTATGAATACGAATAGGAACATGTGCAAAAAATGCCGCGATCATACTTAATAAACCTGCCTTAGGTGTAATAGAATGTACTATTAGAGGTTTTTCCTTTTTAAAAATCAAAAAAAGTGCCCACAGAGAATTCAAATCTTTTAAGATACTAATTGAACGTTCCATAGGAACACTTCTGGTGGTAATCCCTTCTCGTTTTGCTATTTTAGTCAAAACAGACTGATTTCCTGAAACAGCTATTACATCAAATTTACTGTTAAAATAAAAAAACTGTCCTTTTAATAATACGTCTAATGATGTTGCAACCGTAGCAGTCCTAATGAGCTTTGGTTTCGCTATATCCCCCATAAAATTTCATGTTTAGATGTAATTATCACCCTGTATTTATTTTTAAAAATAGAAGAATCAGTTGGAACAACGAACCTTAAACATTTTTTTAGAATTAGGTCACAATGTATGGTAATTAAAAAACAACTCATATATATCTAAAAATTAAGGATTTAGACAAAATACTAGCTAGCCGAATCGATTCATCCGTTGATAATTTAATTGACCTTCTATTCACTAAAAGCTTCATCAAACCCAAAACATTACATACTAAATAAATAAAACTTTTGGAATAACTCTTAAAATAGATCTCAAAGAATTGAACCTTACTTAATTTACCCTGATGTTTTGTGGCAATCTTTATTGTATACAAATTTGCCTTCAATGCCTTATTTAAGCTAACTAAAGCATCTTCCCGATAGAACAATAGTGGCTCATTTAAAACATGAAATTTACTCCCCTCAATAGATCTTGCCCAAAGGTCTAAATCCTGAGCCCTTTTTAATTTAATGTCATAGGGGTTCTTTTTAAACCAAGAACTCTTCCCCATCACAGATGGATGGATAAACAGCCCCTTTTTTAAAACCTCATAAACACTTTTAATTTTCACCTGTCCAGTTAACACGTTTCTTAGTCCAGTAATCGTATTATTAGCATCAATGACAATGGCCCCAGTCCCAACAATATCAATTTCACAGTTATTTTCCAGGAAAAAATATTGCTTCTCCAATCGTGTAGGAAACATCACGTCATCTGCATCCATTCGTGCATAATATTTTCCATTTGATAAATTTGAAAGCTGATTTAACCGTGTAGGAAGGCCTTTGTTTTCTCCATCTGACAGTACTGATATTCTCGAGTCTTTTTCGTATTTTTTTATAACTGACAAAGAGTTGTCTGTACTTCCGTCATCTAACAAAAACAACTCCCAATTTGTATACGTTTGATTTAAAACTGAACAAATTGCAAAATCTAAAAAGTTTTCTGCATTATAAAAGGGGATCCCTATAGATATTAAACCTTTAACCTTACGCATATAATTTCTGTAATTTCACAGCACTTTCTATAACAGAAAATCCTTTCTTCGTTAAAATTTGTTTTAGAAAATCAACATCTTCATTTTTATTATTCAATCCTATTTCCATTTGAATTATCCATTCTTTATAGTCTTGTTCCAAAGAACAAAAAGAGACCAAATTAATTCCTAAATCTACCTCTCTGGATATATTTGTAGAGATTACAGAAGGCAATCCTGCTGCTTGAGCCTCCACTAAGACAACTGGAAACCCTTCATGATATGATGGCATAAGCATTATGTCAGAATTAGCAAATAAATTAGGGATATCTCCCCTAACACCTAAAAAGGTAATTAAATCATTCACTTTTAAATCCTCCCTTAATTTTTTTAACTTTTCTAAATCTGGACCTTGACCTACAAAAATAAAATGAAAGTCATCGTTGCCTATAGTCTTCAAATAGGAAGCTAGTTTAATCGTGAACTCAAAATTTTTCACCTGACTAAGTCTTCCTATTTGGAGTACCATTTTCTTATGAAACCCTAAGCCCAGTTCTAGCTGTATTTTATGTTCTTTTTTCAGTGTAAATTTATCGAGATCTATCGCATTTGGAAGAAAAAGAACCTTCTCAGAATCAGAAGAGAGAAAGAGGTACTTACTAGCTGCTTCACCACAAGCTATGAAATCAGTAGCAAAACAATGGATTAGTAGCCTCGAAAACTTCTGATATAAACGCCCTATAAACGTAGTACTATTGACATCATTTGTATTGTGAGAATGTGCAATACGTTTTGATATATTACAAAATTTAGCAACTCCTAAATGGAAAGAAGAACTAAATAATGTATGGGAATGTACGGCGTGAAAACTGGCATTATCATTTATTATCTCTCGCAATCTCATGGCCCTTTTAAAAACAGAAACTTCCTCCCCTTTAAAACGTTGAGTTGTAAAAATTCGACCTCCCATTGATCTAATTTCCTCATCATAGTCACATTTATCATAGGTAAAATAAACAAAATCAAATTGATATTTATTCCTATCAATATTACGATACAAATTCATTAGCATCGTCTCTGCACCTGCTCTATTCATCCCTCCCACAATTTGTAGTATTCTTTTCATTTTTTACTAATTTTTTAAAACAATAATTGAATTAACGACTATAAACATTAATACGCCCCCTCCCACAATAAGTGATTTATTCCGATTAAAATTATGACACATAGAATAAAAAAAGATGATGGGTATAGCTAACCAAGAATACAACCCTATTCTATCTGAAAATGGAATTTGAAACCACAAGAAAAATAAAGAGGATGCGATAAGGTAATAATTTAATAGAATATTCAATCTCTTATCACGTACTCTAAAAAAAAGAAAAATGAGAAGAAACATCGTATTAAATAAAAAAAAATCTACACGAAATCCTGTTCGATAATAATTAACTGTTGCATCTAAATAGAGACGTGCTCTATCGTACTCCGTACTTTGAATAAAAGGGAGGTTATTTATACCTAATTTTAAGAACGAAATTAAAGCACTCATAAAATAAAGTACGATCAGTATATTCCTTCTTATATTTACGTTCGATAAAAACACCAATATTGCAATTGGTATGAGCGTAGTTTTATGAAAAAACACCGCCATTACACCAAAAAATATCGAATATAATATTCTTGAATTATACCAATACCCGAGCGAAATCAGCAAAAAACTAACTCCCAATCCATTTCTTAAAATATTCGAATGCAAGGATGGAAAACTAAACAATGCGCAAAATAAAAAAATAAAATAAATCTGAATATCATAAACCTTGTCTTTTTTAACAAATAGAGCTACGACTTTATAAACACTAAAATGAATAAAAACGGATATAAACAAAAAAAAGATAGTGTAGGAAAAATAGCGTGAAAAAAGATATTGAGTAAACATAAAAAAGATGTCACTGCTCAAATCAATAGGCAATTCATCAATGCTTTGATACTGACAATACTCAACGTATTTATACATATACCCTAAAGTATCTGCTCCAATATGAACAGGTCTAAGCCCCCATAAAAAGCTAGAAAACAATAAAAATAAAACAGTAAATACATAAGAAACTTCAAGAACTCTTTGTTTATTCTGTGTTGTGTTTATTAAAACAAATACAACTATAAAAAAAGCAATTAAAACCGCATAATAAATCTGAAGATAATCCCTTGTAACTAACTCTAATAATAACATTTAAAATGTATTAAGTATTCTATAATTTCATGAAAATACACGTTCCCACTCTTTAATTATTTTTGAAATTTCAAACTCCTTACTTGAAATTTGAGCTGCATTTGAAAACTTCACAAATGCGGCACTAGATTCAATTAAACTTCTCAAAGCCATCGCATATTCATTAACACTATAACTATTGCAAATTATTCCAGATTGATTTAATATTTCCTTTGGACCTCCTCCACATGGAAAACAAACTGCAGGTAATCCATATGCCTGCGCTTCAATTAACACCATTGGAAGCACCTCTGATCGAGATGATAAACAATATATTGAAGCATTCAAATAGTAATACTCTATATTACTAACGGGTGGGATAAGTTCCACTGATTTCTCCAACTCAAACTCGGTTATTAAAACCATGAGGTCTTTGGCTCTTTCTTCTGTTAAACCTACTATTTGCAACACCCAGCCTTTGGCATTTAAAATCCTCCAACTTTCTAATAACAAATCGAAGCCTTTAACATGAATGGCATTCCCTACGGCTAACATTTTCTTTTTAGAAAACAATCCCTGTGGATCCACCTTAGGAATATTATTAAAACTTAACGGATTGTAGATTTTTACAATTTTCCTTTCAGAAAGTGCATATTTATCTCTCCATAATTTAATTTCTAAATCATTTAAAAACACAAACTTATCAACATATTTTGTTGCCATCCACCTTGACAACCTACAAAAAAAAGTTGTTCTATTATTTTTTAGTGAAAGATGCTCCCAAATGATTGCTTGACATTTACTAGGAACAAAACAATTATAAATTAATGAAATATTAGCATCTAATACTACAAAATAATGGATACTTTTCTTTTTTAAATAGTTATAAACAAAAAAACTTCTCTTCCATAAAAAAAAACTGTTTTTTACGGAAGGTATCATAACTAACTGTACGCGATCGTCTAAATCAAAAACAGTCTCTAAAGATTCTGTTACAATGATAGAGACCGTATAATTATTCACTAGTTGATTTACTATCGTAGTCAAAACTCTTTGCGTACCACCTGGAACAGCAAGCGTATTTAAAAAAAAACAAACCTTCTTTTTTTGCATCCTAAAATTTAATTAGCCTTCATTAATTTTAAAAATAACATAAAAATGGAGAAAGGTAATATCTTAAATAGAAAGGCTACCATTTTTAAACTAAAAGTTCTTGTATCATCTTTTAAAGGCATATCACTCCATGGCGTCATTGATTTATACCTTAAAAACTCCTTCACAAAAGGATGTTTCGAACCTTTCACCCATGGTCTGGTTAAATATGATTCTGTAAAGTGTATAAAAACAGGATTTGAAACAGCCTCTTCGAGCTCATTGTCCAAATAAAAATCATCCATCTTATAAAATGACTTTAAATTTCGACTACTCATTAAAAAAAACGGAGTCATACAGTTATATCTCGGTTTTAAAATATTGCAATTCTTCGAAAACAAACCATTCATAACTCCTTGATCATGGTGAGGGATCTCTCCACTAAAACTATCCATAAATGCTCTAATCATCTTTTTCGAATCATTAATTCTCATCTTTTCTATATTCATGTAGAGCATTCCTGAATTGACATAAAGATCCTTTTTATCTAAACCTATTTTATCTTTAAAAAAATCAGGAATTACATCCTGTACTCCCATCATATAATAATCATCAATAGGACTATTCCATAGCTCTTCATAGGAGCCCAGAATAATGGAGTCACAATCTAAATAAATAATTTTAGTTACACTTTCTGGTAATACATCTGTAAGAAACAATCTCGAATAAGCACTTATAGCAATAGTTTTAACCTTAATTCCTTTTAACCTATCCTCTATATCTGAAAAATCATAAAAAATGGCTTCTCTTTTATACTGTTGAACAATCTCTTCTAATTTATTTTTACTATCCTCTGTTATCTTATTTGATAAAATATGAAGTGTTATCTTTTTAAATACTTTATTATTTTCAAGTAAAGAAATAATAGATGTCCCTAAAAAAGGCACATAATTATTGTCACTAGAGTAAGCTATGTGTAAATGCATGAAATTTATTTATTGTTATTAATATTTGAAGGAGTACTTTTAGCAACATACTGAAAATCAAAGCTCCTTCATAGTTCATACCCAACGGTACATACCAGTCACCTTGTTCTTTTATAAAATTCAACTAGAACATCTATTATAAAAATTTATGCATCTTAGATTTAAGGTATTTGAGTAAAACACTTTTTTCTGTAGACTTCAATACAATAAAATAAATAGACATTAAATAAAACAGAAGAAACAACATACTATTCCATAAAAAACTACTCCAAAGTTCATCTGTGAAATTAAAAACACTACAGATAAATCCAAGCCCTATTATAATGAATATCCCGTATTCCCATCCTTGTATAAGTCCTCCGTAATATTGCTTTAAACTGATACCAAATGTTTTTTTATAGTACAAACTTAAAACAATAAACTGTATCATAAAGGATATTGCAGTGCTATAGGCAACACCTAAACCAGCATATATTTTAACAAGGAAAATAGCGAGAAACAAATTGAATATGACAATCGTTAAAAGAATTAATGTTCGAATGGAAAACTTCCCATATGCCTGTAATAAAATACCTCCAATACTTTGAATCAAATAAGGAGTTAGCCCAATAAGAGTCACTATTATAATATAATAAGACTCCATAAAGTCCAAGCCTACCCATAAGATAATAAACTTTTTTCCAAAAAAAACAAAACCAACCAAAACGCCTATTAATATAAAACTTTGAATACGGCCAACTTTAACCATAAATGTGGTGATTTCATTTGGAGCAATCTTTTCAACAAACATTTTTGTAGCCTTCGGTAAAAAAATACCTACTAAACTACCTGAGATAGTCATATAGTATGCTATAATTGTAGCGGCCACTGCATATACGGCAACTTCGGCGGTATTTTCGAAGATCCCAAGTAATGTTTGCCCCATCTTCCAATATAACTGATCTATTATCGTATTTAAAAAAACCCAAAAAGAATAGCTAAACATAGTCACAAAGATGATTCTATCAAAAGAAAAGATCAACTTTATTTTCAATACCTTAAAACAATAAAAGGCATTTAATCCAACAATAATTATATTTATTGCAGTATCAATTAACACTACTGATATAGCATCACCATCATTTTTTAAAACATAGTATATTAAAATAACTCTAGATACAATTCTTAAGGACCTAGATATCCGTGGTATTTCATATCGTTCATAAGCATTAATAACACCATCGAAAGCACCTCCTGGGACAGTTATAGCAATATTTATAAGTAATACCACAAACATTTGTTTAGCCTTCGAAAGTTCCTCTATGGTAAGTGACTGTCCAAAGACGGCATCTATATTAAGATAGAAACCATAGCCAACTAGAACAATTAAAAGAGCCAACAGCAAGTAAACTAAAATTCCTTGTCCCAAAAATTTCTGTTCTGAAATCGTATCTCCCTCTGCTCTGTATTTAGATACAAACCGAATCAAGGCATTGTTTATTCCAAAATCAAAAACAGACATATAGCCAACTACCGAACCTATTAAAATATACAAGCCATATTCTGACTTCCCCATTGCTTGTATCATAAATGGAGTTAAAAATATTCCGGAAATAATTCCTAATAATATATTTACATATGATAAAACAATTCCTCTCCCTATACTTCCCACGCTTCTATATTTAATACAATCAATCTCATTTTATTTATTTCTTTTTTAATTCCTCAAAAACAACTTTAATAAAAAAGGAGATCACCCCGAAACCAGTTCCTATAATTAACCATAATAGAATAATCATAAGCTTATCAGGCTTAGAGGGTATATTGGGTACAGACACTGGTTCTAAAATCGTAAAAACCGGCGTATCTTCTTTCACTTGTATTTTCTGAGCCTCGACTTGCTTTGTTAGTTCTGAATAAACTCCAAAAGCTAGATCATATTCAACTTGTAATTTAAACAAACGAGACTGTGAACGTGAAGTTATCAAATTCAAGTTTCTATCTTTAAAATAAGCCAAAGCACCTTGTTTTTGTTTAAAAACTTTTTCTACTTCAGAAAAACGTTCTTCAATAAAATACAATTGATCTTCAGCCTTTTCTATTTTAAATTTAATAATTGCGGTTTGTAATAAAGCCTGTGCTTTTAGTGTCATCTGTGCTGCAGGCAAAGCTTGTGGCATAGAAACCGAAAGATCAATATAGCCGTCTTTATCATTATAATTCAAATAAACCTGAGTTCTTAATTGGTTAAATAAACCTTCTGTCGCTAACGGAATTCTTATGATACCATCATTAACAACAGGTGTAGATTTGACCTCCGTATTAGTTCCTTTGATTGCGCTAAGCAACAATCCAGGTAAGCCTATCGTATATTTTTTAATTCCTCCTAACACTCCCAGACTATGATGATTTTCATAATATTCTTGGTAAGTCACAGCGTGATCAATTCCTTCAATAGATAATTTGGTTTGTAGAAGTTCCATTTTAAAAGGAATACTATTGATGATTTTAGGATACAAACTTGGAGGAATCACCTCTCCCCCAGAAGCTCCACCTAGACTAATTCCTGCCATAGCCGCTAAGCCACCTAAATTGCCCCCTACTTTAGAACTTGTCGCTTGTGGTACCATAATCGTTTTTGAGGTAAACTCTCTAGGAGAAAACAACGCTATGAACAGTCCTATACATGTAAATATAATAGTGAATGTTAGAATGGTACGTCGACCTCCCCAAAGAGTTTTGGCGAGTCCTAATAAGTCTATATCGCGGTTAGCTATCATTGTATTTTCAATGTTTTTATCCATTTATATTGATGTGGCTGATTATATATTCGTTTTATTGGTTTGACAATTTACTTCCACTAATTAAATTAGTTTACAAGTTCCTAAAAGTCTTAACTAATGGTTTCCATTTCCATATAGTTTAAACCAATTAATAAATTTGGTAACTCCTTTCTCTAAACTATATTTAGGTTGATACCTAATAGCCTCATTCAATTTACGAGTATCCGCATAGGTTACTTTTACATCTCCATCCTGCATGGGCATATAATTCTTGATTGCTTTTTTTCCTAGGCACCCCTCTATAATAGCAATAAAAGCCATTAGATTCTCAGGCTTAGAATTCCCAATATTAAATATTTCCACTTTTGGAAACTTCATTGTTTTTAAGTTAATACAACGAACAATCCCTTCTACAATATCATCGATATAAGTAAAATCTCGTTGCATATCACCATTATTAAAAACCTTTATTGGTGCTCCATTAGATATCGCATTCGCAAAAAGCATAGGAGCCATATCTGGTCTTCCCCAAGGACCATAAACAGTAAAAAATCGAAGTCCTGTAGTCTGTAAATTATACAAATGAGAGTAGGTATAAGCCATTAATTCATTTGATTTTTTAGTGGCAGCGTACAAGCTTACTGGTTGCTCTACCTTATCATCTTCACTGAAAGGAATTTTCGAATTCGCACCATAAACAGAAGAACTGGAAGCGTATACAAAATGTGCTATTTTATGATGCCTACAACACTCCAATAAATTGACATAGCCTACTAAATTTGACTGCACATAAGCATGTGGATTTTCAATAGAATAACGCACTCCCGCTTGGGCTGCCAAATTCACCACATGAGTAAAGTTTTCTTTCTTGAATAATTGCTCTAACTTCGGAAGGTCTGTAATATCAATTTTCCCAAATCGATATTTCTCATATTTATGGCTTTTTAATAAACAACCTTTGTCAGAAATCTGTTCCTTACGAATTCCACTCTCTGCCAAACGATCATATTTAAGGTTTACATCATAGTAATCATTAATATTATCAATGCCTACAACCTCTTCCCCTTGTCTTAATAAAGCCTCGGCTAAATGAAAGCCAATAAAGCCAGCGGCTCCGGTAACTAATATTTTCATCTTTTAATGCTTATATTGTAAAGAACGTTTCTTTGATTATTTTCAAGAAACACCTTCTTACTATTTCGTATTTAACATTGCTTGCTAATACTTTCAATCTCAAAACCAAATTATTTTGTCAACGTATTTATCAAAATCCCCAAGGTTGCCAAACTAGTCGTAATCCCTAAAATTGCTTGTACTGACATTCCTTCTCCTCTCGGCTTTCTCGAAGGCACTAGAATAGTAGCTCCTGGTTCTAATTTAGGATAATGCCTGAAAAACAAAAAGTTAGATACTGTTTTTATATCTCCATTCGCATATACTACATATATTTTATTACGTCTTGCTCTTCCCGAAAATCCTCCAGAACTTTCTATATAGTGTTTTACTCCTCTATTTTCTTCAAAAAGAACGAGTGAAGGAGACAGTACTTCTCCTTGCACCTCTATGGTTTGCTTGACCGAAGGAATCATTAAGACATCTCCTTCGTTCAAAACCAAGTCAGCATCCAAATATTCCCCTTTATGCTTTAATATCGTTTCAAGATCTATTCCTATCTTAAATTCTTTTACTTCTTTTATATCATCCAATAAAGTATCTTTTTTACTTATTTGCTGAATAAATTTTAATTGTTGTAAGTCTCCGACCCCTTGCTTTTTTCGGATAAGCGTCGCCCCTTTTAAATAAGCATAAGGTGATAAATCTCCAGCACGTCTAATGAGGTCTGAAATACGTTCATTTTTATTGGTTATAGCATAATCTCCAGGAAAATTCACTTCTCCTAATACTTGCACTTTTTTCTGAATGGAATATCCTTTTAAATAACGAACCGAAACAATATCGAATGGTTTTAACACAAAGGAAGAAGACATGGACATGCTTAAATCCCCTTGAACTTTCACCTTAAAATTCTGACTAATCGTTTCAAAACTCCCGTCTTTTAATCGTCTTGAGATATCAATAGTATTGGCATCTGCACCATCTGTAAAACCAGCGGCCATGGCTATCAAGTCTTCTATTTTAATCCCCTCCATAAAATCTATTGTCGTAGGATTATTTACCGCACCGTTAATGGTTACATATTGTCGTTCTCGCAGTGCTATTTTATCATATACATGGATACTATCCTCTGGCATCAAAACGATACTAGACTTCTTTTTTAAAATATCTGTAACAGAAAACGCAATGGTCTCCTTGGTCGCTTCGTCATGTGTTCGGATAATAATCCCTCTGCTTAAATAAGCTTCTTTCTTAATCCCGTCAGCTTTATTTATCAAAGTTAAAATATCCAAGCCTTTTTGATATTCATAATTACCTGGACGATATACGGCGCCACCAATACTCACTCTATTAGAAAACTTATCTATAATTGTCTCTACTACTACTTTATCTCCCCCTTTTATCAAAAAACTATTATGTTGATTAATAGCGAGTTCCTTTACTTCTTTTTGCCGTCCATTTACACGTTCTATGGTCAAGAGATTCGTATAGGCATTTGGTTTAAAACCACTACAATACTTCAATAAATCTTGCATGGTTTCCCCTTCTTTTAATTCGTAAATCCCAGGTCGTTTTACCTCTCCTTCAATCGTTACTAGATTAAGATAAGGACCTATAATAATTACGTCTTGATCCCTTAACTGTATATTTCCTTTCTCGGTACCCGTAATTAAAAAATCGTAGATATCAAAACTACTCAACGGCTGTCCTCCTCGAATTAATTTCACATTTCTAAAGGTCCCATTTTCTGTAGGACCACCTGCTGCATACAAGGCATTTAGAACTGTAGACAATGCATTTAAGGAATATGTACCTGGAGCTTTTACCTCTCCAATTATATTCACTTGCACTGTTCTTATGTTCTTTAAAATGATGGAAGTATGCACCTTATTATAGCTGTTTTTAGTTGCTCCAATACCCGAATAAATTCGTTTTAAATAGCTATTTATTTTAGCTGTTGCATTTTTTATACTCATTCCATTCACATGAATCAATCCAATGTTTTCTATTCGGATAGCTCCCTGTTTATTCACTATTTTCTCATAGGTGTTTTCTGCGGCTCCCCATACATCAATTAACAATTCATCTCCCGGACCTAGTTGGTAATTTTCCGGAGTTGCCATATTAATATTGGGCGTAAATGATATTTTAGGATTGCTAAAAAAATCAAAACCGAACAATTCGTTTTTGGGCTTCTTATTGTCACTTTCTATGCCCGTCAGTCCAAAAGGCACATCGTATGAAAAATCGACTATTGAGTCCTTTTCTTCAAACGAATTTTCTTGGTTGGTCGTTTTCAGTCCAAGTTCTCTAATACGTTGTTTCAATTTGGAAATTTGCATGGCTGATACTCCTTTTGCTCTGGCCGCAATGGATAACTCCTCTAGACTATAGCCTTGACTCTTGGCTTGATCCCAGTATTTAGCAATATCGGCATCAGACATGGCATCTACGTTCAGGGATTGTACCTGAGATGTACTTATTTGGGCTTTGATTGTTGCGGTATTCGCAAGTAGCACAAATAGTAGTAGTAATGTAATTAGTTTTTTCATTTTCAATAATAGCCGTCCCTTCGGCTTCGCTCAGGGACCTTTGTTAGTAATTTTTTCGTGTAATTCTAGAATACCTATACTCAGTAGATCAAGTTTTTGAGATACACTTTATTTTTTATATTGGCCTTTGGCAACAAGAAAATTTATTCCAATAATTCTGGACTATATTTCTTTACTTTAGTATAAATACCTTTAATATCTCCACTTTCACCATAAGGCAATACCACAGACGCATCTGATGTTGTAACCCAAATTTGGTTATTTATATTATCCGCAAATACTTTTTGATCTCCGAAAGAATAAGCATGTTTATTATTCGTCCCTTCTATGGTTGTCAAATTATCCACGGTTCCTCCTTGCTGTTGAAACTCAATAATAGCATCAAAAGAGCCTAAATCAGACCAGTCAAAATCCGAGGCTACGGTTTTTACAATATTCGACTTTTCCATCACTGCATAATCAATGCTTTGCGAAGGAATGGCTTTCATGGCTTCTAAATCAATATGCCCATCTTGCATTGTTTTATAAGCAGCCACACAAGTGCTATACATGGTTTCATCTGCTTCTTTTAAGGCCTCTAAAAATGTACCCGCTTTAAAACAAAACATACCACTGTTCCAGCAGAAATTCCCTTGTTCCAAAAAGGATATTGCTGTTTCTAAATCTGGTTTCTCCCTGAATTGAAGAACCTCTTCTCCATCAAATTCTATATAACCAAAACCCGTATCAGGTCTAGTAGGACGGATTCCAAAGGTTACTAATTTGTCTTTTTTCGCCAAATCAACTGCTTTTTCCAAACACACTTTATATTTATGAGCATCACTGATCATATGATCTGAAGGCGTGACAAATAACACATCCCCAGTTGCTACTGACAAGGCTGCCAAGGCAATGGCCGGTGCGGTATTCCTTCCTATAGGCTCAATTATTTTATAGTCTAAGTCTATCTTTAAACCAGTTGCTTGGGCGAGTGCCTGAACATATTGATTTTTATTGGTGATGATCATAAACTCATCTACCAAATCCTTATTTCTTTCTAAAGTATGCTGAAACAATGATTTTCCACCAAATATTGGTAAGAACTGTTTCGGCTTACTGTGTCTTGATAAAGGCCAGAGTCTTGTTCCTGAGCCACCGCTTAATATAATGTTGATTGTTTTCATGATAGTTGTCTGTTGTCAGGAGCCCCTCACGTGGGAGCTATGAATATTGGTTATTAGCAGCACTCATATGAGCGCACATTTGTCTGAAAAAAATCACTCTTACCCAGTTTTTTTTGACGCTGAATCCCCTCCGTCCTCGAGGATGACACTCAGTAATCAGTTCCCCCTTCGGGGGCTAGGGGAATTACTTCCCTATCCTATGATAATCAAACCCTTTTTCTTCTATATTGTAGGCTATGTATTGATTTCTACCATCAAAAATAACAGGTTCTTTTAATAATTTGGCCATTTCTCCAAAATCTGGAGATCTAAATTCCTTCCATTCTGTGAGTAAAATCATCGCATCGGCATTATCTAAAGCTTGGTATTTAGAAGTTACATAGGTAATATTTTGTATCCCTTTTAAGTAGAAATCTTTTGCTTCGTCTATTGCTTTTGGATCGTAGGCTATTATCTTAGCTCCTCTACTGACCAATTCTTTGATGATATAGATAGCAGGTGCTTCTCGCATATCATCCGTCCCTGGTTTGAAAGCCAATCCCCAAACCCCAAAAGTTTTCCCTGTTAGATCATCTCCATATTTTTTGATGATTTTTTCAGCGATTACTAGTTTTTGAGCATTATTAACGGCCTCCACTGCAGTGATTAATTTTGCATCATACTCATGTTCTTGGGCCATTTTCTTTAATGCTTTTACATCTTTAGGAAAACAAGAACCTCCATAACCACATCCTGGATAGATAAAACTATACCCAATACGTGTATCTGAACCAATTCCTATACGTACTTGGTTTGCATCTGCTCCTACACGTTCACAGATATTAGCAATTTCATTCATAAATGAAATTTTAGTAGCTAACATTGCATTGGCGGCATATTTTGTCATTTCAGCAGAACGCACATCCATGGTAATAAATCGCTCACGAGACATACAAAAAGGAATGTATAACTCCTTCATCTTGGCGATTGCTTTTTCAGTCTCCGCACCGATGATCACACGATCTGGCTTCATAAAATCATTGATTGCCGCCCCTTCCTTTAAAAATTCAGGATTAGAAACCACATCAAAATCAACAGCAACGTTACGCAGGTCTAGCTCTTTCTGAATCGTTGCTTTTACTTTAGCTGCTGTTCCTACAGGTACCGTAGATTTATTAACTACAACTACATAGTGATTGATAGATTTCCCTATTTCTTTGGCTACAGACAATACATACTTTAAATCTGCAGCGCCGTCATCACCCATGGGTGTTCCAACAGCAATAAAAACGATCACTGCTTGTTGAATAGTATTTGCTAAATCCGTGGAGAAAAACAAACTTTCCCTCTCTATATTTTTTAAAACCATTGGCTCTAGACCCGGTTCATATATAGGAATAACACCTTTATTTAAATTTTCAATTTTATGAGTATCAATATCCACACATGTAACTGTGTTTCCCATTTCTGCAAAACAGGCACCAGATACTAACCCTACATAACCTGAACCAACAATAACTACTTTCATTTATAAACTTGCTTTAACCCTGTTAGATTTAAGAACACCTTTTACATCATATACTACACCACATTCTGATAATAAATCATCAAAATTTAGCATTAAAAAAGAACTGTGCGCTACCGTTAATATGATGGTGTCATATTTTTTTGATAATAACGTATTGCTAATTTCTAATTGATATTCATTTAATACATCATTTGTATTTGCCCAAGGATCATACACATCTACTTGCATTCCATATTCCTGAAGGCTCCTAATAACATCTACTACTTTTGTATTTCTAATATCAGGACAGTTTTCTTTAAAAGTAATTCCTAAGACTAAAACCTTCGCGTTTTTCACAGGAACATCTTCTGTTAGCATCATTTTAACAACATCAGAAGCTACATAAGCTCCCATAGAATCATTCATTCTTCTACCCGCCAAAATAATTCCTGGATTATATCCTAACTCCTGTGCTTTTTGCGCCAAATAATAGGGGTCTACTCCTATACAATGCCCTCCAACTAGCCCTGGTGTAAATGGTAAAAAATTCCATTTGGTTGCTGCAGCCTCTAAAACTGCTTGGGTATCAATATTCATCAAGCCGAAAATCTTAGCCAACTCATTCATAAAAGCGATATTAATATCACGTTGTGAATTTTCTATTACTTTGGATGCTTCTGCTACTTTTATACTGGGTGCTTTGTGTGTACCCGCAGTAATAATCGTTTTATAGAGGTCATCTACTTGAGTCGCTATTTCTGGAGTAGAGCCAGAAGTTACTTTTAAAATATGTTCAATGCTATGTACTTTATCTCCTGGATTTATGCGTTCTGGAGAATAACCTACAAAAAAATCTTTATTAAAAATGAGTCCAGATACCCTTTCTAAAACAGGCACACATTCATCTTCTGTAACCCCCGGATAAACGGTAGATTCATAAATTACAAGATCTCCTTTTTTCAAAACATTCCCTACAGTTTCACTTGCTTTTACCAAAGGGGTCAGTACTACTCTATTATTTTGATCAACGGGAGTAGGTACTGTAATGATAAAAACATTACAATTAGAGATTTCAGAAGGTGTACTTGAACAGTACAACCCTTTCGCCTCTTTGTCTACATTTGCTATTTTTAATACGCCTTTTAATAAAGAGTCACTCACTTCATTCGTACTATCACTTCCATTAATTAGAGCAGTAATACGTGTTGTGTCAATATCAAACCCAACAACAGGATATTTAGTTGCAAACAATCTAGCTAACGGCAGGCCTACATAGCCCAATCCGATAACGGCAATGTTACATTTTTTTAAAAATTCATTCATATTTCACAGCTTCGCCACGGTCAGTCACATATCCCTATGCGCTGCACAATTATTATAACTATTATAAATTACAAAAAACTACTGAATATCAACTCAATAGTTTTATTTTATCTACACTTAAAAAAGTATCTATATCTTTTCTACAAAGGACAATGGAACTTCCACTTCCACAAGCGTAGCACAAGCTTCCACTCGGACAATCACTTTTACCTTTCCTTTATAATGTACCAGCTCTCCAATAACTCCCTTCATTTGTCCATTTATTACTTGAATTGGAGTTCCTTTCGGAATCTGAATATCTGTGAGTACTTTTACATGTTGCTGCTCCCTAACTAATATTTTTAAATTATTAATTTCTACCTCTTTTACGGCGGCAGGCTTGCCTAAATATTTTAACACGCCAACAACTCCTGGAACCCCTCTCAACTTTGAAAGTCCTAGAAGTTCTATTTTAACAAAAACATAGGAAGAGATTAACGGTATTTCAACCTTTTTCTTACGATCACTCCATTGTTTTACAGTACTTAATAAAGGTAAATATACAATATACCCCACCGACTCTAAACGTTGAAAAACTTTTTTTTCAGCGCGGGGAGCAGTATATATTGCAAACCAACTAGTCGTACTTTTTTTCAATTTTTTTTTTACAAGGATGTCTTTCTAAACATCTTATTAGCTTCTATAAAACTATAGATTCGATTTTAAGTAAATCGATTTTAACTTTCAGGTGGTAAACATACATAAAACTACCCAAATATTTATTCGAATCAAGTTTTTTTTCTATCTCAATATATATAGAATATAACAAACAACACTATATATTACAACATGTTATCGCACTATAAATTATAATTTTTAGCGCGTAAAAATGGATGAAAGTCACCTGTTTTATTTGTGATTTCCGCATTTCGAATATCATGTACTATCTCTATGGAGGTTCTAGAAGCATCTAAACCAAAGCCTTCTCCTTTTAAAATAGCCTCATAACTTAGTGTGTGTAGGTCTGTAAACCCTCCACTAAACTCAATTTCCTCGCCATTTACGGTGATCGAACGATAGGTTCTTTGTCCCGCAGCGACAATATCTTTTGGCAATAAATCTTCATTGATAGATAAGAACCATCGAACACGTGCTTGTGAAAACTCTAAATAACCTGCCGCACGGTCTTCTTTACGTTCATGAACTATATTATTTTTAATCGGTCCAAACACCCAACTTAACATATCATAAAAGTGGACTCCTATATTTGTGGCGATCCCTCCAGATTTAGAAGCATCTCCTTTCCATGAAATATGATACCAATTACCTCGAGAGGTTAAATAGGTAAGATCTACATCGTATACTTTATCGGCGGGTCCGTTGGCAATTTTTTCTTTTAAGGCGATAATACTTGGATGTAATCGCAACTGTAAAATAGAGTTAATAGTCCCTTCCGATTCCTTTTCCGTTTCAATTAAAGCATCTATATTCCAGGGATTTAGCACTAATGGTTTTTCACAAATAGCACTGGCTCCTCTTCTCAACGCCATACGAATATGAGAATCGTGTAAATAATTAGGAGTACAAATACTCACATAATCTAAAGAGACTTTATCTTGGCGCGTAATTTTTTCGATATGACGGTCAAAACGTTCAAATTCTACAAAAAAATGTGCTTTCGGGAAATAACTATCCAAAATCCCTACGCTATCATTTTTATCTAACGCAGCTATAAGCGTATTTCCTGTTTCCTTAATTGCTTTTAAATGACGTGGTGCAATATATCCTGCAGCTCCTAATAAGGCAAAGTTTTTTTTATTCATACTTATTTATTCAAATACCATGCAATGGTTTTCTGTATTCCCGTTTTAAAATTCTCTTTTGCTTCCCAGCCTAAGTGGCCTTCTATTTTAGAAGCATCTATGGCATACCTATAGTCATGCCCTGCTCTATCTTCTACAAAGTTAATCAGCTTCTCACAAGTCCCACTATCTTTTGACAACAAAATATCCATTCGAGCACAAATTAAAGTGACAATTTGGATGTTCGTCATTTCATTTTTACCTCCAATATTATACACTTCACCTGCAATCCCTTTTTCAAAGGCCAACATTAAACCTACACAATGATCTTTTACATACAGCCAGTCTCTTACATTTTTCCCATCTCCATACACGGGAATTTGTTCGTTTGCTAGTATTTTACGTATGATGGTTGGAATTAATTTTTCCGCATGCTGTTTAGGTCCATAATTATTAGAACAATTGGTAATAATGGTATTCATTCCATAAGTGTGATAGTAGCTACGCACTAACATATCTCCACTTGCCTTTGAGGCACTATATGGAGAATTTGGCGCATAGGAAGTTTCCTCTGTAAACAAACCTGTTTTCCCTAAACTACCATAAACTTCGTCTGTAGAAACTTGTAAAAAACGACAATTTTCATAGCCATTTCTATATTGATTAGGCTTTTCCATCCAGTATTTATAGGCTACATCTAATAAGGTAAATGTCCCCTTGATATTTGTTTCTATAAAAACTTCTGGACTGCTGATGGAATTATCTACATGAGATTCTGCCGCTAAATGAAATACTCCACGTATATCATAGGTCGTAAAAAGCATTTCTATCAATGCTCTATCACAAATATCACCCTGAATAAAAGTATAATTCATATGATTTTGCACTTTTTTTAAATGCATCAAATCTCCGGCATAAGTCAATTTATCTAGATTTACCACCTGGTATTCCGGATATTCATCTATTATAAATTCAATAAAATTAGCGCCTATAAAACCGGCGCCTCCTGTCACTAAAATTGCTTTCATCTCTTATTTATTTCTATCTTGTCCATCTATTGAATACTTCGATCCTATCGGCAACCTTTTACGGGGTGAATATTACCATAGAATATAGCCTCTTGGCGGGGTGAAATTACACTTTTAAAAGTAGCTTTTCTTTACTTTTTACTGCTGACAACAACGCTAAGACACTCCTCTAACGCTTTTTCCCACACTCTAATTGTAAGCCCAAAGTCATTTTTTATCCGTGTACAATCTAACACACTAAATTCAGGTCTTTTAGCCTTCGTAATAAAAGCACTCGTAGGAATAGGAACTACCTTTACATCCCTATAGATTGTATTTATAATTCGCTGAGCAAACAAATACCAACTTGTAGTATTTTCATTGGAGAAGTGGTATGTTTTCACCTGCTCACATTTTATTTCCGGAATCATTTTCAACAATACATTTGCCAAATCTATTGCAAAGGTAGGGCAACCTTTTTGATCATCTACAACGGATATTTCTGTCTTTTCTTTACCTAAGCGCAACATTGTTTTTAAAAAATTAGGTGCATACTGTGAATACAACCACGAAGTTCTAATAATGACCGTATTTGCAGGGTTTATCTTTTTAATTGCCAATTCCCCTGCTAATTTACTTTTTCCATAAACAGTAACCGGATTGGTCGCGTCTTCTTCATTATAGGGAACCTTTCCATTTCCATCAAACACATAATCGGTAGATATATGAAGAAGCGAACATGCTTGTTGTTTTGCTACAATAGCAATATTTTCAGCTCCGTATTTATTGATTCTAAATGCATTCTCTATATCTGATTCTGCAGCATCTACATTTGTATAAGCTGCGCAATTTATAATCACATGGATATCATTCGCTTGGCAATAATCAGAAACTGCCTCAAAATTACAGATATCTAATTCTATGCGTGTTGCAAAATGAAAATTATATTTTTTGTGCGTCTTTTTACAATCAAGAATACATTTCCCTAATTGGCCACCCGCACCAGTAACTAAAATATTATACATACAAGTTGCTTGAATTTAAAAAAACAGGTGCATTCTTAAAATCAGAGGCCTTCTTATCTTTTTCAGAAGTAATAATCTCCGAAGGAGGCACTTCCCAATCTATATGAAGTGTTTTATCATTGTATAAAAAACCACATTCACTGGAGGGTTTATATGGGGCATCTACTTTGTATTGGAAAATTGCGGTATCACTCAATACCACATATCCGTGAGCACATCCTTTAGGGACAAACAATTGTTTTTTATTTGTAGCTGACAATTCTATCCGAAACACTTCCTGAAATGTCGGACTGTCTTTTCGTAGATCCACCACTACATCTAACACCTTCCCTTGCACTACTCGGACCAATTTAGACTGAGCATCCATACCTCTTTGATAATGCATGCCACGTAAAACGCCATAAGAAGACATGGACTCATTATCCTGTATGAAATTTATAGCATGCCCAAAAAAGGCACTGAAATCGTCTTGTTTAAATGACTCCATAAAATAACCACGAGAATCTCCAAATACCGTCGGTTCGCAAATAATCAAATTTGATATGTTTGTTTTTTTAAATTTCATTTTTTATAGTGAGTAGTGTGTATTTCATACTATTTCCCAGCGGCTAATTTCAGTAAATACTGCCCATAGGAAGTTGATTTCATAGGAGCGGCTATCACAAGGAGCTGTTGGGCATCAATCCAGCCTTTTTCAAAAGCAATTTCTTCTATACATGCAATTTTCAAGCCTTGTCTTTTTTCTATAGTTTGGACAAAATTAGAGGCCTCAAGTAAAGAATCGTGCGTCCCGGTATCTAGCCATGCGTATCCACGTCCCATAATCTCAAGTTGTAAGGCTCCTTGTGCTAAATAATATTGATTAACCGATGTAATCTCCAACTCACCCCGTTCACTAGGACTGATACTCTTTGCCACTTTAATTACAGAATTTGGGTAAAAATACAATCCTACAACCGCATAATTACTCTTTGGTTCTGAGGGTTTCTCTTCGATACTAATGACCGTATTATTCGCATCAAATGCGGCCACACCATAGCGGCTAGGAGCACTTACGTAATAACCAAAAACACTGGCTTTTTGATGATTTTTAACATTTGAAACGGCATTGTCTATTAAGTCCGTCAAGCCTTCACCGTGGAAAATATTATCCCCCAGTACTAAACAAACATCCTCTTCGCCTATAAATTCTTCTCCTAATATAAAAGCCTGAGCTAAACCATCGGGAGAGGGTTGTTCTACATAAGAAAACTGCATTCCTAAATCGGAGCCATCCCCAAACAAATGTTTAAAATTACCCAAATCATTAGGCGTAGAAATAATCAACACCTCAGATATCCCCGCTTGCATTAAGACCGATAATGGATAGTAAATCATAGGCTTATCATAAATGGCCAACAACTGTTTTGACGTTCCTTTTGTTACAGGATACAAACGTGTTCCATGCCCACCGGCTAAGAGAATTCCTTTCATAAATAGCGATATTTCACTTGAACAGCTAAATTAATCAAATCAACCTAAAAAGCAACCTTCTTAGGCGAATGTTTCCTCTTCTCCTTTATAAACTATAGATATCCCTTAAAATACTTAAAGAAACTCTCCCAAACAACAAACACCTTAATCAACTAAGACACAACACATCAAGTCAATTTTACTATTTATAAAGAAATACTACCCGTTTATAGACAAAAAAGGTTAATCCGCATATTTGTATCATTTAATCCATAAAACTATCTTAAATTTGGACTGTAATTGAATTCCCCTAGAAAACAATCCTTCATCTTTACAAGTCCCCAAACTTGTGTTTTAACTATTTGTATGTATACATCTCAGTTAAAAAAGAGTCCTTTATTTATACCATTTGAATACCTGTATTTAAAATACGTAACCCGTATATTTAATACGCAAGATTAATATAGTTACCCCATTAAAACTATTTACAATCACAATAACACCTACTACTCCCAATAGAAGGTAGTAAGAATACGTTTATTTGAAAATTAAATAATAACTAAATAACTATAAAATCATGAAAATTACCCATTGTTTAAGTAATAAATCTTAGGGGTAAGGTCATCTTTCTCCCCTAATCATTGAGTGAACCAAGACTGGATCACCAATCATAAATTATTAAATAGATGATTATATGTACAAGAAAAACATATTTTTCATAATTACAACTATATATTACATGAACCGATGTTAATTAAATTAAGAAACATCTTAAAAAATATAAAATTAAGAAACAGCAGTCGTAAAAATGCTTTATATAACTATGTTGTGGGGACGACAATTGACAATTAAGTATTACGACTGTCTGTTTTTTTTTACAAAAAAAACAGTCCCTAACAAGAAACATTACAGACACTATAAATCACTGATTATCGTGAAACCCACAGTTAATATAGCAGACATCCACAATGAATAACGTAACAAATAACACCATTTATTAATTTTCTATTACGAATCATTAATTAAAGTTGCTTATTTCATAAATGTCAATTAACTTTACTAAACAAAACTAATTATTCATTTCGTAACACTTCCTCACACCTATTACGAAATACAAAAACAACTACGTATATTATAAAAATTTGGTTCTAAAGCGTCCCTATTAATTCATCCGAATAAATAAACCCTGTTTTCCCCCTCATAAAAAAACAAAAAATTAATACTTTATTCCTGTAAAATTAATACCCCTGTATTTAATGCCTCCAAAAATTGGCATTCGATCCTATTATTTCAGAAGTGAACTATGAACTCTCCAGCGTTCCTAATAAGTACGTAGAGGACTCGTTGTTATTCGAAACCCACTGAATAGCATTCGATTATATCTTATTCCCAAAATAGTAAAAATATGAACTATTTGATTTTGACTTGTCCAAATCAAACAAGAATACCTATGTCTAATTTTAAGTTCCAAAAATTATGAAGAAAAACTACTTTTTAAGAAACTTACTAACATCGATACTATTAACTTTTTGCACTTCTCTTTTAGTGGGGCAAAATGTAAATGACTGTATCATAATTACAAACCCAACGGCAGACATTACTGTCTGTGCAGATGTTTTTGCTCCCGAAATCGGAGCAGATGTTTTATGGAGCCCTCCTACAGCTTCACAAACCTGTTCTGGAGGAGACGGAAATTTTTCTTTTGAAATGCTGTTTGAAAGGCCCGAAAATGAACTTTCACAAGGATGTTGGAATTTCCACTACCTTTCAAGAGTAGGAACTGACGGAGGCTATGTAAAACTTTTTTCAGGGAACCATCCAGACAATAACAATACTCAAATCACTACTCCTAGTTTATATATGCAACAAGGAAACAATGTAGCAATTGATGTTACCTATGCAGATGGTAATTACGACCTGCTCATTTCCTGGATTGACGAAAATAACAACACAGGCCCAATTCCCGCAGTTTCTACTGACATAGATATATTAGGTGTAGGAACACATACCATTTCTGTAGACCCTCAATTACCAAGTGATGGTATATACAGAATTGTTTATACTTTTGTATATACTGGAGGTAAGCCTTCCAATAGTAACCAAGCCGATACCATACAAGTAAATGGAAATCTACTGAGTTCAAGCAATTGTTCTGCAGGGGTTGATTTTACTTTTACAGGATCACATACCCCAGGAGATTTTTTTCCTGTGGGATCAACAATTGTTAATTATATCGCAACATACACAGGTCCTAGCGGTTCTGTAATTACGAAATCACATTCCTTTACTGTTACCGTTATAAATATAACTTTTGAAACTCCTAACATTATAAATCCTAGCTGTAACACAACAGGGAGCATTGCTTTAACAACTACCGGGGGAACCACCCCAATAACCTACACATTAAACCCTGGAGGGCAAACAAATACAACGGGATCTTTCTCCAATTTAAGCGCTGGTAATTACACCATAACAGCGACCGACAACACCTCTCTTACAAACTGTAGTAAAACTAGTGAAATCATTACTTTAACAGAGCTTCCTAATGACATACCAAGCATCATTGGATCCTTAACTTTACAGACTATCGAAGGCTGTAGCGCTTCCGATTTACCAAGTCCTGTTAATACACTCGCCGGATTAGAATTATTAGAAGGAAGTATCGTAATCATAGACAATCAACCCTTAAATGGGACTCTAACTGTAAGTAGTATTGACAATGCTCCATCTGGGACTTGTCCAATTATTATTACAAGAACTTATACAGTAACTGATGACTGTGGCAAATACATTACCATTGATCAGATATTTGAAATAGTAGACACAACCGACCCTACAGCTTCAAATCCTGTAGCGATCAACATTGAATGTATCGAAGACCTGCCGGCTCCAAACATCGAAGTTGTATTGGACGAAGCAGATAACTGTAACGGACCTGTTACTGTAGCCTTCGTAAACGATCTTTCTGACGGAAATA
>JAESRX010000071.1 GCA_016764435.1 Flavobacteriaceae bacterium | reverse complement strand
CTATGTATTTTATAAAAAGGCTCCACATCGTAATGTTTAATATTATTCCTCCATTTTTCAACTATGTTATCTAAAGTTATTTCGTCCATGATACTCATTGCTTTTTTTTCTTGTGCACATGCATGAAACAACGTGAGAATAAATATAATTTTAAGATATCTTTTTATCATTTTATTTTACAATTTATGGATGAGAAATTAACGATTACTTTTAAATAAAAAAGTCTAACACAATGTTAGGCTTTTTTTACTATCTTATGATCTCTAATGCTGTTTTTCCTTTAGGTATGTGGAGGTAATAGGTATCTCTATTAAATCCAGATTCCACTCCTTTCTGTACAAATAAAGAATGAGCTCCATCTCCTTTATATTCACCAATTAAAACTTCCAAAATAACTAAACGGTTATTTCCATATAGTTTCATTGTATATGGTTCGGTTAATTCAAAACGTTTAGCATATTTTACATATCTTTTCATTTCATTAATCATAACGGCTAAATCTTCCTTGGAAGTATAATTTGAAATAGCTCTCTCCACTTGTTTTTTATGCATAGCATTAAAAAGAAAATCGATGTTTTTTTTCACTTCTTCGACACCCGTTTTTTTATAAAAATCAATTACTTTTTCTTTTAATTTATCTTGGTCTAACTTAGAAAGATTTTGACTTTCACTCCAACCTTTTACCTCATAAGGTACAGAAGCATTAAAAACCAATTCTTTTTCAAAATAAGGCAAACCTGCTCCTGAAAAATCCCCATCATCATCTGAAGGTAATACAAAACTTAAAATATTTTTTTCTTCGAATTGACTGGTCATATGATCTACCTCTACCAATCTAAAATACATATTGGCTTGTTTGCTGAGTATACTATCCTTTTCTGGCGGGAATATTTTTATGGTAATCCGTTGTTCTCCACTTTTCAATATAGCCTCGTTTATTGGAGTTCCTGTCAAATCTTTGAAACCTGAATAACTTTTATATACAGGGAGATCGTTTACCGAAATTTCATAATTACAATCCTGTGGAGACCCAGTATGCATCTTGTAATAAGGCTCTTTCTCAAAATGTTTTACATGTTTTTCTGTTTCTTCAACAAAATTATTAGCAGTTATCATATTTTTATCTCTTTCCATTTTATTATACGTTTGTCCACAAGCTTGCACCATAATACATAATAGTATGACTCTTATTAGTTGTTTCATTTTATATTTTTAATTATTTATTAAATCTAAAGGGTAAAACTTTGGGGTTTGCATTACATAAGGTTCTATTGCATTTTCTTCTAACTCCTTTTTTGTTTTATCACTTATTTCTCCGTTTTTTATTTTTTGATTATCTGAATTAAATGAAAATACATTTTTCTTCCCAATAATCATTTTCGCGGTAAAAGTACCTTTTAGCCCCGAAAAATAAAATTCTTGGTGCATATAAGGCCCTTTACTATCGTAGCCATAAATATTATTTACACCTACATGGCCTCCAACATTAACCTTTGCAGATACTGAGGCTTTTAAAAACGGCACCCATTTTACTTGGGCTTTCATTTCTCCTTTTCCGTACAAATCTACAATTATACGTGCACCGTTTTTTATAACTACTTTATCGTCTGTTTTTTTCTCTTCTTTTTGGTTTTCATGGTCTTTTATAATAAATGTTTTAGTATTGCTATTAAACTTTACTTTAAGTTCGCTTACTATAGCTCCAATAGCTACAAAACCAAATTTGAGAGAGGCATCAATAGTTTTACCTTTTTTTATGTCATAAGTTTTAGGTTCTAAACCTTGCATCCATCGGTTTACATTTTTTATTACTTTTATTATTTGATCCGTATTCATTGCTGCATCAATATTAACAGCTAAAAAAGGATTTGCTTTTATGGAAAACTCATGTATCCTGTTTACTTTTCCATCAGGTTGTTTCTCGTAATAAGTACCATAATTTACACCTGTTTTTGGTAAAATAATATCAATATTTATATCTATTTTTTTTCTCTTAGACATGCTATAGCTAGAAAAACCTTTTGCCTTATCTCCTTTAACGTCCTCCCACTCAAAATAATTAAGATCTACTTCTTTATTTAATCCAATATCATCATAAGCCTTTCCTAATTCCTTATATTTTTCTTTTATTTTATTAAAAGTAGCAGGGTTAAAATTTTGTTTAGTAAAAGCTACTTTTGTTGCTTTTAATGCCTTTTTAGCTTTAAATATAGCTGTACTTCCTCCAGAAAAAAACATAAGCAATATCTCTAAAATAAAAGAAACTGTCATCATTGCTAAAATCATACCTTCAAACACCTCTTGGTATTCTTCTGTATAATTAATTTCTTCATTTTTGTTATCATATTGTAAAAGAAATCCAATAGCATTTTTTTCCGCTTCTGCTTTTAAAAACTCTATCAACTTATCTTTAATCCATTTTGTACCTGCAATTAATAAAGTATCTTCCTCTTCACCTCCAATAGAAGTTTTAGCCCAAGAAATCATTTTATTGAAAATTGTATCTTCATCTTTTTTATCTATCATTACTAAACCTTCTGATTCTGAAACATTAGATAATTCAATAATATATTCATCTAAATGTTCAGAAAACCTCTTCAGTAATTTATCTGCCCCCTTTAATAATTTATCATCATAGGAATCATCTTCTTGAAAAAAGTAACTTCCTCCTAAACCATTATAAATCAAATGAAACGTCCATAAATCGTCGGGGTAAATTTTAAAAAGTGGCGTACGGATATACCTACAGGTTTGTATAGGTATCAGAAAAGTATGTATGTCAGGGAGGCTACTTATTAAAGTGTCATAACCTACCCCAGGTAGGTACTTTAATCCTTTTAATTTATGTGATGTATCATAACCATACATTGCATCGATAGTTAATGTTCCTGCGTCTTCATCTACCTTGTATGTTAGATTGGGGGCTACCTTAAAAATATTTTTATCTGTAGCTCCGCTTATAGTATCGTTTAAATAATCTAGTTCATTGGTATTAAAAACATACCCTGTGTGTGCACCACTTTTGGTATCGGTATTACTAAATCCCATTTCATTTACACATTCAGTGGTATCTAAATTCTTTGCAAGTATTGTAATTGTTTTTTTATTTCCCTTGTTCCCTGCAATAATTTCTATGATGGGTGTTGTGTCGTTTATTTCTAAAGAACCCTCTTTATTTCCGCTTTCTTTTAAAATGATAACATCTTCTTCTCCATCAATTTTCACCTCCAATGCTGTATAAAGGCATTCTTCATGTTTTTGAGTCACCAAGGTAGCTTCTTTTATTTCGGCTATTTGAGCGATCCATTCTTCTTCGTCTTGGTCTGTATTCCATTCGTCTTTATAATTTATGCTAAAATGTATTTCCTTTTTAAGTTTTTTAACGTATTCCTCCGTATGTGGTGCACGTCTTATAGCTCTATTTGGCACTAAAACAATAGAAATAGTTCCTTGTTTTATACTGCCTTCCTTGTGCTTTAAGTCTGTTATCCAAGAAGGACTTATATAAAGCTCATAGCGTTGCTCTATATTATAATCTAAAATAGGGTTATTGAGGTCTCGCTCTAATGCTATGTTTTTTTCTAACACATTTTCCCCCTCTATAGTAATTGTTAGTTCTATATCATAAAACGGTACATTATGCAATTTTATATGCAGGTCTACAATGGCGCCATATTCAAGTTCGTCCATTAGGTTTTGTATGTCTTTTGCTATAAATTCCAGGTTTTTCTCTTGACTATTTGGATCTGATGTACTGATTCTTTTTTTTGCATAAAACGACATAATCTGTGGTTTGTCCACTGCAATTACAAACGCACCTTGGGATTTCCAAGAAGGAAAGTAATTAATTCCTTCTACCCATATCCCTTTTCCTAATTTACTTGAAGCGAAATTAATAGCGCCAAAATATTTTTCGTTTTTTGATAATTTGGCAAAAACATATTTTTTACCTATTCCTTTGGTGCTTTTTTCGGAGTATGAAACATCTTTAAACTCCTCAGATAGTTTATTTAAGTCCGTCATGTACACCGCCAATGTCTTTTCTTTATCGCCAGATTTCCAGCCCGACCATTTATGGCTTTTGAATTTATTTGATGCTTGCGCAACCCAATACACATTTTTTTCTGTAGCTTTTAAATTTAGGGCAAACAGTACTTTTATTCTAAAGCTAACAGATGTATTTACAGGTATTAAAAAGACATAATAGCGTTTATATATTTCTCTTCTTGCTTTACCGTCTGAATTTACAATTTCTTTATAAGCACCTCCTTTTTCTATATGTACATCTTCGTCTGGGTTTATAATACTATATTTCATTCTGTTGTATTTAATATGTGGTTAACTTCTGTTTCCTGTGCATCCGTACTACTAGCTAATGGATTTAACATACTTTGTACTTCGGGGTCGGCTTCCTCTTTATGTTGCTCCGTCATTTCTCCTTTTTGTCCATGAAAAGTAATAGAAATACAAGCAACTCCTGCAATGGGGCAGACGGCTTTGCTGTTTTCTAATATGGGATTCCCTCCGTTATCAAGTGTTATTTTATCGTAAAAATCCTCCCATTTTGTTATTTGTGGTTGGCATGGTTTGTAGCCACTTGGGGTTGGTTGTAATTTACAAGTCCCAAAGGTTTTCTTTTCAAAAGGTTGGCCGATATCCATCGTAGAAACGATCATTTTTTCTTCGCCTTCCACATCGTTTACGTATTGCCGGTGCTGACTTACGGATATTATTTTATCTGGCATATTACCATGTTCACATTCGCATTCTGCTTTTTGACATACTAGTGCTTTTCCCATTTTTTAATTGTTTTTTTATAGATATTTCCACAGTTGGTACCATTTAGGTTCAGGTTCGTTGGGGTCGTCATAAATACCTAATGCTTTGTGTGCTTTTATGGTGTTTTCTTTGGTTTTATCTAGGTTTTTTTGTGCTATTATTTTAAAGTCAATCGTTTTTTCATAGTGTCCAAATGTAACGGTTGCCTTTCCATCAATTCTTAACAGTCCATAATCTTCGGCATCCAGTTGATAGCAAATATCTAAATGGCCTTTTTCCAGTTGATTTGTAGGCTGTAAATCTCCTTTATAATAAATACTAAAACGATTGTTTGTGTTCACATACCTATCTATCTGTTGCATTCCGTTAAAAACCAATGACTTGTAATTAGCCATGAACGGTATTTCCTTTAACATCTCCACCTGGAATTCTTTAGTATAGGCTATATATATATTTGAGAAGAGTAAACTATAGATCATATCATTTGCTAAGCATTTATATAAATTCTCTTTAGTACTTACCGCCGTATCCATGGTATTAAAATAACTTTCTACTATTTCCCCATGGTATGTTTTTGCAATTTTCTTACGACTTTCTTTCCATCTTTTTTCAATATCTGATTGATTTTCTACGTCTATCACTTCCCCATTTTGAGCTACTTTTAAGTCTAAAGGATACAAACAGTCAACACTTTTTTCGGCGAGTGTGTCCATAAAGGAGTGTAGCTGTTCTCCATTTTTAAAGAAACGTTTTCTAGTGAGTCTATAAGAATAGTTTTCATTTTCCTTTTTAATACTTTTTACTTCTAGTAGGTAGTCTATATTTTTCCCGTCAGTAAACCCAATAGAAACCCCATAAGTCCGATGTAAATAAGTCGCTTGGTTTTTTATTTTTCTATCACCATAAAACCGCAACTTCTTACTCTTTTTTTCTTCTGACAATGGTTTTGAATTTTGTATGGATATTTTTTCTTTCATTTTCTCTCTCTATTATTTAGTGTCATTAAACACCATTCGTACCCCATTTGCTCTCGGCTTCATAGGCTCTTGAAATCGAATTACAGTGTCTAAAAACACATATTGCCACCAGTTAGTAGATGTTGCATTCGTATAATCAAAAGAGATGTGTAAATACCTATTTCGCAAGGATCGTAATAATTGATGGTCACTTAACCCGTCATACACCACAGCTTTGAATACTGCTTGTTTTTTAAAAACTATCTTTTCATAAGGCTGTACCACATTTGTATTATCTCTTTTCACCATGTGTTTTTCAACATCAAACAGCATTTTTTTAGGCTTGTTATTTAATGATTCTTCATACATGCCCCAGTTCCTAGCTACTTCTTTAAATTCTCGTTGTCCTTTTACTAACAATTCTTTTTCATTTTCCTGAGAGTCAAACTTTAACAAATCAATACGCATTACTTTTTTTGTGTATTTTGCTAAAAACTCAGTGTCTAAACGTTTTTCTACTTCTTTTAATAAAGCGCCTTCTGTTTTAAAATCATCTTTTAAAGCATCTACATCAATTCCTGCATTGTACTCCTCCGATAATTTACCCATTAATAGTAATGGTAATACGCTGTAGTTATTACTTATATCATTCCTAATCCCGTATATTTCGTCCCGTAATATTCCGTCAATTATTTCTATTTCGTTTGTTCTATACCAGCCTTCTGCTATAAAATAATTATACCTATTTAAAGCGATGGTTTTGTTATTATTTAAATCCCATAACAATATTTTTTCTTCCTTAACATTCGCTAAATACCCACCACCAATATCAGAGTGCACACCTGGAAGACTAATGGTAAGCCCTTTAGATCCTGCACTTGTAATATCCGTCAACTCAAAATTATGTCGTATTTCATCTTGTGCGATTAATTGGACTGTCTTTTCAGCATGAAACAGCTGATTCAACTCTAAATCCTTATGATCATTTTTATGTTTAAGACCATGAGCAGATACCGTATCGTACAATCCTGCAAATCGAATTTCAATTGTATTTACAGTTATCTTAGCCTTTTTCAAAGCCTTCCCTAAATATCCATAATCTGGTATTTCTTGTATATGTATTTCTCCTCTTCTATCATGATATTCGTTGTAATGTCCTTTTTTTTTAACCTGAGAGATAAAATGTCTTGCGGCTGCGGCTCCCCTGCTAAATCCATAAAGATCAAATACAACTTTTTCTAAAAGCACATTACCTTTGGAATCTTTAGATTTGGATTTTATTCCTTTCAACGTTTCATTCGCTATTATTTTACACGCTTTTTCTACCCGTTTTTTAATCCCCGTATTCCCAGAACCTAGCGCAGATCCAATTATAGAATCATTTTTAAAATTATCCGTCCCAATACCTTCTATGTATAAACTAAATGTTTTTGTTTTATCCACAACATACAATGGTTGTAAACGAGACACATTAGATTCGTCTGAATTATAACTGTTTTTACCTTCATTTTTATGGGCGTTTTTTTTATACGCTTTTAAATATTTTTTTCTATTCCCTTCTTCTTTACCTAAGCTAAATGAACTATCCGTAGAGGCTTTATAGGCGTGTACGTTTTTACGGTTATTTCCAGTACCATCAAAAAAAACACTTATAATAGCATCTGCACCTCTTTCCATAGGTGTTCTACTCGGTTCGTATTCCCCAAAAATAATTCCACTCATAATTTATTTTTTATAATAATCAGAAAAATGACGTACCGTATTCTCCTCTAATTCTAATGCTTGTTTTTCAGTACCTGTAACTAAAAATAATTTTACTTTTTTTACATTTTTATCTATATAAGGTGCTATCACAAAATGTCCTTTGGAATCGTTTTCTTTAAAAAGCATTGTTAGTTTTTTAAAATCATTTTCCTTTATTTTTAATGATGCCGTAAACATCTCCTCCTTTATAGGATCTTCCTCCCACTGCATTCCAAATTCTATTGGTAAAGCTGCTTTTATTACACTCTTATCTATATTCAAAAAATCATCTTTCAAGGTGTATTGCTCTCCATTAAAGGTTTCTGTATTTAAAATTATCACTCTAGGGCTTCCTTTTATTGTTACTTTCCACTCAAACTCCTGCCTATAATTTTCCCATTTCTTATAAGGGATACCTTCGGATTGGTATTTCTCAAGTTGTTTTTTTGTCACATGATTTTTTAATCTACTTGAAACATACAATACGCTATCCTGCATCCCATTAGGTAAAAAATCTTTCCATACAACTGTCGTTTTTTTTGCTTGGTAAAAGCCTACTTCCCTTTGAAAACCATATTGTCCCATTAACCAAATAGCCACGGTACCTCCAGGAGCCACATTTATTCTAAAAGAGAAGTTATGATCCATAATAACTCCTTTATCCGTGTTACTTTTATAGCCTTTTTCAAAAACAGCGGCTATTTTCTTATGATCCAATTCAAAATGTCCTTCATAAAACTGGTTCTCTGCATAGGACATCCAAACCAAGTCTAACTGTTTAGGTAAAGGTCTCTTTTCAGATATAGATCCTGTTAAGGTACCTCCTAAACCCCAACCATAACCTAAAACACCTTTCCCTCTTATTTCTGTATCACCTAAATACCCATAATGAAAGGTTGCAGGAAAACCTTTAGCGGCATCTGCAGATACCATCCATATATATTCTTTCTCCATTTTATTGCTTTTACAGTTTGTTAATGATATTAGTAGGCATAAAATTGTGAGTATCGTTACTATTTTGTTCATTCAAACTAATTTTTCTTCTTTTAACATCATTTTTACATAAGAAAAAAACGACAATTATTATTCCTGATATTACCTTATTGAAAACTATTTAGAGTAGGAAATTCATTCCTAAAACCATGTCATTCTCAACTAGATTACTACTGACACCCAATACTTAGAACGATAAAAGAATCACTCCCTTTTCATCGCATAGATTAAGAAACAACTAGTTACTATTTGCTTTAATATTTACAGTGGTAGCCCCAGATATAGTCATACTTTCCTTTGCTGATTCTATGGTAATGGTCTCTGCTATTTTATTTAATTCCTTCGACATTATAACATAATTATTATATGCTATTTTCTCTATATTTCTTGCTCTTTTTATAATGGCCATCTTAAAATAAATTAGATTTTTCTTTCGAATTAATATTCACTTTTTTGGCACTCAGCATATTTATTTCATTTTTTAAACTTTGAACATTTATAACATCTGAATACTCTGAAGAATTTTTAGATTGCATTTTAAACTCTCGGGATGCAATTTGCTTAATATCAGAGGCCTTCTCCTTTATGTCTCCACTCGCATTTTGTAAAATATCTTTCCCTGCTCTCGAAGAAATATTCCGTCCAGCCGTCTCATCTATATTATCGCCTGCATTTACTACAATACTTTTCCCCGCAGTTATATGAATATTCTCACCCGCAGTTATATTGATATCTTTTAGCGCATTGATACTAATTGTTTCATTTTCTGTATCAATAATAATATAATTTCCCTTCCTATCGGTTAGCGTAATACTTTCAGCTCTGGGGGTATCATTAAATTCAATTTTATGCCCACTTTTAGTGATAATGGTTTTGATGTTATTATCTTGTTTTCCTCCGGCTCCGTTTCCTCCGTGAAACATACCGCCCATTACAAAGGGCCTGTTGGGATTATTGTATTCAAAACCCACCATTACTTGGTCGTTTACCTCAGGAACAAAAACATGTCCTCTATTTTTTGTGTGATTTTTACTGCTTCCTGCATCGGGGGTCATTACACGTAACCATGAAGTTTTCATGGTGTTAATTTGCCAATCAAAACGTACTAATACGCGTCCCATTCCTCTAGGATCTTCATTTGAAATTACCGTTGCTACTTGTGCTGCTGCCTTGGGTAAAGAAACTATTGGTTCTTCGGGTACTGCTATTCCAGAGGGAATGGCCTCGAAGGTGTTAAAATACTCGGATCGTTCTGTAGCATGATGCCTGATGCTTGTGATCATGTATTCTCCATAATTTTGAATATCAAAACTAGATTTCCCTTCTACCTTGGCTGAATCTACTTTAATAATAGTCCCTACGGTCAACCCTTGTTTAGTACTCCGTGCTTTCATTACATGTAATCCTGCACTTGCCATGGCTTGCTTACGCGCCACCAAATCATCTATTTGAGATTTCATTTTAGTCTCAACATTCGTGAAATTATTCTTTGTCGTTTTGTAAATTTCTGAAGAAGTATTAAAGGCATGTAAACCCAGCTCGTTTAAGCCTTCTACTTGATCTTTCGCAGAGGCACTCACTAAATTATTGGTCACCGAATTGTAAGAATAATTAGTTTGACCATGGTCCTTTACACGTATTTCTAATGCTATTTCGGACAAGTCTCTTCCGTATTCAATACGGACAACCTCTCCGCGCTTTGGTTTTCCGAAAATTATTTGTGTGCCATTATAGTAAAACCACTCATTATATTGTTTGGCTAAACGCTGTAAAAACTGGTAATTATTCTCCTTATATTGTACTTGATATTCTATGGTTTCTTTAAATAAAGGGCGTACTTCTGTGGCTACATTTAAGCTTTCTAATGTCTCCCCTACAATGCCTTCTAAAGTATTCTCCACCCAAGAACAGAGCTGTTTACCTCCGTCTAAAAGAATGGTAGGTGAATAGCCTTTTAGTATTAAATCCCCATTGTGACCGTCTTTATTCTCTAAATTTACACTGGTTATATAGCCTAGAAATTCTACCGTTCCTAAGGTTATGATAAGGGATTTCCCTAACCAATTTTTGGATTTATCTACCGTATGTCCTCCTATTGTTTCAACGACATCATTGTCTACTATAATTTCAAATAAATGATGGTCATTTATTTTTTGAACTAAATCTATTTTAGTGAAACTTGTGATGGTTTTTCCATCAATGCTAAGTCTAATTTTTGGTCCGATCATGTGTGAGTTATTTAGAAATCCTATTGGATAAAAAGCGAGGGAACAACACCCATTACCCCCATAGTTATTGCTGTTATTTTTATGGAAATTGCAGGTAATTATTCGGAAACCCAAACACATTCCTACGATAAAAAAAGGAGTAAAGCCATATGCTTCCTCCTTTTTACTATTATATACTGATAATTATGCTTTTGGCCAACGATTATCGATGGATGCATTTCCGATGACAATTTCTTCTGCAGAAACTGTAAATCTAATTTTCATTGGAATTTCTCCGTTTACATCTAAAGTTTCCTTAAAATATACTAAGTAAGAATTCTTAAATTCTACTTCTTTCATTTTAGAATCTTCGTCTGTTTTTTTGTAGACTAATTTTCCTGATATGGATTTAAACTGACTGTTTAACATTGATTCAATTACTGAAGTATCTGCAGTAGATTCAATTTCAATAGTCACTCTTCCTCCTATCACGTTAGAAGATACTTTTCCTTTTTTGTCTGTTGAACGACTGAATGAGTACTCTGAAAAAAGCACGTCAAATTCCTTACCACCTAATTCTAGGTGAGCTCTAAATGATCCCATTAATTTGTTTTTTTATTATTAGCAATTATTTTTTTATCAACATGCTTTTTTACTAGTATAAAAACACCTTGATTTTAAATATGATAAACTTAAAAGACTTATTTCTGGAACAATAAAACTGAATTTTTAACCGAACAGGTAAAGAAATCACCTGTCTTAGATAATGTAGTACAGTTTATACTGGAAAGAAGAAAAGAATTCTAAATTGCCATATCTGAACACAAGTTACTTGATTTACTGATACTTACCTAATCTATTCGCAATATAAACTACTAAAAAAAAGAACAAAGAGTGCAACCCCTTACTATAACTGGATTTATCGCTTATCTTATCTGCCAAAAAATAGTCACAATAGAACAGCATACAACTTACACCTCACTAACACTTATCGATAAATAACTAACACACATTCTATTACATACAATAATACCTCAATTCTGAATTCTTATAAAAAAGAATTTTCTGGGTCAAAAACCAAGATACTTAAATCTATCAATATTAATTTTCTGAGAATAAGTCTATACTTTTATTTGTTAATAATTTTAATTAGAAGAATTGAGTTTCTTTATAACGCTTTATGTATAATAACCTCTTTGGTATTAAAGTAATCCGAATCATAAGAAGGACCTTAATTTCAGTCTTTTTTTAAGCGTTTACAACTGATGATACGTTTTTTAAGTAACAGATAGGATTGGTATTTTAGGTTTCGGAAGAAATATTGATATAATTTGATGTAGATATATTATTGAAGATTAACATCAAACCTCTAAAACTGAGATTAGAAATATCATCACTTATATTGGGCTTGGTTTTGTAAATAAAAACCTACCAATGACGTTTTAGCTAAAATCACTATTCGACACTATTTTTTTGAATAAAAAACCAACTACCATTAACGCTTTAGGTTAGCAAGAATCTCAATACAACTTTCAACTGATTTTTTCTTTGAAGACCAGTTGATTTTTTCAAGATTACAGCGTCATTAATACCATTTATTTTAAAAAAAAAGACAATCCCAGTACATAACAGGATTTCCTTTACACAACAATTACTTCCTTTTAACATATGCAATAACAATAAGAACTAAGAAAATCAAATTGCAAATCAATAATCTTTGATACGTCTTATTGGAGTTCGTAACAGTATGATTGATGCTTTTTTGAAGCTCTAAAATAAGCCTTGCATTCACTTGTTGTATACTATCCGTTATTTGGAACAATGCCGTTATTTTTTTATCCAATTTATTATTATTAGCCCGTTCTCTAGAAAAAGAATTAGAGACATCTCTAAATAGCTCCTCCGTGGATTCACTTTTTAAAGAAAGATACATCTGTCTAAACTTTATTTCCGGTACTTGAACACTAGATTGCACCTTTTCGTCTTCATTAAAAACCCCAGATTCTTGCTCTTTCCAATAGTTATAGGACATAAACAAAAGGCCTATCACTCCTAAAAAAAACACTATTTTCAATAGAGGTATTCCTTTTTTTATTTTTATTTCTATTTCTTTTTCTGGTCTATTTAACCTAAAGGTTTCTTTTATAACTTTTTTAGGTTGCTTTTTGAGAATCTTTTTCGGAGTTTTATTATCGGTATCATTGCTATTATTGGCTTCCTTTTTTTCTTTTTGGTCTAAAAACTCATAGCGATTCATAGTATATTTACCAAAATGAACCCCCATTCTACGTTGCCTCACTAACCAATCTAAAACCTCTCTAATATTTCTTTCTGAAATTTCTGGATTGTCTATTTTCCATAAAATATCTTCTATAGAAAGTGGCACTGCTTTCTCATAGTTTTCATTAAACATAATTTCTAAAACGACATCATGAAGCAGTGCATCCGTTTTTGTTGCTTTCATATTTAAATAATTTTCTTTACTGAAATAAAATAATAATTGGAACTTTCTCCTTTTACTTCAACTCCCTTACCTTGTTCTAAAATCGATTCTAAATCTTCTGTTTTAAACCTTAAATAATTCATTATATCCAAAAACATATCATTTGGAACTCTTCTTTTACTGCGTAAATCAGCTACAGAAATATCATCAAAACACTGAATTCCAACAGGAAACCCTGTTTTCAAGAAGAACAATTCAGACAAACTGCTATCGGTATCTAATTCGTTTTTTAAAATCATATCATTAATTCCATGGACATTACTCTTATACAGTCTAAAAATAAAATTTCGATCCTTGCGCTTTAATGCTTTAGAAATTTTTGGAGACAATGAACGATAGGCATCAATTAAGGTTTCTAATTCACTTGCACTTAGTAAAAACCCTTGCACAGAAGCATTGTTTTCCTTAGAAATAAAATTTCTATTTTCGACATAACGAGTCTTTAAAGCGAGTTTCGGCACTGTTTTTTGATTAAAAACAGTATCATTTTCAATAATCTGATGTATTCTATCTCCTAACTTAGCTCCAAAGAAACCAAGCTTATCCGCATTAACTTCTAAGGAATTAACCATCATTTTATTAAACCTAATCGTTTTAGAAAGAACAGTATCCAATGCCATATCAAAAGACGTAGGATCTAAGAGTTCATTAATTTTTGGAAATACTAGACCTCCTTGAGAAACACTATTTTCAGGAGCATCATAAATATACATGTTGTCTTTTGCCGGAATTTTCGCAAATATATGTTCTTTTTTAACCAACCTATTTTCAACAGTGTACCCTTTCATAAAAGAAGCAAATTTCTCCCCTACACTACTCAATATTCGTTTTGATTGTAGTATATAATCTTGATAGTCTTTATTGGAATTATTTTCTAATTGATAAAATATTAATCGAGAAGATGTCAGTGCTAATTTCTCTGAAATTCGTTCCAAATCGTTTAGGTTTTTAAACTTTTTTGCTCCTACTATCATAATCATATTATTAGTAAAGCTATGTGGTTGCAATCCAGACAAACTAAAATCCAAACATTTCATAATTCCATGCCCCCCCGTATTCTTTGGCTCCATAGAAGGAGGATTTGAAACCGCTTCATGAATATAGTCGACCCAAGCTGTAAACGAATTCGATAGTGGAAAGTTATAAAAGGTATTACAGCCATAAGAACTTGCTGAAAAATTAATTTCATATCCATTGTAAATTTCATTTTCAGAAATTTGCACCCAAATACGTTGTAAAGAACTTATTAATTGTAATTGTTGCGACTTTAAATCAGGACTACAATCAAATATATAATGGAAATTAATAATTCTATTTTCTTTATTTATCTTTTTTATTTTCCGAATTAGGAGATTATTCCCTTCTACATTTATTAATTTATTATCAAAATTATTCCCCACGTTTAAAGGTACAGTTACATTTAAAGATGCATTATCCGTTAAAACATCTTTCTTATGGTTCAAATTCACATAGAGGAATTCAGAAGCTATATCATCATTTTTAATAGACTCCCTAAGGGTATCTATTTTAGCAGAAAAACGTAACGAATCTGTTTTACGGATGTCCATCACTTGCTGTTGTCCTATATACCTAAGCATTGCTGCAGGCACCCATCCCATAACTTGCTTGCTAGAATCAGAGGCATGCATGTTTTTAAGATTAGAAACCAAAGCTGCCGTTTTTGCTTCATTATATTTATAGAGGTATACAAATTGATGTAGCACCAGGCTTTTAGATATTTTATTTTTAAGTTTTGGTGATTCGTAAAGATATACACTTTCTTTATCTAGATATTTACGAAGGTTAAACAAGGTGTTTAATTCACTCATCCCTAGCATATATCGCAACGGTCTGTAATTATATTCACTGATTTTAGGATGTGAAAAAAGAAGTAATTTATCTTTTTGAATCCAACCAACATACTGCACACTTTTCGCTGTTTTAAACGTGTACTTCCCGCTGTATACAGGACTTAATAAGCCTTTAGGTTTCCCTAATAAAGAAGCGTCAAGTTTTACTACTTCAACAAAATTATTTTTTTCATTAATCACATAATAGGGTGTTAAAAACGCTTGTTGTTCCCCTTTTTTTAATGCGTATGGATCTAAGTAGACATTGTTTTTAGCTCTGTCTGAATAGACAATTTTAAGATTTTTATCTTTTTTTTGTTTTCGTTTCGAAGCAGCATCTTCTAAAAGATTATAAGTAGTCCTTTCTATTTTATTTACAGCGGAGTATTTTTTTACTTGGGAAAACAAAGTGCAATTACTTCCTATAAATAAAAACAGCAGGGAACATCTAATTATATGTTTCATAAAATAGTTTTTAAATGGTTGTTTTTAATTATTTTTGAATTATACTTTGTATAACTTCTATTCTTTTCACACAGTGAATGGTGTCTATCTTTACATCATCTATGGTAACCGTTTTCACGCCTCTTCCTTCTAAAAAGTGCAGTCCTTGACAGTAACTGTATAAATCATTATATTTTCCATTAACAACCACCGTTACTTTTTCTCCATTATTACAGGTGTATTTATTTTTAATATGATTAAAGTTTTGATAATACACTTTCTTATTTGAGATCGTTGCATTGGCAATGGCCTGAAATCTTTTCTTAATATCGTTTTGAGCAATTCCTATTGAATCTATAGGCTCTTCCATAATCACATTAAACTGAGGGAATATTTCAACCCTGAATTTTGCGGGGTACTTATTCATATTCGTTTTTAACTTTACGGTATAAATCCCGGGGGTTTTATATACGTAAATCGCTTGACTCTCCTCTGAGTCTATCATTCCTGACTCTCCAAATTCCCATTTCCACTGAGTTACACCAGGAGAAAACGAAGAAAAAACAAGTTCCTCATTTACAAAACCAATGTCTGATCCACCTATTTTCACGATAGAATCATAGGCTACAAAAGTTGAAAGCTGTAAGACCTCAATATCCTTAGAAATATTAAATTGATCATCTATAGATAAGGTGATTTTATACCTTCCTGGTTGGTTATAAGTATAGTTTACGTTTTTAGCATCCTCTATGACATCTCCATTTCCAAAATGCCATAATACTTTTCTATTCAAATAGCTTACGCTATCACTAATTATAAAATCCAAGCGCTCTCCTGTTTCGAAATGGTAATTGTGATTTGCATCAAATATATTAAAATCCAAATTGCTTATTTTAGAACGAAAAGGCATCCAAACAGCAATGATAACTGCCATTATAATTAATATAATCAATATAATTATCCCTGTAATTTTCTTGTTATTTTTCATTTAAAATCCCTGCTTTACACTCGTTTAATTTAATTTCTAATTTTTTTATATTCTTTGTAAGAGAACTTTCCTCTTCTTTTGTTTCAAAATAAATTTGAAGAATATTACTAGACTGCTTTGCAAATAAATACTTGGAGTTTCTATTATTTATAATATAAGTGCTATAAACCTCATTAATTTCGTTCCTTACCTCATCTTTATATTGAACCATATGAATATCAAACTCCATTTCTGTAATTTTCTCATGAATTACTTTCATGGTCTCCGTACATATAATTTGTTGTTCTAAGATCCTTTCATATTCATCTATATAGCCTAATAATTCCTTATTATTAGATTCGGGAACTTTAAAAATATATTTTGTTTGAATGATGTACAGAATCAATATCGATAAAATAAATAGTAGAATATATTTTATTTTCCTCCAAAACAATTCGCTTAAATTTTCTAATTGCATACCCTTATTTTTAATTTCTATTTAAATCGCGATACCGTTGAATACAACGTTCATACATTTCTTTATCTTGCAGGTATTCCTCCTCGGCTATTCCGAATCTATCAATCACTGATTGTATTGTTTTTATCTCAACTAAAACCTCCTCGTACAACAAAAAAGTATCTGGTTTAGCATCACTTTCTTTGATTATTTTTTCTATACTTATTCTTAACTTAGATATTAAAAGTTGGAATTGTTTGTGTTCACTTAAGGTTCTTTTTCCGCCTTTTATTTGATGTAACTTTTTTATTATTTCATCCAGATCAAAAGTAATTCCTGCTTGGTCTTCAAAAATCTTATTATAGCCCGCATATTTATCTTCCAAAACAGTAACTCCTTTTGAGGCGGTTATTATGGTAAAACAACTGCTACAGAAGACAATAATTAAGGTGATTATATAAACAAGTATAAATCGTATTTTTTGTTTTTTAACCTCTTTGTAATTTAATGGTCTCATAAGCTTACATATTAATCAATTATAGACCATGATCTATCTTCTGACCTGTCTCTTATCGTTTGTTTTTCCTCGCTAATTACAATATTATCTTTACGCTGTCCAATATATTCTAACTCACTTAACTTCCTCCACAGAGTGTCTATAATGGCGATAAATAAATCTGTTTTTTCTACCATTTCCTGAATTTCTAAATGGTCGTATTTCATATCTATCACGTCCCCTATAGCAGTCTGAAAAACAGAAGGTTTAACATCTGTCCATTCGTAGTAATACTGCAATAATTTTTCACGTTCAGTGTCTTCCAAAATGGCCAACTCATTGGATAAATAATTGGCTAAAACAGCCATTGCATTTGCTATAAAAATGGGTGATTCCTCTTGACTATATTGATTGAACTTAAAGGAATACTGACTCACATAAGAGAGTACACTATTACATAATAAAAAGGTATTACTTACCAACTTATTGGTTTGCGATTTTGACCTATTTTTACGATAAATAATTACAGAATGATTTCTCAAACGAATGATAACTTGCGCTATTTTATTATAAAAAGAATGCAACTCTTTGTGGTAAATAATTTTTGTTACAGGAGGCACAAAGCTCTTATCGTAAATAAAAGATGAATTTTTCCATTGGATTTTCCCTACCAATAAAAAGGATTTCTTTAGAAAATGAGTATTAAACTGACCTTTAGGGATAATCGCCAACTCAATTTTAGGCAATACATGAGGGTGATGTAAGGGGATAATCTCAGGATCTGGTTCTCCTACAGGGACTAAATCAAAAGGACTCACGGTTAGCAATAGCAAAAAATCTAAATTACTAGTACTATCTATATTTTTCGATTCAATACTTGCTGTAGGAGATTCTCCACCATACATGGCAGAAGAAAACTCAATTCTACATCCTTTAGAAGTGATTACATTACATGATTGTAATTTTAATACCAATCGCTCCTCCGTGTGGGTTTGAACTTCAACTTCTAAAGAAGAAACCATTCCGTCTACAGGTTCTAATAAACCATAATTATACGAATTAATAGCTAAACTTGCATAATCACGCATTGATTCCGTGGTATTGTTATGGCTTTTAATAAAATGATCCTTATTAATTTTAACACCATCAACCCAATTAATTGCATAATATTTTTCGTTTTCCATTTTAGATTTTTTAATTTGATATAACCGTATTATTTTTTAATTTTATTTTCCTCTTTTTTAGATACGCGACGTACATACACCGTTGTCTTATTTTTTAACTTATTCTTTTTCACGTCTTCATCAAAATTCAGCATTCGTGTAAATAATGGAAAAGGAAGCCATTTATTCGTATAAAAAATCCATCCAAACGCATCATCTCCTCCTTCAAACTCAATAATCTCATTTGGAAATCTAATATTTTGATCTTCCACAAATCTATTAAACCACAAGCCTAACGATATTCCTTCTGGAAGTTTCACTGAGAATGACGAATAGTGTGTGGACACTAAAGATCTTTTAATTTTCACGGTTACCTGCATCAGTCTGAATGTGTCTACATTATTCCAATATTCATCATTGTTTTCATCCAAATCAATGGACCATAATTTGTAGAATGGTGTTGGTATTTGCACAAAAACATTTTTAGAAAACACATAAAATATGGGCACAAAAAACCACAAAACATTAAACATTGCCCAAATAGAGTAATTTAACTTACTCAGCCAGGAAAACACCAAATAGTAGATCCAACTGGCCAATATAACGGCAATAAAAAGGGACAATACCATGTGCCATTTATTTTCACCAAGCCCAATGGTTTTATACATTTTAGATGTTGAAAACCAATTAAACAACCCTGCAATTAACAGGTAACAAAGTATTGTCAAGACCAGTCCTCCCCATATAAATTCATACCGCAACATTCCCAAAAGACTTGGCAATGCTAAGATGATAGATATAATTAAAACGAAAATAATTAATTTTTTCATTTTTAAAATACCTTTTGCTTTACTCAATTTACTCATAACGAGCATCCCTATCATTATGATGATAGGTGCTAATAAATAGCGTAAGAAAAATGCGATTAATGTATTCATGTTTATTTTCTATATATTATAATTATGCTTTCAATGTAATTGTATCAAACCCTAAATGGTTTTCCCCTAACAGAAACCCCGATATTTCTGTAAATCGATACTGTACGTCCACTTCTCTATTTGAAAAAACAAAAAAGCTCAATATTTTCTTAATAATACTAATATTTTTAAGCAACACTTTATAGGTGGGGCTTTTATCCATAATTATCGTTGCTAGAATATCATCTTGTTCACTAATAACCGGACCTTTTGTCCCAAAATTATAACCCAAAATACAGGGTCCTAAATCTTTAAAAGGACTCTCTAATAATGTTTTTCTTTTATATTCCAAGGAAATATCATCTCCTAAAATAGCCGCTAATAACACTTCTAATTCTGGAAGATTTTCTTTAAATTTCTCTGAATTACATAAATTTAAAAACAGTTTATACAATTGTTCTTTCCGTAATGGAATGTCCATTTGGATAATTTTTTTCGCCAAAGAAAACAAATTACTTCTCGAATAATCATCTGTAAATATGCTCAGATATCGATTACTTAGTTTACATTTCTCTATAAAAAGTGCTGTATCAAAAGGAATAAAAAACTTTATATTTGCATCTTCTACCTTTTTATTTTCTTTTATTGCCTCTACTATTTCACGATTACTCATCGTAGGATTGCTAATAGATAAAGGGTGAAAAAACACTTCTGGTAACTGATGGTAAATACTATTCCTACTTAAATGTATAAAAACAGCTTCTTTCACTTCTTCATCCGTCGCATATATTTCACTGGAAACATCCAGTACGTCTTTAGAAAAAGAGCGACTATTCATCCCATGATTTTTCACCCAAAATTCTCTTTCGGACTTTCCATCAAGCATAAATTGTAATTCTTCGAAAAAAACTTCCGCTTTAAAATTTGTTATTTCACTCCTTTTAACGTTTTCTATTTCCATATATACCGGCTATTGTTTTTCCCAAATTAAATTTCCTTCTTTATAATTTACAAGTACCACATCACCTGAAACAATACTTTCAGAAACTATCATTCTCGAAATTACTTTTTTAATATAAGTACGTATCACTCCCGCAATAGGACGTGCTCCATATTTTTTTGAATAGCCTTTATCCGATAAAAACACGAGTGCCTGTTCCGATAATTTTAAGATTATATTCTTTTGCTCGAGTAATTGCTGTTGCAAACTGTTGAATTGTAATTTAAAAATTAATTGTGCGACACCTTCATTTATTGGAGAAAACGGAACTACTTCTGTTAATCTCCCTAAAAACTCTGGTCTAAAATGCTGTGTCATTACCTCGATTAACTGATTAGAACTAGGTATTTTCCCTGCATCTATTTGTTCTGAAATCCATTGACTCCCAATATTAGAGGTAAATATGATAATTGAATTTGAAAAATCTCCTTCTCGTCCTAATTTATCATGTATTTTCCCTTCGTCCATGATCTGGAGGAATACATCATATACAGAACTATGTGCTTTTTCGATCTCATCAAAAAGCACTACGGAATATGGTTTTTCTCTAATTTTATTTACCAGCATTCCACCTTCTTCATAACCTACATAGCCTGGAGGTGCTCCGTATAATAAGGCTGCTGAATGCTCTTCTTTAAATTCGGACATGTCAAAACGAATCATGGCATTTTCATCATCGAATAATAAGGAGGCTAATGATTTAGTAAGTTCTGTTTTCCCAGTTCCCGTAGGTCCTAAGAAGAAGAAAGAACCTATGGGTTGGTTCGGATTACTCAATCCACTTCGAGACTCTATGATGGCATCTGAAAGTGTGGTAATGGCATGATCTTGTCCTTTTACCCGTTCGTTTAATTTTTTTTCTATATTTAAAAGGCGGTCTTTTTCTTCTGCTTGAATTTTACCAATAGGAATCCCTGTAATGCTTGCGACCAAGGCCGAAATTTCTGTTTCAGTAATTTCTTTTATTGGCTTTTTAGCAATAGTACCTGCTTCTTTTAAATATTTTTTTAGCGTGTTTCGAAGTTCTTTTACTTCCTCAATTGCCATAATATCATAGGTAGTCGCTATTTTATTTAGAATTACAGGACTTATTCTATCCATCGCCAAACGGTATATCAATCTCATTTTAGAAACAGCATCCTCCTCCTTTAAAGCAACATTTTTAAGTTGTTTTTCAATGATTTCAATTTCCTTTAACGAATTATTATTACTCATAAATACAGCAGCTAAAGTTCTATCTAAAATATCAATAGCTCCATAGGGTAATTTATTTTCTTTAAAATATCGTCTTGAATACTGTATCGCCTCCGAAATGGCTTCTTTATCTATTTTTAATTGATAGTGTGCTGTTAAATTATAGCGGTGATTGTCAAGACATTTTAATAAAAGAATCTCTTCCAGCTCTTCTAATTTAATAACTTCTAACTTTCTGTTAATTCCATGCTTTTCTATCGTTTTACGGTAGGCATCCGTAGTGATAGTCGCAATTAAATTTATGTTTCCATCCGCAAGTTGTGAGGCTATTAAATTAGTAATACTTCCAGAACTTCCTGCATTTTCTGTTAATACATGTATATCATCTATCACCAAAAGACAGTCCTCTAATTTCCCTATCTTATCAAAAATATCACTTAGCTTTTTAGCAACTTCATTTGAATTTGCACTATTTGCTAATAATTTGGAAGCATTTAGTCCCAATATCATTTTTTCAATTAAAAGTGGATTCTCAGATTCTGACAAGTAGTTAACCAGGGCTTTTATTATTCCTGTTTTCCCAACTCCTGAATCACCAACCACTAATACTCCTCTATTTTCTTGACGTTCTAAACTTTCTAATATTCTACGGATTTCTTTATCTCTCCCGATAATTAAACTTCCTTGGTCTAGATTTTTTTGAGTAATTAAACTCGTACAATAAGGTATTGTTTCAATAAATTCTGACGTTTCACTTTCTGTCAGACTTTTTGAAGAATAAATAGGTGAATCATACAAGCTTAGAATATCTTCTTCTCTAATAGTAAGGGTTTCTAATTGCTTATTATCATAGACCACTCCTTGCCTAAGAATGGCTGTAAATACACAAACAGCATCGATATAATCGGTACCTAATTTTATTTTTGAGCGCTCGGACTCTTCAAAAACACGTGTAACTTCACTGTCTGGGAGGATGCCTTCTTCTGTTGTTTTTTCTTCGGAAACGTAGCGTTCCTGACGCATCTCAAACCAATCTTGAATATAGGCAAGATCTTTACCTGTACTTGTCAATATTTCCGTAAGTCCCGTTGGCTCCAAAAGGAGTGCTATTGCTAAATGTGCAACTCCGTATGTGGAGAAACTTTCTTTCATTGCCAAGGACTTTGCAAGTCTCACCGCGGCCACCAAACTTGGGCTAAAATTATTTTCTATCATGTGTTTTTTATGTGATGTTTACATTATAAGGAATGGTTTGCACTGATTTATTTTGCAACATCATTTGTAAAAAATGACTTAACCTTTTTTTATTATCCTCATCTAATTTCCCTTCGGAACTAATTTTAATAAAAACATCTACCGTACGTACAAGTCCCTGTTTTCTATTGGTTGATAATCCTACTCCTGGTTTTATATCAACCGTTTGAATAATTTTACCAACGGTCATTTTTATAAAAGATTTGATATCCTCATTAGATACAATTCTATCTTTTGAAATTAACCCATAACGTAAACTCCTTATTTTTTCTTTTTCTCCTTTTCGTATCACTCCTCCGATACTTTCCGTCTGTAGGATTATTGAATTGGCCACCAATCCTCCAGATTTGTATTCACTTAATAAAGTCCCTTTTTCAATACCATTCACCATATTTAAATCGGAGACCCAATAACTGCATTCAAACACGTCGGACGTTTCGTAGGGGATAGATAAAAGATATACTTTCTCTCCTCCTCCTTTTATTCCTTTATATCCATAATCTACTTTTTGCTGAAGCTCGTCTAGCTTTTTATTCAAATCCTCTAAATAGGCATTTAACAAATCATAGCCAACAGCAGAAAATGAGCTTCCTTCTTCACGTACGGTTTGTATCACTTTATTTAACACCGACTTTGCGTTTCGTTCATCAAATTGCTCGACATCACCAAAAAACAAGGAATAAGAACCTTCTAGATCGTCAATGTTATTTTTAAGAACACTTTGAAACTCCTCTCCTTTATCGTCTATAAGATATTCTATATTTAAAAAACACTCTGTACTAAGCGGAGATATAGAGACTATTTTTCCATTCTTTTTTAAAGAGTGTTGCTTATCCGACAACTTTCTATTGACGATAGGAAACGTGTTTAATGAAATAGCTATTTTCCCTAACTCTTCTTTTGTAAAGGCTACAGGAAATGACAATCGCAACCAAAAAAGATCGGTATCATGTGCGACTAATTCTTCGGCATCAAAAGTATCTCCAACCCTATTAATCAGTGTCTGCTGTTTTTTAGAACTGTTAGAAATATCTATATCGTATAAATAATTTTTGTAATACGTATGTACAGATTCAAAATAATGTTCTTCTTTTTCTGCGGTATTTTCTCGAGGTGTTAATGCTAATTTATTACCGCTTTCATCAAAAATATCTATCATTTTTATATAGGAATCTAACAAAGATCCATTCAATAAAATACAGATAGGAAGGGTTTCTAATTTTTTTAATAAGGATGGTTTTATTGAAATTCCAAGCCATAAATTATACTCACCAACTTTCTGTTCATTTACTGCTTGCAATTCAATTTTAGTTTCCCCATACTCATCGTTTAAAACAATTTTCTCGTCTAAACAAGTACAATACACATGAGCGTCAATAATTGTATGATTGTTTAAAGGCGTAAAGAAAACATCATATAGTCGCTCTGTTTTTACCGCTTTTTGCAAATAAAAATGCGTAGTTCTTCCCACAATATCCATACGTTCTGATGGCATCGCTTTTAAAAGAGCATGTGAAGGCAATGGTAAAGACCATTTTTCATTTACTAAAATTTTAGAGATTCTTTCTAAAAGCTTCGAATCAGAAATTTTCACATCTTGATAGACCTTCGAAAGCTCGTAAGAAAACACATCTAACATTAAATCGATTAGAGGATCTAAGGCTCTAGGATCACTGACCTCCCATAACTCCATAGAACGGTTTCGCATGCGCTCTTTAATCTTTCTGTAATTATCATCAATCATATTTGCAATTTTTATTGAGATAAAGGACTTACATAGACAGAAGTGTTGAAATTAAAAATTTCCCCTGTTTGAAAAAGTCTTCCTGCAATTCTAATTACAGCTTTTCTTTTTATTTCAGAGTACGTTTTTGAATACACATCCACATCTACTTCACTCAAAACTACATTTACCTTTACATCATACAGTCTGTGTTCATATTTAGTGACCGTATGCATTAAAGATTTTTGAACAACCTCTTCCCATTCATGGAGCTTTACTAATTGTGCAAATTCCAATTCCCAGATATCAGAGCCAAAATCTTTTCTTCCGGCTACTTCTCCATATCTACATGTTATTTGCATCATTAAATGTTGTGCAACGGATTCTTCTAAGGAACAACGCTTAATTCTATCAGTTTTTAGCATTTCCGAAAAGTCCAAAGGAAACTTCAGGTAGTTCATAATACAGCAATCTTTTTATCTTTTTCAAAGCAAAGATTAAAAAAAATAACGGTTTATGTGAACATAATTCAAATTATTTTTTAATTTAGCTAAAAAAAAAAGCTATGTCAATGTACAATTATGGAATTGGCGGGAACGAAGTCGAGGTAAATGCTAACGAAGCTATCTCAGACATTCCTGCAAACAGAACATTATTAATTCAAAAACTCACAAACGAAACCACTGTAACCCCTGAAGCTGTTTATGGCTTACAGACGGTAGAAGATGTATTCAACAAATTTTCACCAAAAATAGACATCGAATTTCAGGATAAAGATGGCGCTACACTTAATGAAGCCATTAAATTCAATAATTTAGGAGACTTTAGTCCAAAATCAATTAAGGAAAATAGTTCTTTTTTAAGTAAGTTAAATATTGAACAAGAACAAAACACCAAAACAGCAAGACAGCTAAGCTCTAATAGAGCCTTGAAGAAAGCACTTGAAAATCCAGAAACAAGAGCTGCTATACTCGAACTATTAGAAAGCTCCTTAAAGGAAATTGAAAACGAAAAATAAAATCGCCGCTATTTAAAAGAAAATTTATGTCTACAAAAACACAAAGCAAAACAGCAACGCTTGTAAAACCAAGCGAAGTAAGTAAGATCCAAGATGCGTTAAGCGAATATGGTGGGTTTTCATTTTTAGAAAACATCATCGATGGATTTTCCAATTTAAACCCAAAAAGAAAAGCGAGAAGGAATATCTTTTTAACAGATCCTTTATGGGATACTGAAAGAGAAAATCTAACCAACAGATTAAATGTTTGGATTGATTTATTAAAAAGCGAAAAAAATGTGGAAGGAATGCGAGATATCGCAAAAGATAAAGCAGAAAAAGCAGAATCTTTACTACACAACAATCTGAAAAACGCATTAAAATCAACAGAAGAATTAGAACGCTCCTATAGGTCTGTCGCTCTTTTCTATAAAAATTCAGAATCGGACAAAGTAAAAAACATTACGATATTGAATGCCGATATGGATCAATTAAGAGACCTTGATAATCCTCTATTTATTGATTTTGTAGAAAATGAAATCAAACAAAACTTTGACCGTTTAGACTTAAGAACAAATTATGGAATTCTTAATATCCCAGGGTATTTAGGTTCCAATGCTATCTTAAATAAATGGTCTAAAATAGCCTATGAAAACAAAGCTATTTTAGTAACAGACTTCCAAGATTTAGAATCTCCTGACGATGTTGTAGATATTTTCTTCAATGCAAATCATACAGGTGGAGATGTTTTTAAATCAAATACTTTAATGACCTGTAACTGGTTACTCGGACGAAAAAAAGATGATATTGTAGGGGAAGAAGAAAATATTTACATCCCACCATCGTCTGCATTAGCGGGGAAAATATACAGTACTTTAATGTCTCAAGTAGTGGCAGGTAAGAAATTTGGAGGTATTAACGAAGTTGAAAGTGTACGCTTTGATTTAAAGAAAAGTGAAATTTCTGAATTAGAAAAAATAGGACTTGTACCTATGGTAAATGAGTATAGTAAAGTAATGGCTTTTTCTGCTAAAACTTTATTCAACGGTGATAACTTAGGATTACAAACCTATTCTGTAGTTCGTGTATTTGACCATATTACTAAAGTTTTATTTGACTTCCTAAACAGAAGGGCTTTTGAAAACTGGACCACTAGAACAGAAGCAGATCTAAGAAGTCAAATTGTTAAATTTTTAGACAATATTCAAGGAGCTTCTAAACTCATTGAGAAATTTAAAGTTGTGAAAATCGAACAAGACCCGAATCAAAAGGACCGTGTTTTATTAGATATTCATATAACGCCTTATTTTCCAGCAAAAAGTTTTGTAATTCAATTAGACGGTCACAAAGGTGACGGTCCTGAAAAAGCAGAATGGCATAGTGAATACAAACAAGTATAGTAGTAACTTAAATTATAAAGAAGGCTGTTTACATCTAAACAGCCTTCTTATTTGTTAATGCCAAATGTATTTCTAAATGACTGCTTAGAAATAGAATTATTTTGATTTTTCTAGGCAAAAAAATCTAATGATAGCAATTGCTTTCGTTCGATTTTTCAACAATGAAAGAGCGAAAACAACCTATTTACAGCTGTCAATTAGGAATTCTTATGGTATAACAGGTATCATAACACTTAATAATAATGAAAAAAATACTTATTTTCTATTCTTTACTTTTATTGATATGCCCTAAAATTTTCGCGCAAGATAAAAATAACATATGGGTTATTGGTTTAGGTACAACCGCCGTAGATTTTTACCCTACTAATGAATCTGAGGTTATTACAGGAAATCCAGAAGGCTTAGGAAACCAATTTTTTAATGTAAATGATCACTGGAATAAATTTGGAATTCCTAAAATTAATATAAGCCGATATCTTTGGAAACGATTTTCTGCTGATATTTCATTTTCTATGCATAAAATCAATAAAATAGGAAACACTAAAATCCGTGCAATCTCCTACCAATCTCTTGATGGAGGACTACAATTCAGTATTTTAAAAGATAACTATAAATTTTACCCCTATATTTCTGTCGGAGGTGGTTACACTTGGCTTGATAAAAAAAGGGCAGGAACTTTTAATGGAGGTCTCGGTATCACCTATTGGTTTTCTGATCAATTTGGTATAAATGCCATGGGGCTTTACAAGACTTCACCAGAAAAACACCCACAGGTATTACAGCATTTAAATTATGCAGCAAGTATTGTATTTAGATTTGGAAGTAAACAAAAAGAAATAGACTGCTTAAACTGTTTGAAAAAAGAAATTCCTGAAAAACTGACCAGTGACAAACAGTAAAAAATCCGAAGAACGATCTCATTTTAACCGTATTTATCATTTGATTGATTGATTTTATTAAAAAAGACAAGGGGATTTAGAGTAAACTCTCTTGAAAAAACCACCATAAACGGTAAAATATCTATGACAATAAAAAAGTCTCAAATTAAAAACTTGAGACTTTTTTATTGAATTATTTTTTAAAAAATAGCTACAATGCCATTTCTAATAAATTATAATGATTGGTAGTATCGTGGATAAAATTAAATCCCCTTTCTCTTCCTGTTTCTTTCCCTCTTGTATTTAACAGCAAAACCGTAGGAAAACTGGACACGTTAAATTTTGATTTTAAAGCGTTGTTTATGTCTTTTTGGTCCGACGTAATCAAATCTCTATTTATAGGAAAATCAGCTTCGTACATCACAAATGTATCTGTGGAAATTTCTTTAAATTTATCTGTACTAAAAAAATCTTTAACTAACAACTTACAAGGTCCACACCAGTCAGATCCTGTAAAAAAAACCAACAAAGGCTTCCCTTCTTTCTTTGCAACTTTCTGCGCATCCGAATAGTTAATATACCAAGTTACTCCATGTTTTTCAGTGGTCTGTGCGCTTGTTATGATTGTCCCCATAAAAAGGAACACTAGAACCAAGTTGATTTTTTTCATATTTCCCATATTTCAAGCAAAAATCACAATAATTATACCAAAAATAAAACTGACTGTCAGTAAATTAATACACTTTCACAAACTGCTCAACTAACTTACACACTACCTTTTCTGCTAATTTTGCTACTTGTTGTACCTCTTCATGAGATACTGCTTCTACCTGTCCTTCTACTCCTAAATCCGTAATTACAGAAAGTCCCAAACAATCCATTCCCATATGCTTGGCAACGATTACTTCAGGCACCGTAGACATTCCTACTGCGTTTGCTCCCATTAATTTTACCATTTTATATTCTGCCGGCGTTTCAAATGTAGGACCTTGTAAAGCTAAGTAGATTCCTTTTTTAACAGGAATATTTAAAGAGCTGGCTACTTCCTCTATTTTTGAAATCATTTTTAAACTATACGGTTCGTGCATATCCACAAAACGAGGACCGAAACGCTCCTCATTTTTTCCACGTAAAGGATGTTCTGGAATCATATTAATATGATCTGATATGATCATAATATCTCCTACTTTAAAATCAGCCTCTACTCCTCCTGAAGCATTCGAAACGATCAATTGATCGATCCCTAATAATTTCATTACTCGGATAGGAAAAACAGTTTCTTGAATACTCCATCCTTCGTAAAAATGAAACCTTCCTTTCATGGCTAATACCAGTTTTCCTCCTAGCCTTCCATAATGCAATTCACCGGAATGTCCTTCTACAGTAGAGACAGGAAAATTCGGAATATCACTATATGGAATTTTCACTAAGCACTCTATTTTTGACGTTAAATTCCCTAAACCAGAACCTAATACAATACCAAAATCCACATCCTTAATTCCCTTTTCTTTTAAAAACTCAACGGTTTCCTCTACTCTGTTCCACATAATCGGTTATTATTTGATTAAAATCACCTTGGTGATTTAATATTTTTATTTTTATTGAAATATACGATAAGTTCGGTACTTTATTCTTTAATCGAACGTAATCTTTTTCTGTTGTTATTACTATTTTCTTTTTACTTTTTTGCGCTGACAAAGCATTCTGAATTACTGAAACATCAGAGGGGGTAAAATGATGATGATCCGGATAATTCAAATGTGTCAATGAAATATTTCTAGTCTTAAAAAAATCCAATAATGGATTTGGATTTGCAATTCCCGTGACTAAAACTACTTTATAATTCACTAAATCACTCACATATACCTCTTGAGCCCCCAGTAATTGTTCCTCATAAACAATCGCACTAAAAAACACATTTTGTGATAAGGTAGGTTTTAATTGGTTCCTAATATCAGCTTGCGCTTCTAGACTTAAATTAAAGGGACATTTTGTAACGATTATTACTTGCGCACGTTTTGCACCGCGACTACTTTCACGTAAATTCCCTGTAGGTAACATGGAATCATTCACGTACAAATCATCATAAGGAGTTAATAAAATAACACAACCTCCCTGTACTTTTCTATGCTGATATGCATCGTCTAACAATACTATTTCTGGAGGGGTTTCAAGTGCTAATAGCTGTTGAATACCATGTACTCTACGCGCGTCTACTGCCACTAATATAGTGGAGAATTTTGTATAAAACTGAAAGGGTTCATCTCCTAACTCTTCCACGGACACTTCTGGACTTGCTAATAAAAAACCAGTACTTTTCCGTTTGTATCCTCTACTTAAAACGGCTACTTTATAGCGGTCTTTCAGCAACCGTACTAACAGTTCTATTTGGGGTGTTTTTCCGGTCCCCCCGACACTTAAATTCCCGACAATAATGGTAGGAATTTTAAATTTGGTTGACTTTTTTATACCGGCATCATACAGCCAGTTTCTGACCGTAGTAACCATCCCATAAATGAATGAAAACGGGTATAATATTTTTCTTATAAAGTTCACTAAATGCGAATTTACAAAACAATTTTTAATATTCGTTTTAAAATAATTAACTTTGACTTCTAAAAGAAAAACACTAAACCCGTAACTCAATGATTGTAAAGGACATCACCTCTTATTTAGAAGAATTAACCCCCTTAAATTATGCAGAAAGTTTTGACAATGTAGGTCTTTTAATTGGGGACTCTCAAGCAAAATTAACTGGTGTTCTAATTACACTGGACACTTTAGAAAACATTATAGATGAAGCCATCGAAAAAAAATGCAATCTGATTGTCAGCTTTCACCCCATCATTTTTTCAGGACTCAAAAAAATAACAGGAAATTCTTATGTAGAACGTGTCGTATTAAAAGCCATTAAAAATGACATTGCTATATACAGTATGCACACCGCCTTAGACAACTCTTTTAACGGTGTGAGCGCAAAAATATGTGAAGTTTTAGGACTTCAACATAAAAAAATATTAATTCCCCAACAGAATACAATCAAAAAACTCACCACTTATATTCCCATAATAGCACTAGAAGATGTACGTTCTGAACTGTTTAAAGCAGGAGCTGGAGCACTAGGGAATTATAGTAATTGTAGTTTTACAAGTTCCGGAAATGGCACTTTCAAGGGAAATGAACACTCTAATCCTACCATCGGTGAAAGAAATCTAGTCCATACCGAAAAAGAAATAGTATTAAGTGTTTGCTATGAAAAACACAAAGAATCTGCTATTTTAGCTGCTTTATTTAAGGCACATCCTTACGAAGAAGTAGCCTATGAAATTACTTCTCTACAGAATATCAATCAAAAAATAGGGATAGGAATGATCGGAGAATTACCGGAAGCCGTGACTGAACTAGAGTTCCTAAATACCTTAAAAGTCACTATGAACGCAGCAGGAATCCGACATTCTAAACTTTTAAACAGACCTATAAAAAGAGTTGCGGTATTAGGAGGTTCTGGAAGTTATGCCATTACAAATGCCTTAAAAGCAAAAGCAGATATTTATGTGACTGCTGATGTAAAATACCATGAATTTTACAAGGCAGAAGATCAATTAATAATAGCGGATATAGGACACTATGAAAGTGAACAGTTCACAAAAAATTTATTAGTTGACCAACTTACAAAAAAATTCCCTAATTTTGCAATCATTTTATCAGATAAAAATACGAATCCAATTCATTATTTATAAACATGGCTAAAAGCAAAGAAGTTACCGTTGAAGAAAAATTAAGAGCTCTTTATGACTTACAAATCATCGACTCAAGAATTGATGAGATTAAAAGTGTACGAGGAGAACTTCCTTTAGAGATTGAAGATTTAGAGGATGAAATAGTCGGTTTAAACAAAAGAATTTCTAATTTTAACGAAGAAGTATCTAACTTAAAAGAAGAAATCAGCAACAAAAAATTGGCTATTGAAGAAGCAAAAGAATTAACGAAAAAATACACCGAGCAACAAAAAAACGTTCGTAACAATCGTGAATTCAATTCTATTTCTAAAGAAATGGAATACCAAGAACTTGAAGTAGAATTATGCGAAAAGCGCATCAAGGAATACAAAGTGAGAATTATTCAGAAAAAAGAGGTGATTTCAACTACCAATGAAAAATTGAATAGTCAAGAAACTCATTTAGGACATAAAAAATCTGAATTGAAAGACATCGTAATTGAAACAGAAAAAGAAGAAGAGCTTTTAGTGTCTAAATTAGATGAATTCTCTAACTCTATTGATGCTAACTTATTAAAAGCATACAGAAGAATTAGATCTACCGTAAAAAACGGATTGGCTGTTGTACCTATTGAAAGAGGTGCTTCTGGAGGTTCATACTTTACTATTCCACCACAAAGACAAGCTGAGATTGCAAGCCGCAAGAAAATTATTACGGATGAGCACAGTGGTCGTATTTTAGTGGATGCCGTATTAGCAGAGGAAGAAAAAGAAAAAATGTCAAAATTATTTTCTTAGATAACACTACAAATTACAATAACACCCAATATATAAACATATTGGGTGTTTTTTTTTACATAAATCTCAGTTATAAATGAGATTGACACTTCATTTTTATTTCAACTGTGCCCCATAGCGTTATTAGGATAAACTGGACACAAAAGAAATTCTTTAAAAAGTAACACTATCCATAAGAAGAGCAATCTAAATCGAAAATTAAGGGATAGGCAACTCCTTCCCATTCCTTTCTAAATAAAATTGTTTTTTATATAATCCTTTATTTGAAGTTACATTCGCTATAAAAAAACCAGAACAAAAGGCATCTCACCTTACTGTTAAAGCGCTCATTTCCCCCCCTAAATTACTCCAAATTAAACCTACACCCCTAGCTCTCTATCTAAATAAAAAAACTAACAATTTTAAGCTTACAACAGCCTAATTTCCCTACAGAAGTAAAATATGCTAACAGCATTAGCAATGCCATACCCTCGCTACTATGTCTACCATAAAAGCTCCTGAAAACACTTGAAATCATTAAAGAAACACAGGAAATACATTTTAAACATCACTAAACAAAAGAGTTGTTTAATCTTCTTTTTTAACCACTATAATTATTTATTGCTAATTTTATTGGTGAATCAAATATTTCTGTTAACTTCACCCTGCTATACGAGTAAAAAAATTGCTAATTTTTTAAAATTATATTTCAGTGACGTACCGATCTAAAAGAACACCTTAGATCTACACCAAATTCAAAGTAACAAACCATTGTTTCTTCATTTTCAAAAAAACATCTGAGTTAAATTATTTTAAAAAAACGCCCAATAAAAATATATGAACATGAACCATCTAAAAGGATTATAAACGTGGACGAACTTATTAACATCCTATTTTCATCTGTAAATATAGCTTTGAGCACATTACTCATACTCCTATTTACATATTGGCTATTAACCATTATAAGCGGTCTTGATTTTGATTTAGACTTTGACATTGACGTGGAAATCGAGATAGAAACGGACCTAGAAATAGATACTGCTAGTAGCTTAGAATCTGGAAACATTTCTCTAGATGACTTTTCCAATGCCACGATTAGAAATGAAGATATCTTACCTAAAAGGAAAAAAGATTTGAAATTTTGGCAGGTATTTTTAATCTATTTTAATTTTGTAGGGCTTCCATTTATGTTCACTTTTACTTTTTGGATATTCTGCTGGTGGTCACTAACAATTTCGAGTACGTATTTAACAGGGAGTACCAATAACAATGTTGGTTTTATACTTTTTTTCCTTGCAATAATTCCTTCTTTAATAATGACTAAGATAGGAACTAACCCTTTTAAAAACTTCTTTAAACACCTCAATCGTAAAGGAGTTAAGCCGATGCAGCTAGTCGGACGAAGAGGCTATATATCATCAAACATCTCTAAAAACAAACTTGGACTGGTAAAGCTAACCTTAGACCACTCACCTATAACTATTTATGCCAAATCCTTCAATGGAGAAGCCATAAATTCAGGAGAGCAAGTACTTATAATTAAAGAATCTTCAGATAAAAAATATTATTATATACAATCATACAAAACTATTTAATTTATGGACACACTTAGTACAGGGTATCAAATCGTAATTATTGCCGTGATAGGTATCATTTTCTTATTTATAATTTTCGTTGCTATTATTGCAATGTTCTACAGAAAAATACCGCAAGGACAAGCACTCGTTAAAACAGGATTTGGAGGTACAGCAGTTGCATTTGACAAAGGAATGTATATAATCCCCGTATTACACAAATTAGAAATCATGGATATTTCGGTTAAAAAAATAGAGATAGACCGTATGCAAGTCGATGGACTTATCTGTAAAGATAACATGAGAGCTGATATAAAAGTAGCCTTTTTTGTAAGAGTTAACAAGTCTAAAGACGCAATTATTGAAGTAGCCCAAACCATTGGGTGTGAAAGAGCTTCTCACATATCTACCTTAAATGATTTATTTGAGGCTAAATTCTCTGAAGCACTAAAAACTGTTGGTAAAAAGTTCGATTTTATCGAATTATATGATTCTCGTTCTGAATTTAGGGATGAAATTATCAAAGAAATAGGGAGAGACTTAAACGGATACACCTTAGAGGATTGTGCCATTGATTACTTAGAGCAAACACCCATTTCTTTTCTAAAGGTTGATAATATTTTAGATGCAGAAGGAATCAAAAAAATAACAGAATTAACAGCCATACAAAACATAAAATCTAATTTAATTAGACGTGATGAAGAAAAAGTAATTCGAAAACAAGATGTAGAAGCTAGAGAGGCCATCTTAGAATTAGACAAACAGTTAGCCGAAAAAGAAGAGCAACAAAAACGTGAAATTGCCAATATTAAATCTAGAGAAGAAGCGACCACCTCAAAAGTTGCTGATGAAGAACGCTTAAAATCCGAAAGTGCAAGAATTATAACGGATGAAAAAGTAGCCGTTGCGGAAGAAAATAAAGACCGCCAAATTATTGTTGCTCAAAAAAATAAAGAAAGAACCTTAGCGGTAGAAACGGAACGTGTAGAAAAAGACAGAATGTTAGAAGCTACCGAAAGAGAACGTATAGTTACCCTAGCACAAATTGAAAAAGAAAAAGTAGTAGAAGTAGAAAAGAAAAACATCCAAGATGTTATCCGAGATCGTGTAGCCTTAGAAAAAAACGTTGTTGAAGAAAAAGAAAAAATAAAAGATTTAGAGGCATTTAAAGATGCGGACAGACAAAAACAAGTAGCGATTACTTTAGCTGAAAAAGAAGCCGAAGAAACTTTAATTATGAAGATTAAATTGGCCGAAGCAGAAAAAGAAGCAGCCAAGCAACGCTCAGAACAAATATTAATAGAAGCCCAAGCGAATAAAGAAGCCTCTGTTAAAGAAGCAGATGCCAGAAAAACTATAGCCGAAGCAAGAGCAAAAGAAGAAGCAGCCATTGGTATTTCCGAAGCACAAGTGATGCATGCAAAAGCAGAAGCTCACGAAAGACAAGGTATTGTTGATGCTACCATCGTAGAAAAAATGGCATTGGCAGAAGCCATTGGAATCAGTGCAAAAGCAGAAGCGAATAAACTAGAAGGACTCGCAGAAGCCGATGTTATCAGAGAAAAAGCATCTGCAGAAGCTTCAGGAATTGAAGAGAAAGCAGAGGCTATGAAAAAACTGGATGGTGTAGGAAAAGACCATGAAGAGTTTAAATTAAAACTAGACAAGGAAAAAGAAATAGAACTTGCAGAAATAAACATTCAAAAAGAAATTGCAGACGCACAAGCCACAGTACTCAGTGAAGCCTTAAAAGCGGCGAATATTGATATCGTAGGTGGAGAGTCCATGTTCTTTGATCAAATTGTTGGGCAAATAACCAGAGCCAAAGGAATTGATAGATTGGTCAAACACTCTAGTAATATCAAAGACGTAAAGGATGCTATTTTAGGAAGTGGAGATGTAAAAGGAAATCTTTTAGAAAAAATAAGAGAGTTTGCAACTAATTATGGAATCTCTTCGGAAGATATCAAAAATTTAACCATCTCTAAATTGTTATTAGACTTGCAACAAAAATCTTCTAGCAACGATGAAAAAAATACGTTTATGAATCTATTTAATTTAGCCAGTGCTTTAGGTCTGAGCGACAAAAAAATAGGATAAATCAACCCCTATGATCCTCTTTCTTTCCATAGAAAGAGGATTATTATTAATATTGGCTACACATTTTTCTAACTACGAAAGGTAATAAAACGGCCATTTATTATCGAAAATTCCCCCTATAGCTTCAAACTGTTTTTTAAAAAGAAATTACCACAAACAAAAAATGCAAGAAACTACACCAACAGACAATCCAACTTTAGATGCAGGTACTTATGAAATAATTCAGAGTAGATTGCAAAAACACAAGGGCCATTTAATTGATAAACTTCAAAAATTAAATCAAGCTAGGAAAGATGTTTTTGGGAGCATTGAAACAAAACTAATAGCAAACAACCGTATAAATACGGAGAATAACTGTATCGCACATGATATTATTGCATTTGGAAACCATTGTTTATTTGGCTACAATGTGCATTTTGGACTGCGTACAGAAATTAAATTAAGTGATGTTTTTAGTGCCTACGATTTTAAAGAAAACCAGTTTGCACAAACCACCCTCGATTTAATTAAAGACCCTGTTTTTGAAAATGAATTCGAAAACCTGTATAAATATTATAGAAATACTACCTTTTCTAAGTTTTCCATCATTGGGAATTATTTACACATGGTTTTTCAAGTCAGTGAAAACCCAGAGGACGTAAAGACTTTCAAATGGTTAATTAATGACAACAAACTAAAATATATAGACAACAGGTCGGAACATGAATTTGTATATCCAAGACAGCATGAATTTAACTGGGAGACTCCTTCCAGAGACATGCATCGCTATGGAACACATCCACATGTATCTATTTTAGATAAAATATTTGTAGAAACCGTTGGCGGAGATTTAACAATTAAAATTGAAGACAACACCAACGACGGCAAAGGAATTTATGCTGAGCCGGTAACGTTTAAAGACCAAACTCTAGACGATGCTAATTATGCCTATGCCGATTTAGGAAGCTTAACCATCCTGAAAATAAAACCTTATCAGGAAGAAGATCGCTATTTTATTTACAACCACAAAGTTCAGGAAGTTAAAAAGATTGACAGTATTAAAGATGCTGCAATACTACTGCCCGACAACCAAGGAGTGCTGTTTCCTAATGGCTATTACCTACAGACTGGAGAGTTTAAATTATTCGATAAAAGCGTGTCGAATGTTGTATTTGAACAAAAAATAAGCTCGCCCAATGGCGAAGATTTCATTTACGTTTTCTACCAAAAAGATAAAGGAGACTATGTTTTAATCAGTTATAACATTATTGAACAAGCTATTAAAACACCTATTATTTGCAATGGTTTTACCATTTTTGAAAATGGAGAATTGTGTTATTTTAACGCTGCTCAAGATGCCAACCGACATCACGTTATCCAAATATGGCAAACACCATTTGTAGCAAAAGAGGCATTATCCTCTCCACATCAAGATACCTTATTATTTAAAATAGGAAATAAAGACATTGTAAAAGCCATGGCAGAAAGCTATGAACTTATTACTCTTTTAAATAAAAAAGATAGTTATGACGGCTTATATATTGACATCAGTAAACAAGCCAATGACATTCTAGATTCTTTTTACTGGATAAAAGAAAAAGAAACCCAACAATTAAATCTTCCTTTATTTGAAATAAAGGAAGCTGCGAATGCCGCCGTAGATGAATTTGAAAAAGTAAAACAACTCAAACAACTAGCCCAGAAAGCAGTTCAGGTATTAGAAGAAAAAAGCAAGCTTCTTTTTAACGACATCAAACAGTCTTCTTTTAAAAGTATTGATAATTTTGTTACTAGCTTATCTGAATTAAGACAACTGAGAGGCGAGACGATTAGTGCCAAACAAACACGGTATATTAACATCGCTTTCTTAGCATCAACAGAAGAAAAGATAATCGAAGAGACATTACGGATTTCTAGACACTGCGTAGACTTCCTATTGCAGGACATTGCCCTAGAACCATACAAAGAAAGAATTAGCAAAAAAGAAACGGAAATTCAGCATATAAAAAAGGTAATCAATGCGAAGAAATTAGCCTCCGAAATAAACCAAATCGCTACAGATTTAGAAATGCTGATAGAAATCGTTAATAATTTAGACATTGATGACACGTCACATGCCACTAAAATTATTGATAATATCTCAGCGTTGTTTTCCTCTTTAAACCAGATGAAAGCTGCTTTAAAAAGAAGCTTACAGAATTTAGGAAAGAAAGAAGCTACCGCAGATTTTGCCTCTCAATTAAAATTATTAGAACAAAGTGTCATCAACTATTTAGACATTTCTGACAGTCCAGAAAAGTGTGAGGAATACTTGACCAAATTATCTGTACAGATTGAAGAAATAGAAGGAAAATTTGCCAATTATGACGAATTTGTCTCCAAAATATTCACGAAAAGAGAAGAAGTATTTTCTGCTTTCGAAGGCCGAAAAAATCAACTGATAGAAAACAGAAACAAAAAAGCCATCAGTCTAGAAAAAGCTGCCAACAGAATATTAAATTCTGTTCGAAAAAAAGCCATTAGTCTAAAAAGTGAAGATGACATAAATGCCTATTTCGCTGCTGACTTAATGATATCTAAACTCTACGATATCATTGAAAAACTAAAAGACATTGAAGACATTGGTAAAGCAGAAACCATAGAAACAGGTTTAAAAACAGCCAAAGATGAAGCACTTCGAAAACTAAAAGACAAATTAGACCTCTATGAAGACGGAGAAAACGTCATCAAACTAGGCGCCCATAAATTTGGAGTCAACAGACAAGATTTAGAATTGTCCATCGTTCAAAAAGAAGGCCATTTACATTTTCACTTAAGCGGTACCGACTTTTACCAAAAAGTCAAGAACCCAATTATAGAAAAAGCAAAATCACTTTGGAACCAAGATTTTATTTCAGAAAACAAGCAGGTATATCGCTCGGAATATCTTGCCTTTAAAATTTACAGTTCCTACAAGGGAAATACGGCATTAGCAACATTGTCATTTGATGAAACACTAAAAATAAGCCAGCAAATAGCAAGTCAAAGTTATACAGAAGGCTATACAAAAGGAGTGCATGACTTTGACGCAGCGGTACTATTACACAAATACTCACAAACACATGCCACATTAAATGTGTTGTGTTTTACACCAAAAACAAGGGCTTTTGCACGTTATTTTTGGAATACCCTAGAAGAAGACATAAAAAACAATTTATTAGATAAAATTAACGGAGCAAAAGATGTTTTAAAATTCTTCCCACAAAGCGATGCCTTTTCAGGAATCGTGAGTGCCATCAATTCAGAAATGCTTAAAGTACCGACGCATTTCTGGACCGAAATTGATACAGACCATGCAGCTCATTATCTTTTTGAAGAATTCAGACAAAACAATCATTTTACAATTAGTAAAGAAGCCTATGGAATAAAAGAGCGTTTTATAGCGTTCTTGACCCAAGAAAATGCTTTGATTGCTTTCAAAGAAAATTTAGAAAAACCAAAAAACCTACTCGGGAAATATCAAATTTGCAAGCAGTGGCTGATCTCTTTTGTGAAAAACACAGCTGCTATAAACTATATAGAAGAAAGCTGTGGCTTGTTGATTTTTGGAGAACATAGTTTCCATGTATTAGAGGTTGACGCCCATTTTAATATCGATAACTTAAAAGGAAATCATGCTATTATCAAAGACGGTATCTATCATTTTAACTACCATGAATTCCGTAAAAAACTAAGTGATTATTTTGCTAAAGACAAGGTATTATTCCTTGAATTTAAAGAGAGCAAGCAGCAAATAATAAAAGAAATGCGAGAGCAACTCAGACTTGAAGAATTCAAGCCACGTGTACTCTCCTCTTTTGTAAGAAATAAATTGATAGACAAAGTGTACCTACCGCTTATTGGAGAYAACTTAGCCAAACAAATAGGAACCGTAGGTGCGAATAAACGRACGGAYAGAATGGGRATGTTATTGCTAGTTTCTCCTCCTGGTTATGGAAAAACGACCTTAATGGAATACCTMGCCAATAGATTAGGGCTTATTTTYATGAAAATTAAYGGYCCCGCTATTGGTCACGATGTTACCTCTGTGGACCCAGAAGCYGCCAATAATTCWGCTTCGAAAGAAGAGTTGAAAAARTTRAATTTAGCTTTTGAGATGGGAAATAACGTCATGATWTACCTGGATGATATACAACATTGTAATCCAGARTTTTTACARAAATTCATMTCACTRGCCGATGGACAACGAAAAATTGAAGGRGTTTATAACGGAAAAACAAAAACATACGATTTTAGAGGTAAAAAAGTATGCATCATAATGGCTGGGAATCCATATACCGAAAGTGGTGATAAATTCCAAATTCCAGACATGCTTGCCAACCGTGCGGACATTTATAATTTAGGAGATGTMATTGGAGAAACWGCCGATTTATTCAAGCTTAGTTTGCTRGAAAATGCATTAACMTCTAATACTAGTTTAAGGCAGTTAAGYAGYACCAATTTTGACGACGTTTATAAYATCATCGATTTTATAGAAAAAGGAGAAAAAAACGGYYTRGAACTGAAAGGRAATCATAGYAAACAAGAAATAGAAGAGTACAGCAGCGTATTAAAAAAAGCAATTCACATACGGAATGTGGTGTTAAAAGTAAATGAGCAGTATATTAAATCTGCCGCCATGGAGGATGCCTACAGAACGGAACCTTCGTTTAAACTACAAGGTTCTTATAGAGACATGAATAAGCTAATTGCTAAAATTGTGCCTATTATGAACGATCGAGAACTCCAAGTTTTACTACTCTCCCACTATGAGAACGAATCCCAAACCTTAACGTCTGCCTCGGAAGGAAACCTTTTAAAATTCAAAGAACTCGCAGGAACCTTAGCAGGAGAAGAACTAGTAAGATGGGAGGAAATAAAAGAAAAATTCGCTAAAAACAATGAATTGCAAGGACTAGGAAGCGACAATGAAATGGGGCAATTATTACTGCAACTCATGAAATTCAGCGATGGAATTGAAGGCATTAAAGAAGTATTGCAAAAGGGGCTGGGTTCGAAGTAGTACTTTGAATTCTTACTAAATAATCACAACAGAACAAGAAGATACACTTGTATTCTAAGCTATTAAAAAAATACATCAAGAATAATCCATGAAAAAAATAATCAAAGTTATATTCGCAGGGTTTGTCGTCGCTATCATAGGGGCGGGGGTTGGTGCGGGGGTTTGGACGTGGTCGCCATTACCAAGCAACCCTGACGCCGCTACATTGAGTGCAGGTGCAGGAAAATACGATGTCAATATCATTCGCGATGATTGGGGTGTACCGCATATTTACGGCAAAACGGACGCCGATGTTGCTTTCGGATTGGCTTATGCCCACGCCGAAGATGATTTTGACACCATGCAATCGTCTGTGGCTGCTGCGCGCGGTACGCTTGCTCGCTACCAAGGAAAAGGCGCTGCAGTTACTGATTACCTT
>JAESRX010000070.1 GCA_016764435.1 Flavobacteriaceae bacterium | reverse complement strand
CAAGACTACATAGAGAATAAGCTAAACATCAGGATATTAGCAGTTATCAGTTTAGTGATTGATGTTTTGGAAAAGATGACTGAATCTATTGATATTGAAATGGTTACACGTAGAATAATAACAAATATTTAAGATTTTGGGTTTCTAACAAATACTCATGCATTTAACTATCAAGAGGTTGCGTAAAATTATTTTAGTGCGAAACTTGAGTTATATATCTTTTCCGCCAAAATGATAGTCTTCTCCGCCAGTGTCATCAGGACAAGTTTTTTTATAACCAATCTTAAGTCCCCATTCATTGTAATATATAGTTTTATTACACAATACAATACCTGCATCTTCATGTTTTTGAGTGTATAAATAAATAGGAAAAGTTTCTTCAAAAATATTTAATTGCTTTGGGGTTTTTTCATTATAGATTTAACCTCTTCGGGTAATCCATATTGTATTGATTTTTTTACTTTTAAATCAATAATTCTTGTTAACGCTCCAGAGCTATTATAAAATGATATAGAGTCGCTTGTTTTTTTTACTGCAATTTTTTCGTTATCAAAATATATTATAGTGTCATTTTGTTGTGCTGACATATATTCAAAAGAAAATATAAAAATAATAAATAGGTGTATTTTCATTTAATTAAATATAGAGTATAACCATCAGTAAGTATTAAATAATTTACGTTATTATTTTCAGAAACTTTTAATCGAAGTTCTTCCACTTCACAACCTTCAACCAATTCGCAATTCATTTTTATTTTTAAAAGTTCATTCTTTATTTTTAAATTATAGTATGCCACTCCTTGCCAATAGTCAGGTCCATTACTGCTTCTCATACCACCAAAACTACTTATTTCATTCCAAACTTTTTTTTCATAATATTTTAGACTAGCTGTATAATAAAATGGAATATTATTATACATATAATAAGAACTAGGATAATAATTATCTTCTGTAAACATTTCAAACCATTTCAAATCTTTATAAAAAATAATTTTTCTGATTTTCTGATTTGTTTTAGGACTATTACATAAAGTGCCGTCTGAATATTCAACATCTATTAAATATTTTTTTATTGCTTCTTTTTTTAAAACAATCCCTTTTTCTATTGGTGTAAACTGTTTTTTTGTAATATCTCCATCTAAAAGCCAAGTGAGATAATAACCTTTTTCTATATTAACTATATTATTATCCACGTTTCTTGTAAATTCATTATTGATAGAAAGTGAATCTATAACATCACCTTTTTTGTCAATTTTATACCAAAAGAATATTCCTTTTGGGTACAAGTCGTGTTTTTTATGCACCTTAAAAAATAGAGTACTGTCGTTAATTTCACGTGCAATTTTAGGATAAGTTCTACTACTACTAAATGTTCTTATATTAAGATTTGTGCTTTGCAATAGGCTGTCTATTTTATTTAGTGATGTATAAGATTCAAACTCTGAAGGTAACTTGATAAAATTGACACTTATATCTTTGTAGATGCTTGAAATGTTTTTCAAAATAAAAAACGCTATAATTGCTATTAAGATTTTTAATATTAATTTAATTTTTCTCTTCATTTTCATTGTTTATGTTAAATTTTAATCAAGTTAGGAGCGATCAAATCAGGTTTTACGAACTAAGTCTCGCATTAAAGCTAACGGTTGGTATATGAAACGTAGCGTATAAATATAGACTAAATTTCGAATTTAGCACAGAGCTAAATTTGTAACTAATCAGTAGTGTAAAAAAAACAGCTGTATTTTCAGTTATTGTTGATAACATTTAGATGTTTTCTTAATAAGTATCAAGTTATTTAATTCGCTTTTTTTGTGATAATTCGTTTTTTTACAACTCAAGATTAAGTATGGAAAAGCGAGTTAAATATGATGAATTACTAGATAAAATTGACTTCCTTTTAGGTAGGATCGACGAGCTAGTTGCTGAAAATAAATCACTACGCAAGCGATTAGATAAGTATGAAGGAAAAAAGAATAGTAATAATAGCTCTATGCCTCCATCTCAAGACCCTAATCGTCCAAAACCTAATCAAAGTCTTCGAAAAGCATCAGGTAAAAAACCAGGAGGACAAAAAGGACGGATAGGCACTACGTTAAAGAGAGTAAGTACGCATGATGAAATAGTTAGATTAAGCCCTCTTGAATGTGTAAGATGTGGTAACTCTTTGGAAAAAATATCAGGTGTCAAAAGTAATTCTAGACAGATTATTGATATCCCTAAAATTAAAGCTGTTTTCACAGAATATCAAAGCTATTCAAAGACATGTACCTGTGGATGTTGTACCACTGCTCCTTTTCCAGATCATATTAAGTACCCTGTGAGTTACGGAGAAAATATGGAAGCATTAACATCTTATTTTCATGCACGACAATATTTGCCTTTTGCAAGGATGAAAGAATTATTTAACGATGTTTTTCATGTTAATATTAGTGAAGGGGGTATTCATTGTTTACTCAGTAGATTTGCAAGGAAAACAGATACTGTTTACGAAGAAATCAAAAATAGAATTTCTAAAAGTTCCGTTATTGGAACTGATGAAACAGGTATCAATGTAAATAATAAGAAACATTGGTATTGGACTTGGCAGACAGACAAATTAACCTATATAAGTCACTCAAGTAATCGTGGTTTTGCTACGATAAATAAGCTTTTTCCAGAGGGATTTAGTCAAAGTATTTTAGTTCATGATGGGTGGAAAGCTCAACTAAAAACAGTAGCATACGACCATCAAACTTGTATTCCTCATCTGCTAAGAAGGCTTAACTATCTGAATGAAAGATATGATAAAAACAAATGGAGTGTCTCTTTTTTAGAACTTCTATTGGATGCTTTAAAGCTAAAATCAGAAATGTCTACCCTGCAATATCAATATAGTTCTGCTAGAAACAATTTAAATAACAGACTTGATACATTACTGAAAAACCCTCCTGATAAGGTGTTCAAAGAGCTCTACAGTTTTTGTAAAAGAATGAATCGAGAAAAAGAGCAACTTTTTACTTTCTTGTATAATGAAAATGTGCCAGGAGATAATAATGCTTCAGAAAGAGCCATTAGAAATGTAAAAGTAAAACAAAAAATATCAGGACAATTTAAAAAAGAACAGACTGCTTAGGATTTTGCGCAGATTAGATCTATCATCGACACAACCATTAAAAACGGACTAAATGTGGTCGATGTGCTCTGATTTATTGCTGAATTTGAATCCAATCTTTAAAAAAACATGAAATTTTCAAGGTATTGATTGACGAAAATTTATGTCAAGACTTCTTAACCTGTAAACCGGTTTAGATTTTGGCTAAGAAGTCTGGTTAAACATGTGGCATGTTTGTGAGAGTGTTACCATACCTAACAATGAACTAAATCATGGTTATTTAAAGTAGTTTTTTAGTTTGATTGTTTTGATTCATGCCAATTGCATCATAGGATTCGTTAAATCCTCTCATAAAACTTTCTTTAGCTTCATCCCAATTCATAATTGTGTTAATTACAAATAGAGTGAACATTCCTAGAAGGAAAATTTTTACATCTTTAGCTTTGATTTTCATAATGTATAATTTCTGTTAATTTTTATTTATCAAATTAATTATTTCTTTTTTTATTGAATTTTTTCGTTACTCAATTCAGGTTGAGTTGGAATTTGTAATAGATCAATTTTTAAAAATATGAATACTCGGATTCATAGTAAAATAGTTGGATTATTCCAGTCGTTTATACATCTTACTTCTACATAATCAGGAAGATAACTATCAAAATTACTACGGTAAAAAAGCGACTATTATTTCCTGTTTTTTATTTCTATTTTTCAAGCATGATTTTAAGAAATATTCATGGATCTTATTATACGGGGCTTATGAATATGTGTTTTTGTTATACAAGGTTCTATTACTGATGTAATGCCTCTCAAAAATACATAAAAAAAGGTTATACGCGTGCTTTTAAAGTCTTTATTTACGTAGGGTTATCGGGTACTAAAACAGAGCTGATTTACAGGCGAAGTAAGAGCAGTAGTTCATGTACGATACGTTGTAAAAAGCCTTTCTTAGGGACTGTTTCTTTGCTGTATGAATTTTAGTTAACCGATGCCTGAAGAGAGGACCTCTTTTCTTCTTTTTTTAAAGGGCACTTTAATTTTTTTTATTTTAAATTAGAGTTAACCGAAGCGTTTGTGGGTTGCTCGTATCAATGTCGGTAAAGAAAATCAAACAACTGTTCTTAGATTGAAAAAAAAGCTCTTTAATGGGTGTCAATTTTTCAAAGTTATTATATGGAACGCGGTTTCTTTCATAAGAAAATCAAGCCTTAGTTATAGGGGGTGAAAGCGATGTTACAGGAATAGAAATTAGTCTCATGATAGAGGAATGGTCTCTATTGAATCTTTCAAAACTTTGGCGATATAGAAATGTGATTAATGATACTTTTCATCGGTTTGAAGAAAGAATCAATGGGATAGGAATTAAATTAATCTTCCCATCCACATAAGGTTCTTCCTATTTGCTTTGCGCTACTAAGAGAAACTCTAACAATATCAGATTTACAGTTTGATAAGCCTCTACAGTTACTATTATAGTGGTATTTTTTACTGTATTTCCCTTTGCAAATATAGACACTACTAGTACTTGAGTCTGATGTTATAACAGTAGTACTTCCATCAGTTGTAGTAAAAGAAAAGAATAGGCCTACGGTAATTATTAATAAGAGAAGTTTTTTTATGTGATATTTTTTTGACGGCATAAAAATAATTAGTTTAATCCATTTAGCGTGTGATTTTTATCATAGGGGAGCGATAAAAAAGAATCAAATTATTGATAGGGACTGTTTATTTTGGTGCTAATTAGAGGAAGAAGGAATGGCAATTTGATAATTCAAAGAGTTTTCGTTATATTAGTCGGTATAAAGTCCCTATTTATTTCAACAGTTTATCATCATGAGAAAAATGGAACTTCATTGGCAAATACTAATCGCAATTGTTTTAGCGGTATTATTTGGATTGTATTTTTCGGACTATGTCAACTACATATCTTGGATGGGAACTCTTTTTATTAGGAGTTTAAAAATGGTGGTCGCTCCGTTAATTCTTACCTCTATTGCCTCTGGTGTTGCCAATATTGGAAGCGCTGGAAATTTAGGGAAGTTAGGGTTAAAGACGATGGCTTATTATATGATCACGAGTGTATTCGCTATTACTACGGGACTTCTGATGGTAAATCTTATGAAGCCTGGGGTAGGCGCTAATTTGGGACTCGTTCAAGAAGTGGAAGGATTGAGTAGTAGCGCGAATTCTTTCCTTGAGGTCATTATTACTATTATCCCTGAAAATATTTTCGCTGCTTTTGTTAACAATCAAATGTTATCTATAATTTTCTTTGCCTTATTAATCGGGTTTTTTATTTGTAAACTGGAAGAAAAAAACAAAGCGTTTTTATTGAATACTGTGAATGCTGGATTTGAGCTGCTGATGAAAATAACGACGTTTATCATTAAGTTTACTCCTTATGGTGTTTTTGGGATTGTCGCAAGTACTGTTGCAGATCAGGCAGGTGATTCGGAAGCTTTGGTTGAGATTTCAAAGCGATTGGGGCTGTATATGCTCACGGTTATCTTTGCATTAATGATACATTCGATGATTTTTTTACCATTGCTGTTAAAGTATGTGGGAAAAATCAATCCAGTAGCGCATGTGAAAGCAATGGCTATTCCATTACTAACTGCTTTTTCAACATCATCTTCTTCCGCTACATTACCCTTAACGATGGAAGCAATAGAAAAGAAAGCAGGAGTGTCTACTAAGGTTACAAGTTTTGTGCTTCCGCTAGGGGCAACTATTAATATGGATGGTACTGCGCTTTATGAATGTATTGCGGCCATGTTTATTGCGCAGGCTTACGGTGTGGAATTGGGCTTGATTGAACAAGTAATAGTGGTTGCGACGTCTTTATTGGCCTCTATTGGTGCTGCGGGAATTCCAATGGCCGGATTGGTTATGATTTCTGTGGTGTTGACAGCTGTGGGACTCCCTTTAGAAGGTATCGGCTTGATATTAGCAGTAGATAGAATATTGGATATGTTCAGAACTACAGTAAACGTTTGGAGTGATAGCTGTGGAGCTTTGCTGATTTCCAAAACGGAAGGCGAAACACTCCATTACTCAGAGAAGAAGAAAAATAGTGAAATTTAACGGATGTCTAAGAAGGACGTGATGAGGTATGAATGGTTTCTTAAAACAGCAGCGATCCTATCTGTATGTTTTTATTAATGCATCGGTTTTTATATAGGATACTAACTTAAAATTTTATTTCTATGAACGTTTTTTTAAGGAAAATAGGTAGTTGGGTTTTTGATCATCCTTGGTACACTTTAGGCGGTATAATTATTAGTATTGTCTGTTGTTATTACCTTTGTGAGTAAATTGGAAATGGACTGCTGCAACTTTACACGGTACCTAGGGGATTGTTACGTCTAAGTTGGAATGAAAGGAAGACCTGTGTTCGTTGTAGAAAAAAAAGTATATAGATAGCTGTTTTTCTGAAACAATAAGGAGAGAAGTAAGGTCTTTAAATTCAGCGTAAATAAGTGTTTTAACACTAGCTTTTAAGAATTAAAAAGCTCCTTGAAATCTAAATTTTAAGGAGCTTGTATTTTTAAGAGATTGATGATGTCTATCAGAATTCTTTTTTATTTAAAGGAGTGTTATTCCTCTTTTGTCAATACATTTTCATCGATATGACTGAAAACTTTTCCGTAAATATCAAGCACTGTTTCTTGGGTGTAACTTAACGTGTTTCCTGTAACTTTAAAAGTTCTTTTAAAAGATTTAGTATTGGCTTTTTGCTGCATAAATGCAGATTGTACAATACCTCCGTTAGTGTCATTATTATCCGTAAATACAGTTAGAGTTAACTGGTCTTCTGTTTCTTCAACCTCTCCAGAAGCTAATACACATACACCTCTAGGGATTGAAAAACCGTTCATAACCCTATTGTTTTCCTTGTCCCATATCCAATGGCCTGTTTCGCTATGTGATACTTTATCATTTGATTTTTCTCTAACAATCTGATGGTATTCTACAGCTTTTAATTCTTGTTCTTCTGCATTTTCTATGTTAATATCAACGGGTGTAATTGTCAATATTTCATAATAGGGATTATTTTCATCCTCCTCAGGTTTAGGGGCAAGGTCTATTCCTGTATTTCCTTTCCAAGTACCAATTAACTTGGCCAAAGGATTTTTTTTAAGTTCGTTCATAAATATGGGTATTTTAAATAGTGGCATTTTATTTTGAGAAGGATTGACGATATTATCATTCATCCTCTGTGTAAAATTAGTGTTTTTAGGTGTTAGAATCATTCTTTTTAAAGAACTCTTTTTTTGTAAAGGAAAGGAGTATAGGAGGTAGGATTTCGGTGGTTTTCCCTGTTTTACCTGCTCATTAAAAAAAACAAAAAGAAGTGTAATTGACTTGATTAGGTGTTGAATTTGTTTTATAGACCCTGTATAATAATTGAGATAGCTGTGGATAGATCTCACTATACGTTTTACTTGAAGGGACGCGGGTTTTATGATTATGCCCTCTCTTTTTACGCATGAATGACTACGTCGGTAGTTATTTAAACATCACTTTATACCCTGTTTTTGTATGGAAATCAAGTTCGTTACAGACGGTATTCTTATTAGAGTTCTCATAAGTAGGTTTTAGTAATGGTTCATGCGGCGTATTTCCGTTGTATCCTTAGTTGAAATACCAACTCCTCATGTATCGGTGTTTTAGCTGTTTATAAGTAGAATTTTAAGCACTTATTTAAAATAAATGTCAGGGTTTTTAGTTAAAAACAAACAATTGTAGTTTAAAAGCTTTTACTTGTATCTTGATACAATCCTACTTGTTAATTAAATTAATAAGTGTAAGTTTGACGCTTATTAATGAATTGGGTCATGCCTTGATTTTTAATTTACTACAATACGTATTTTGGGATAGCTTGGTCTATGAAGACTCGGATTGGATTCGAAGTTTTTAGTGGCTATTATTAGGGGTGATTTCAGGGAGTTAATTCAACTACCGAAATAGCTGTGGTACAATTTAAAACAGTATAAATTATAAAATGGTTGCTATTAAAAGCACCTTTAAAAAATGAAAAACAATAAGAATATGGAGGGTACGTTTGATATTGTTGTAAACTCTCCTGGGAGAATTAATATTATAGGGGAGCATACGGATTATAACAATGGTTTTGTATTGCCTACGGCGATTGATAAAAAAATTAGATTCAAGTTCCGGAAAAATGGGAGTCCATCTCATTGTGAGGTGCAGAGTCTTGATTTTGACAAAGGTTTTACCTTTGATTTGAAAAAAACAGCAAAGAGTGCCATTCAGTGGGAGAATTACATTTTGGGAGTGGTCTATGAAATACAACAATTAGCTACGGGTTTACAGGGCTTTGATTGCGTTTTGGAAAGTGATATTCCCATAGGTTCGGGTGTCAGTTCTTCGGCGGCTTTAGAGTGTGGATTGGCGTTTGGATTGAATGAATTGTTTACGTTGAAATTAACAAAACTACAGTTGGTGGAGCTGTCTCAACGTGCAGAACACAATTATGTAGGGACTAAATGTGGGATTATGGATCAGTATGCATCTGTAATGAGTAAAGAAGGACATGTTATTTTATTGGATTGTCAATCCTTAGAAGCGACCTATGTTCCGATGGAGATTGCTCCTTATAAACTAGTGTTATTGAATACGAATGTGTCGCATAATTTGGCTTCAGGAGCCTATAATATACGGAGGCAACAATGCGAAGAAGGCGTAGCGGTCATTCAACATAAATATACTGAGGTACAGTCATTACGAGATGTTAGTATGGAAATGTTAAGTGAATTTAAAGTAGCTTTGTCTGCTGTGGTCTATGATAGATGTCTGTATGTGGTCCAGGAAAATGAACGTACATTAAATGCCGTGGAGGCTTTAAAAAATAATGATTTAAAAGCATTGGGGGCATTTATGTATCAGACCCATACGGGATTACAGCAGTTGTATGAGGTGAGTTGTAAAGAATTGGATTTTTTAGTTGATTTTTCTAGAAAATACGATGAAGTTCTAGGCGCCCGTGTGATGGGGGGTGGTTTTGGAGGTTGCACGATTAATTTAATACATAAAGATGCCATAGACGGATTTATTAAAGAGGTTTCTGAAGGGTATTTGAAAGCTTTTGGAATTAAATTGACCTCCTTTGAAGCCATGCCTTGTGGAGGAACAAGAATTGAAAATTAGAAAAAGATAACCAAATAATATATTATGACAACAAATTTTGAGTTTTGGGATTATTTCATTTTTATAGCCTATGCTATTCTTATTTTAGGAGTGGGTCTTTGGGTCTCGAGAGATAAAGAGGGGCATCAAAAAAATGCTGAGGACTATTTTTTAGCGAGTAAATCACTTCCGTGGTGGGCTATTGGAGCATCGCTTATTGCAGCTAATATATCTGCCGAGCAATTTATAGGAATGTCAGGTTCTGGGTTTGCCTTAGGGTTAGCCATTGCTTCGTATGAATGGATGGCGGCGATTACACTAATTATAGTGGGGAAATACTTTTTACCCATATTTATAGAAAAAGGATTGTACACGATTCCAGAATTTGTTGAAAAACGATTTTCTACCAATTTAAAAACGATTTTAGCTGTTTTTTGGATTGGTTTATATGTATTTGTAAACTTGACGTCCGTACTTTATTTAGGAGCTTTAGCCTTAGAAACTATAATGGGAATACCGATGGTTTATGGAGTGCTGGGATTGGCGTTATTTGCGGCGGCATATTCCTTGTATGGAGGCTTGTCCGCTGTTGCATGGACCGATGTAATTCAGGTAGTTTTCTTAATCATGGGAGGTTTAGTTACCACCTATATAGCCTTGGACACAGTGTCTGGAGGTGAAGGTGTGATTGCGGGACTGAAAACAGTGTATGAAGCGGCTCCTGATAGGTTTGCAATGATTTTAGATGCCTCCAATCCTGAGTTCAAGAACCTACCAGGAATAGGGGTGTTAGTGGGAGGAATGTGGGTTGCCAATTTATATTATTGGGGGTTCAATCAATATATTATCCAACGTACTTTGGCAGCTAAATCATTAAAAGAAGCACAGAAAGGGATTTTATTAGCCGCCTTTTTAAAATTGATTATTCCAGTAATTGTAGTCTTGCCAGGAATCGCAGCCTATGTGATGGTAAATGATCCAGAAATTTTAGCAAGTCTAGGAGAGGCTGGGATGCGAAATTTACCGACCGTAGATCAAGCGGATAAAGCATATCCATGGTTGTTACAGTTTTTGCCAACAGGCTTAAAAGGAGTGGCGTTTGCGGCCTTAGCAGCTGCTATTGTATCGTCTTTAGCATCCATGTTAAATTCCACGTCTACTATTTTTACAATGGATATTTACAAACAATACATTCATAAAAATGCGAGTGATAAGCAAACCGTAAATGTGGGGCGCTTGTCTGCTTTTGTAGCCTTAGTAATCGCGAGTATAGTAGCTCCGTTATTAGATGGTTTAGACCAAGCATTTCAGTTTATTCAAGAATTTACAGGAATGGTGAGTCCAGGTATTTTAGCCGTGTTTATACTGGGGTTATTTTGGAAAAAAACAACCAATAAAGGCGCTATTATTGGCGCTTTATCATCGATTCCTATTGCCTTGTATTTTAAAGTAGCCCCAAAAGGGTGGAGTACGAGTGCTGTTTTTGTAGATGTTCCTTGGATGGATCAAATGGGGTATACTGCCGTTTTAACGATGCTAGTTATTGCCATTGCAAGTTTTATACAAAATAAAGGAGCTACGGATGAAAAAGCGATTGTAATTAAAAAGGAATTGTTTAAAACAAGCCCTTTGTATAATATCGGTGCTTTCGCAGTGATGATTATTTTAGTGGTATTGTATTCTTTATTCTGGAAATAATACGAAACGAATGTTTGTTTTGATAAAAAGAGAGCTTGTATTTTTTACAAGCTCTCTTTTGTTTTAGGTAACATAAATTCGTTTAAGTGTTTTTTTTGTTAACTATCTGTATAAGAAAACGTTTTAGTTGGAGCTGCTTGATAAATGTCATGATTTTTGTTCTTTTTTTTTCGAAAACTTAGTAAGTATTTTAGAGGGATACTGTTTTATAAGAATATTCAGGTGACGGGTTTTCAAATAAATTAAAGTAATGTCCAGCAGTAGTGAAGTGCATTTGTCCATGGAAGCTATAGGAATACAATCATTTTCATTAAATATTTGAATTGCTAATTATAAAACAACAGCTATGAGTCTTAAAAAAAACATTTTAATCATTGACCCGGATAGTGATCGCTTACCAGAAACCTGTAGGTTATTTGTAGAACAAGGCTACCAAGTTTGGCCTGCGGATAGTTGTGAATTAGCGACTGTTTCCATTGGAGTGAAAGCCCCAGATTTAATTTTGATAGATGTAAAACCAGAAATAGATGCTTTTGAGTTTTGTAAAAGAATAAAAGGGCAAGATAAGTTTGCAAACATTCCTATCATTTTTCTTTCCTTTACAGAGAAACTGTGTTTTGATGTCCAATGTTTCAAGCTTGGGAAAGTTAATTTTGTGCCAAAACCATTTCAATGTGAGGAGTTGTTTTTAAAGGTAAAAAACCAAATTAAGGAATACAATTCACTCTAGTTTATCGGCTGTTTTTAGTTGATTATAAAATAGTTGTGTGTCATTGTAACATTTAGTGTTACTTTTATACTAATCAATTATAAAAATCAATTATAAAAAAAAGACGATGCAATTAACCATTAAAAATTTATCTAAGACCTATAAAAATGGCGTGAGAGCGCTGGATAATTTGAACCTAGAAATTGGAACTGGGATGTTTGGATTATTGGGGCCTAATGGCGCAGGGAAATCTACCTTAATGCGTACCATTGCTACCTTACAATCTCCAGATACTGGAACCATTACTTTTAATGGGATTGATGTGTTAAAAGACCAAATGAGTTTGCGTAAAATCTTAGGATATTTACCACAATCCTTTGGAGTGTACCCTAAAATGTCCGCAGAAGAACTGTTAGATTATTTTGCTACACTTAAAGGCGTTAGTTCAAAATCAGACAGAGAGAAACTGGTAAAAGAGGTCTTAGAAATCACTAATTTATACGAAGTTCGTAAAAAATATGTAGCCGGGTATTCTGGAGGAATGAAGCAACGTTTTGGAATTGCCCAGTTATTGTTAAATAGTCCAAAATTAATTATAGTAGATGAACCTACGGCTGGTTTAGATCCTGCAGAACGCCATCGTTTTTTAAATGTATTAAGAGAAGTAGGAACCAATTGTACTGTTATTTTTTCCACCCATATTGTAGAAGATGTCAAGGAGTTGTGTAATGAAATGGCCATTGTAAATGGAGGGCGTATTTTAAAACAAATTACACCGATACAAGCGACAAAAGAAATTGAAGGGCAGCTATGGTCTTGTCGCGTAGAGCGTGATGATTTGGATGCTTTAGAGGCAAAATACAATGTATTGTCCTCAAGTTATAATCAAGATAATTCTTTGACCGTTCGTGTGTACGCAACAGACCAACCATCTGGTCAATTTAAAAGTGTGGAGCCACAGTTAGACGATGTGTATTTTATCGCTTTAAAACAAGACGCCCCTGTAGAGGCATAGTTTTAAAGGATTAATTATTAATTTAAATTATAAAATACATGTTTTCAACGATATTTAAATACGAACTAAACTATTGGTTCAAGCAACCAACTTTTTATATTTTTGCTGCGATTTTATTTAGCATATCTTGCTTTATGGCCGCTGCTACTGCTGGAATTTTTGATTCGATAACCGCGAGCACAGGTTCTGCAAATATGATTAATTCTCCCTTCGGAGTACATGCAATGTTTAGCGGAATGACCATTTTTATGCTTTTTTTATTGCCTTCTATTATAGGTGCATCCGTATACCGGGATTATAAAAGCGAAATGCATACCATTTTATATTCCTATCCTTTTACAAAAGGAAATTACCTAATGGCGAAGTTTTTGAGTTCCTTTTTAATGGTCTTAATTATTGTGGCTTTTATGGGGCTAGGTTTAATTATAGGATTCCGTTTGCCAGGTACTAATGCGGACATTATTACTGAGTTTAATGCCTTCGCATATATTCAAACCTATTTAGTGTATATAATTCCGAATATGTTTCTTTTTGGATCCATTGTTTTTGGGGTGGTTACTTTTACACGGAATATCGCCGCAGGATTTATTACTGTGGTCTTATTGTTATTTGTGCAAGGAATAGCGGAAGGGATGATTGGAGAAGTAGATAATCGTTTTATAGCAGGATTGTTAGATCCATTTGGATCGGAAGCCATAGGTTATTATACACAATATTGGACGGTTGCTGAGAAAAATGACACCTTATTACCTATTGGAAGTTTAATTATTTACAATCGCATATTGTGGATGAGTATTGCTGTTGGTTTTTTTACCTTAGTCTATAAAAAGTTTTCCTTTAGTCAAAACGCGATTACTTTTAGTTTTAGAAAAGTGAAGGGAGAACGTCTGATTAAACATAATTTTGGTGGGATCACACGTATTAATTTGCCGAAAGTAAGGCTTGATTATTCGATGAAAGAGCAATTGAAAGCAGCATGGCGTATGTCACATGCCGATTTTAAATACATTGTACGTAGCTGGCCTTTTATCAGTATTTTAATTGTAGGATTGATCTTTATTTTATTGATGGCCGTCACCTCAGGGAAATTGTTTGGAACGAGTACTTATCCGGTTACTTGGAAAATGTTACTACTTCCTGGTGGAGGTTTTTCTTTATTTATCAATTTATTGACTTTTTTATATGCAGGGATGTTAGTGCATCGTTCTCGTATTTTTAATATCAATCAGTTAATTGATACCACAGCGGTTAAAAACTGGACATTATTACTGTCTAAATTCATCGCTTTGATAAAAATGCAGGTAATCATGTTATTGGTTATTGTAATTGCAGGAGTGTTATTTCAAGTGTATAAAGGCTATTATAATTTTGAATTGGACCAGTATTTTTATGAGCTATACGTTTTGAAATTAGTTCATTTTGTAATCTGGGCTATGATGGCCTTGTTCATTCAAAGTTTGGTGAAAAATCCCTACTTGGGATTGTTTATTTTATTGGTTATCTCCATAGGGATTCAGTTTGTTCCTTTTGTAGGTATAGAACAAGCCATTTTTAAATACAACGATGCCCCTGGATATCGCTATTCTGACATGAATGGATATGGAGGTTCGGAGCGTCCGTATTTAGTGTATAAACTGTACTGGTTACTCTCTGGAGGTCTGTTATTAATTCTTGCAGGATTGTTTTGGGTACGTGGATTACCACATTCGTTCAAAGAGCGTTTTTCTATCGCAGGAACTAGATTTAAAGGAATTACCATGGTGTCGTTTTTTGGATTGATGATGGCATTTTTTGCTGTCGGAGGTAGTATTTATTATGAAAACAATGTCACCAACGAACGTAAATCATCTAAAGAACGTGAACTTAGTCAAGTGACCGGGGAAAAGAAGTATAAAAAGTACGAACATTTTTTGCAACCACGTATTGTCGATGTAAATGTGTCGATGGATATCTTTCCTAAGGAACGAAACTTTGAAGCGAGTGGTACTTATATTATGGTGAATAAAACAGCCCAGGCTATTGACACTATTTTATTAGATCATAATAACTATCCAAGTACTTTTAAGTTTGATAGAGAAAATGTGTTGGTTTCTGAGGATACTGTTTATAATTTTGATATTTATAAATTGGATAAAAAATTAGTACCGGGAGATTCCATCACTTTGAGTTTTACGATTAAGAATAAGGAAAATACTTACATGAGAAAGCATTCTCCGGTTCGTAGCAATGGAACATTTATTAATTCTAGTATTTTTCCGAGTTTAGGGTATTTTGGTGGAGGTTTGACAGATGATAAAATACGCGAAAAATATGATTTACCTAAAAATGATCTGAAACCATTACCGTCAGATTCTACGGCACTTGGAAATACCTATATCGCAAAAGATGCAGACTGGATTAATTTTGAAGCAAGAGTTAGTACTTCTGAAGATCAAATAGCGATTGCTCCTGGATATTTGCAGTCAGAGGTAGTAAAGGATGGTAGACGCTATTTTCATTATAAAATGGAGGATAAAATCTTAAATTTTTATGCCTTTAATTCTGGAAGATATGAAGTGAAACGCGATACGTGGAAAGACGTAAAGCTTGAGATTTATTATCATAAAGGACATGAGTACAACTTAGAGAGCATGATGGATGGAATGAAAGCTTCTCTGGCCTATAATTCAGAAAATTTCAGTCCTTATCAGCACAAGCAAGCCCGTATTATTGAGTTTCCTAGAACTGGAGGAGGTTTTGCGCAGTCATTTCCAAATACTATTCCTTTTTCTGAAGGAGTAGGTTTTATAGCGGATGTAGAGGACGATGAAGCGGGAGGCGTAGATTATGGTTTTGCAATTACAGTACACGAAATGGCGCATCAGTGGTGGGCACATCAAGTAATCGGAGCAGATGTAAGAGGAGCAACCATGTTGTCTGAAAGTTTGTCCGAGTATGTTTCATTAAAAGTATTGGAACATGAACATGGAAAAAGTAAAATGCGTAAGTTTTTGAAAAAAGCATTGGACGATTATTTAATGCGACGTACTGTGGAACGAAAGCGAGAAAGTGCTTTGGCTTATAATGATGGTCAAGGATATATACACTACCAAAAAGGTTCTTTAGTTTTTTATGCTTTGAGTGATTATATAGGGGAAGAGACCTTAAATGGAGCACTGAAAAAATATGTAGAAAAAGTGAAATTTCAAAAGCCACCGTATACCACTTCTTTAGAGATGATAGAGTATATTACGGAGGTGACGCCAGATTCTTTGCAATATGTTATTCAGGATATGTTTGAAACAATCACCTTGTATAAAAATAGAATTGTAGATGCCGAAGTTACGGAATTGGACAATGGTAAATGGCAGGTAGACATTGAGTTTAATGTAAGTAAATATAGAAATAATGAAAAAGGACGTCGTTTTTATAGTGATAATAAAGTAGATTCACTGTCTTATAAAACGGAGAAAATGCGCAAGCCTATATACTCGGTCCCTATGAAGGATTATATAGAAATAGGCGTGTTTGGAGAAGATGATTCTGACGATAAAAACGAAGTAGAATTGTACTTGAAAAAGCTAAAAATAACGGAGATTAATAATAAAATCACCCTTATTTTAGATCAAAAGCCACTAGAAGTAGGGGTGGATCCTTATAATAAATTAATAGATACAGATTCTAACGACAATCGCAGAAAATTGTAAAGTATTTATTTATTCACAAATAATAGCCTAGAAAGCAAGGTGCTTTCTAGGCTATTATTTTTTTATTCAGTAGTTATTAGCTCCTCATTATTTCTAAGGGTTTCGAATTCCTATCGTACATGACAATACTTCCTGCTACGGCAACATTCAAACTTAACCTAGATTTAAATTTGATCAAGTGATGTGATTTTTCAATGGCTTCGTTTGTCAAACCATTGTCTTCAGCGCCTAGTAGGTACACGCATCTTCTAGGGTGTTTGTAATTTTCCAATGCTTGCGATTTTTCCGTGAGTTCTACTCCAACAAGCAACGCTCCTTTAGGGAGGTGTTTGTAAAAATCACTAAAGGTATCATAGTGAAAATAAGGCATGGCACCGACAGCCTTATGGGTGTCACAAGCTTGTTTTTGATACCGATTCCCTATTGTAAAAATAAAACTAGCACCTAAGTTTTGAGCAGAACGCCATAATACTCCCAAGTTTTCAGGTGTTTTTCCATTTTGAATACCTATACCAAAAAAGCCTTGTTCTAAATTATCGACCATCATTTTGTTTATTTGAGGCAAAAATATGCATTTAGTTAGGTTTGTTTCACAATTATTATCGACAATTGAACGTTTTGTTTTATAGGTTAAAATATTAGGGTATATTTGAGTCTTGTTTTTAAAATAAAAAAAACCTCCCCATTAGAATTCAATAGGAGTCATGAAACAAAAATTACTAGTGAAAATATGAAAAAGGTTATAGAAGTATTAATGGTGTTATTTTGTATACATATAAGTGCACAAGAAACATTACCAGTGTATTCAGATTATTTATCTGATAATGTATTTTTGATTCATCCAGCGGCAGCTGGGATTGGGAATACGGGTAAGATACGCTTAACAGCAAGAAATCAATGGAGCGGTATTGAGGGAGCTCCGACTTTGCAAACGTTTAGTTTTCATTCGCGTGTTGGAGATAATACCGGTTTAGGATTGGTTATTTTTAATGATAAAAATGGATATCACTCGCAACAGGGAGTACAAGGAACTTTTGCATATCATTTAAATATAGGTCGTTTGGGAGAATTAAATCAATTGTCTTTTGGTTTGTCTCTTATGGCGGTAAATAATAGTGTAGATGAAAGCCAATTTGTAATTCCAGATCCTGTAATTTCTCAAATTATTAGGAGTGAATCGTATTTTAATGCGGATTTTAGTATGGCTTATCATCGCAATGGTTTTTTCTCTTATTTTACGGCTAAAAACATCATGTTGTCAGCAAGGACACTTTATAGTGACCGGTATGAGTCTTTAAATTTAAGACGTTATTTGGCCACCGTAGGCTACTTTTTTGGAAAGGAAGATAGGATTCAATTTGAACCTTCATTGATGATGCAGGCAATCGAACGTACCGGAGAAAAATTTGCCGATTTTAATATCAAAGCCTATAAGAAATTTGGAAAAGCGCAACTTTGGGTTGCACTGTCATACCGTCAAGGATTTGATGGAAACGATACGCAGGAATTGAATTATATGACGCCTATAGTGGGTGTAAATATGAATGATTTTATGGTGTCGTATACTTACACAAAACTAACGGGAGATATTTTATTTGACGATGCGGGATATCATCAAATTACATTGGGAATGAATGTATTTAAACGTCCTGCTCCACGTCAAATAGGTTGCCCTAATATTTACAATGCATTTTAAGCCCTTAAACATACAATGATACAGGTTTCTGAAAATATTTCCCTAGATACAATTACCGTTTCGGATCAGCCGAAACTAATGGATTTAATGCAACAAATTTACCCAGAACCGTATGCGCATTTATGGGAGGATAATGGAGATTGGTATCTCGAAAATCAATACAGTTTAGAGCGCCTTAAAGAGGAATTAGAAGAAGAAAATTCTTGTTATTTTTTCGTGAAATACCAAGGAGCTACTATTGGAATTCTCCGCTATATTCACCGAGCAGTTTTTACGGATTGCAGGCATATTTCAGGAACTAAATTACACAGAGTCTATTTAAATCCTATGATGCAAGGGATGGGTGTTGGACAAGATTTAATGAATTGGTTGTCAGAAGAAGTAAAAGCGAATGGAGGCGTAATGCTTTGGTTGGAAGCGATGGATACCCAGACACAGGCACTTACGTTTTACGAGAAAAACGGCTTTCAATTGTCCAGTGATTTTAGCTTGGACTACGAGCGAATGTTTTCAAAATATAGAGGGATGAAACGCATGTGGAAATATGTGTAATTAAGATAAGAAAAACGACATCTGAATGCTTTCAGATGTCGTTTTTTTAGGTTTAAGAACTTTTTTATTTAAAGGTGTAGCCTTGTTTTTTAGCCTGTGCTTTGATACAGCGAATCAGGGCAGTTTGCAAATCGTTTTCTACGGAGTTTTTAGTTTTTTCACGTATATAATTCCTTCTTTTTCGGTCTAAATCTTTTATTTTTTGTTGAATGCTTTGACGTTCTTTACTTTTCAGGGCAACATAGGCTTTTATTTCTTGCGTGGTTTTTCCGAGAAGTTCTTTTGGCAATGTTTTTTTGTCTAGTTTTTCATAACTAAAATGAGCTTCCTTTTGTGCATCTACTAAATCCCAAGAGCTGTTTTTATACAAATTACTGCTTTTACTAATGGCGCGTTTTACTTCGACAACTTCATCTAAACTACAGGCATTTTTATCTTGTACATACTGCATACGAAGTTTGCGAACTCCCTCCGAGCCGTAGCCAATATACGTTTCGTTTAATTGCTTGTTAAAGCGTAAAATTAATACATCGTACGGAGTACTTAGATGTACAATGGTTTTGTTATGGTCTATCGTTAAGTATTCTCCTCCGGCTAATAAAGCACCTTCTTTCCATTTTCCTTGAACTCCGTTTTCGTAATTTCCACAAAAAATAGTGTTTACAATTACTTCTTGTTTGAGGGCGTTTTTACTCGCTGTTTTGTAAGAAATGTGTCCTTGGGTGAAACGTTCGTTTCCTGCGATAAAAATTATGTTTAAATCGTTTTTATGCCCCTTTTTCCAATGGAGTTCTTGTAGTGATTTTTGAATTACTTGTCCACAGTATTCACTTCCTCCATTCGTACTAAGGGAAAATAATTTTTCTGAAATTTCATCTAAATCACTGCTGAAATCTAGCACTTGCCTAATGTATCCATCGTTGCTTTCTATTCCGTCATTTCCGTATTCGTAGAGTGCAATTTTTAAGTCTGGTCGCTCACCAGAGGCTTTGGCATAGGAAAGTTCATTTACTATTTCCCATAACTGAGTCTTGGCCTGATTAATCAAACCATCCATACTGTTACTCGTGTCCAATAGTAAGGCTACCTTTATGGTTTGTACCGGTGTATCTGGGGTGTGTGCTTGAAGTCCAGTAATGCTCATTAGAATACTAAAGAGTAACATCACACCCTTTTTTAAAAAAGGTGTGCGCTGTTCTTGTAATTGTTTATTGGTTTTTTTTAGAAATAAATTTTTCATAACAAATGGTTTTAAATGATGATGAAACGAGCCAATACAGTGGCCTTAATAATTATATTTTTGAATTCAGATGCTGTGGTCTCTTGCTCCATAGACAGGCTTGATTTATAAACCTGTCTTAGGTTTTGATACTGGGGATAATTACCGTGTATTATTTGGGCTTGTTCTCTTATGTAAATGGCTTTTCCTGTTTTTTGTCCCAATGCTTTGGTGTAGGAAACACTCTTGTTTTTAGCGTCAATAATGGCCTTGATATTCGTGTGTAATTTTAGGTTCTCTATGTCTGAATGGTCTACTTTAATAATATACGAATTTGCGATGCCTAAGGATTCTAAAATAGTGAAGACAGTACTTAATTCTTCACCGTTTGAAACGAGTAATTCAAATGTTTTTGTTTTTCTTACATCGGCTTTAGATAAAAATTGATTTTTATAACTAGAAGTAAAATCTTTGACTGTTAATTTTTTTGTACAGTTAATTCCGGCTGCGTTTAACTTGGTTTTTAGTTTTTTTTCTTGAGATTCTATCGCGTTTTTTTTATTCTTGTCCGTTTCTTGTAAGGTGATGGCTATAAAAATTTCATTGGGACTTACTTCTAAGGTGGCATTTCCGTTCACTTCTATATAAGGTTGGTCTATAAAGTTTTTTTGCCCAGTTTGGGCTGTCAATACGGTTTGAAAGCAAATGAATAATAGGAGTATTTTTTTCATACGTTTAGTTTTTTTGTTCCCTCAAAAGTAATAAGACCTTTTTTAAATAAAAAATGTAATTGAGTGAAACGACTCTTTGAATGAGCGTAGGAGCCGGTTTATTGAGTTAAGTTGATAAAAGGAGGTGTTTTTGTGGTGTTTCGGGAAGAATCACGTTTTTTTTAACGCTAGAAATTGGTAACTTTACATTAAATATGGATGTTAAAATCATGAAATTACTCGTTAAAATTATTGTTATTTGTTACTTGTTTCCGACTGTTTTATATAGCCAGGAGTTCTTTCCTGTTAAAAAAGTATGGATAAAAGGTGCGGTGATTCATCTAGAAAGTAGGGAGGGAATTAAAAATGTTTTAATCAGAGAATTGGGAGGAACAAGTGTCTATTCTGATGCTTTGGGTGATTTTAGGATCTACTGTACCTTAGGAAAGGAATTAGAAATTAGCCACCCTAGTTTTGAAACACGTTATGTTCTCATCAAAAATAAAGATAAAATTAAGGTGGAAGTTCGTGCTGTTTCCATGGACGAAGTGTCAGTATCTTCTAGTAAAAATAAAGTTTCGAGGTCAAACAGAAACACCGTTTATTCTAAAGTTAAAGGTGTTTTATCTGTTAGAAATAGCGCCCTCTCTTTTAGGAAACACATCTCTACTGCTGTGAATATACTAAGCGAGGATCCTGAAAAAAGTATCACTCATATAGAAAAAGCACTGCGTGTGTTAGACTTAAAGAATGCGGCAGTGCAACAAGGGGAAGTGTATAGCTTATTAGGAGATGCTTATCGGAAATTAGAGCAATTAGATTTGGCGGAAAGTAGTTATAAAACGGCCTTAGAGCATGCCTCCACTCCGGAAACAAAACTTAAATTGGCGCAGATTTATGCGAGAAATGAACGTTTAGAGGAGAGTAATTACTTGTATATTTCCTTATTGAAAGAAAAAATAAGTCCCACCCAGCAGATGATTGCTCAAGAAGGGTTGGGTGATAATTTACAGGTGTTAAATAAACTCAGAAAAGCAACTACATTTTATGAAAAATCATTGGACATTGCGACAGTCCTTGATAATAGGAAGTATGTGGCAAATCTGAATTCAAAAATTGGTGCGTGTAAAGTAAATTTAGGAGATAAAATTGGTGCTACATTAAATTTTGACGCTACTATGGAGTCTGCAGTTTCCTTAGGTATTCCACAGCAGGCCTTGTTATCAAATACGATTGCGAATCATTATAAAGTACAGCAAGATTTTGACAAAGAAATTGAGTTTCGCTCACAGGCATTGAAAGTATTGGAACAGGAGAATTCCATGGAGGAGCACCTGGAAATCACTCCGAATTCGGTGTCGGTTTCTAGTTTGAATTTGGACTTAGGGAAGGCGTATGCGAACAAGAGAGCGTATGATAAAGCCATTCCTTTTTTGGAGAGAAGTAAATTAGAGGCTAAAGCGTCTAAGAATATAGAACTGGAAAAAAAGGCCGTAGAAAATTTATCGAATGCCTATAAAAATATTGGGGATTATAAAAAAGCATTGGCTAGTTATCAAGAGTATGTATTATTAGTAGACGTACTTTACAAACAGAAAGAAAAGGCAATTAAAGCCGCTGTATTATTAGGAAAGGACCTTACCAATAAGCAAAACAGAATAAATAGCTTGGAAAAAGACCGGGAATTAGCAAGTAGTAACTATAAATTATATGCGAAAGAACAAGAGTTAACCATAGAGAGTTACCAAAAGCAACGGCTGATTATTTATAGTTTAATTGCAGGATTATTACTATTACTGTTGTCTTTATTTTTTATGTTTCGAAGCAATCAACAACGAAAGTTATCCAATAATTTATTGGCTTTAAAATCGTTGAGGTCACAAATGAATCCTCATTTTATTTTTAATGCCTTAAATTCTGTCAATAGTTTTATCGCTCAAAATGATGAGCGCGCAGCGAATAGATATTTGACTGAGTTTTCGAAATTAATGCGAAATGTATTGAATAATTCGGAGAAAGATTTTATTGTTTTGGCAGATGAGATTGAGTTGTTAACATTGTATTTACGGTTAGAACATCAGCGGTTTGAAGACAAGTTCGATTACGAATTAACCATAGATCCGAATATTGAAACTCATACGTTTCAGATCCCGCCAATGTTACTACAACCTTATATAGAAAATGCGGTATGGCATGGTTTACGCTATAAGAAAAGCCTAGGGAAACTTAGCGTTTCTATGTTAAAAAAAGAGGAAAACACGGTGGAGATTTTGATAACAGATAATGGGATCGGAAGAGGGCCTTCTGAGAAATTAAAGACAAAAAACCAACATAAGCAGGTTTCTAAGGGGATGAATAATATCAAGCAACGGATAGGGATTCTGAATGATATGTATGGAGATAGAGTGACGGTTACTGTAAGTGATTTATTTGAAGATGGAACGGGGACTAAGGTATTGTTAGTATTAAAAAAGAATTAGATAGATGGAGACATTAAGAACTATCATTGTTGAAGATGAGAAGATAAGTCGTGAGATATTAAAAAATTACTTGGCTAAATACTGCCCAAAAGTAACATTGGTAGGGGAGGCCTCTACGATAGAAGAGGCTTTAGTATTGATCAGAAACAATGAGTTGGATCTGGTTTTTTTAGATGTAGAAATGCCTTATGGAAATGCCTTTGATTTGTTAGATCGGGTGGGGGACGTAAGTTTTGAAACTGTTTTTGTGACGGCTTATAGCGAGTATGCGATGGATGCATTGAATCAACATGCCGCATTTTATGTGCTTAAGCCGATCTCTATTGACGATTTAATTAAAGCGGTGGATTATGTAGTTGCTATAAAAGAAAAAGAGGAACGTTTGGGGAATGGTCTGTTAAAAACAACTTTAGAGGTTGCGGGGTGTAAAATCACCATCCCTACTTTACAGGGATTTGAAGTACTAGAAATAGCTGCGATACTATATTGTAAGGCAGCGGATAATTACACAGAAATATTTCTCAAAAACAATGTCAAAAAATTAGTAAGTAAAACGTTAAAATATTTTGAAGATGCACTTATTAGTAATAATTTTGTGCGTGTTCATAAGTCATTTTTAGTAAATGTGAATGCAATTACCGCGTATAACAAAGGTAAAGGTGGTAGTGTGACGCTGGTCAATGGAAAAGAAATTTCTGTGGCCGCTTCAAAAAAAGGAACCTTATTATCATTTTTTAAATAGGAGTATGATTATTAAAGAATTAAACGGAAATAAACCAGTTTTTGGTGAAGATTGCTTTTTGGCAGAAAACTGTGTGATTGTAGGTGAAGTAACCATGGGCGACCAGTGTAGTATTTGGTATAACGCGGTGATTCGTGGGGATGTTCATTATATAAAATTAGGAAATAAAGTAAATGTTCAAGATGGTGCAGTGATCCATGCTACGTATCAAAAACACCCGACAAATATTGGGAACAATGTGTCTATTGGGCATAATGCGATGGTACATGGGTGTACAATTCATGACAATGTATTGATTGGAATGGGTGCCATTGTAATGGATGATTGTGTGATTGAGAGTAATACCATTATTGCCGCTGGGGCGGTGGTTACTAAAGGAACACATGTGAAAAGCGGTACTATTTACGCAGGGATTCCTGCAAAGAAAGTAAAAGATATTAGCCAAGAATTAATTTCAGGAGAAATAGATCGTATAGCGAATAACTATGTTAAATATTCAAGTTGGTATAAAGAATAGAAATTATGATAAAAAAGAAACAAGCCATTATGATGGCCATCGTATTTGTAGTTGCATTTGGAGTTACTTTTGCAATAATTCGTTATTTTAAATAGGACCTTCGGCTTTGCTCAGGCGCTTTTAATTTTGTTTTTCAAAGAAGTCTCTGATTTCAAAATAGAACAAAGAGAACCGGTGGCTGAGCGGCGCCAAAGTTATGATGTTAGCTGTTTAAAAATCCACTTCTTCTACAAAGGTATTGGGCGTATTTGGGTTAAGAAACTGTCTTAAAACTGTCGAGGGGATATTTGTTGTAAACGTATGTGTACCCAAGCGAGCAGTGTTGTTTAGTAGGTTTTGTTGAGCTAATATTTTTTGAGTTTGTTTTGCAACAGCCTCTCCAGAATCTATGATACTTACATGTGGACCCACGATTTTTTTTAGCTGTGGTATTAAATAGGGGTAATGAGAGCATCCTAAGACTAGGTAATCTATGTTTTGATCTAACATAGGTTGGAGTTGTTTTTTAAGGAGTGAGTCCATCTTAAGACTTTCAAGTTGACCACTTTCTATCAAGGGGACAATGCCTTCTCCATCACGTTCTAATAGCGTTATTTTTTTTAGATGTTTCTCGGAGGTTTTCGTGAAAAGGGCACTACTTAATGTTCCTTTTGTTGCTAAAACACCGATGGTGTTTGTCTGGCTTTTTAAAGCTGCAGGTTTTATAGCAGGTTCGATTCCTATGAATGGAATAGGATATGTTTCTCGAAGTATTTCTATGGCGTTTGTAGTGGCGGTATTACAGGCGACTACAATTATTTTACAGTCTTTATTTAGAAGGAACTCAACATTTTTTATACACAGATCAAGAATCTCTTTTTTAGATTTTTCACCGTAGGGTGCATGTTTACTATCGGCGAGATACAGGATGTTTTCATTGGGTAATAGGCGCATAATCTCATTACAAATGGTGATGCCTCCAATGCCGGAATCAAAAATACCAATAGGTGCGGTTGAACTCATAGAAGTAAAAGTATAAAAAAATCGTTAGCCTGAGTGATCACGCTAACGATTTTTAATAAATGATGTTTTTTTGGATTAAAGTCCTAAGCTAGATTTTACATCTGCTGTAAGGTCTTTTCCTTTTTTTACTACTAAAGAAGAAGCTTCTAATACGTATTCAAATCCTTGAGCAATGGCTACTTTTTCAATTGCAATTTGTAATTTTTTTGAAATTACTTCCAATCCTTTTTGGTTTTTTAAGCCTAAGTCTTGACGTGCTATTTGTTGAGTTTTCATAATTGATTGCTCATCTTGTTGAAGTTCCAATTGTCTTTTTTGATTCTCTTCTTGAGTTTGCGTTTTGAATTCCGCTTCGTAACGTTTAATTTTAGCTTTTAACTTTTCAGCTGCTGCTTTAATATCGTTTTCGTATGTTTTACTTGTTTTTTCAATTTCACTATTTAGTGAAGCCGTTTCTGGCATCGCCATTAATAATTCTTGAAAGTTAACATGAGCAACTTTTTGAGCTTGTGCAGCCGTGTTAATTCCGAAAGTTACTAATGCGATTATTACGAATGTTTTAAAGTGTTTCATTTTTGTATGCTAATTTTAATTGTTGTTATTTTTTGTCGTTGTGTTTTTCTCTTTGGCCTTTTTAGAGGCTTCAATTTCTTCTAAACGTTTTTTTCTCTTGGCTTCAATAGCCGCTTTTAATGTGGCTCGTTTTTCTTGTTTTGCAGCGCGTTGTGCTTCTATTTTCTGCTTTAAGGCTTCCCTTTTGGTATTCCTTTCTGCATTTTTTGCTTCCAATGCTGCAGATGCTTGTTTAGTTCCTTTACTGCGTTTCTCTTTAGCATCTACTACTTTTTGAGTGCGTACAATGCTTTTCAAAACGAGTTCGCTAATATCATATTTTTTATTTGAATACAGCATAATTAAATCGCTTGATTTATCAAATATAAAGTCGTACTGGCGTTTTTTAGCAATATCTTGGATGGAATTGTATACTTGATCCTGAATGGGTTTTACTAATTGTTTACGCATGCTAAACAAATCACCATTAGGGCCAAAATAAGCCATCCTAAGTTTACTTAATTCTACTTCTTTAATCTCGATGTCTTCTTGTCTTTCGATGATTAAATCGTTGGTTAAAAGTACTTTTTCATTAACGAAATCTAATTTTAAAGCATCAATGAGACGTTGCTGTTTTTGCAAGGCTAATTCCCAACTTGTTGCTTTGGCATCTAGCTTTGATTGTGAGGCTGTATATTCAGGAATGTTTTCTAGAATATATTCCATGTCTATATAACCAACGCGTTGTGCTTTTTGAGCAAAGGAAATGGTTCCTATGCTTAAGATCGTGAATAAAAGAACTTTTTTTATCATAACTATGTTGTATTTAGAAAATATCGTGCCAAATATTTTTTGACTATCTACAAATATAACTCATTTGACTTAAAATTGTTGTCCAATGATAAAATGTGTTTGCCATCCTGATTTAATGTTTGTATCAGGTAAGTTGTCAAATCCATGTGCAAAATCAATTCCTAAAAGTCCAAAAGCGGGCATAAATACACGAAGTCCAACTCCTGCTGATCTTTTTACTTGGAAGGCATTAAAATCATTAAACTTATCGTATGAATTTCCAGCTTCCAAAAACCCTAAGACATAAATAGACGCGGATGGTTTTAAGGTAATTGGATACCTTAATTCCAATTGGAATTTATTGTACATAGTTCCTCCGGTTACTTTAGATAATCTATTGTTCTCATACCCTCTTAATGCTACCGATGTACGTCCATCTAATTGGTAAGAGGACATTCCGTCTCCACCTACAAAGTAACGTTCGAATGGTGTGTCTCCTAGGTCCTTGTTGTAATTTCCTAAGTATCCAAATTCAGCATTGGTCATTAATACTAAGTCTGCAAATATATTCGTAAACCATTTTCCTTTAAATTCAAACTTGTAATATTCCAACCATTTAAATCTTTCAGAATCCGGTTCGTTTTTATAATCTTTTCCGTTAATTAAAGAATAAGGAATGGTGAATTTACCCGTTACACTAAAATCAGATCCTGACTTAGGGAAAATAGGGTTAGGTCCCGCTGATTTACGTCCTAACCTAATTTGGTAGGATAAATTATTGGATTGTCCAGTCCCGTTTTCAAAGCTAAACGTAGCAATTGGGTAGTTTTTTAAGTCGTATAATTGGTAACTGATGGTTTGTGATAATGTAAAGAAATCATCCGGCCATTTTAAACGTTGTCCCAATCCTATAGAGGCTCCAATAATATTTAAGCGTTGGTCTTTTCTTACCTTTCTAGTATTATAATCATATTGGAATTGCTTAGAGTTGTAGATAGAGAAAGACAAAGATTTAGGTGTTTTTCCTCCGAGCCAAGGTTCAGAAAATGAGAAACTAGACGTGGTGTAATACCTACTTTTTTGTAATCTAAGTGCTAATTTTTGTCCATCACCCATTGGCAATGGTTTGTAAGCTTTTCTGTTGAATAAATTTTTGATAGAAAAGTTATTGAATGATAATCCTAAGGTTCCAATAAAAGATCCACCTCCATAACCACCTTGTAATTCTATCTGACTAGATCCTTTTTCAGCCACTGAATAATCAATGTCTACTGTTTTGTCTTGGTAGTTAGGTTTTAAGTCTGGGGTAATAGCCTCTGCATCAAAAAATCCTAGTTGTCCTACTTCACGGATGGTTCTAATGATGTCTTCTTTGCTGTATAAATATCCTGGTTTGGTTCTAATTTCACGATAAATAACATGGTCATTAGTACGGTCATTACCGTTTACGGTTACTTTTCTAATATAGGTAGGTTCGTCTTCGTGTATTCGAATTTCAATATCTATAGAGTCATTTTGAACGCGTGTTTCAACTGGAGTAACTTGTGAGAATAAGAATCCGTTATTTTGGTACAAAGTAGTAATGTCTTGAGAATCTGGAGAACCATCACCTGTAACACGCTCTTTTAATATTTTTCCATTATAGGTCATCCCTTTGTCAATACGTAAGATACGGTGTAATTGAGCATCCGTGTATTTACTGTTTCCTAAGAATTTGATATCACCAAAGTAATATTTTTTTCCTTCTTCAACTTTTACCTCTAGGTTGATAGTATTGTCATCGTTCCACGTAAGTGATTTTCCAATTACCTGTGCATCGCGATATCCTTTTTCACTATAATCTGAGATTAATTTTTCTAAGTCTTCTGAATAATCATCTTCTATATACTTAGATTTTTTCCAGAAGCGACCTGGCATTTTTTTCTTAGTATTTTTAAATGATTTACGTAGTTTTTTATCTGAAAAAGCAGTGTTTCCTTCAAAGGAGATGTTCTTAACCTTAATCTTATTTCCTTTATCTACATGAACGAGCATGTTTACGATGTTGATACCGCTCGTGTCTATTTTAGTGTCTAAGGTAACTTTGGTTTTTAAATATCCTTTTTCCTTATACTTATCCTGGATGTAGTTTTTAGAAGTCACCACTAGGTTGTCTGTAACCATGGTTCCTTTTTTTAACTCGGTTTCCTTGATAAGTTCTTTTACTTTACTAGATTTTACCCCCGTGATGGTTAATTTATTTAGTTGAGGTAATTCTTTTACATCAAAGTCTAAGTAGGCAACCTCTCCGTCTATTTTTGCGATGTATACGTCTACTTGGCTAAACTGTTTTGTTTCGTACAGTTTTTTAATAGCACTTGTTAACTTATCACCCGGAAGTTTAATTTTTTGTCCTGTTTTTAAACCTGTAAAAATCTTTACAGTTTCTTCAGAGAACTTTACCAAACCTTGGACGTTTATACCTCCTAACTCGTAAGTTTTCCCATGTTCAAACTTGGTGCTCGAAGGGAGTTTTTTAGTAAGATCTTTTGTAGAAATAGTGTCAACAGAAGTGGTAGTAATTTCTTTTGTAACTGTTTTTTCTTGTGCATTTACGATGATGGTAGCCATACATAAAGCCAACAGTAAAACGGTGTTTTTAATACTTTGCATTAGGTCTTTTCTATTTGTTCGCTTGTTTTTCCAAAGCGACGTTCTCGATTTTGGTAAGTTGTAATTGCTTCGATTAAGTGTGGCCTTTTAAAGTCAGGCCAACAAACATTGGTAAAGTACAATTCGCTATAGGCTATTTGCCATAATAGAAAGTTACTAATTCGCTGTTCACCACTAGTTCTAATCAATAAATCAACATCGGGCAAAGAAAACGTATATAAATGGTTATTAATAACTTTTTCGTCAATTTCTTCTATTTTTATAGAATTATTAACAACTTTTTCTGATATTTTTTTGATAGCATTAACAATTTCTTCTCGAGAACCGTAGCTCAAGGCAAGAGAGAGTGTAATCTTCGTGTTGTTTTTGGTTAAGGCCATTACTTCTTGTAACTTTTTCCTTACAGAAGATGGAAGAGCATCCATGTTTCCAATGACATTTAATTTGACATTGTTTTGCTGCATCCTGCCGACTTCTTTTTTCAGTGAACTGACTAATATGTTCATAAGTGCAGTAACTTCTAACTTAGGTCGGTTCCAGTTTTCCGTAGAAAAAGCATAGAGCGTTAAGTATTCAATGCCTAAATCTACTGCTGTTTCTAGGGTTTCTCTTACAGAGGCTACTCCGTGTTTATGCCCGAAAATACGTGGTTTTCCTTGTTCTTTAGCCCATCTGCCATTACCGTCCATAATAATGGCGATATGTTTTGGGAGTTTTGTGGTATCAATCAATTGTGTATGTGTTGTCATTAACGTGGTGCGTAACATGGTGGACGTCCAAAGGTATAAATAAATGAGACAGTACTAAACATATACCAGTCATTATTATGAATGTTTCCAAACTGAAGCGCTTTTATATCCTTGTGATTGTAGTCTATATTATTTATAAATGTATAGCGTGCCTTAAGCTCTAGTGCTACTGAGAAGTCTTTTACTAGTTTTGTTTTATAGCCTATTCCAAAAGGAATGGCGAAGGAATATTGGTTTTTATAGGTGTAATTACCCGGTGATATTTCTTTTTGTGGTGCTAAAGTACTGAATACGGCAGCTTCAAATATTATATACGGTGTGGCCGTCTTATCGATGGTAGATAAGTCGTATTCCCAAAAGTTAAAATCCAATCCAAGTGAGAGTTCCTTTAGCGTGTTTGTAAATGAGATGCCTCTATTTTTACGAACCCTGTTTTTAGCATCTGCGTCGTCTGCGGTGATTCGTGTATAGGTAAATGCGGCTCTCCAGGCTATTCTTGGATTTGAATTGTATTTATAGAGAACTCCAGCAGCAATGCTATTAGGGTAGAAGTAAGATTCTCGCCCTACATCGCCTATATAGTTACTTCCTCCCACGTTAATCCCTATTTCATGGATTTGTGCTTGCACAAGAGTTGCCAAGTTTAGAATTATTAAAAATAAAAATGTTTTTTTCATGATTAGATATGCGCGCTATTTTTCCTGATAATTAGGGATGTTGAATGCCTTTTTTGAATAACTTTTTTTTAAGAGATATATTGTGAACATTCAAAAACTAATTCGGAGTTTTTGTGTTTCGTGTATCTTCTCCCCACAATAATTTTTCGCGCAGTGTCTTAAGAAACGTTTGTTCGTTTATTTGAATCATCTTTAAGGTGAAAGCTGCCTTTTTTAAATGGATAATGGTATCATTATGAATGGTAAAAATACGGGAATCCAAGGATAAAAAGGATTCGTTCTCTCTTCCGTTTGCTTGGAGCGTGATTTTTGTATTGTCTGGAATCACTAAGGGTCTTGCATTTAAATTGTGCGGTGCAATGGGTGTAAGGACAAAATTATGTGCTTGCGGTGTGATTACGGGGCCTCCACAACTCAGGGAATACCCGGTACTTCCTGTAGGTGTCGCTACGATTAATCCATCTGCCCAATACGAGGTTAAAAATTCTCCATCCAAATAGGTTTCTACGGTAATCATCGAAGTAGAGGTTTTTCTACTTACAGAAATTTCGTTTAAAGCAAAATTCATGTTTTTAAGGTCTTCTGTTGGAGGTTCTGTGTGAACACAGAGTAAACTACGTTCCTTTATGTGGTATTTTTTTTGAATCAGCAATTGTAACGTTGCTTCAATTTCGTCTTTTAATGCGGTGGCTAAAAAACCTAATCTACCGGTGTTAATTCCTAAAAAAGGGATGTTGGTATTTCTAACATAGGTGATGGCACGTAAGATAGTTCCATCGCCACCAATGGTTAGCATTGCGTCAAAACTCTCGTCTAATTGACTGTGGTGGTTAAAGGTGTTGTATTCTTTTTTTAAGCCGATGGCTTGTTGTAATGAGCGGTAAAAATTTTCTTCTATATATGCTTCAATAGAAAGTAGTTCTATTTGACGAAACAATTCTATAATGTAACTTTTAGAGGCTTCTGTAATATGTTGATTGTATAAGGCAATCTTCATGTAAATGTAGTTTTAGGAGTCTGTTAAGAGAGGCGTTATCGCCCTTTATATGCTCAAGTATTTTCGTAGGTAGTCAGAGCGTTCTTTTAGTGTTTCTAGGTAGTAATCATCCTTGTGTTCTGTAATTACTTTGTAGTCATAGCGTCTGAAAGATTGGATGACTTCGTTTATCTCTTCACTGTGAAATTTAACACCTATTTGGATTATTTCTCCCTTGTGTTCTGTAATAAAAACACCTAATAAAGTGGCTTTGTTACTTTCTACAATTTGTGATATTTCACTGAATGAAAAATCTTTGGTCGCTTTTTCAATGATAAGTGTCAATCCTTGTTCACTTAAAAAAGGGGTATTATAACACAATTCTAAAATGTCATTTAGTTCAAAATATCCGATGTACTGTTGTTTTTTATTTAAAACAGGGAGTATGTTAGATTCATTAATGGTAAAACATTTCAGCAATTCCAGTACGTCCGTAGTGATGTCAGCAAAAAAGGTATCCAATAAATGGCTAGAGTCCCTGATAATGGTGTCCGTGTCTATCGCATGGATGTCACTTTCAGAAATAAGACCTATTAATTGGTCGTTCTCTACTATAGGAAGATGTGAAATGGGTTGATTTCTAAATATTTCAATCGCTTTTTCTACGCCGTCGTTTAAAGAGAGCGCTTTTAAATCGGATAATATGTAAGGCGTAGTATTCATTCTATGTATTAAAGGTAGTGCAAATTAATTAAAAATAAAACGAATGTTAGTGCATTGTTTGTAAATTTGTGCTCGATAAAATATAGAACCATGACAAAGTTAAGTGTAAATGTAAATAAAATAGCGACTTTACGTAATTCAAGAGGGGGTGATTTCCCGAATGTAGTCAAAGTAGCCATGGATATAGAATCTTTTGGGGCACAAGGAATTACTATCCATCCGAGGCCAGACGAACGTCATATTAGGTATCAAGATGCTTTTGATTTAAAAAAAGTGGTGAAGACAGAATTTAATATAGAAGGGAACCCTATCCAAAGTTTTATGGATTTAGTATTGGCGAATAAGCCAACACAGGTTACCTTAGTGCCAGATGCAGTGGATGCTATTACTTCTAATGCCGGATGGGATACTCTTAAAAACGAGGGTTTTTTAACAGAGGTGATACAAGAATTTAAAAATGCAGGGATCCGTACGTCTGTCTTTATTGATACGGATGCCAAATTGATTGAAGGGGCAGCTAAAGTAGGAGCAGACCGTATTGAATTATACACTGAGGATTTTGCAACACAGTATGGAAAGGGGAATTTAGAAGCTGTTAAAGCGTATACCCAAAGTGCTGTATTGGCGGCAAAATTAGGTATGGGGGTTAATGCAGGACACGATTTAAGTTTACAAAACATTGAGTTTTTCACCGCCAATGTACCTAATTTATTAGAGGTGTCTATTGGTCATGCTCTAATCGCTGAATCCTTGTATTTAGGGTTGGAAAATGTAGTGAATATGTATTTAGAGAAATTAAGAAAAGGGAACGCCATTTAATATGTTATTACACGCTCGTATTTTAGGAGAGGGAACTCCTTTATTAATTTTACATGGTTATTTCGGAATGGGTGACAATTGGAAATCTATAGGTGCTAAATTAAGCGATAGGTTTCAAGTACACTTGATAGATCAGCGGAATCATGGACGTAGTTTTCATGCCGATGATTTTGATTATGAAATTTTAGTGGAAGATTTATATGCCTATATCCAGTATCACCAATTAGAAAAGGTGGTCATTTTAGGGCATTCTATGGGAGGGAAAGTCGCCATGTTGTTTGCCGTGACTTATCCAGAGATGGTGTCTAAATTAATAGTTGCAGATATCTCTCCCCGATTTTATTCTCCACATCATCAGCAAATTTTAGAAGCCTTGAAGACGGTAGATTTTACGGTTCAACGTTCTAGAAAAGAAGTAGAAGATGTACTTTCTGAAAGCATTGAGGAAGCAGGGGTACGACAGTTTTTATTGAAAAATGTGTATTGGAAAGAAAAAGGGCAATTGGCCTATCGGTTTAATCTTGAGAGTTTAACGGTAAATAGTGACGAAGTAGGAATGGCATTGCCTAGTTTTACGGATTACAATGGGCCTACCTTATTTTTAAAAGGGGAGAAATCAGGGTATATTTCAGCAAGTGATACCGCTTTAATTCGAGCACACTTTCCTAAATCGGAAATAAAGACAGTAAAAAATGCGGGACATTGGTTGCATGCAGAGAATCCGACAGCTTTTTATGACTATCTGTCAGCATTCCTTTACTAAGTAACCGATGGCATGTCTTTGGATTGTTAGGAATCAATCAAAGGAATGTTTGTAGTACATGGTACTGACAGGGACTTAACGTTTAGGGATATTTAAATGATAAGCAACTAAAAACATGCTAAAAAAAAGAAGCACAATGAAAACGATTTTAAAAATATTATTGACCGCATTCGCTGTGGTTATTTTAGCGTATTTCTTACCTGGAGTAACGGTGGAGTCACCTGGAGGCGCTGTAATAGTAGCCGTGGTTTTGGCCCTGCTAAGATTATTTGTAAAGCCAGTTTTAGTCCTGTTAACATTGCCTGTAACAGTACTTAGTTTAGGCTTGTTTTTATGGGTGATTAATGCTCTTATGATACTGCTAGTAGACAGCTTAGTGGACGAATTTAAAGTATCGGGATTTTGGGTAGCCTTGCTATTTAGTCTCTTGCTCTCATTTTTTCAATCCATACTCTACTCATTTTTAAAAGAAACGAAATAAAATACTTGAACCTGAATGATTTAAATCTTTGTGAAATAGTAAAAAAAACACTAATTTTGCACCCAATTTTTAATGATTTCACAGAAAATAATTATATAGAATGAACATCACAAAAGAAAATATCGACGCACTGAATGCAGTAGTTACAGTTGAAATTAATGCAGCAGATTATCAAAGTAAAGTAGATGAGGTTTTAAAAGCTTATCGTAAAAAATCTGATATTCCTGGATTTAGAAAAGGACAAGTTCCTGTGGGAATGATAAAAAAGCAGTACGGTAAATCGGTAATGATTGATGAAGTAAATAAATTATTACAAGAATCTTTGAATAACTTCTTAGTAGAAGAAAAGTTAGACCTTTTAGGGAATCCATTGCCTAAAATGAAAGAAGATTTTTCTTGGGATGCTGAAACATACTCTTTTGAGTTTGAATTAGGATTGGCTCCTGTTTTTGAAGTAAAGTTAGATGCTAAAAAGAAAGTAACTCAGTACAACATCGTTGCAGATGAGGACTTGATTAATAAAGAAGTTGAGAATTTACAAAAGCGTTTTGGAAAATTAGTATCTAAAGACGTAGTTGGCGAAGGAATGAGCATAACTGGAACTTTTGTAAACAAAGAAAAAGAGATTGATAAAAAAGCAACCATTGAGCTTGTTGATATCAAAGGAAAAACAAACGTTAAGAAATTTGTAGGTGCTAAAGTAGGAGATGTTTTAGTATTAAAAACAAAGGGATTGTTTTCAGATGATCATAAAATGATGAATGCTTTAGGATTGTCTCATGATGATGCTCATGGATTAGAAATTGATGTGACATTCGCTATCGAAGAGGTAAGTGAAATGGAATTAGCAATAGTGAACCAAGAGTTGTTTGATAAAGTTTTTGGACCTGATGTAATTTCTTCTGAAGCTGAATTGAGAGAAAAAATCAAGGAGGATGCAGAAAAGCAATTTGTTACCCAAGGAGATCAACAATTATTAAATGCTATTACAGAGTATTTAGTAGAGAATACTAAATTTGATTTACCTTCTAGCTTCTTGAAAAAATGGTTGACAGTAGCTGGTGAGAATCCTATTTCTGATGAGCAAGCAACCATCGAATTTGAGAAATCTGAAAAAGGATTGCGTTACCAATTAATCGAAGGTAAAATAATGAAGGAAAACGACATTAAATTAACTTTCGAGGAATTACAAGACTATACCAAAGTGTTTATCAAAGCACAAATGGCACAGTATGGTCAAACCAACCCTGAAGAAAAAGAATTGGATGAGATTGTACAACGTGTATTGAGTAACCAAGACGAGGCAAAACGTTTACAAGATCAAATGATGAGCCAAAAGTTATTAGATTTCTATAAAGAAAAAATGACATTTAAAGTGAAAGAAGTGACGTATGATGGATTTGTAAAAGAAGTTTACAAATAAGACATAACGTTTTAATATATAAAAAAACGCCCCATGAAAATGGGGCGTTTTTTGCGTTTAGGAAGGTGTTATGTCAAGGGGGGGTAGTGTTTTTTCTGCTCTAGATACTCTCTGAGCTATAAGGGATCCTATTGGGCTATGTGAGTTCGGAAAAATAATTTAGCGTGTGTATTGCTTCAAGAAACAGCTGCGATAGCTATTTTTGGTTTAGGAAGGAGTCTCGATAGTGTTTTCTGTAGCTATTATTGAAAATTAGCAGGAAATAGGGGCAGGTGCAGTTGCTGTTTTTTTTGATTATTTATGCATTAATTTCAGCTAGCCTGAAGAGGAAGGATTTTACAGCGGTTACTCCTCTGAAATTTCTTCTAACGTCTTTAGTTTTGGTATTGAAAGATTCCGGATTCGTTGTGCTTTCTGGGCTTGCGTTATGGATTTTCCTAGGCCCCGTGTTTCTGAAAAGACTACGATGTTCGCGTTAGGGATAGAAGCGGTTACCCTGCAACTTTTTTTTCTTCTAAAAAAGTGAAGCGTATGAGCGTATAGCCCGACCTCTGGGGAACGCCCTAGTTAGAGTTGATTTTTACTTAATTTCAAAAGTAAGGGAACAAGCGTGAATTCTGTTTCTTTATCTATAAATAATAACAATTAAGACTATTTCTAAACGGTCATTTAAAAATACATTGGGCATTAAATAGGTTGTTATAGATGATGTTTAGGGTTATTTCTGTATTCTTCAGTTGTACTGGCTAAGTTTGTTAGGAGCGTATTGAAAAGGATTTTGGGACTGAAAGGACAGGTTTTGGTGCTTGCTATTTTGCGGAGTTACACCCAAAGTTGTCGTTTACTAACAGAAAGGATACTCTTACTCATTTGTAAATTATACCTGGTTTTTAGTTGTATATTTATAGGATGATAAAAGTAGTAATAATAGATGATGAGATAAATGCGCGGGAAGCATTAGGAAAGATATTAAATCACTGTTTTCCAAACAAGTTTATGGTCGTGGCATCCTGTGACTCCGTTGATGCTGGTGTGGAAGCCATCAATTTGTACGATCCAGAATTGGTCTTTTTAGATATTCAAATGCCAGGGAAGGACGGATTTCAATTAATCAAGCAATTTGAAGTGGTGAACTTTGAAATCATATTTGTAACTGGATTTGATCAGTTCTCTTTAAAAGCTATTCGTCAAAGTGCTATTGATTACCTAGAGAAACCAGTACGTATTCCAGATCTAATTAGTGCTATTAAAAGATTTGAATCTAGAAATAATAATCATTTTGCACAAAAAAAATTAAATTTACTGCTCGAAAATTTAAGGATAGATGAGCATGTAAAAAAAATAGCACTCCCTACCATGGAGGGGTTTGAATTTATAAGTACTAATAATATACTCTATTGCCGAGCAGATGGGAATTACTGTGTGCTCCACAAAATTGACGGACGCACAATTACCGTCTCTAAGACGTTAAAATATGTAGAAGAATTATTACCTTTGAACTCCTTTCAGCGCATTCACAAAACATATGTAGTCAATTTAAATTATGTAGTTAAATACCTCAAAGGAACCAAGGAAGTTGAACTAACCAATGGAGAGAAATTACAAGTTTCTCACCGTAAAGTAGAGGAGTTTATAGATGCCATTTTACAAAAAAAATAAACTATTTTTTACGGCTTTATGTTTTATAACAGCCCTTGCTTACGGACAACAATTTCCGAGCACCAATTATACTACAGAAAATATATTACCACATAATACCGTGCGTTCTCTGTTATTGGATGGTCATAATACCCTGTGGGTAGGAACTGATAATGGAGTATTAAAAAAGGAAAATAATAAACATACTTATTTTTACGAGGAGGACGGCTTGGCGATGAATAATACATGGGCCATTGCAGAGGATAACTTAGGACATATCTGGTTTGGAAGTTATGGAGGTGGTTTAAGTGTGTATGACGGGTATACGTTTACGGTTCTAGACACGAAGAAAGGACTTGCTCATAATGAAATTACATCCTTCTATTTACATAATAATTTGATGTATGTAGGAACGAGTAATGGTGTTTCTGTAGTAGATGTTTTTACTTTAAACGTGCGTTCTTATGTGCCTCCGAGTTTAGATCCATTGGTTAGGATTCAGAATTTTTTTAGTTTTAAAAATCAAATCTATGCGACTACTTACACTTCGGGACTTTTAAAATTAGTTCCGCAGGAACATACGTTATCTGTAGAGAAAATTAATGATAAGAAAAGAGTGTATCAGAGTTTTGTCTTCCAAGATAGTATCTATGTGAGCTTGGATCACGAGGTGTTAAAAATGAGTTTAGAAAGGTATACTACGCAAAAAGATACACTCATAAAACCAGTATTTAACCACCCTGTTATTTGGGGGATTCAAAAAATCAAGAAGGATAGATTGATTACTGCCTCCTGGGGGATTTTTGATGCTAGTGGAGGTGTTTTTGAACTAATAAAAGAGGAGGTTGTTTCCTTAAATTCGATCTATGGGATAGAAAGCACCCATATAAATGCATTGGCCTATGATGGTAGCAATCATAAATTATTTGTTGCCACAGGCGATGTTGGGCTGTACGAAGTAGACTTAAGTGAAACGGTTACATTTAAAAAATACGAAAACTATACTGTTTTTGGAAGCATATTAGTACAGGGGGTGAAAGTACTCCAAACCGATAAAGGACTCATTTTCGAGACTTCTAAAACACAACGATTACAATCATTAAAGCAATTTAAGGAGTGGGAGGAAGATTACCTAAAAACCACTAAAATTCCTTTGCCTAGGAAAGAGGATCACTTTTTTGATCTCAATTATAATATGAGGTTCCAAGATATTCATATTTATGATTTAAAAAGCTTTAACGGACAGGTGTGGGTCAATACGAATTTAGGAATGTACCAACTTGATGTAAAAGGGGAATTGTTACAATATATTCCTGTACATACGGAGGAATTTAACTTTACAGCCTCGGGAGAATTAATTGAAACGGATCCGTATTTGGGGACCCGTATTTATCATAATTTAAAGGAATTAGAATACACTTATTATTCACCTAGAGAAATTCATCGTCCTTGGATGGTTGTGGGGAGTTTGAAAGACGGGAGTAAGACCTATTTAATGTCTATATTTAAAGGATTGTATGCCTATGAAAATGGACAGTTTTTCTCCTATGTGGATGCTGGTGTTTGGGGAGAAAAAAAATTAAGACACAGTACTAAATTAGGAGAGGATATTGCAATCTCTAATGAGTTTGGGGATATTTTTATCGTTAATGATACGGATAAATTTACAATTAAAAGGACCATTTTACGAGCAGAAACCAAAGGGAATACTATTTCGTTTTTGAAGGAATACCACGGAAAATTGATAGTAGGGACGGAAAAAGGATTGACCATTTTTGATGCGAATAGAACCGTGTTTTTAGACAAAGAACAAGGGCTGAAACAACCGTTTTATGGAGCAGAGGTAAAGGGAAGTGAATTGTGGATAGCGACAGACGGAGGCCAGTTTAAAATAGACTTGGAAAAGGTGTTAAAGCCTGCGGCAACCTTGAACCGTGCAAGGTTAAAAAAGGTGTTAGTTAATAATAAAGAAGTTGTTTTTGATGTAGAACCTCTAGTGAGTCACCTAAATCTAGGGTATAAAGAAAACACACTGCAATTGTATTACGAGGTAAATGCACATCCATATCCTGGAAAATTATCCTATCAATATCGTCTAAATAAAAAAGGATCCTGGAGCGTGATGAGTTCGGAAGCTTCTGTGTTTTTACCATACCTTCCTTCTGAAATGTATGATATTGAAGTGAAGATTACAGACCATAGTGTTGGTTATGTGTATCAGCAACCCTTGTTGAAATTAAAGATCGCTTCTCCTTATTATAAAACGATATGGTTTATCATCTTAATGGTGTTATTGGTGCTGTCTCTTGCGTATGCCCTGTTCTTGTCTCAATTGCGGCAACAGCAAAAAATAGAAGATCAAAAACGATTCACTCAAAAACGGTTGGCGGAGAGTAAAATGGAATCCTTGTTGGCACAAATGAATCCTCATTTTACATTTAATGCTATGAATTCTATTCAGAATTTTATCTTAGATCAAGACACGAATAAAGCGTTGCTGTTTTTAGGTGGTTTTTCTAAATTGATTCGAATGAACCTGGATTATTGTACCAAGCCTTTTATCACTTTAAAAGAAGAAGTTGACTATTTAAAATTATATGTATCCGTAGAAAATGAACGTTTTAATAATCGAGTTCACGTGAATTTTCACATCGATAAAAAGTTAGATTTGTATGATATAGAAGTTCCTTCTATGTTATTACAACCCTTTGTAGAGAATGTTTTTAAACATGCATTCCCTCCTCATATTAGCGCTCCTACGATTGAGATATGCTTTGAGATTGTTAATGATACTACCTTAGAATGTACTGTCGTAGATAATGGGGTAGGGGCAAATGCTAAGTTGGCTAGTGGAGTGCATAAGTCCAAAGGAATGGCGTTAGTTAAGGAACGTTTAAAATTACTTGGGTATAATCAGGAGGATGTGTTAACGGTCATAAGTCTTCCTGGAGAAGGAGTTCAGGTGAAGGTTTGTCTTCAGGTGTAACGTTTACATGTGAAAACACTACGGTAAATCATTGGGGTTTATTCATAGACAATACCATTGTACCTTTGTCTAGATTATAAATACATTTTACATAAAGTGATGTCAAAAACGCCCCTGTATTTCAAGAGATCTGTCAGAAGTAAATTTCTGTATTTTCCTTTTTTGGAGAAGTGTTTCCTTGTTTTAGTTGCGTCTTATACTGGAGTTGATAACAGAATAAACCCTGTATTTGTGATGAAAGAAACGAGGACTTCTGTTCTTACAAGTATTCTTTATTTTCAATTAATTTTTCGTTTTATTGAAGAAAAAACAGCAATCTCTGGGAGGCTAGGGAGAAGTTGTTTGTGGAGATATCTTGTGTCGTGTTTTGAATTTGTACGCACATTTTTAGTAAGACTAAAGCATTTATTTTTACTTCAAATAGTCACTGTAGCTACCCCTATTTGTCAGTCCTTATTAGCACTTATAAAACACGACTATGTATTGGTACATGGCGATAAATATGGGAGACAATCACCTATGAGATTTTCATATAATAAGATATGTACTCGTGGTTTTTACACGGTAAATAATCCTGTTTATGGGTGTGATTACTTGCGGTGTACAGGCTAGGTGTTTGTTTGAGGATGCTACTGTTATAAAGAATGTAAAAATTGAAAGAACTCGAATTTAAAATCAGAAACTGAGGATGGATCTAGTAATTTATAAAAAAGAAAAAAGAAAGATGGAAAACGAGGAAAATAATCTAGAAATGATGAAACAAGTACACTGTAAAAACGCTTCCTTAAATGGGGAAGGATTAAGTTTTACTGCTGTCGAAGAGGTTTTAATAGAAGAAGATCTTTGTTTGTTTGAGAAAGCGCAGTTGTTATCAGGGAATGAGAATTATGACGATGCTTTAATGACTATAAAAGAAGCCTTAAAAATGAATGCGGTACATGATGATGAAGTGTCTTTAATGTATGCCACTGATTACCAAATATTAAAAGGACAGATCGAATTGCATTTATGTGATTATAAAAGTGCCTATAAAAGTTTTGAATGTGTTGCTAATAATCCTACTTGCTATGACGATCTGAAAACTGACATGGAAGTAATGATGGAGGCGATAGGCGAATTACTGAAAAACGAATAAAAAAATAAAATAAGAGTCGTAACTTTTTTGAGATTCTAAAATAGGGAAATGGAATTGTGAGGTGTCAGTACTAAGAAAAATAAGGGGGATTGGTATCATAGTGATTATATGATGCCAGTGGGGTCTTCCTAAAGTAGTTTTGAGCTTTTACATGTATGCGTTATGTCACATTTGGTTTTATGCGGTCGTTTAAAATTTGAATGAGTTGTTTTTATGAAATGATCTAATAGAAAGCCCTGAGGAATCTGAGGTTTTTTTTAGTATTGTTACCTGCTTATTTATACGGAAGTCCTGTTTTAGTAAGAGGATGGATCTTTTTTAAAAAAATAATAGGCAATACTGACGGGGTCTTTGTGTCAGTTTTAGACGGTAGTTTTTATTCAAAAAACAGGTGTAACGAAGGACGTTGTATTCTCGTTAAATCGAATGACTTTTTATTGATTTTCAAAGAAAAATCAGTGTAAAATTGTATCGAGAATAGAGGATTTAAGGAGGAAAGTGAATGGTATGCTGAGTAATTCGTGTTTGACGGATTACGGGAAAGTATGGAAATGACCAACTATAATTTAGCAGAGGTTTAATAGCCAGTTGTCTTGTTGTTGATGGTCTTTGTTTTTAATAAAAAAGCCCCAAGGAATAGTTTCCAAGGGGCGATTTTTTTTAAGTCCTGACGTTCGTCACTAAAAGCATTTAACGGCTTTTTAAAAGGGAATTTATTTTCTCTTTTGTGGTCTCGTCTTTGGTTTCTTGTATTTTTTAGCGATTTCTCTTCTATAAGAACCACCTTGATTTGTTTTACTGTTCTTTTCACTTTTATCATGGAAAGCAGGACCCGTAGGGGTTTCTATCTTACGTTTTTTACCATGAAGTTCAGGAATAATATCATCTTGTTCCTCATAAATCTTTTGAGGATTATATTCCACAGCCTCTGGCATATCCAATACGTCAATCTCTCTTTTCATAAATTCTTCGATGGCTCCAAGATAATCAGCTTCATCTCTTGTAAACATAGCAATGGCTGTTCCTTGTTTTCCAGCTCTACCCGTACGTCCAATTCTGTGGATATAGGTTTCTGTTTCGTCTGGAACACTAAAGTTAATTACATGCGTTACGTCTGCAATGTCCAATCCACGGGCAATAATA
>JAESRX010000077.1 GCA_016764435.1 Flavobacteriaceae bacterium | reverse complement strand
ATCAAAACATGAAGGAGAGGAGACTCTCTTTCTGTTTTGAAAAATAAACCTTAGCAACACACAAATCTGAAAAGTTGCATTTACTACTTGAATTTAAGATTTCTTTGATGTTAAAAGTCCATTTAACATTAAATTGTATATACTTTTTGTTAGGTGTCCTTACAGTTATGATTGCAATTTTATCTTTTTTTGCAATGTTTAAAAGGTTGATAGGTTTTTTTAGTTTAAAATTTTTGCAATTTTTCGCGACTTTTTTGGAGTCAGTAGTTATATATAATCCTTTTGTGATTTTAGTGTCTGCTATATAATTTTTCATTGTTACTTACTGTTTATTACGTTATTATTTATGTTATCTAATCTTTTGTATAGTGGTAATGTTTGCCTGTTTAAATCAATCATTTTAACATTGATTACAGGGCTTTTAAAATCTTTGTCTATAAATTCCTTTGTAACTGCATTTAGTCTTATAAATTGGTCTGTAAACTCTGTATTGGTGTAAAAGTCCGTGTATAGTTCAGATACTTTTTTAGAGCAATTCCATACTTGACATTTAAACTTTGCATCGTTTTTTGTAACGTACTTTGTTACATAGGTAGAAATGCGTTTAATGTTGTTGGTGTTTAATTGTTTTACATCAAATGCAGATGAAGGTTTGAAATTTTTATTACGTGGTATTATGCCGTTTTTTTGCTGGAGAGTAAGCCAGTATTCCCACCATTTTTTAATTTTCCAATATTTATTTGTTATCATGTGAAAATGAGGGTTTCCCTTAAAATCATTGTTTTTGTTTTGTCGTTCCACAATCCATAAGTATTGGAAATCGTTACTTCGTTTTTTAACGTTGTCAATAAATTTTCTTAGAATATTTACAGCTTGTTCGTCTGAAACTTGGTTTAAAAAAGTAAGCGTAACAAAACTTAATCTTTTTTGAGTTCTTGAAAAGCACGTAATCTTTTTTCTGATTTTTTGTTTTGTTCGTTTGGACATTGAACGGAGTTTTTTCTCTTTAACTCCGTCCGTTTTTGTTTGTTTTTTAGTGGCTGTCCTTTTAGGTTGCTTTTTGCGTTGTAATGCCGAACCTGTAAACTCGCTTTTAGGTGTTATCCCAAATTGCCTTGTTGAAAATGTGACACTCATGCCGTATGTGTTTTTGACTATCATAATCTGAATCGTTGTATATTAATTAAAACCATTAAAGGTTATTATTAAAGGTTTTTATTAAAGGTGTTCGTGAGGATGTTGATTAAAGGTTTTTTAAAGGTTAAAAAAAAAGAAAACCGCACTCATAGGATGAATGGAGGAACAAAATCACTTGGTTTAAACCGTTTCAAGTACTTTCGTGTTCTACGTTCGTAAACATTCATGTATAGCCATCTAGGATGCTCTTTGTTTAAAAACATTGAAAAGCCATTTAGCTTATGAACAAATTCCCATTTTTTTGGCTTTGATTGATTTTCTAAAAACACAATCACCGAATAATCATTTTTAGGTTTTTTTAACATGACAGCGCTCTTTTTGTAGTTGAAGTTTGAATTAGGCTTAATGCCTGCCATACTTCATCTTGTTTAAAAAGAACTCTGTTTCCTATGCGATGTGCTTTTACGATGCCTGTTTTAGTCCAGTCGTGTAGTGTAGGTAAGGAGATACAAAGCAGTTTTGCTGTATCTTTTCGGGTAAGTAGTTTTAACTCTTCTTTCTTTGGAGTTAATAACCCTTTTAGTTGTTTCTGTAGAACTTCTTCGACTACTTTTTTAATGTCGGAAAGTTCAAAATTGTTTAATACTATTTTAGTCATCTTAACTTTATTTTTCTGTTAATAATGACGCAAATATGAGCTAAGATGTTGCCTGAGGTGTTTACTGAGGTAACCTCAAATGTTTTATATCTCTTCTTCTATTTTATTTAAGATTGATTTAAAGTCCTGATGATTAAATAGTTCAGATATTTTTTCGATGTTTTTTTTATTTTTAACTTTTGACTTTTTCCCATCAAAGTAGGTTAAATAGTCTTTAGTATTCGATTCGTCTAGGTCAAGAATTGATGCTAGTACTTTAGCTGATTGAACGTTATTTTGGTATTTAGTCATGTCAATTCCTAAGTAGTATAATGCTAATATTTTTTGTGAATGGGTTAGGGATGATTTTTTGATTTTTACATTTTTATTTTCTGATGTCAATTCTGTTAACCAATTGTAATATTTTACAAATTCACGAGCTTGTACTATTACTACTTGAATATCGGAATTTTCATTTTCATTAATTTCATTTCTTAAGTTAAAATCGTGAAAGGCATTAATAAAATGATTTCTGTAGTTTTTGTTAATGCTTAGTTTAAAAACGTGATTTGGTTTTAAATTTAAATTAGCATATCTGTATTTTTTATCAACTTTAGGATACTCTTTTGGTTCTAAGAATTTTTCAATTTCATTAATCTCATTTTTGATAATTTTACTTTTATTAGACTCTGAGTTTATGTCTAACTCCAATTCAAAATTAGATGTAAATTGCTCTTGGGTTGTTAGTTTCATGCTAGTTAAAAAATGGGTGGTTTAATAATTTGTCAGCGTTTTGCTCTTGTGTTACTTTGATATATTTTAAAAAAGACTTCTCTGTTTTATGCCCTGTAATTTTCATTATAGAAATAGAGGGTATGTCAGCCAAATATAAATTGGTAGCAAAACTTCTCCTTGCGGTATGGGTTGTTATTAGTTTGTATTTAGGTACTGTGCTTTTTAGAGTGACACCTGATTTTGTAGTCGTTATTTCAGTAGGGGTGTCAATTTCACAGCGTTCAATAATTTCTTTTAAGTATTTATTCATTATTTGGTTTGTAAATGGCTTAGGTATCGCATTATTGTACTTAAATAGAATTCTTTTTACGATTGAATGTATTGGAATAGATACTTTTTCATTCGTTTTTTGTGTTCTAATTTGAATGATTGATTTTGCTTCAATGATGTTCTCTTGTTTTATTTGTGTGAAATCTGAAAAACGCAATCCTGTATAACAGCCTAGTAAAAACAAATCTCTTACTTTTTCCAAATTAGGTTTGTTACTTAAATCTTTGTCTTCTATTATTTTTAATTCTTTAGTTGTTAAATATACGTTATCCGTTTCTTCTGAAGTGGTTTTAAATTTGCTTTTTCTGAATTCTAAATTCGTATTATGTCCTCTTTCTGTAGCTTCGTTTAAAAATGTTTTTATGGTTTTAATATATTTTCCGATTGTATTAGTAGACATTTCTAATTCTTGAGATAAGTACCTCGTAAATTCAACATAAAATGTCAAATTAATATTTTCAAAATTGACACTTCTGTTTTTCTTTTCTGCGTAATTTTTTAGATGTTTTAGGGTTGTGTTATAGACACAAATAGTGCTATTTTGTTTTATGGTCTTACTTTCTTCTGTGAATTCTGAAATAAAATTGAAAAGTGTTTTTTTTCGTTGTTTTAAAACTTTGTCGCTAAGTTCAAATTCAAATTCTTGTTTTAGTAAAGCGTTGTTTGGTTGAACTCCATCATTAAGCAGTTTTCTAAAAGCTGTATTTAATCCGTTTTCTAATGTGTCAAGTCGTGAATTGAATTCGGGATACTGAGGATAGTTTTTAGATTCTTTTGCTCGTTGGTTCTTTGCATTCCAGTATTTTGGATTGATTTTTTCTCCTATTGAATACTTAAATCTTTTATACTGATAGTTGTATATTAAGTAGATTAAAGTTTCGTTTTTTGAACTTGGTTCTTTTAGTATGAATTTCACTTTTGCCATAGAACAAATATATAATAAAAAACTACATAGGGGACGAGAGAGGGGACTAATTATTTTGATTTGGTCTTGTTTTATGCAGTTTTACTTTATTTCAATTACTGACAAAGCGTTTGTTTACGTGCTTAAATACAGTAAGATACGATAAAATGCTATAAAAATATTCGAGTCCCGTCCAGACCGAAAAAAGCATCTCATTTATGAGGTGCTTTTTTTGTTTAATGAAACCTTGTAAGTTAATGACTTGCGAGGTTTTTTTGTTTTTAGGGGATGTAGTAAGGGATGAATATGTTCGTTTAAACTTGTTCTTTTAATATCGTCTATTAAAAGTGTTTGGTTATTTGCTGTTTAAATCGTGACGTTTAATAAACTTAAATTGCTATAATTGAAAATAGAGTCTGTTTTAAATTTATCAAATTTTAAAATTATAGTGATTTCGGTTTTTTGATTACTTTAGTCAAGGTTTATTTAATATAGATAAAACGGTGTGGATGAATCAGTTCCTGTCGTCCATTTATTGGCGTGTAAAAAAACATAAAAATAAGAAGTAAAAAGCTTTGTAGATAGTAGAAAGGAGCTTATATTTGCAACCGCTAAGAGCAACGGTCTGGTAGTTCAGCTGGTTAGAATACCTGCCTGTCACGCAGGGGGTCGCGGGTTCGAGTCCCGTCCAGACCGCAAAAAGCATCTCATTTATGAGGTGCTTTTTTTGTATGCGATGTTTTTTGCTGGGTCGAGGAAGTGTTTATGTTTTTTTTGAGGATTTTGTTTTCTGGAATCATCGAGTGTTCTTGTCTTCATCTTATCGGTAGAAAAAAACCACAGCTCTTGTTTCCTTTTGTTTCTTCCTTTTTAGTTGTCTATTTCTCTATGTGGTATCTTTTTTTTGTGTTCTAGTCTTAAATACTGAAAGTATCCTTAGGTCAAATAAGAAGTGTTAAGGAGGTTTTTTAATTTTTTTTGACTGTAAATATTTAGGTGTTTTGTAGAAAGTGCCATTTCCATTTAAGTCTTTCCTTCGATTGCACAACAACGAAAGAACAAAAAACAACAGGGCAGGAATTATTTAAAGTTGACCGCAAGCTCTAGGGTTGATTCCCTGAAATTATTGTTCATACTTTCTATGATCAATGCGTCTAAATAATGACTTTTTAAAATGAAGAAATAGTTTTTATTCTTATCCCTTTACTTATTAGATTAAGTGAAATTCAACCCTAATTTGGGCGTCCCCCAAGGGTCGGGCTATACGCTCATACGCTTCACTTTTTTAGAAGAAAAAAAAGTTGCAGGGTAACCGCTCCTATCCCTGACGCGAGCATTGTAGTATCTCCAGCCGTAAGGACTGTAAGAGGAAGTTATGCGCAGTCCAGAAATTACACCTGCCCCTGAAAACGGACTAAATGTGATCGGTGCGCTCCTATTTATTGCTGAATTTGAATTGAATCTTTAAAAGATACGAGATTTTTCTGGAATCTATTGTTGGAAATTCACACATAAAAATCAGTATTCTCCAAGGATAATAGGTGAACCGGATAATGTTTCACCTGTCTTAGGTTAAAAAAAGGCATAAAAAAAACCTTGAAAATCTTTCGATTCGCAAGGTCTTAGTACAAAAGGCGGGACTTGAACCCGCACGGGCCTTACAGCCCATTGGATTTTAAGTCCAACGTGTCTACCAATTCCACCACTTCTGCAT
>JAESRX010000069.1 GCA_016764435.1 Flavobacteriaceae bacterium | reverse complement strand
TTTTAAGCTTTGAGTGAGTAACCTTACGTGACGTACTTTGTGGGCACGGATTGCAAATCCGCGCTATCACGTGGGTGGTATGTCTGCGCCATCGGGTTAACTTCATGTAATGGTTTACCGTATTTCGAGAAATACCAAAGGTACTCCCAATAGAACGGTTGCTTTCTCCATCTCTATGTAATGTAATAATTTGTTTTAAATCCATCGGATCAAGTGTATTAGCCATGTTGCGTTTTAGACAACAAATTAGTTAAACTTGATCTTTTAGAGTGGCACAAATTGAACCATAAACACAGGCACTAACCGACCATAATCGGCGGCACAAATAGAACCGTGGTAGCCACTCGTCTTTCCAACAGTACTTTTTCCTTTTTTATAGTATTTGTCTATCAAGGCACTTATAGTTTTCCATTCCAAAAGTGTATTGATTTGTTCAAAAAAGACCATTTTTATTTTTCTTGTACGTATATCACAAATACTGTCGACTAAGGTCGGTTACTGTGTTAATTTCATTCTTTAACACACGTAATAACATCCTGAATATAAAGTAGATATGTATTTGTTTTTAAATAAAATATATCGATAATTAAGAGGATTACCTTGCAACGGTCTTATATTTATTAGGAACTCAAGTTATGCCCAGAGTCTGCTTTATAGATCGTTTTTTGTATTGATAAAGATTATTTATCGTTAATTACATGTTGCTTGTTATTAGTTATGGACTGCTTGATAATGAAACAATATTGCTTGTCGATAGAGTTAGGTCGCTTGTAATTTTTATTCATCTGCTTCTATCTTTCCTTCGTGTCCTTTTTGAATGACTGTTATTTTTCCTCCTGTTTTACATTGGCATTCAGAAGTTTCTAAGACTATTTTCATTTCATTTATTTCGTCAAGTTTGGCTGTTTTAGTCCATTTTTGAGTTTGTGGTACACAAGATGCATAACCACTTGGTGTTGGTTTTAATTTACATTGTCCAAATGGTTGTATATTTTCGTTTGGTTTGGCATCTTCTTCGGTTGCTACTAATTTATCATCAAAAGTGATAAAGTCTTGGCTTGTTACAACTAATTTTACAGGAATTGTTCCTTTATCGCATTCTAATTGTGCAGTTTCTGTTATTTTTTGTGGCATAGGTTTATTTTAATTTCCAGATAATTTGTCCCAAAAACTCTTTTTATCCCATTCTTCTTTTCCTTTTTTGTATTGGGTTTTATATTCATCTGTCTTTTCAAAAGTCTCCCATTCTTCCTCGGTATAGTCTTTACCGTTGTAACTTTTAAAAAGGTTCTTTTCTCGGGCTTCTTTTTCAGGATTAAATTCTTCGCCTGTTTCTGCATCTAATAAAAATCCAGAAATGGGTTCTAAATCGCCATTAGGGTGCTGTTTTAAAACAAATATTTGGTAATAAGGTAGCGGCAAGGCTGTTTCAGGGTTACCTGTATGTCTTAAAGCAACTGCTTGGCGAGTATCAAAAATATCTACTTTCTTTGTTTTAAATACGATTTTTCGAATATCATCAAAACTAAGTTTAAAAGGTAAATCATAATTGGTTTCTTTTATTAATTCTCCTTTATCATTATATTGTTTTTGAAAAGAGATAACATCTCTATTAAAATTAGTTGTTATAATGTGAACATTTCCATTTTTATAATAAACAATATTTTCAGAAATAGGAAAATTCTCTTTTTTTCGTACTTCATAATATTTTTCAGAATAATATTGTCTGATTTTAGTTTTGTCATCTAATTCAAAGTGGTATTCATCATCATATCCTTGCTTTCCTTTTTCTTCGTTATATTTTTTAATATTTAATTTTTCCTTGGAGTTTTTTCTTGTGATACTGTCTTTAGGCTGCATAATTTGTTCTTTTTTAATAGTTTGTTCTATTGTTTCTTTATTGTTTTTTGTTTGACTATTACAACTTAAAAGCGTTGTAAATACTAATAATTTTAGTAGTTTTTTCATAATTATATATTGTCTTTGATAATATCCCATTGCCATTTCCAGAGACTTCTTTTTGTTTTTCCTGCTTGTTTGGTATATGCCATAAAGTTATCGGTTTCATATTTATCGAATGTATATTCTCTGTCGGAATCTTTAATAGGAGTTCCGTTTTTATGTGTATGTGGTAAGCCAAAGCCATGTAAACCTTCGTGAGCAATGGTAACATTTCCTCTTATTGTACCATTTATACTATTAAATAAAAATACATTTTCGGTGTTTATTTTTTGGACTTGCCCTGGAACTGCACCTGAACTTCTACTACCTGTTACAGGGTTTAGAGCATTAAAATAACTATCATACGTATTTTCATCAAAACAAAACATAGTATAATAGGCAATATATTTAGGGTTTTGTTTTAAAAACAAATCTTGTACATACCCCGGTCGCGCAGATTTAAAATCCGTGCGCACCCTCATTCACACGACTAGCCCATAAACAGTACACAAGTATATTGTTGACAGTATTTTAACGYATTTATAATTACATATATCTGATTCAACCGCGTAAATACATCTACCCAKCCTACCGTAGTAATAGTTATAATTAAGCCTCTGCTGTTGCTGTTGCTGTTGCTTTATATTTGGTGGACATATTTCTTAGTTTACTATTATTTTTTACTTTTTTTAAGCTTTGAGTGAGTAACCTTACGTGATGTACTTTGTGGGCACGGATTGCAAATCCGCGCTATCACGTGGGTGGTATGTCTGCGCCATCTGGATTATAACGGTAGGAGTAATTATATCGAGAAGTTCCTATTTTGTTTTATTAACGAAGGCTTCTCAATACAATTTCCTTAAAAACACTAAAACTGAATTCACAAAGAAATCATTCGAATTGACGCTAAGATTCCTCCATTATTTACACTTGCTTATTAAGAACAAAACTCCCTCCTTGATGTGACGAGAATATACCGTGATTATTGCTACTTGTTTTTTGAATAAAAACGCCCCTCTAGAACTGACTGAAATCCTATTCTCTTACAAAAAGAACAATTTCAAGTAAAAAAACACTTCCATTTAAGACATAACTCTTGGTGAATAATTACCGAGCCAAAAAGACAAATAAGTGTAATTACAGGACATCTTTAAGAAGTAGCTAAGCATTGCAAATCTCTGAAACTGCAGTGCTATTTTCATCGGTCCTTTGCACCTGTTTTTGGAATCACACCTATGCAAAGAACGCTCATGTAAGCTACACGATTCTCAAAAAACGCATTGATTCACCCTTTTGTTTTAAACAAGCACTCGAGACGGACTCATCTTTAGAACTACAGCATAGACTCTTACAAAAAAATATTTTAGAATAGTAAAAATACAGAATAAGTCGTATCATAGTAGGAGTAAAAATTTGTAGATTTGACCTTCTACACCTCAAAAAACAGATTTAAAATCGAGGTATCGAAGAAAACACACTGTACTATTTTATGCAAACATTTAGCAATATAAAGGAACTTATAAGCACTCTTAAAAGAGAAGAAAAGCTATTGTCTGAAATGTTTTCAAAGCGAAAAAAACTCAACTACACCTATGATTTGGCCTTAGAACTAGTTGATTTCGACGCTTCAAAAATTCAACTTCTTATCGATAGATCGGTGCTTCGTAAAAATGGAAATCACCTAGAAATTGATGAAGTATATTTACAATTTTTCGAACAAGTTTTAGCCGTAAATGAGGAGATCAACATTTCTTATATCAATGATAATATCCAAGCGATAAAGGAAAATATTCAGTACTTTTTCTATGCATCCAATGAAAGAGATAAGTACCGTTATTTAAAATTCATAAAAAAAACATTCCGAAACATCGGTGCCATCACTCTTAGAAGTGTGGTAGATTTAAGACGAAATATTGAGACCACCTTTAAAAACGAACCGAATTACAAAAACAAGAAGTCAAAACTAGAAAATTTAGACAAAAAAAGAAAGGCCATTATAGCCTTAATCAAACAAACGGAGCAACTTGTTTACCAAGAAGAACTCACCTTTTTCAAAACTGCTGTAGATGAAGAATTAAGTAGTATAATAGTAGGTTTAAAACAAGAGTTAGACGAATCTACACATAATTTAATTGCCATAGAAAAGCAAATTATTAATTACTTAAATCAGATTAAATACCAGAGTGGTTTTATAAAAAAACTACGTAAAATAAAATATTTAAAAGACCAATTCACTTTACGATCCAGCACTGATATAGAGGCGGTACTCACACGTAAAAACGCCTTGATTTTTGAACCAAACCCTTCCTATCCTCTCAAGTTATCTATAGATCAGCTCACGACGGATAGTACGGCTTTTGAAAGCATCCAAAAAATCGCAAAAAAGGTTCAAACAAAAAAAACATACAAACCTTTAATTGCGGAAGCCATTGCTACAGATTATCTAAATACCGCCATCGAAGAAGAAATCCTCATTAATTTAAAGGCCGTTTTAGACAATTTCCTCCCTACAGGGAACCATCTATTTGATTTTATAATACACTATGATTTTTTAAAAGAAGTATCCTTTGAAGAGCGGGTCACCATCTACTGTCAAATGATTTCAGAATACGAAAATCAATTAAATGTGACCCAAGAACACCACAGCTATAACAACATAGAATTCACCATGGTTTATCCAAAATAACAAGGTATGAATACACCACACACGTCAGATATTTTTGAAATATTAAGTAAAGGACAATTTATTTGTTCCAATAGTTCCGATACATTTATTCGTAAATTATATGGAATCATAGATGAAGGGCAAACTTTTGAAACTTTATACACCTATTTTCTAAAAATAAATTTCATACTAGAAAAAGGCAATGAATATTACCATTTCACAAGAAATGAACCCAAAGTGAGCTTAGAGCGAAAAATTGAAACCGCTTATAAATGGATTGATATTATTGATTTTTTTAAAACCTACGACAATTCATTTGTCTCAGGTTTTAGATTTACCATTTCAGAAATCGATGCGCAGCTCAGTACTAATTCCAATTTAAAAGCAAAGTTAGATGGACTTAAAAGATACACGCAAAAAAACAGCAGCCATGTAGCCATCATCAGTAAAGTTATAGACCTATTAATCAAAGATAATTTTGTAGAATTACAAGATGAAATAGCTAGTACTTACAAGGTTTTAGCCTCTTTTAATTACCTTGAAGAATTAATTTCAATCATTCATATACCCGAAGAAATAGCCGATGAGATTCCTGAATAAAATAGTATTTATAAACAGTGCCTCCGTAAAATACACAGAGATACAACTGGATGGAAACGTCCATTTAATAGGGACTCAAGGAGTTGGAAAAAGCACCTTGCTACGTGCAATTTTGTTCTTTTACAATGCCGACAAAACAAAATTGGGAATCTCGAGAGAAAAAGCCAATTTTGATGCGTATTATTTTCCCTATCAAAATTCATATATCATTTTTGAAGTCCTTAAAGACGGCGTTCCTTTTTCCGTACTTGCTTTTAAAAGTCAAGGACGTGTAGCCTTTCGCTTTTTTGACGCTGGTTATGATAAAAAATATTTTATCGATTCAAAAAACAGGGCTTTTGAAAACTGGCAAAAAATAAGAGAAGCCTTCGGAGAAAAAGTCTTCCACACGAATATAATCCATAATTATGAGGAATACAGAAACATCCTCTATGGAAATAATAAAGGGCTTGATGTGGGCTATAGAAAATATGCACTATTAGAGAGTAAACAATATCAAAACATACCAAGGACCATCCAAAATGTGTTTCTAAATTCAAAACTAGATGCTGAATTCATCAAAGAAACCATTATAAAATCCCTAGATGAAGAAGAAATTAAAATAGACCTTAGTGCTTATTCACACGATCATTTACGAAATTTTGAAACAGAATTAAATGACATTAAGATATGGACACGAAAAAATAATAAAGGTGAAATCCCTATTTTAAAAAAGGCCCAGTCTGTCCTAGACCTGTATCGTTCTCTTAATTTCTTAGCCCGTGAAAAAACTGAATTCGCTGAAGAGCTAGCAGGCACAATTTCTTTCACAAAAAATGCCCAACCAGACCTCTCTGCTCAACTGAATAAGAAACAACTAGAGGAAGGAGTTCTCAAAGGTAAAAGCGATGCTTTAGAATCACTTTTTGAGCAAAAGAAACTCGGTATTCAAACTAAAATTGAAGTATTCAAGGCGCAATTATCTAAAGCTACATCGAAAAAAGAAGCCTATAAAAAATTACATATAGAAGACCTTATAAGTCGTGTATCCAAAAAGAAATCTTTAGAATCGGAAAAAGAAGGATCCTTGAGCGAAAAAAGAATATTAACGGCACAGTATTCGGAAATTGCTACTAAATATGAAGCCCAGGTCCTCCAATTAGAAAACCAATTGGCTCATTTTATCAATGATCAGAGGCATGAAAAAAATACACTTTCAGAAACATTACTCGCTGCAAAAGAAACCCTAAATAGTACCTACCAAGCTACGACAGATGCAATAAAGGAACAACAAGCTAAAGAAAATTCAATTTGTGAGCAGCTAATTCATGAGAAAATTACAGGCATTAATCGCCTTGAAAAAAACAAAATAAAAGCCTCTTACCGTCCTTATTTTAATACGGAAATAGAAGTGTGCATCAAAGAAAAAGAGCGCCTAACCAAACTAGAAGTCGATGCAAAAAACACGGTACAGCAGTCGCGCAAAGAAATCACAAACCTACGTACGGAATGGGAGCTAGAAGATCAAAAGATAAGCATCACGCATCGCGAACAAAAAACACTTTTAGATGTAAAAAAAGAACGGCTACTAAAAACGGAACAAGGCATACAATATAAAATTGGAAACAGTAAAGACTCCTTGTATGGCTGGTTAAACACCCATATTCCCGATTGGAATAATAACATAGGAAAGGTAATTGACCAAGAGGAAATTTTATTTAATAAACACCTATCCCCTACCTTATCTAAAGAACTTAAACCCAGTTTTTACGGTGTACACTTAGACTTAAGCGATCATAACAGCCAAGTAAAAACAGTCGAAGAATACGCACAAGAACTACAAATTTTAAGCTCCGAAATACAAGAAATTCGACAAGAAATAAGTACGCTCTTCGAAAATAAAGAACTGAATATAAAACGATTGAAAAAGAAATTTCAATCCCGAATATATGTATTAAAAGACCGTATTTCTAGTCAGAATTACATCATTGACCAACAGGTCTCAAAAATAGCCTCCAATACCGTTAAACACAGCGAGTTTCTTAAAAAAGCAAGCCTTGAAAAAGAAAAAACCCTCGAAAAAATTGAAACAGAGATACAACGGTACAGTGCAGAAAAACTAGCGGCCATCGCCTCCAAAAAAGAGCTAGAAGAGACCTGTGAGCAAAACATAGCAAGCCAACTTACGAATAAAGAAAAAGACATCGATCTTAAAGAACACCTTTATCACGTAAAAGTAAAGCAACTAGACACACGTATCAAAACAGAAACTAGTTCGGTGGACCAACGAATTTCAGTACTCAGAAAAGAAGAAACCGACGACCTTCATAAACAAGGTGCCGATACAGACCGCATAACAAGACTAGACACAAAACTAGTAAAAATAGGCACAGAACTCTCTTTTATTGAAGCACATAGAGACACCGTGGCTGAATACAATTTAGACAAACGTGAATTATTTGACAACCTAAATTCATTTACCTTAGAAAAAAGAAATTTAGAAAAACAACTGGAAATTGAAGCTACTAAACACTCCCTTAACAAAAGTAAAATCAGTAAAGAATTACTGATCGCTAACACACAAATAATCCGTCTAAAAACCACATTAGACGGATATAAAAAGAGCCTACTCGCTTTTGATGAATTTAAAAAATCAGAAACCTACGCTACGGTAAGAAAAACTATTGAGAATCCTGACATTGAAGCCAACAGCGATAAAAACACAGAAGATCTAATTAAATCTATTACCGAAAAACACTATGTAGCCATCATTCGTCTCGATGAATTACAACGTGCGATCGTGAAATTTTCAGGGTATTTTCAAGAAGAAAATATCTTTAGTTTTAAAACTCGTTTTGTAGACAAAAGAGATTATTTTGACTTTGCAGAAATGTTACAGGAATTTATGCAAGAAGATAAAATTGCTGAATATGAAAAAAGGGTGAACGAACGTTTTACCCACATCTTACGATTGATTGCCAAGCAGACGGGAGACCTTATTTCTAAAGAAGGAGAAATACAAGGGATCATTACAAAAATAAATAAAGACTTTATTTCTAAAAATTTTGTCACAGCTATTAACAGCATTGAAATGAGGACTATTGAAAGTCCCCATAAAATAATGAAACTACTGATAGAAATAAAGAATTTTAGTGATACTCATAGTGAAACACTCGGTACTTCCAATCTATTTTCTTCTGACCATCTAGATGCCAAAAATGAAAAAGCGGTCAAGTTACTCCAACAACTCGTGCGAGAAATAAACAACAATAAGACCTCTATAATATCATTATCTGATTCATTTGGACTCGAATTTAGAATCTCGGAAAACAACAATGATACTGGATGGGTAGAAAAATTATCCAATGTAGGATCCGAAGGAACGGACGTATTAGTCAAAGCAATGATTAATATTATGCTCTTAAACGTCTTTAAAAATACAGCCTCTAAAAAATTCACCGACTTTAAATTGCATTGTATGATGGATGAAATAGGTAAATTACACCCCAATAATATCAAAGGAATTTTAAAATTCGCCAATGAGCGAAACATTCGATTGATCAATGGCTCTCCGACTACGTATAATGCGATAGACTATAAATACACCTATCTTTTATCAAAAGATACGCAGAATGTAACCATCGCAAAACGTTTGGTAAAAAGAACCAAGAACATTCAATAAAACAAGAAGCAATCATGATAAGCAACCGAAGTGCTAAAATTTTACAAGAATTACTACAAGGAAAAACCATGCCTGCTAGTAGCGTAAAACTCGCACTATTTGAAACACTTATCACCGAAGGAATCCTACTTAAAAAAGGTAGAATCAAAAAAACAATCCAATTATTAGATCCTAAAGGATTGCACGTTTATTTGAAAAACCAATACCAAATTAATGATTTAGAAGCCTATATTAAAGCGCTAGAAGATAAAGACAGCTTACGTGCTACACTGGTTAAAGTAGCCGGTGATTCTAAAATAAAAAGAACAAGAACCTTTAAAGGCTTCTTAATAAATAGTTATGACCCTCTAGAAGCGACGCTTAATAAGCGTCCTTTCTTAGTAAATCCCAGCCCCGGATCTTTCCTTTTTATGTATGATTTCCAAATATTTATCCCTCCAGTAGACAGTACAATTATCGGGGTAGAAAACTCAGAAAATTTTAGATTTATAGAAAAACAAGCGTACCTTTTTAAGGATTTAAAACCGATTTTTGTAAGTCGATATCCTCAAAATCAAAGTAAAGACATGTTGCAATGGTTACAATCCATCCCTAATAAATACCTCCATTTTGGAGATTTTGACATTGCAGGGATTGGTATTTACTTAAATGAGTACAAAAAACACTTACAGGAAAAAGCTACCTTTTTTATCCCTCCGAACATCGACCAATTATTAGAAGATTACGGAGATCGACATCGATTTGATATTCAAAAGGAAAATTTTAATCCGAATGCGATCTGTGAAAAAAAACTGTTCCAACTTTTTAAAACGATACAGCAACACAAAAAAGGATTGGATCAAGAGTTTTTTATTAAAAACCACTAAGTAGCGTCTTTATATTAAGCGTCTTCAAGTGATTCCAAGGCCTCAATCCGTACCACTACACTCTTAGAGCTCGGTGTTTTTGCCGTATGCGCATAACTATCAATAGGCACCAATACATTGGCTTCCGGAAAATAGGTGGCACAGCAATTCCTTGGAATATTATAAGGTACAATTTTAAAAGCAACAGCTTTTCGCTTTACGCCATTGTATTCAGAACTAATCTGTACGACTTGTTTGGCTATAAAACCACGGTCTTTCATATCTTCTCGATTCATAAACACAACCCTTCGTTCATTAAAAACACCGCGATATCTATCGTCTAAGCCATAAATAGTGGTGTTGAACTGGTCGTGACTTCGAATGGTCATCATCATAAACTCCCCTTTTTTTAGGGTTCTTTCTGACATTTTATTGATAGAAAATACCGCTTTTTTAGACGGTGTATTAAAATGTCGAATCCGTGCTCCATTTGGCAAATAAAACCCACTCGGTTTTTTCAATTGCTCATTGTAATTTTCAAATCCTTTTATTAACGTTTGAATATCATCCCGAATCAATCCATAATCATTCCTGTAGCCATCCCAATTGATAGAAAAACAATCCTTTAAACTCGCCTTTGCCAACTGACATACAATAGACACTTCACTTCTCAAATCATCAGAACAAGGATCTAAAACTCCTTTGGTTGCCGAAACAATCCCCATAGAATTCTCTACACTTTGGACCTGTTCTCCGCTCCCTTGAATGTCTTTTTCTGACCTTCCTAAACAAGGTAAAATTAAGGCTTCTTTCCCTGTCACCAAATGTGATCTATTTAATTTTGTACTAATATGCACTGTTAGATCACAATTACTTATTGCTTCCGCTGTATAATTCGTATCCGGTGCCGCTGACAAGAAATTACCACCCATCCCTATAAATACCGAGGCCTTTTTTTCATGCATCGCTTCGATAGCATCTATCACAGAATACCCATGATTTTCACTGGGCTTAAATCCGTATTTCCCTTCCAATTTATCTAAAAAATCTTGTGGTGCTGCTTCCCAAATCCCCATGGTCCTATCTCCTTGCACATTGGAATGTCCCCGAACAGGACAGGTACCTGCACCTTCCTTTCCTATGCTTCCTTTTAACAATAACAAATTGACCAATTCTCGGATATTATCTACGGCGTTTTCATGTTGCGTAAGACCCATCGCCCAACAAATGATAATTTTATCATGCTTGATTACCATGGCGACCATTTGAGAAATTAAAGCAGCAGACACCCCTGATTTACGAACACACTCCTCATAATTATAGTACTTCAAATCTTTTATAAAAGCATCATATCCATCCGTATGTTCCGCTATAAAATCATGATCAAAAACGGATACTCCTGCCTCTTCTTTTTCTAATAATTGTAGCATAACAGCCTTTAAAAGCGCCACATCACCGTTAATGGTCACCGGGACGAATAAATCTGCAATAGCAATACCTCCTTTTATTAATTTAAGGGGGCTTTGCGGATTTGTAAATTTCATCAAGCCTACTTCAGGTAAGGGATTAATTGCTATGATTTCTCCTCCATTCTCCTTACATTTTTCTAAAGCCGCTAACATTCTGGGGTGATTAGTTCCTGGGTTTTGACCGATGACCATCACCAAATCGGCTTTGTAAAAATCATCCAATGTCACCGAACCTTTCCCAATACCTAACGTTTCTGTGAGTGCTTTTCCGCTTGCTTCGTGACACATATTAGAACAATCGGGTAAGTTTGCTGTTCCGTAGGCACGTACAAATAATTGATAGAGAAAAGCCGCTTCATTGGTCGTTCTTCCAGATGTGTAAAAAACAGCCTGATTAGGGTCTTTTAACCCCTTCAGTGTTCCTCCTATTTTTTTAAACGCAGCGTCCCAAGAAATGGATTCATAATGACTCGCTCCTTGAGGTAAATACATAGGCCCCGATAACCTACCTGATTTCCCCAATTCAAAATCCGACCAACTTGACAAAAGATCAACACTGTATTCCTTAAAAAAATCAACGGTAATCATTTTATTTTGAGCTTCTTCCGCCATGGCCTTCATCCCATTTTCGCAATATTCACCAAAAGCTGTACGTTCATCATCAGGATCAGGCCAGGCACATCCTGGACAGTCAAAACCATCTTTTTGATTCAACTTGCTCATTATTTTAACAGCATCCAAGGGCCTCATATATGTTTTTACTTGCTGAAAAACTGATTTTAAAGCACCCAGCCCAACACTATTAGTCGGAGGATTGGTTATTTTTAAATTGGTAAAAACTTCCGAAGAAGTGGCTTTCTCTTTGGCTGATAATTTCATAAAATAAATGCTAGTTTCCCTCAAATATAACTAGAATATAACACCTATTTAAGAATACCTCTATCAATTTTAGAAATTACAAGGACTATCATTGGTATAAAACAAAAAAAACAAGTCTATTGATACGCAGTCATTTGGACTAAATGAAAAGAATACTGTCCATCGCTTTTAATATAAACACACGTTACATCTCCTCCCTTATCCTACGCTGTAAAACTAAAAAAAGAGGACTCGCTTTCGCCAGTCCTCTCGTAAAAAAATTTAAAATTAGTAATGATTAAAAGTCAATCGCTACACCATCATAACATGCTTGCATGATTGCTTTCATTTCTTTTAAGTCTAGTTTTCTTGGATTGAAAAGAGTACAAGGATCTTTCATTGCATTGAGTGCCATTCCTTCTAATTTTTCATCCCACTCTTTAGAAGAAATTCCATATTCTTTAAAAGAGGCAACTACCTCTACAGAAGCTCTTAAATCATACACAGCTTGTGCAAATTCCTCAGAAGTAGATTTCCCTACCAATGCAGCCAAGTCTTCATACTTATCTGTTGCTTTTGAGTTAAAACGAATTACATTCGGCATTAAGATTGCATTTGCACAACCGTGAGGAATTGCAAATGTTCCCCCTATTTGATGAGAAATAGAATGTACTATTCCTAACCAAACATTGTTAAACGCCATACCCGCCATACTTGAAGCATCGTGCATTACTTGTCTAACTTTTAAATTGTCTGGATCTTCAAATACCGTTGGTAAATTTTTAAATACCAAGTCAATAGCTCCTTTCGCTAAAGAATCACTAAAGTTTTCAGCAATATTAGAAACATAAGCTTCTACTCCATGACTCAATACATCCAATCCTGTGTTTGCTGTTAAGCCTTTAGGCATACTTGCGCTTAAATTAGCGTCAATAATAGCTACATCTGGGGTTAATTCATAAGAAACAATTGGGTATTTAGTTCCTTTTTCTCTGTCGGTAATCACTGACAATCCAGTAATTTCTGTTCCTGTTCCACTCGTAGATGGGATCGCAACAAAAATAGCTTTCTTACGCAATTCTTTTACCGCGAATAATGCTACTAACTCTTCTAATTTAGAATCTGGATATTCATAGTAAATCCACATTGCTTTAGCCGCGTCAATTGCAGAACATCCTCCCAAACCAATAATGATGTCTGGATTCTCCTCTTGAAAAAACGCTGCTCCTTTTAGAACGGTTTCTATAGATGGATCTGCCTCAACTCCTGAAAATACCACATTTTCAATTCCTGCTTCTTTTAAATAGTTTTGAACTTTTGCTAAATAACCGTTTTTTTGAACGGAACCGCCTCCAATTACGATGACTGCTTTATTTCCTTTTAATTCTGTTAATTTTTCTAAACTTCCTAAACCATGGTGCATGGTTTTTGGAACGATAAACTGTGCCATATATTAGTGTTTTTAGAACTGCGATTTAGTACCGCAACTCCTGATTAATTTCTTGGCAAAAGTACTACAGCAATCCACTGTTACACTTACGAAATCAGCTCAACAAGTTGTGAAAAAGAGTCAATCGACTATCTCGGTACAAAAAAACACATCAGCACACTTATAAACAGGGAGATCACAAAGGTTAACAATTTTTAGAAATTTCACGTGGACTAAATCCGAATTTGGTTTTAAAGGCATTGCTAAAGTTAGACAGGTTTGTATATCCCACTTCAAAATACACTTCAGAAGCCACCAATCCCTTATCTTTCATCAATTTTTTAGCATAATCTAGTCGTTTATCCTGTAACCACTTTCCAGGATTTACTCCATACTCTTTTATAAAGTGCCTTTTAAACGTAGACAAGCTCATATTACATAAAAAAGCCACTTCTTCTAATTTTAAATTGGAAGACACATTACTTTCTACAATTGTTTTAAAAGAAGACACCTTCGTGGCAATTAAAGAATGTAAGTATAATTCAAAATCAAGGCCATACTTCGCCAACAAATACAGTAATATTTCTTCAAATTTTACGCGAAGTAAACGGTTTTTAGACGCTGGATTAAAATGGTTCAATCTAGAAATTGTATTTAAGTAATCCGCAATATAACCATCGTTTTCAATAATAAAAAAGGGTTTCATAACCTGAAATTCCTTTTTTTTCAACGCGTATTTATCTAAAAAATTACGCAACATGTTTTCAGAAAAAAACAAGAGCTTACAATAGTATATATTCTCTTTATCTAATAACTCTGTCCACAACCAATTTCCTTTTTTTATCAATAAGGATTGTTCTTTATGCACCATAACGGTGGCATCGGCAAAATGGACCTGTTTTTTCCCTTCCTGTAAAAAGCTAAACATGTTCATACTTAAATTCACCTTGCTTTTAACAACATCATTGGTCATTCTAAAATCATAAACAAACAAGTCCTTTTCTTGACCTGTATTCTCCATGTATATTTCTGGAATATTATCAATGGCCATAATTATTTTTTTACTGCAAAGAACAACCTTTCCCTTAAAATATGCAATATTTGATAATAATGACGCCCATTTTAATCATTTTATATAGAAAAACAACTTTCTTTACTTTCCACATAAGCTATCTTTCCAAACTATTTACCTACTATTTACACAGTTAAATAGCTGTTTTACTCGAGATAACGGAATATATCCGTTCATTCTATTGCTATTTCGCTTTCCTCCTGTAAAAACAAGACATACACACGTCTTAAACAATTGATTTTCAAAGACATTTACGAAAACAACGCACAATATTCAATCCTTAAAAATACGCTCAAAAAGTCGCCTTTAAATCAGATTGTACGATTCAAAACATAAAATACGCTTTTTCTCTCTTTTTTATTTTTATTCATTCTAAAATAGCCCCTATTTATGACACGCATTTCACTTAGAAAAACCATTACTCATCCCTCTTCTTAAACAACAAAATATTTCTTAATTCACTGAAATCTCCATCATTAACTACATTATATATAAAGATGTGTTATTTTTGTTAGATATTTTTCATCAATGTTACCATATAGTTACATTAAAGTTAAATTTAATTATGAGACTTGACTTATTTTCTTTAGATTGCAAGATCTAAATTATTACGATGCCTCAAGAAATAACAAGATTATTCGATTTCGCTTACTACCAACAAAAGATGTACCCACATGGAAAATGCTTCAATCACAAGGTGAATGGAGTTTGGACAGGTGTATCTACGGAGGAATACATTACAAAAGCAAATACTATAAGTAGATTCTTACTTCAGTTAGGAATTCAACAGCACGATAAGATCGTTGTTATTACTTCGACCAATCGACCAGAATGGAGTATGTTAGATTTAGCCATCCTTCAAATTGGAGCCATCAACGTCCCTTTATATCCAAATATTACGGTAGAGGATTACCAATATATCATCAATCATTCAGATGCTTCTTATTGTTTTGTCTCTGATTTAGACTTATTTAAAAAAGTAAATTCGATAAAGAAAAACACACAGTTAAAGGAGATTTATTCTTTTGACATACTTTCCGAAACTACGAACTGGGACCAATTATTAGCCATGGGTGCAGACATGAGTCTTCAACCCAAAGTAGACGCTTTAAAAGATGCGGTGGATCCAAAACAAACGGCCACTATTATTTATACCTCTGGAACTACAGGAACTCCGAAGGGCGTAATGTTATCTCACTTCAACTTGGTTTCCAATACCTTTGACGGAAAAGACATGATGGATATTCCCGTAGGAAGGAATCGTGTGATGAGCTTTTTACCCGTCTGTCATATTTTTGAACGTTTTGCCTTGTATTACTACCAATATATGGGCTTTGAAATATACTTTGCAGAAAGCATTGATAAGTTAGGTGTAAACATAAAAGAAGTGCATCCACATTTTATGCCGGTAGTCCCTCGATTAATTGAAAAGATTTACGATAAGATAACTGCTACGGCTAGAGAATTATCAATACCAAAAAGAATTATTTTTAACTGGGCAGTACGTGTTGGAAAAAAATACAGTCTTAAGAAAACAGAAAATGCGCTTTATAACTTTAAGTTGAACTTGGCACGAAAACTAGTTTTCGTAAAATGGAAAGAAGCCATGGGTGGAGACATCCGCTTTATGCTTTCTGGAAGTGCCGCTTTACAACCTAATTTGATTCGTGTATTTGCCGCCGCTGAAATCCCTGTTATTGAAGGCTATGGAATGACGGAGACTTCACCAGGAATTACCTTAAACAGCATGATTGATGGTAATAATAGAACTGGATCTGTTGGAAAAGCATTGAATAACGTAATTGTTAAATTTGCAAAAGACGGAGAGATTCTTGTCAAAGGACCGAATGTAATGCAAGGGTATTACAAGGACGAGAAAAAGACCAAGGAAAGTATCATCGATGGATTCTTACATACAGGAGACATTGGACATATGGATGCTGATGGTTATTTATACATTACAGACCGTAAGAAAGAAATGTTTAAAACATCTGGAGGTAAATACATTGCCCCAACGCATATAGAAGGGATGTTTAAACAATCTGGATTTATAGAACAAATAATGGTGGTTGGTGAAGGTGAAAAAATGCCTGCAGCACTTATTTTAATCAATTTTGATTTTGTAAATAACTGGGCCAAACAGCATCAACTTAAAATTAAAGAAACCTTAAAGGCTTTGAGTAATGACAGCCGTGTTATTGCTAGAATCCAAAAAGAACTAGACCATTACAACCCAAGTTTTGGGAAATGGGAACAGGTAAAAAAATTCGAATTAACGCCTATCGACTGGACTATAGATAATGGATTGCTAACGCCTACACTTAAAATTAAGCGCAAGCAAATCATGAAAAAATTCCAGAAATTAGTTACTAAAATTTATTCGTAAACTATGGAGAATACCACTACTACCAAAACACTTTCCTCACTATTAGGTATCAAACACCCAATAATCATGGCACCTATGTTTTTAGTCTCTAACGTAAAAATGTTAGTGGCTGGAATGCAACATGGCGTAGCCGCCTGTGTCCCCGCTTTAAATTACAGAACGATTCCTGAATTAAAAGCAGCGATTACAGCATTAAAAAAGGAAAAAGTGGATGGCGGTGCGTTTGGTATCAATCTAATTGTTAACAAATCGAATATTAAATATAAGGACCAATTGGCAGCCTGTTGTGAATTGGGGGTTGACTTTATAATCACCTCTCTTGGAAGTCCACGACACACCATTGCTCAGTGTAAACCGAAAGGAATTAAAGTATTTTGCGACGTAGTCGATGTGAAATACGCTAAAATAGTAGAAGAATTAGGCTGTGATGCCGTAATCGCTGTCAATAATCAAGCTGGAGGACATCGTGGAAACGTTTCCCCTACTGCATTGATTAAAAGTTTGACCAAAGCGGTCAGTATCCCTGTCATTTCTGCAGGAGGAGTTTCTGATAAAAAAGAGGTGGACACTATGATGGCCGCAGGAGCTGTAGGTGTCTCCGTAGGGAGTCCTTTTATTGCCTCTACAGAATCTGGAATTTCAGAAGAATACAAACAAGCCTGTGTAGATTATGGTGCGAAAGACATCATAATGACAGAAAAAATATCGGGAACACCGTGTACGGTGATAAATACCCCTTATGTGCAAAAGTTAGGCACCAAACAGAATTGGTTTGAAGCCTTGCTCAATAAAAACAAAAAAATAAAGAAGTGGGTAAAAATGATTCGTTTTATCATTGGAACCAATATGGTCACTAAAGCAGCCACTTCTGCAACATACAAAACAGTCTGGGTAGCCGGTCCCACCATAGAAGCTACTAAAGAAATAGCCTCTGTCGGGAAAATAATCCAGCGTTTTATATAAACCTATAGAAGGAACCCCTGTATAGCATTTATGCAAACAGCCTCCTACTATTATTCGTAAATTAAAAATAACCAAATCAAAACATAATGTCTCAAAAAATAACACGTTTATTCGATTTTGCTTATCACCAAAAAGAAACATACAATTTATCTAGAGCTTTTGTTACTAAATACAATGGAAAGTGGGAAGCTACTTCTAGTGAAGAATTTTTAGAAAAGGCAAATGCTATGAGTCGTGGATTATTGCGTTTAGGCGTTAAACCAAATGATAAAATAGCGGTTATTTCTAGTACCAACCGTACGGAATGGAACATTCTAGATGTTGCTATCCTACAACTTGGTGCACAAAACGTACCTATTTACCCTACTATTTCTGCCACCGATTATGAGTATATTTTTAATCATGCCGCAGTTACTCATTGTTTTCTTTCTGACAAGGAATTATTTGATAAAGCCCTCATTACTAAAGAAAAAGTAAGTAGTTTAAAGGACATCTATTCTTTTGATGACATTGAGGGGTGTAAGAGCTGGAAGGAAGTATTAGAACTAGGAAAAGATACGAGTAACCAAGGAGAGGTAGACGCCTTAAAAGATGCGGTGACTACTGATGATTTAGCGACGATTATCTACACTTCTGGAACCACAGGATTGCCGAAAGGAGTCATGTTATCTCATAAAAATATTTTGACAAATGTGATTGCTTGTACCCCTAGATTACCGGTAGAAGCAGGAAAGACGATTGTCTTGAGTTTTTTACCCGTATGCCATGTTTTTGAACGCATGCTTCTGTATTTATACCAATACAACGGAATTAGCATCAATTTTGCCGAAGGTATCGATAAAATTACCGAGAACATAAAAGAAGTGAAACCACATTTAATGAGTGTAGTGCCTCGCTTATTAGAAAAAGTATACGACAGTATCATTACCAAAGGAAGTGAATTAACCGGTGTTAAAAAACTGATATTTTTCTGGGCTGTTGGTGTTGGACTGCGTTACAGACCATACGGAACAAATGGATGGTGGTACGAAACAAAATTGAGGATTGCTGACAAACTTATTTTTAGCAAATGGAGAGCTGCCTTAGGAGGAAACATGAGTACCATGGTTTCTGGATCTGCGGCATTACAACCGCGTTTAGCGAGAGTCTTTACGGCTGCTGGAATGCAGATTATGGAAGGTTACGGATTGACCGAAACGTCTCCTGTAGTTTCCGTAAATGAGTATGCAAATAAAGGAATGAAAATTGGTTCTGTAGGAAAAGTTATTACGGACGTAGAAGTGAAAATTGCGGCTGATGGAGAAATCTTAGTAAAAGGACCCAACATTATGATGGGCTACTTTAAAGATCCTGAAAAAACAGCAGCGGTAATGACCGGTGATTATTTCCATACAGGAGATAAAGGAGAAATTGACGAAAATGGTTTTGTGACCATCACAGGTCGTAAAAAAGAAATCTTCAAAACTTCTGGTGGTAAATACATTGCCCCTGCCCTCTTAGAAAACAGTTTAAAACAATCCCGTTTTATAGAGCAAGCAATGGTCGTCGGAGAAGGTGAAAAAATGCCTGCAGCGATTATCCAACCTAATTATGAATTCTTACGTGAATGGGCTAGAATTCATCATGAACCACTGTCTAATAACAATGCGGATCTAATTATGAATCCACATGTAATCGCACGTATTCAAAAAGAAGTGGCAAAAGCCAATAAACGTTTTGCAAAATGGGAAACCATTAAACGTTTTGAATTAACGCCTGATGTTTGGGGAATAGACAATGGTTTATTAACACCCACCATGAAACCAAAAAGAATAAAAATCAAAGCAAAATACATCGCTTTGTACAATAAAATTTATGACAAAGACTAAGCGCTTCGTCTAATTAATTACAACGGTGGTATTGTACAGTGTCTTACACTGGATATAATACCACCGTTTTTTTTTTAGAGTACCAGCGCCAACTCATCTCTAATTTAAGGGAACCCTACGGTGAGTTTCAGCACCTTTTCTATCACTTTTCAGCCTTCTAATTTTATCGATTTTAAATACTTAATTTAATTATTCAATTTTGATGCACGAAATCTAAATCCTTTGTATATTTTTGTAATCTAAATCAGTTTTTAATGGAGCAATTTATAGTATCGGCACGGAAATATAGACCACAAGTTTTTAGTGAAGTTGTAGGGCAACAAGCCATTACCAATACCTTAGAGAACGCTATTAAGAACAATCATTTAGCACAAGCCTTATTATTTACAGGGCCTCGTGGAGTAGGAAAAACTACCTGTGCACGTATTTTAGCGAAAAAAATCAATGAAGCCAGTGTAGAAAACCCCGAAGACCATGATTTTGCCTTCAATATATTTGAATTAGATGCAGCCTCTAATAACTCGGTAGACGATATCCGTAATTTAACAGAACAAGTAAGGATCCCACCACAAGTAGGAAAATACAAAGTCTATATTATAGATGAAGTCCACATGCTATCCCAAGCGGCCTTTAATGCCTTTTTAAAGACACTAGAAGAGCCACCGGCACATGCTATTTTTATTTTAGCAACAACCGAAAAACATAAAATTATACCGACCATATTATCCCGTTGTCAAATTTTTGATTTTAAGCGCATTCAAGTCATTGACGCTAAAAACTACCTCAAAAAGATTGCGATAGAAGAAGGAATAAATGCGGAGGACGATGCCCTGCATGTTATCGCTCAAAAAGCAGATGGCGCCATGCGTGATGCCCTCTCCATTTTTGACCGTGTGGTTAGTTTCTCTGGAAAAGAACTGACACGACAGGCAGTGACAGAGAATTTAAATGTATTGGATTATGATGTCTATTTTACAAGTACCAATTTGATACTTAAAAATGACATTCCAAACATCTTGTTACAATTTAACAGTGTCCTCTCTAAAGGATTTGAAGGACATCATTATATCAATGGATTGGCCTCTCACTTTAGAGACTTACTCGTTGCAAAAGACGCTATAACCATCGATTTATTAGATGTTGGTGACGTCGCTAAAAAGCGATACTTGGAACAATCCCAAGCAACGAGTATTAACTTTCTACTCGCAGCCATAGAAAAGGCCAACACCTGTGATTTGAATTACAAATCCAGTAAAAACCAACGACTGCTCGTTGAATTATGTATCATGCAACTTGCCTCTATCACTTTTGATGGAGAAAAAAAAAAAGGGCCTAACTACATAATTCCAGCTTCCTTTTTTAAGGAGACTTTAAAAGGATTGGCTCAGAAACCGGTAAAAACTACGGCACCTGCTACAGCAACCGCCACAGTAAAACCGCTGCAACAAGCAAGCAACACCCCCGTACCTGCAAAGGCGCTAGGAAGACGCAACCGCCCGACGGGATTAACCTTAAAAAGTGTTTTTGAAAAAAAGGCAGCAATAATAGAGGACGACGAAGAAAACATAGACCTCTCTAAACTTCCCAAAGATGTTTTTAATGGGGAAAAGCTAGCACTTGTATGGAAACAATACATCCATCTTTTATTAAAAAGAGGAGAAAAAAGTATCGCCTCTATCGTAAATGCTGGAGTTCCTAGAGAACATCAACAAAATATCATCGTAGAATTACCCAATACCCTGATGGAACAGCAAATGCAACGTCACCGTCATCTCCTACTCGGTTTTATCCGAAAACAATTGAATAATTTCAGCTTAGATTTAAGCATTGAAGTAAACGAAACCGTCGCCAAACGTTTTGCCTATACACCACAGGAAAAATTTAAGAAATTACTAGAGATAAACGACCACATGGCCTTACTCCGAAACACCTTCGATTTGGAATTATAAGCGATTTTTGAAATTTAAGGGAGAGGAGATTAAAACGCTGGATTATTTTAAATCCCGCAATACAACTTCTCTATAGTTAACACCAAGACCGTTCTCTGTACCTGTATCAATAGACTGCTTTTTACTACACACGTCTCCGTATAAGAACACATTACACTCCTATTTAATCAATTCCTTTCTTACATCCCATAAGAAACACTTAGAACCGCCCTCCTTCTTCCCTAGAACTACACAGTGACAATAAAATGGACACTTCTCTTCGATTATCCCCAAAAAAAACATCTTTCTTAAGCAGGAACTAAACAAACTTCTTTATATTTTATATATTAGCCTTCGAACTAAATCAACCATCTTGGACATCAAACAACTCATCATCTTTTTAGTAGGATTTGCTATCATAGCCATCGCTTCCAACCAAATAGCTAAAGTTTTTCAGAAAATCAAATTTCCCATTATTACCGGCCTTATTATCACCGGAATTATTGCGGGATCCTCTGTCTTGAACTTTATCACACCAGAAGCCCTCGACAACTTAAATTTTCTAAATGAAATAGCCCTGTCTATTATCGCTTTTTCAGCGGGGTCAGAATTGTTTTTAAATGATTTGAGAAGTCGACTTAATAGCATTAAATGGATGACTATTGGACAATTAGTCATTACCTTCGTCCTGAGTTCTGTAGTGATCTTTTTTATCGCGGGACACATCCCTTTTATGTCGGAGATGAACACCCTTTCTAAAATAGCGGTTTCTATCCTCTTCGGAACTATATTTGTTGCCAGATCACCTTCCTCCGCCATCGCAGTGATTAACGAAATGCGTGCTAATGGCCCCTTTACAAAAACAGTAATGGGAGTGACCGTCGTAAAAGACGTTCTCGTAATCATCTTATTCGCCATCTGTTTTTCCATCGCTAAAGCATTTATAAACGGAGACGAAATCGGTTTGTTATTTTTAGGAATATTGGCCTTAGAAATCGCAGCTTCTTTTGGAATCGGAATCATCGTAGGACGTATTTTACAGCTTCCTTTTGCCTTTAGCATGCATAAATACATACAGTGGTTTATCGTCATTGCTATTGGATATGGAGTCTACCTATTCGCTCATTTTATAAAAATAGAATCCGCTTTCATCTTAGATCATGAATTTTTAATCGAACCTTTATTGATCTGTATCATTGCCAGTTTTGTATTGACAAATTACAGCAAACACCGAATTGAATTCTCAAAATTATTACATGAAATCAGTCCTATAATTTTTATCATATTTTTTACACTTACAGGCGCCTCATTATCTTTACAGGTATTGATGAGCGTATTTTGGATTGCCATTGGTTTATTTTTCCTTCGATTATTCACCATGATATTGGGGGGTGCTTTTGGAGTAATCGCAGCCAAAGATGATAAAAGATACCTTCCTATAGCTTGGATGCCATTCTTAACACAAGCGGGTGTTGCCTTAGGATTGGCCACCATCATCGCAAAAGAATTCCCTACCTGGGGACATGAATTTGAAACCATCGTTATTGCGATCATCGTGATCAATCAATTGGTGGGACCACCATTGTTTAAATTTGCGTTAAACTATGTAAAAGAAACTCATTTAAGGGCTAAAACACCCGATTTTGATGGAACTAGAGATGCTGTAATCTTCGGTATTGAAAATCAGTCTATCGCCTTGGCCGCACAATTAGAAAAACATAAATGGGGCGCTAGAATCGTCTGTTTAAAAGGAATGAAACCCGAGAATAGCAGCCACGAGATTATACAAGTAGATGAAATTTCCGTAAGTGTTTTCAAAGAATTACAACTTAAAAAAGTAGAAGCCATTGTCTTGATGTTTTCTGATGATGAGAATTATAAAATTGCGGCATTACTCTACGAATACGTAGGAACTAAAGATATTATCGTCCGTTTAAATGAACGTGAAAATTTTGAAAAATTCCATAAACTCGGGGTGCTAATTATAGAGCCCGCTACCGCAATGGTGAGTTTAATGGACCATTTTGTACGTTCTCCTAATGCCACTTCCCTCCTTTTAGGAATGGACGAAGGACAGGACACCTTAGATATAGAAATCAGAAACAAAGACATTCATGGATTGCATTTACGTGATCTACGCCTGCCACAGGACGTGATTGTATTGTCGGTAAAACGAAAAGGACAAATGATTATATCCCACGGATATACACGCCTGCGACTGGGTGATATTATGACCTTAGTAGGATCCGAAGATAGTTTAGAAGATATTAAAATAAAGTTTGACTCATAATGTTAGGATTAAAATTTGAAACTGCCACTTCTTGGGCAACAATAGCAAAAAATGATTTGCGAGAAATATTAACAGACCATGCCTATGCAGAGCAAAAAGCAGCCTCTAATGCCATCTCCATTATCATGAATTATTCCGAACAAACGGAATTAGTAAAAGAAATGGCACTCATCTCTATTGAAGAATTAGAGCATTTTAAAATGGTGCATGACTTGATGGTAAAACGTGGAATGACCCTTGGTCGCGCCTCTAAAAACGATTATGCTGCCCATCTACAAAAGTATTTCCAGAAAACCAAAGACAGAGACGAAAGCCTGATTCAACGCTTGTTAATCGCCGCACTTATCGAAGCGAGAAGCTGTGAACGATTTAAAGTGTTTTCAGAAAACATGGAAGATGAAGAATTGTCAAAATTCTACCACGATTTAATGATTTCAGAAGCCGGACACTTTACCACTTTTTTAGCCTTTGCAAGGCAATACCAAGACCGAAAAATAGTAGATCAGAAATGGGAAGGTTTGCTAAAATACGAAGCTGATTTTATGCGAGATCGTGGGACGAGCCCTACCGTACATGGGTAAATCCCCCTGGCCCCCGAAGGGGGAATGAGCAATGCTGTAGCTATTTTAGGATTCCCTTAAATTTTGAACGGTTCTATAAATCGTATTAAAAACCTCTCTAACTCCCTACTTATTCTGTACTTTTGCAAAACGTAGAGCGTATCCCTTTAAACGCATCACCAACATCTCATACCTCACTACTAATACCTCATATCTATTTAAAATGTTTAATAAAGAAGAAGCCGCGAAAATAAGAACCGAATTTTGGACCAGTTTTGGAAAATCATTTCCAAGAAAATGGTTGTTGTACCGTACCAAAATAAAAGGCTTTAGTTTTAAGTTTGCTGCGGATCATAAAACCGCCATGATTGTTTTGGATATAGAATCGAATGATGCCATAAAAAATGAGCTTTTATTTAATCAAATAGAGGCTTTAAAAACCATCTTAACAAAAGAATACCTTCCAGAAATAATATTTGATGCGGCTTATGAGTTAGAAACAGGGAAGCGTATTTTCAGGGTTTATTGCCAACATCCTAGTGATTTTAATATTTACAATAAAAACACCTGGCGTGATGCCTTTGTATTCTTTAACGAGAAAATGCACCAATTCGAACTATTTTACCTTGAATATGAAGATTTTATAAAAAGTGCAATCTATTAAATACAGCCAATAAACGCCTTCTTATTATATTACAAGTTCACGAGTGTAGAATGTCGAATGGATTCACTATTTTTGCAACATGACTACACTTCCTAACGATACTATCATTGCTTTAGCCACCGCTTCAGGTGTTGGCGCTATTGCCGTCATCCGAATTTCTGGACCTGATGCAATTCATATAGTAAACCGCTGTTTTAACTCTAAATTTGGCAATAAAGATTTGACAAAAGTCAAGTCTCACACCATGCATTTAGGGCATTTAATGGATGAGAAACGTACCGTAGACGAAGTATTAGTCAGTATCTTTAAAAATCCAAATTCCTATACAGGAGAAAACGTAGTAGAAATTAACTGCCATGGTTCTGTGTACATTCAGCAAGAGATCGTTCAGTTGTTTCTACGTAATAAAGTCCGTCATGCCGCGCCAGGAGAATTCACCCTACGCGCTTTCTTAAACGGAAAAATGGACCTTTCACAGGCAGAAGCTGTAGCCGATTTAATCGCCTCCAACTCCGCCGCTTCTCACCAAGTAGCACTACAGCAAATGCGTGGTGGTTTTAGCAGTGAAATCAAAGACTTACGTGCTCAGTTATTAAACTTTGCCTCTCTGATAGAATTGGAACTTGATTTCTCTGAAGAGGATGTCGCTTTTGCAGACAGAGAACAATTTAAAAATTTAGTCGCCAAAATAATCGTAGTTCTAAAACGCTTGATCGATTCTTTCGCCCTCGGAAACGTCCTTAAAAACGGGATTCCTGTGGCTATTATCGGAGAACCAAACGTAGGTAAATCCACCTTGCTCAATGCCTTGTTAAACGAAGACAAAGCCATTGTCAGTGACATTGCCGGAACTACCCGAGATGCGATTGAAGATGAAATAGCCCTAAATGGTGTCACCTACCGATTTATAGATACGGCAGGAATTCGTGAAACCACCGATGTGATAGAACGCATAGGAATTCAAAAAACACATGAGAAAATTGAATCTTCTCAATTGGTCTTATACATCATAGATGGCTCTAAAGTAGGAAATGACCGCCTAGACGCTGCCGAAAACTTAACGCAACAGGTCCTAGAAGAACTCACCATCATCCGAGAAATGTACCCTCAAAAACGCATGCTGATTGTACTTAATAAAATAGATGTGCTCACGGAAGGGCAATTGGAAATCCTCCAAGATAACATAGAAGACCTCCTTCCTATTTCAGCTAAAAACAACCTCGGTATCCACGAATTAGTCCTGTATTTAACCAGCCTTGTAAACACCGGTAAATTGAGTTCCAATGAAACCATTGTCACCAATAGCCGCCATTACGAAGCCCTCAATAATGCCTTTGAAAGTATCCTCGCCGTTCAAACAGGTATCGAAGATGATTTACCCAGCGACTTATTTGCCATTGATATCCGAGAATGCCTCAGACATTTAGGAGCCATTACAGGGGAATTTGATGTAGATAAAGACATCCTGGGGAATTTGTTTGCTAATTTCTGTATTGGAAAGTAAGTAGAGAAAAAAAGCACCACCTCAACCCTGTTTTACATCCCTAAATAAACCCATTAACAATATTTTAAAGCGCAGTACAGCCACTCTTTTAAGCTGCTACTGCCACTTTTAATTGTACGTTAAAATCAATCACAACGCATAGGCTAGACATAAACTTTAGTCAATCTATTTTGGGCGTTTCCCAAGAGGGTCGGGCTATACGCTCATACGCTTCGCTTTTACAGAGCACCTGCTAAAAAGCAGGCACTCTATAAAACCTGCAGGGTAACCGCTCCTATCCCTAACGCAGCAGTCTCGTAAATAACAACTATAGACCCCTAAAAGTACAGCGTTCGTCCTGCCTTTTTGATGTCATAACTACCTTATCTTGGAATCGTTAATCCCTCCCTTTTTACTGCGTTGTTGTTTGTTATTTCAAAGGTGTGTGCGCTTTTTTTAAGTAAATACATCTCTAATTAAATGCTAAAAAAAGTATGTATACGCTAGTGGTAGTAGTAAATACATTTCTAAGTGATGGTTTAAAAAATGGGATTGTATTTTGTTTGTTTTCCGACTAGGCGGATACTAGCCGGAAAGTGGATGGATAGCCTTCGTGATTGTTCTATTTTTTTAACAATGCGAGAACGTAGTGCATCTCTATAAAGTATCCATCATTTTGGATTGTAGTGAGTATAAAACCTTCTTCTCCTTCTAAAAAACAAGCACCCCGCGTTGCGTTAACTCAAAAATAATTTTAGCTTCCATAATTGCATCGTCTAGGCCCCGATGCTCTTCTGTTTTTTTTACGGTTGGAAATAGGATGTCCCATGCTTCTTGTGCCTTGGGCCATTTATAGCCATAGAAACCGTCTATTTTAAAATAACCGGTACTTGCTATCATGGGGCAGATTAAATCGGTCCCTAGATCAAATCCTGCTGCTTTTAAAAACCCTGCATCAAATTTCCTATTCCAAGCGGTTACTTTACCTTTATAAGGAGCCAGAATAGCATTTATTTCATGCTTATAATCGGACAAGGGCTTCGCATTGGATATGGCATCCATCTCAATAAAACCATTCGACACAATCCAAGAGTTTTGAATCTTAAGATCCGTTACTTTTTCTGGACAAAAAAGTTGATTAAACAGCGTAGTAATCTCCCCTGTTTCTAAATCCAAACTTACCATTCCCAATTCCACAATCTCATCAAATCTAGGTTTTAAGCCTGTGGTTTCTATGTCTAATACTATTATTTTCATCTGCTTCTATTTAATTAGGAAATTCCAGTGTTTTTCAAATATAGCACTATTTCAGCTGTCATTATGCCAGAAATAGTTTTTACAACAGAATCCTATCATTCCTTCCATTTGTCTAAAAATGTATTGGACAGCATTTTTTCTAGTATGCAACTTGCTGAGAAATGGATTTCAGATATCACCTACATAAAAGATGGAAAGGACTGAAACTACCTAACAACTACTTTAGGTTTAGCAGATAGAAAATTCATCTCCTGGGCATTAACTAATGACATGACCAGCAAAAATACGGTTTACAGAGTCTAGATGTTAGCCAGAGATAAAAGGAATCTAACGGAGAATCCTATTTTCATTCCGATAGAGGCGTTCAGTATACATCAAATAAAATGGTCAACATTTTAAATTCTAGCATTAAATTTACACAAAGTCTGAGCGGCTCTATCGTTTCAAGTACATTTCATATCTATAGCTACATGAGTTAATAAATGAGGACATCTCTTGGTATAATACCATAAGATTACATTTGAGTTTATGGTATTTATCACCGCTTGAAATGGTAATAAAACCGCTTTCCCTTTTTAAGTAAAAGTTAAACTACAAAACTTATTTGTCACAAAAAACCAACGTTCAAAAACACTTCAAAACTTACGTATATGCACACCTACTCTTCCCTATTTATTCTCATTATTTAAATCCGTATTTATTCACAAAAAAAAATCAAATAAAACATAACTGTTATATATGCATATATAGAAATAATAACTACTTTTATAGCTATTATCCATGTGAACATCAATCACGTTACTAGATTTACTTATGAATAAAAACATAACAAATAAGGGTAAAAATACGATCTATAAATATTTAGATACCACAATTAAAAAGAAGGACAAAATCTCAGTGATTTCAGCAATAACCAGCATATTTGCTTTGTATGAAATGTACGATGTTATACAAAAATCAGGGGGTTTAGACAATATATTAACCATGCCTTTCTCCCTTATTAAACAAGAGTTGTTTAATGATGAAACAAGTTATATTTATAAGAACAGGTTACAAGTCCAAAGTATTTCTAAAAAAGCAGCAAGACTTATACAGGAAAAAATGGCTTTCCGAGCCAATTATAACACACCCTTATCTATCCCTAACGCCATTATTATAGATAGCAACGGAGAATCAATAGCTCTCAATACAAATACATTCAAGTTTAATATTGAGGATTTAGGACTTATTCCTTCTGAAAAATCTTTTTTAAATACACTTATAGACGATGACGATACCATCAACTACCTGAAAAATACATTTAAGCAGGTTTGGAAAAACCCAAAACAAGTTGATGACATAAAACAGGATATTTTATCTCAAATAGACTTAGGAAGTAAAGATCACTCTCCTGAATATATTTACTTCTTTACACTCTACAATATCTTTAAAGAGTATTTAGATGATTTTGATGAAGATAAAATTATTAAACCAAGAACAGGATTTAAAGAAACGCTTGTTTGGAATAAACTCTATAAATTTCAAAAAGATGGTGTTATTGGAGCCATTGATAAAATGGAAAAATACAACGGATGTATTATTGCAGACTCCGTAGGGTTAGGTAAGACCTTTGAGGCATTGGCTGTGATTAAATACTACGAGTTAAGAAATCAAAAAGTGTTAGTCCTTTGTCCAAAAAAGTTACGTGACAACTGGACTGTTTACACGCAAAACGACCGACGAAATATTCTTTCAGACGATAGATTTGCTTTTGACGTACTAAATCACACCGATTTATCAAGAGACAAAGGTAAATCTGGAGATATTGATTTAGCAACGGTAAACTGGGAAAGATACGATCTGATAGTTATTGATGAATCACATAACTTTCGAAATAACAACGCCTCTAAAACACGAAAAACACGGTATTCCAAACTACTGAACGATGTTATAAAAAAAGGGGTACGAACTAAAATATTAATGCTATCGGCTACACCTGTCAATAACCGATTAAACGATTTAAAAAACCAAGTTGCATTCATAACAGAAGGGAACGATACAGCTTTTGAAAATCAAGGGATACCAAGTATCGCTAACGTAATGAAAAATGCTCAAGGACAATTTAATTCCTGGTTAAAAACAAAAGACGATGCGAGTGACTCACGGGATTTAATTGATATTTTGGACAATCGATATTTTAAATTACTTGATTTATTAACGATTGCTCGCTCTAGAAAACATATTGAAAAATATTATGACCTTGAAGAAATTGGTGAATTCCCTGTAAGAAAAAAACCTATAAATATAAAATCTGATATTGACATTTTAAATAAATTTCCCGAATTAAAATCAATCAATACTACGATTAATCATTTAAATTTAAGTGCCTATTCTCCTCTTGATTTCATCTTGCCAGAGAAAAAAGAAGAATATAGTAATAAGTATGATACTTATTTACAAGACAGTAATGCTGTTTTTACACAAGTTGATCGTGAAAAAAGTCTGATTCATTTAATGCGTGTTAACTTGTTAAAGCGCATGGAGAGTTCTATAAACTCTTTTAGTTTAACCGTTGAAAAACTACATGGAAAAATCGGTAATTTATTGGAGAAGATCCAACACAAGTCTGAATACTACAGTGATGAGTTAAGTATCTCTGAAATTGAGATTGATGACCCAACCCTTGCAGATTATCTAATAGGGAATAAAACCAAGGTGCTAATTCAGGACATGGATTTAATTAAATGGAAAGAATACCTTCTAGAAGACCAAACGCGATTAGAAAAACTTTGGATAGAATCTAGAGAAATAGACCAACAACGGGATAAAAAGTTAAACACTTTATATGAAATAATTAAAGAAAAAGTTCGGAACCCTTTAAATGAAAACAATAAAAAAATAATTGTTTTTACGGCCTTTGCAGATACAGCGGAATATCTGTATAATTTTATTTCAGAAAAAGCGGAAACAGAACTTAAAGTATATACTGCCTTAATTACAGGGTCTGGAAAAAACAAAACAACCATGCCTGGGGTAAGTAGAGATTTAAACGAAATGCTTACTCATTTTTCGCCGGTTTCTAAAAAAAGAGACAAAATATATCCTTCCGAAAAAAACGAAATCGATATTCTTATTGCTACGGATTGTATTTCTGAAGGACAAAATTTACAAGATTGTGACTATCTCATAAATTATGACATTCATTGGAATCCTGTACGGATTATTCAGCGTTTTGGACGAATTGATCGTTTAGGTTCTACCAATGAAAGCATACAGTTAACGAACTTTTGGCCAAACCTAGAACTAGACGAATACATTAATTTAGAAGCACGTGTAAGTGGACGCATGCATCTATTGGACGTTTCTGCAACTGGTGAGGAAAATATAATTGAGTACAAGCCAGAAATGAACGATTTGGATTACCGAAAAAAGCAGTTGGAACAAATGCAGGACGAAGTAGTCGATTTAGAAGATATTAAAGGAGGCCTTTCCATTACCGATTTTACCTATAACGATTTCCGTATGGATTTAATGGGCTTCTTAAAAACAAATAAAGAATTATTAAATGACACCCCTAGGGGTATACATGCCATAGCAGGTGTTGATAAGAGTGAAGACGAAGGTGTTATTTTCTGTTTAAAACAACGGAAATTCACCAATAAACACGAAAATTTGAACAATGCATTGTCTCCTTACTTTACGGCTTTTATCGCTAAAAACGGAGCTGTAAAATTGGGCTATAGTAAAAACAAACAAGTATTGGACGAATTTCAACGCTTTTGCTCAGGAAACACAGTGCCTAATCTCGATTTAATTGTTCAATTTAATACGGAAACAAATCAAAATCAGCAGATGGATTCTTATACCCTGTTACTAGAAAAAATGATTGAAAACATTGTAGGAAAAGAAGAAGAGACTGGAATGAGTTCTTTGTTTTCTACAGGAAAGTTGAATTTATTGTCTGATCAATTACACGGCTTAAACGATTTTGAACTGGTTAGTTTTTTAATCTTAAAACAACAGAGCTAGATGATACACAAATACTTTGAGCTTCCACAAGCTGTTTTGTTAAATAAAAAACTGACAAAAAAAATAATTACTGAAGGAAACAAGCTTTCCGCTAATGATAAAAAGTTATTGAACAGTATTAATAGTATCAATATTTATGGTGTCCTCACTTCGGAAAACTATACGATACTTCCTTTAATCAATACTCAGGAAGACTATTCTGAGCTACTTTTTTTAAATGTTGACTTGAAAACCAAAATAGCCCCCAGTAAAATAAATACGTTTCTCCAAAAATTAATGCCTAGGCCCTTAATTATCGTGTTTTCTTTTCAAGGTGAAAACGCATTTGGATATGCTTTAAAAAACATTAATCAAGTAGATATAACCAAACGAACCATTACAGAAATGGAAGTGACTCGCTGGATTGACGCAACTCAAATAGAACAAAACCACCCAAAATTTAGAGACGATTTAAACATAGCCCTATACACACATACTAATTTAAAGGAGTTTTACTTGAGTTTTGTAAAACGTGTTCAATTATTAAGGATAGCCATCGCAGAAAACACAAGCTACGAATTCCTAGACACTTTACAACTTGAAAATAAACGCCAAAACCAACGAGAAAAAGAAAATTTAGAAGCTGAAATTAGCACATTGAGATCACAGCTAAAGCAAACGCAAAGTTTTGGGAATCAAGTGGCATTAAACCAACATATTCAAGGACTAAAATTAGAGATAAAACAATTAGAAATAGGATAGATTTCTACAATCAAATGATATTTGTCCTTAGCCAATCGTAAAATTGGAACTCATTTCATGAACAACACCCCAAACACATGCAACAAATAACACAGACAGACCCACTTAGCCATAGTGCCAATATAGTTGACCAAAACATAGCACAACTAAAACAGTTATTCCCTGAAGTATTTAAGGAAGGGAAAATTGATTTTGAAGAGTTACAAGCTACCCTTGGGGAACATATAGATTTAGAAAACGAACGTTTTAACTTTACCTGGAACGGTAAAAGTCAAGCAAGACGTGAAGCCCAAAAACCAAGTACGGGAACCCTACGCCCTTGCCCAGAAGAAAGTGTGGATTGGGATAATACCCAAAACTTATACATAGAAGGAGATAATTTAGAAGTACTTAAAATATTACAAAAAAGTTATCACCAAAAAGTAAAAATGATATACATAGATCCTCCTTATAATACAGGAAAGGACTTTGTATATAAAGACAATTACAAAGATAATTTGAGTAATTATCTGGAGCTTACAGGGCAAAAAGATGCAGATGGAAAAAAACTAAGTACCAATTCAGATGCTAGTGGTCGTTACCATTCGAATTGGCTAAATATGATGTATCCTCGTTTAAAGCTAGCTCGTAATTTATTAAAGGATGATGGAATCATTTCCATACATATTGATGAACATGAATATTCTAATCTTGAAAAAATCCTAAATGAAATTTTTGGAGAAGAAAATAATATTGGCACGATTATTTGGGATAAAAGAAACCCAAAAGGTGATGCAAAAGGCATTGCTTATCAACATGAACAAATAGTTTTTTTTGCTAAAAATAAAAATCTTTTTTCATCTAAAAATGACTTTAAAAGACCTAAAGAAAATGCTCTAAAAATTATTCAAAAAGCTAAAAAAATTATTCAAAAAGAAGGATTAGTTAACGAAAATATACGAAAACAATTTAAAAATTGGCTCAAAGTTCAGGCCTTTTCAGGTGGAGAAAAAGCATATTCATTTATTGACGATAACGGAGAAGTTTTTCAATCTGTATCTATGGCATGGCCTAATAAAAAACAAGCACCTTCTGACTATAAAATTCCATTAATACACCCATTAACACAAAAGAAATGTCCAGTACCTGAAAAAGGTTGGAGAAATCCTTCAAAAACGATGAATAAATTATTAGAAGATGATATGATTATTTTTGGACATGATGAGATAACTCAACCAAGAAAAAAATATCTTCTAAAAGAAAACATGTATGAAAACGTCCCTTCACTTTTATATTATGGAGGTAGTGATGACAAAATATTGAAAACTTTAGATGTGTTTTTTGATACACCTAAGGTTGTACAGGTGGCACAAAAAATCATGATTCCAATAATAAACAAACAAGACATTATTCTTGACTTTTTTGCAGGATCATCAACAACTGCTCATGCCGTCATGGAATTAAATAAAAATGACAATGGAAAAAGAAAATATATCATGGTACAATTACCTGAACCAATTAATGAAAACCACAAAGCATATTCCGAGGGGTATCGATTTATAACTGAAATTAGCAAGAAACGTATTATCAATGCATCAAAAAAGATAGCAGAAGAAAACCCCGAAAAAGCCAAAGAGTTAGATTTAGGATTTAAGGTATTTAAATTGGATAGTTCCAATATTAAAACCTGGGATCCTGATGCAGAAAACCTAGAGCAAGAATTATTTGATGCCATAGATAATATAAAGAAAAATCGTACCGAAAAAGACATCTTGTTTGAGATTATTCTAAAGTACGGAATAGATTTAACCGTGCCAATTACTGAGCATAAAATAGACCAAACCAATGTGTTTAATGTAGGTTTAGGAGCCTTGTTTATTTGTTTAAACGATACTATTACCGTAGCAGTAGCCGAAGGCATTGCTAGCTTAAAAGAAAAATTAGACCCTGCCATGTGCAGAGTCGTTTTTAAAGACAATGGTTTTGCAGACAGTGCCATAAAAACCAATGTGATGCAAAAATTAAAACAACATGGTATTACCGAAGTTAGAAGTATTTAATGATGGCGAAAGAGATGAAATTAAAATTTGAAGACGACCTAGAATACCAACAAGAAGCCATACAGGCTATTGTAAAAATATTTGAAGGACAAGAAATTTGTAAAACCAATTTTACGGTTACACCAAATGTTGCAGAACATTTAACAGGAAACGTTTTTGAAGAAACCGAAAGTATAGGTGTAGGAAATAAACTACAGTTGCTAGATGATGAACTATTAAAAAACGTACAAAAAATACAATTACGCAACGGTTTAAAGCAAAGCAAAAAATTAGGAACGAAAGATTTTTCGGTAGAAATGGAAACGGGTACAGGTAAAACCTATGTGTACTTGCGTTCTATTTTTTTAATGAATCAAAAATATGGCTTTACTAAGTTTATTATTGTGGTGCCGTCAATTGCCATTAAAGAAGGAACCAATAAAGCCTTGCAAATTACCAAAGACCATTTCAAAGGCTTATACGACAATATAAACTATGATTATTTCACCTATGATTCCAGTAAACTAGAGCAAGTACGTAGTTTTGCTACCAACGATTATATTCAAATAATGGTCATCAACATTGATGCTTTCCGTAAAGGATTTACCAATATTAATGCAGATACCAAGGCGAATATTATCCATAGACCAAATGACAAACTGAATGGATTAAAACCTATTGATTTTATTGCGAGCACCAACCCTATTGTCATCATAGATGAACCGCAATCGGTAGATTCTACGCCAAAATCTAAAGAAGCGTTAAAATCATTAAATGCCTTGTGTAGTTTTCGTTATTCGGCAACTCATAAGGACAAAGTAAATTTAATGTATAAATTAGATTCGGTAGATGCCTATGAGCAAAAATTAGTAAAACAAATTGAAGTCGCTTCTATATCGGTAGAAAATGTACACAACCAGGCCTATATTAAACTATTAAAAGTAGATAATAAGAGTGGAATTAAAGCCTATATTGAAGTAGATTCTTTTAAAGGAGGTAAACTTAAAAGGGAAAAAAAATGGGTAAAACAGGGGGTAGATTTATATGAAGATATCACCAAGAGAGAAGTGTACGAAGGGTTTATCGTAAAAGATATTAGTACCGAAAATGGCAATGAATATATCGATTTCACCTCGCGTCCAGATCTTTTGACTTTAGGTAAAATCATCGGCTCAGTAGATGATAGCTTAATAAAACGAAAACAGATCAGCAAAACTATTGAGGAGCATTTGAATAAAGAGCTGTTATTAAATCCCAAAGGAATTAAAGTATTGAGTTTGTTCTTTTTGGATAAAGTTTCCAATTATAGGATTTATGATGCAGAAGGAAATGCTACCAATGGTAAATATGCTCAAATGTTTGAAGAAGAATACAAAATACATATTCAGCATCCAAAATACAAAACCTTGTTCGAAGGGATTAAAGATATGGATTCTGAGGTAGAATCCATTCATAACGGGTATTTTTCCATCGATAAAAAAGGGAAGAAAAGTAACACAAAAGACAGGTACGAATATTACAAAGATTCGACTGGTAAAAGCATCGCAGATGATGACACGTATAGTCTTATTATGAAAGACAAAGAGCGCTTATTGAGCTTTGATTCTAAGTTGCGTTTTATCTTCTCTCACTCTGCTCTAAGAGAAGGATGGGATAATCCAAATGTTTTTCAAATTTGCACCTTAAACGAAACAAATTCGGAGGTTAAGAAGCGCCAAGAAATTGGTCGTGGATTGCGTTTAGCAGTAAATCAAGAAGGGGTTCGTATTAAAGGGTTTGAGGTAAACACCTTAACCGTAATGGCCAATGAATCCTACGAAGACTTTGTAACAAAACTACAAGCAGAAATTGAAAAAGAAACTGGAATTAGATTTGGTATTGTAGAAACGCACACATTTGCCAATATTCCTACTGGATTGGAAGGAGATGATAAAAAATATTTAGGAGAAGAGCAGTCCGAATTACTATATAACTTTTTACTTGAAAAAGGCTATATAGATTTAAAAGGAAAAATACAAGACAGCCTAAAGATAGACCTTAAAAACAATAAGGTAGAAATACCGGAGGAATTTGATTTTATAAAACAACCAATCCTAAAAACACTTAAAAAAGTTACAGGAAACTTACATATAAAAAATGCAAGTGAACGAAAACATATAAAAATTAACAAGCAGGTTTTCTTGAGTGAAGAATTCAAATTGCTTTGGGATAAAGTAAAATATAAAACGAGCTATTCGGTACAATTTAATACAGAAGACTTAATAGAAAAATGTGCCTCGGCAATTAGAGATAATTTAATTGCAGGGCGTGGTAAGTTTATCTATAAAAAGGCCAAAGCCGAAATTACCAAAGGAGGAATACTCACAACAGAAAGTGCGACATCTACCTCTATTGTAGCATCTAAGTACATTCAGTTACCAGACGTAGTAAGTTATTTACAAAACGAAACGAATCTGACCAGAAAAACCATTGTAGATATTTTGATTAAAAGTGGACGTTTAGAGGCTTTTAAGAACAATCCTCAGCGTTTTATCGATGAAACAATTCGCTTGATTAAAACGGAAATGCGTCATTTTATTATAGATGGAATATCGTATCAAAAAATTGGAGACAATGCGTATTACAAGCAGGAATTATTTGAAAACGATGAACTTGTAGGCTATTTAAAACAAAATCTAACCTTGTCTACTAAAAGTCCTTTCGATCATGTAATCTATGATTCAGGTATCGAAAAAGACATCACTAAGGATCTTGAATTAAGTGAAGAAGTTAAAGTGTACGCTAAACTCCCTTCTTGGTTTAAAATAGACACCCCACTTGGAAGTTATAATCCAGACTGGTCAGTTCTATGGGATGATGGAACATGTCAAAAACTGTATTTTATAATAGAAACCAAAGGAGCATTATCTTGGGAGTTTTTGCGCCCCACAGAAAAAGGAAAAATTGAATGTGGTAAAAAACACTTTGAAGCACTTGGTGATAATATAAAACTGGAAGTAGCCAATGGCTTTAAAAGTTTTGTTGATACAGTTTTGGTGTAAATAGTAAGTATGAGCACCATTTAATGATGGTGCTTTTATAAAAAAAATAATAAAATGACAAATACGCAAAATTTTCCTAAATTTTTATCGAATAAACCTTCAGGAATCGACTCCTTTAAAGGTGGATCACAAGAAAAATTATCACTAAAGATATGTGAAACTATAAATTCAGACTTTAAGGATAATAAAATAATTGGAATTGAAGGAGGATGGGGATCAGGGAAGTCAAATGTTGTTGAAATGGTAAGAAATAAACTTTCCAAAAGTCATTATATGTTTGTTTATGATGCGTGGGGGAACCAAGAAGACCTAACCCGGAAAACATTTTTAGAACAAATTCTTGACGAATTATTCAATGAAAATCTTTTAAAAAACTCAGATTACTGGAATAAAAAAGAAAATGAATTATTCTCAAAAACCACTACAAAACATACGGAGAAACACCCTGTTATTAGGTCATATATTATACTTTTCACCTTGGCAGTAATTTGTTATGGGTTTACCAGTTCAATGTATAAATTTATACCTGAAGATTTCATACCCATTTGGAATTTTGGAGTATGGAAGCCCCTTATATCCATCCTACTAGTCCCTCTAGTTTTATTAAGTATTGGGATCTCATTTTTTCTAAAAGAATACAGAAGATTACAAAATATAAATTCAAAAAAGTCGAGAAAAACAAAGGAAGCTTCTTTCATAATTTTAGGTAAAATGTTTTATTGGATTAACGGAAAAGATTTAGAATCTAGTGTTGTGGAGAACATATTAGAAAGTGAGACTTCTGTTCTAAAATTTAGAGAGTATTTTAAGGCTATCGAAAAAGATCTTGAAAACAAGAAATTGGTTGTAGTTTTCGATAATCTGGACAGATTAAGTGCCGAAAAAATCAGTGCTTTATGGTCTTCAATTCATACCTTTTTTGCAGACTCAAAAGAATCATTGGACTCTTGGGTTATTATTCCTTTTAATAAACAAGAATTAGAAAATCAGGAAATAAATATTAGCTTTTTAGAAAAATCAATTAGTATCAATTTTCAAGTAACACCACCAGTTGTAAGTGGATGGGAAAAATTCCTTCAAGACAAAATTAATGAAGCCTTTGAAATCGATTTCATAAATGAACACGAAGTCTCCTACATTAAACAAATATTCGACATTGAGTTAAATGACGATGTTATAAAACCGAGACAAATTATTAATTATATAAATGGAATAGTTAGCTTATACAAACAACGAGACGAAGAGGTCTCAGAAGGAAAAATTAGTTTTCGTTATTTAGCACTGTATTATTTTGTTAAAGACAAAATTAATAAAAGCCCTAATGAGAGTATTTTAACTAGAAGTTATCTTTCAGATGGAAATATGATTTTCGAAAATGACAGTAAATTAGATACGATTATGTCAGCACTGTCATTTGGGGTTCCGATAGAGCTAGCTGATGAAGTTTTACTTGGAAGAAACTTAGAGCGTATAATCCGATCAAATACTCATGAAGATCTAGAGAAGTACTTTGACCACAAATCTTTTATTCATTTTTTTGATAAAGCATTTTACAATACCCAAATGTCGGTTATGACAAAAAACATAACCAAAGTCCTAAAAATAGTTAATTCCAAAATCCAAACGGAGAAAACTAAGGAATATTGGAACCATTTCGGTAAGGAAATCCTTAAAATAAATACTGAATTCCAAACTTTCAACAGGAATCATAAAGAGCTAATTTTAAACGCTAGCCATACTTCAGCAAAAAACTGTATTAGTAAGTTAATTCTCACGTTAAAAGAAAATATAGTCACAGAAGACATAACCTCTCAAGATAAATATTATGAAAACATTATGGAAATTGAAAAATTTTTAATTAATCAAAAATCCTTAATTTCAATTGATGAATTCCTTTCGGAACAAGTGTTTTGTGCCACCTCTTTTATTAACCTAGTAGATACCACCAAAACCGACTATACAAAATACAAAATAACATGTAAAAATAGCGTATTAACTAACCATTTCTTAGATATAAGTGGAAAATCTTATGATTTAAATAAAATTGATTCAAATTTAGAAACTCTAAAATTAATAAAAGACAGGTTCAATTTTAAGGAAATAACGGATTCAGTTTTAGAATTGGTAAAAACATATAATTATGACTACAATGATCTAGATACTTTACGCTATTCAATTAACATAATACAATCACTCCAAACCGATCGTCCACATTCAATTGAACTATCAGACAATCTTTATTCGCAATTAACTGAGGCAAATTTTAAAGATGACAGAGAGCTATTCCTAAAATTAATTTGCATAGGAATTTCAAACTATAAAACCTCTAGCCGATACCCAAACTTTAATAACAGCTTAATTAATTTCAACAAAGAAAACCTTTCTGAGATATCGAGTAAAATAGAAGAATATATGACTTATAATGATATACTAAAATTAATATATGTACATCCTGTGCCTCCAAATCACCACATTATAAAAGACATAGCTCATGACATTACTATAAACACTTATGGAGTATCTAGTTTGAATTTATCCTGGTCTCTTGAAAATTTCAGTGCTATTATTTCAACTATTTTTGACAATGACGATAAAAAGGAGAATCAGTTTATTACAAACATTAGTAGATGGTATGAAAAATACAAATCTACCAATTTCAATGAAATTGATATTAAAGTTTTTAAACATATAAAAAAGGAAAAAAACAATAAGCTTTTATCTTCTATTTTAAAAGACGTCAAACAACATTTCAATACACTATCAAAAGTTAATATTATCACTTTATTTAAAGACAGCTCTTCTAGAGACTATTTGATTTTAAAAGGATTGCTGAAAAACAAAGTGCATATTCATTACTCTGACGCTTTTTATAGTGCATATGCTGATCTCATCCAACTTGTATTAAAAAAAGACATTGACACCCCTGAAGACTTGGTTTTTTGGGATCAGCTTCTAGACTCTATGGATAAAAGAAAAATAAAAAGCTATTACACAACAATCAGAGAAAATCTAAAATCCGTTGGGGTATTAAATTCAGACGAGATTAATTTCTTTAAGCATGGATTAATCAACTATGGAAACTTACATATAGACCCTGAAAATGTATGCCTGAAATTCATAATTCCTATGCTAAAAACTAATCTTCCACGATTTATAGAAGGTTCGGAAATATTGATTCCTATTATTCAAAAATCTAAAGAACACTATGAAGCATCTGTAACGGAAATCCGAGTTCTATTTTCAGAAGGAAAACTGGATGAGAATATAAACATAATAGAATCATTTAATTTGAAAGAAGGAACAGCCGTTTCTGAAAATCAAGATTAATCTTAATGTAGATTCGATTATTTACACCATCGATTATTGCTGTTAGCAACTTATTCTTTTATGGGAGTCCCGGAGCAAGCTGCCACCTAGATCGGGACTCAAAAAAGATGTAATTACATACTAACGTTCTAAAAATATTACTTTTTTTAAAACATACATTTAATTACAACTACCCATCATTTTTCACTTATATTTGACGTAAGTATGCATCAATTGTAAGTCCAGTACTAAAACGAAATATTTTCACCTGTGATTTAAATAAAAATATTCCGTGTAAAAACAGCAAAAAAAACATGACATCCCCTGCCCTATTTACAGCAAATAATCCAAGTACCTCCATAGTACAAGCATTAGAAATCTACACAAAATATTTCTATAAATTAAAACGTGCCACCAATAAAGGACTCCCAAAAGCACCACACAAACCCCTATTATTACTATCCATCATTCAATTGATAAAAGCAAAAAAAATAACCAGTTCTAGGATTTTTATAAGTCCTGAATTGGTCTTGGTATTTAAAGCGAACTGGAACCTGTTTGTAAACTCTAAACATGTCCCAAATTTCTCTTTGCCATTTTTTCATTTAAGAAGTGAACCCTTTTGGAATTTAACCGCTAAAATAGCGTCAAGGACAAATATCCATACCATAAAATCCATTTCCAGTCTTAAAAAACTAGCTGACACTGTTGCTTTTGCAGAAATAGACACCGCTCTATTTCATCTTTTAAATAATGATGAAACAAATGCGATGATGGAGAACTTGCTGCTGTCACATTATTTTGATACAAACAAGCTTTCTAATCCAACCTTAAAAACCAACCAATTAGCGCTAGAACTAGAAAATGAAATCCTCAATGAAGACGGAGCAACCTACGCTAAAAAAATAACGAAACTACAGGAGACACTCAATAAGGATAATTTTGAAGAAGAGATATTCGTCCGTGGTGGTATCTTTAAAAAGACCATTCCTAAAATATATAAGTACCGCTGTTGCATTTCTGGGATGGCCATCACATCCACCTCCAATGCTCAAATGGTAGACGCCTGTCATATAAAACCATTTAGCCTTTGCCAAGACGATACCATTCCAAACGGCATCAGCCTATCTCCAAACCTACACAGAGCTTTCGACAGAGGACTTTTAACAATTAATAAGGATTATGTGGTACGTATATCTCCAACGGTTACAGACAACAATTCTGTGTATTCCATAAGTCAATTTGAGGGAAAACAGATTCTATTACCAGAGAACTACAAGCACTACCCTTCTACAGCTGCCTTTTTATGGCATGCTAAGGAAGTGTTTAAATTATGAAAACTAAACATGTAAAATTTCCTCAAATTAACAGTTTCAATAATCGCATTAGGAGTGGCACTATTAGTAGATCAAGGTCATAACTTTGAGTCAATTAATAATTCTCATAAAAAACAGAATTGACATCAGAAGAAGGTCATTTAACTAACTGAAGTTTCAAAACTTCAACCCAAATTCAAGTACAGACTTTACTAGGAAAAACTCATAAAAACGTTACAGTACGTATAATTTCCTATGACTGAAACGGATATGTTTTTAAACAAATAAACGAGACTTTTATAGACTCCCTATATCCAGAATCGAGTATTGACGAGTTAGTTTTTCTTCCTTCAAAAAACACCGAGGCATGACTTTGTCGTAATTAACTCAACCCCTTTACAATAACACTTATATCAAAAACGTCTACTCCCAAAACTAATTAAGCATAAAAAAAACACTGATACAGAGTTAAATGATTGTTTTTTTATCAAGTTACTTAAACAAAGAAGATGCATTTGATTATGTCAAAAATAAAGTTGCTTCTAAAAAAGCGTTGAGTTGAAGTTAAATGTAAAAATAACTTTAGAGTATGTTAAACTACATCCGATAAATAATCCTAAATTTAGGAAAACGTATAAAAAACTATTACTCCTTTATAATTAATAGCGATTACTTACTTTTCTACTTTAAAAATAAAACTACAAAAAAGAACTCCAGATACTGGAGTTTATAATAAATATGTGACTAATTTACTGAGCCTCTTTCTTAATTTCCTTTTTTAGTTATATTTCCATTTCCAAGCATCCACATTCCAACTATCATTTCATATTATTAACAGGAACATCCTTTTGAAAACTAATTGTTTATTAGTTCAGTGATGTATACAGGAAGACTTAACTTTTATTCTTGATTCCTAAAATAGGAATCAAATATTTACACAAAGAATCATTATTCTCTACGGAAATAATACAAATTCAACAACAAGCATCTAAGTGTAACTATTCAGCAATATAACACCTAAACAGGCGTTAATAACACAAATAAACAGCCTTTAAACTCCTAATTTAATAGCTTTTATACTGTAGAGATAGAGGTGTTAGGCACAAGGACTCCGCAGAACGCTAAATAAATACTATGAAAAAGGAAAAACTATGATGATAGCCAAATTATTTGTCTGCGGACAAGAAAGAGAAGCCTTATGGGTACAAATGGGATATTATCGAGAAACTCGAATAAATGGAAAACCATCTACATATGTTATGGGTGGCTTAATTACAATGGCATTTGCTTCTCAAATTGGAGATGATATTCTTTTACATTGGTTATTACGACCTGATGCCAAAGAATATATTGATATGTTGGAAAACGGAGAACTTCGTTTTTCTGGTGATGGAATTGATAATCCGCCAACAAGAGTTTATAAATTTTCTGATGCTTTTCTTATTTATTACCAAGAAACATTTACTCCAAATGGAGAAGAACCTTTGACAACAGTAATTACTATCTCTCCAGCAATTCAAGATTATGGAGCTTTCTTCTTAAAACGCTGGAACGAAACACATGTTGAAGAAATTGAAGTATTACCATATAAACCTAAAGATATAAACGAACCTTATTTAATTAAATATCATTTTGAAGATGATAAAAATCGTATCATCAATAAAGATGAAATAAATATAGACGATATTATTTTTTTAGTGATAAAAACAAGAAATGCTATTGGAGAAAAGATTACAATAAATTTAGATGACA
>JAESRX010000020.1 GCA_016764435.1 Flavobacteriaceae bacterium | reverse complement strand
GGATAATAACAAATATTGAAGATTTTGGGTTTCTAACAAATACTCATGCATTTAACTATCAAGAGGTTGCGTAAAATTATTTTAGTGCGAAACTTGAGTTATTTACTTCAATTTACAAATGAAGAACTTTATGAAATATTATTAAAATCTGACGAATGGGGTGATTTTGACTACTCGTTAGCACAAAAGATACTAATTCAACGTGGTAAGTCGATTGACCATGAATTATTAGCTGCGTTAAAAAAAGAACGAATTAAAGACCTTTCAAAACCAGAAGAAAATCAAAAACCATGGATTATTGCAGGTTATATTTTTGCGATTTTAGGCGGTTTTTTAGGGTTGATAATTGGATATTCACTCATGACTTCAAAAAAGACGCTTCCAGATGGGCAAAGAATTAATTCTTACGCTGAAAAAGACAGAAAGCAAGGGAAATATATACTAATAATCAGTGCTTGTGTCTTTCCTATTGGATTGATTTTGAAGGTAATTACTTCATAGCTGAGATGCTGTGTTTTAGTGGAAACAGCAATTGCCGTGAGACTATTTAAAATTACGCAGCTTATTTATTACGTTTGAAAAGTAATCACCGTAAACATTCTCGAGTATTGTCTTCATTTTTTGGATAGATAAAATGAGGGGTTTTCACGGAAGTTGAAAATATTCGAGTGCTTAAAATGATTGGTTCAAATGTCTTCTAGTCAGTTTTTATAAGATGAGCAATATTGCTGATAATACGTTTGTGTTTGGTTACAAAAGGATTCGTTTCGTCCCATACATAGCCTGCTAATACGGCACATATTTTTCGTTTAAATTCTTTGTTTTCTGGTTGGAAAAAGAACAATTCTTGGAGGTTTCCAGAGTACCATTCTGTTACATAGGATTTAAAAACAGCCACTCCTTTAGAAATGTATTTTGTGTATTCGATTTCCCAGTCTACTTCTTGTCCATTAATTTCTCTAAGGGCTAATTTGGCAGCTAACAAGCCAGATTCGGTGGCAAAAGTAACTCCAGAGGAAAATACAGGATCTAAAAACTCGGAGCTGTTTCCTGTCAAGGCATAACCTTTACCGTATAGTTGTTTGACTGATTTTGAGAAATTTTCAATTAAAATAGGTGTAAAGAGGTGTTTTACTCCTCTAAATCGGTCTTTATAGTAGTCAGATAACTCTAAAAGTTGTGCGATGATTTCGGAGGAGTTTCCTTTAAAAGAGTTGATAAAGGCTGTGGGGCCTACGAAACCAATACTAGTATTTCCATTAGAAAATGGAATTACCCAGAGCCAAACTTGGGTTTCTAGAACATCAAAGGTTATTAAGGTTCCTTCTTTTCCAGCCGGTCTGTGAATGTCTTTAACTTGTGTAAATATAGAGGAGTGATTAGGAAGGTCGGATTCTTTTTCTAAACCTAATATTCTAGGAAGAACACGTCCATAGCCACTAGAATCAATGATGAATTTGGCTTTAATTACGGATACGACTCCGTGTGTGTCTTTTACGGTCACTTCTGAGTAACCGTCTTTAATAACTACATTTTCTACGGTAGTTTCGAAGGAGATATCGACTCCTTTTTTTATGGTTTCTTTTGCCAATACGTGGTCAAATTCATCACGAGGAACTTGCCAGGTCCAATCCCATCCGTCGGTGTGTTTTTGAGAGAAATCAAAATTACAAATTTCACTTCCACGTATAAATCTTGCGCCTCTTTTTACTTCGAAATTACTTTTTTTAAGACAGTCAAGGAGGCCTACTTCTTCAAAGTGGTCCATGCATCTAGGAAGCAAGCTTTCGCCGATAACATATCTCGGAAATGTTGTTTTTTCAATTATTTTTACTTGAACATTATTGTTGGAGAGGTAAGAAGCTGATACACAGCCTGAAGGCCCTGCTCCGATGATAAGGACGTCAATTATTTCTTTATTCATTTTACAATTAGTTTAAAAATAAAATCTTATTTTTGTTATAAAATTACTAATTTTCTTTCTGACGGAAAGACTTTATTTAAAAAAAATAAAATGTTGCAAATAAAAAAAGAATTGGAAACTCCAGTGTTCCAAATCGAAAAAGAATTGGAACCGAAAGATTTTTATTCAGTCCTTTTTCAAGGTTCAGCTATAAGTTTAAGTGAAAAAGTAATCCAAAGAGTACAGGATAGTTTCGATTTTTTAAAAGCATTTTCTGAGAATAAAATATTATACGGAGTAAATACGGGTTTCGGTCCGATGGCTCAGTATAAAATAAACGATGAGGATAGAATTCAGCTACAGTATAATTTGATCAGAAGTCATGCTTCCGGTACGGGGACACCACTAGATCCAATTGTGGTTAAATCGGCTATTCTTGCACGTTTAAACACGTTGTGTTTGGGGAATTCAGGAGTCCATCCTTCGGTGGTTAACCTTATGGTTCAAATTTTAAACAAGGACATTACTCCACTTATATTTTCTCATGGAGGCGTTGGTGCTAGTGGAGATCTAGTGCAATTAGCACATTTAGCATTGGTGTTAATAGGAGAAGGAGAAGTATTTTATAAAGGGGAGCGTAGAGCTACTAAAGATGTTTTTGAGATAGAGAATTTATCCCCTATAACAGTAGAGCTTAGAGAAGGGTTGGCATTAATGAACGGAACTTCAGTAATGACAGGTATTGGAATCGTAAATGTAATACAGTCTCAAAAATTATTAAAATGTATTACGGATTGTTCTATTGCGATCAATGAAATTGTAAGCGCATATGATGATCATTTATCCTTTGAATTAAACAATGCTAAGAAACATAAGGGGCAACAGGAGATTGCGAGAAGAATGCGTGAGGCGCTTCACGACAGTCAACTTATAAGGAACAGAGAGGAGCATTTATATACCGGAAAAGTAACGGACGAAATTTTTAAGGAAAAAGTTCAGGAATACTATTCCTTACGATGTGTGCCTCAGATTTTAGGCCCTGCTTTAGACACTATTAATAATGTGGAAAGTGTTTTATACGAAGAAGTAAATTCTGCAAATGACAATCCTATTGTAGATGTTAAAAATAAGCATGTGTACCACGGTGGAAATTTTCACGGTGATTATGTATCCTTAGAAATGGACAAATTAAAATTGGTGGTGACTAAAATGAGCATGTTGTCGGAGAGACAGTTGAATTATTTATTAAACCATAAGTTGAATGATATATTACCTCCGTTTGTGAATTTAGGAAAATTAGGGTTGAATTTCGGGATGCAAGGAGTTCAGTTTACGGCCACGTCTACTACGGCAGAAAATCAGATGCTTTCTAATCCAATGTATGTACACAGTATTCCTAATAATAATGACAATCAGGATATCGTAAGTATGGGGACAAATGCGGCGCTTATCACACAGAAAATAATCGAAAACTCTTTTGAAGTTCTCGCAATTGAAACGATTACCATTATTCAAGCGATTGAATATTTAGAATATCAAGATAAGGTGTCTGCACATACAGCGAAGTTGTTTAAAGAAATTAGAGCCATCGTTCCTGCGTTTAAGGAGGATGTAATTATGTATCCGTATGTGAATAAAGTGAAAGCTTATTTAATGCAATTTTAGGAGTGTTAATTCTATGGGGAAACACCCCGTTTTAAAAGATATATTTTATGAAAACAGCCTTAGTAACAGGTGGTTCTAGAGGGATAGGGAGAGCTATCTGTATTCAGTTAGCAATAGATTCAGCGTATCATATCCTTATAAATTACGCGTCTAATAAGGAAGCCGCAATGGAAACGTTAAAGGCTGTGGAAGCCGCGGGTAATACGGGAGAAATAATTCAATTTGATGTTGCAGATCATGAAGATGTTAACAATACATTGGATGAATGGCATCAAAAAAACGAAAAGGGTCTTATCGAAGTTTTGGTAAACAATGCTGGGATTACAAAAGATGGATTGTTTATGTGGATGCCTAAACAGGACTGGGACAGCGTTATTAATACTAGTTTGAGTGGTTTTTTTAATGTAACCAATTGTTTGATGCAGAAGTTGCTTAGAAATAGGTATGGTCGTGTCATAAATATTGTTTCTGTTTCTGGATTGAAGGGGACGCCTGGACAGACCAACTATTCAGCAGCAAAGGGCGCTGTAATCGCTGCCACAAAAGCATTGGCTCAGGAAGTAGCAAAACGAAAAATTACGGTAAACGCAGTAGCTCCTGGCTTTATAAAATCGGATATGACGGCGTCTTTAGACGAAAAAGAATTGAAAAAAATGATTCCAGCAAATAGATTTGGAGAAGCTGAAGAAGTGGCAAATTTAGTTTCTTTTTTAGCGTCAAAAAAATCTTCCTATATTACAGGCGAAATAATAAATATTAACGGAGGAATTTATTCATAATGAGAAGAGTTGTAATAACAGGTATGGGGATTTACTCTTGTTTAGGAAAAAACCTACAAGAGGTAAAAGAATCGTTGTATCAAGGGAAATCAGGAATTGTTTTTGACCAAGATAGAAAAGAATTTGGCTATAGGTCCGCGCTTACGGGAGGGATAGAGATCCCAAACCTAAAAAAATTATTGTCAAGACGTGAAAGAATAAGCATGGGAGAAGAAACTCAGTTTGCTTATGTGTCTACTTTAGAGGCCTTAAAAAATGCAAATATTGATTTGAGTTTTTTAGAGAAAAATGAGGTTGGAATTATTTATGGAAATGATAGTACTGCTAAATCTGTTATTGAATCTATAGATATTGTTAGAAATAAAAAAGATACGACACTCGTAGGTTCTGGTGCTATATTTAAAAGTATGAACTCTACGGTGACCATGAATTTGTCCACTATATTTAAATTGAGAGGGATTAACCTAACGGTGAGTGCTGCTTGTGCAAGTGGTTCGCATTCTGTAGGTTTAGGATTTCATTTGATTAAAAGTGGAATGCAAGAAATTATAATTTGTGGAGGCGCACAAGAAGTGAATAAATTTGCCATGGGTAGTTTTGACGGATTGGGCGTATTTGCAAGTGATACATTGCCTCCAGCAGAAGCCTGTAAACCCTTTGATAAAAATAGAAGTGGCCTAGTACCCAGTGGAGGAGGAGCTACTTTAATTTTAGAGAGTTATGAGTCTGCGGTGAAACGTGGAGCGACTATTCTAGGTGAAGTTATTGGCTATGGTTTTTCGTCCAACGGAGATCATATTTCTAGCCCTAATATGGATGGGCCTGCTAGAGCGATGAAAAATGCGCTAAAACAAGCGGCTATTTCGGCAGCGGATATTGATTATATTAATGCCCATGCAACGTCAACTCCTATTGGAGATAAAATGGAAGCAAGAGCTATTCACGATACTTTTAAGGATTGTTCTCCTTATGTAAGTTCTACCAAATCCATGACAGGACACGAGTGTTGGATGGCGGGTGCTAGTGAGATTGTGTATTCCATGTTAATGATGGAGCATTCCTTTATCGCACCGAATATTAACCTTGAAGAAACAGACGAGGATAGTGCTAAATTAAATCTGGTAAAAGAAACTATCGACAAAAAAATAGATGTATTTTTGTCTAACTCCTTTGGTTTTGGAGGGACAAATTCTGCAATAATAATTAAAAAGAATACCTAAATGGATAAAGAAACTATAATAGTAAAAATAAACGATTTTTTAGTGGACGAGTTTGAAGCTGAAATGGATGATTTAGTGCCGGATGCAAATTTAAAAGAAACATTAGAGTTGGATAGTTTGGACTTTGTAGACCTTGTAGTGGCTGTAGAATCTGAATTTGGAGTGAAATTAGTTGCGGAAGATTTTGTTGGAGTAGAAACACTTGACAATTTTTACCATTTAATTGATGTGAAATTAAACTAACATCAAAGATGGCTAAGTGGGATGGAAAATCTAAAGGAACTCCCTTAGGATATAAAATATTTATTTTTATAATACGAAAAATAGGCATCAAAAGTGCCTATTTTGTGTTGTATTTTGTGGCTTTCTACTATTTGTTGTTTTCAAGAGAAGGAACACAAGCAAGCTATTTATATTTTAGAAAAAGAAGAAAGCAAACATGGGGGCATGCTATTCTAAGTGTGTACAAAACCAATTTTGTGTTTGGACAAACAATTATAGATAAAGTAGCCATACGATCTGGATTGAAAAATAAATTTTCCTTTAAATCTAAAGGAAATGAAATTATAGAAAACCTACTCAAGGAAAAAAAAGGAGGCATTCTTATAAGTGCACATATTGGTAATTTTGAACTGTCAGATTTTTTCTTTACAGAGGTAGATAGTTTTTCTCAGGTATGTATAGTGACCACAGATAATGAACATGCAGCTATTAAAAAACAGATCAATAAATCCAACAAACCGAGTACCACAAGATTTATAATTATTAAGGATGATTTTTCGCATATATTTGAAATAAATAATGCGTTAAAAAACAATAATTTAATCTGTTTTACAGGAGATAGATACATGGAAGGTAGTAAAACGGTCTCGGGAGAGTTTCTACATAAAGAAGCGAGTTTTCCTGCGGGTCCTTTTATGTTAGGGGCAAGGTTACAGGTGCCTGTATTGTTTGTATATGTAATGAAACATTCGAGCCAAAACTACAGATTGTATGCAGAAAGAGCTACGTTTAAGCACAGGGATACCAAGGGACTTCTTACGAGCTATATTAAAAGTATGGAGTCTGTTTTAAAAAAATACCCCTATCAATGGTTTAATTTTTTCGATTTTTGGAATGATTTAAAATAAACAACAATGAAAAAGGTATTGGTTATTTATTATACACAGTCTGGTCAGTTACTTGAAATAGCAAAATCTATTACAAGTGATCTTGAAAAAGAAGCCGAAGTAGCTGTGAGTTATTATCAGATAGAAATGGAATCTCCATTTCGTTTTCCTTGGAAAAAGGAAGCTTTTTTTAATATTTTTCCAGAAACGTTTTTACAAATCCCCGCAGCTTTAAAAACAGAAAAAATTCCAGAAATTGAGGGAGAATACGACCTTGTAATTCTAGCCTATCAAGTATGGTTTTTAACGCCTGCGATTCCAGTAAATTCATTTTTAAAAAACAAGGTGTCAGATGCCGTATTTAAAGATACTCCTGTGATAACCGTTATCGGATGTAGGAATATGTGGATCATGGCTCAGGAAAAAATAAAGACATTATTGTGGGCTAAAAAAGCAAATTTAGTAGGGAATATAGCCTTGGTAGATCGCCATGTGAATCACATAAGTGTTATTACTATTTCCCATTGGATGTTTACAGGTTTAAAGACTAAATATTTAAAAATTTTTCCAAAACCGGGTGTTGCGTCAGTGGATATTAAGAATGCAGCAAGATTCGGGAAATACATTCTGAAATCCTTAAAGGAGAATAATTATGAGCAGTTGCAACCCGCACTTTTAAGAGAAGGAGCTGTGAAAATCAACCCGTTTTTAGTGTTGGTGGATAAAAGAGCCAATTTCTTATTTGATAAATGGGCACGGCTTATTGTAACAAAAGGAGAAAAAAAAGGCGGAAAACGGCTTCTTTGGATAAAATTATTTAACTTATACCTCTTATTTGCTATTTGGTTTATTTCACCGGTTGTGTATTTAATTTATCTAATAAGTTATCCGTTTTCGGTTGTAAAAATAAAAAAAGAGAAAAAGTATTACGCTGGAGTTAAAAAAAATCTATGAAAGAAGTTTACATCACAAAAATATCAAAATTTTTGCCGAATAGTCCTGTTTGTAATGACGATATGGAGTCGAAATTAGGATTAATTAATGGGGAAAATTCTAGGGCAAGGCGCATTGTGCTTCGCAATAATAAAATAAAACAACGGTATTACGCATTAGATGATAATGGGGAAATTACGCATAACAATGCACAGCTGACAAGTCGTGCAATAGAATTGTTATGTGATGCCGATTTTGAGTCTAGTCAAATAGAACTTATTTCCTGTGGGACTTCAAGTCCTGATCAAATATTACCTTCTCATGCCGCGATGGTGCATGGTTTTTTAAAAAATGGAAATACTGAAATTAATTCGCCTTCAGGAGCTTGTTGCTCTGGGATGAATGCCTTAAAATTCGGGTATTTATCAGTAAAGGCGAGCCAGACAGAAAATGCAGTTTGTACAGGGTCTGAGCGTACTTCCTCTTGGATGAAATCAACTATTTTTGAAGCAGAAGTGAAATCGTTAGACCGTTTGGATAAAAAACCGATTTTAGCTTTTGAAAAAGATTTTTTAAGATGGATGCTTTCTGATGGTGCAGGAGCGGTACTGTTAGAGAATACTCCTAAAGGTGATTTTCCATTGAAAATTGAATGGATGGAAGGGCATTCTTTTGCGCATGAAATAGATGCGTGTATGTATGCTGGAAGTGAAAAATTGGACAGTGGTTTTTTAATGCCATGGAGTGAGTTTTCTTCGGATGTTTGGGCAGAAAAATCTCTTTTTGCGATGAAACAAGACACGCGTTTACTCGGGAAAAATATTCTGGTTAAAGGGGTTCAAAGTTTAAAGAGTTCTATGTTGAAAAACAATATAAAACCAGCAGACGTGACCTATTATTTACCTCATATTTCTTCTTATTATTTTAAGAAAGGATTGTATGATGAAATGAAGAATCAAGGAGTGGAAATTCCTTGGGACCGATGGTTTATCAATTTAGAGCGCGTTGGAAATGTAGGAGCCGCTTCTATTTATATTATGCTAGAAGAGCTAGTTTCTAGTGGGAACTTAAAAAAAGGAGATACGATTTTACTTTCAGTACCTGAAAGTGCTCGTTTTTCTTATACCTATGCATATTTAACTGTTTGTTAAAAATAATTATGGAAACAATTTTAAAAAATATACAGGATTTAATTCCTCAAAAAGCACCATTTGTTATGGTGACGGAGCTAATTTCATACGGAGAAGAGGAACTAGTCGCTGGTTTTGAGGTGTTAGAGGATAATATATTAGTGTCTGAAAGGATGCTTTCTGAAGCTGGAATTATAGAAAACATGGCGCAATCTGTTGCCTTACATACGGGGTATCAGTATTTTTTATTAAAAAAAGAACCACCGACTGGGTATTTAGGAGCCATTAAAAAAATAGAAATTTCTAGATTGCCTAAAGTGGGAGAGTTTTTAGAAACGACCATTACTATGCTTCAAGAGTTTATGGGGATTAGCTTGGTGCAAATCACGGTAAATATCGGAGGAGAATTAATTGCAACAGGGCAGATGAAAACCGTATTAGCCTCTTAGTATGAGTTTTAATCCGAGTAAAGTTGACATTAAAAAATTCCTACCTCATAGAGCACCTATGATTATGATAGATGAATATTTTGTGATTGATAAAAAAACTATAGGAACATATTTCACCATAAAAGAGGGAACTATTTTTGTAGAGAAAGGGCAGTTTTCAGAAGCGGGCCTTGTCGAAAACATAGCGCAATCTTGTTCTATAAACGTTGGTCAAACGTATTTTGGACCTGAGGATAAAGAAAATAACTCCGATGTTATTGGGTTTATTAGCAGTATTAAATACATTCATATCTATAAAATACCTGCTGTAAATGACACCTTAACTTCTTTTGCAACCTTACTCTCTCGTTATGATGGTGATGATTTCTCTATTTGTACCATGAAAGGGGAAATTACATGCAATGAAGTAAAAATATTAGACTGTGAATTAAAACTTTTTATACAAAGAAACTAAGATGAAAGCCAAGGATGTACCACAGGATAAAAGTAGCCTGACAGATAAAAACATGCGGGAACTGTGTTATGCAACTGATACGGATGGAAATTATGTAACCAAATTAAGTAAAGGGTGGGAGCCTAAGATAATTGCTTTGAATAAATCCTTGGATTTACTAGAAGAGAGGGCACTCCATTTTAAAGATTTATATAAAAAAGGACGCATCAGTCCCATCCCATATTATATGGAGTTGAGTAGGATGGATTTGAGTACTACGGCTAGTTATATGGGGAAATGGAATTGGCAAATAAAACGTCATTTTAAGCCACGTGTTTTTAGGAGCTTGTCTCAGAAAACATTGGAAAAATATGCAACAACATTTCAAATTACTACGACAGAATTAACAGATATAAAGGATTAATGAAATTAGATTTTACACATCATCAATCGGCCCATTGTGAGAATGGTGTCATTTCAAATTTATTGAAACATCATGGGTACCCTATTAGTGAACCCATGGCATTTGGCATCGGATCGGGGCTCTTTTTTGTCTACTTACCCTTTTTAAAGGTGAATCTTGCTCCGGCAGTTAGTTTCAGACCGATGCCTGGCTTGATTTTTAAAAGATTTTGCAAGCGCTTAGGGATTAAAGTAAATAGGAAAAAGTTTAGAACTCCCAAAAAAGCAACCATGGCCTTGGATCAAATGTTGGCGAATGACAAGCCTGTAGGGCTACAAGTAGGGGTCTATAATCTAACTTATTTTCCGGAAGAATATAAATTTCACTTCAATGCTCATAATTTAATTGTTTATGGGAAAGAACAAGGTGATTATTTGATTTCGGATCCTGTTATGGAAACAAAAACGGTTCTTACAGCTAAAGAATTAGAACTTGTACGTTTTGCTAAAGGTGCATTGGCTCCTAGAGGGCATATGTATTATCCTTCTGATTTTCCGGAAGAATTACCACTGAAAAAAGCCATTGTAAAGGCTATAAAATCTACCTGTAATGATATGCTGGCACCTGTGCCAATAGTGGGAGTTAAAGGGATTCGAATGGTCGCAAAAGCCATTAAAAAATGGCCTCATAGAATTGGTGTAAAAAAGACAAATCATTATTTAGGTCAAATCATTAGAATGCAAGAGGAGATAGGAACTGGAGGTGGTGGATTTCGATTTATTTATGGTGCTTTTTTACAAGAAGCTTCGGAGGTGTTAGGAAAACCAGTGCTCCTTGAGTTTTCAACAGAAATTACTATGATAGGTGATTTATGGAGAGATTTTGCCTTGGACGCTTCTCGATTGTATAAAAATAGAAGTAGCGAGTTTGACGGTTATACAAAATTATCGGAAAAATTAATGATTATAGCTGACAAGGAAGAACGTTTTTTTAAAAATCTTAAAAAGAGTCTTTAGTAATGGGAAATACAGTAATCCATATAGCCACGGTTTCCAAAGTGTATGTGGATAGTGATGTCTATGCCTTAAATAATTTGAGTCTGGATATAAAGCAAGGAGAAATCTTCGGTTTGTTAGGCCCAAATGGTGCTGGTAAAACCACCCTGATATCCATCTTGAGTGGTTTGATAAAACCGTCTAGTGGGCTGGTTGAAATCAAGGGGCTTCGCTATAAAAAAGACAGGAAAACAATGCTACAACTCATAGGGATTGTACCCCAAGAATACGCCTTGTACCCGACTTTAACCGCCAAAGAAAATCTTATTTATTTTGGCGCTATGTATGGTGTAAAACAGAAAGAGCTTAGGGTAAAGGTCGATTTTTTATTAAAGGAATTGGGGCTTTATGCATTTAAAGATAAAAAGATACAATCGTTTTCAGGAGGAATGAAAAGGCGAATTAACTTAATTGCGGGGACGCTTCATAATCCTGAAATTTTGTTTTTAGATGAGCCTACCGTAGGGGTGGATGTTCAATCTAGGCATGTGATAATTGATTATTTAAAATCCTTAAATAAGGAAGGGACTACCATTATTTATACGTCGCATCATATGGAAGAGGCGCAAGAGTTTTGTTCTAAGATCGCCATTATAGATTCGGGGGAGATTTTAATAAAAGGCAGTCCAATAGCATTGATAGAAAGTATAAAGAACGCACAGAGATTGGAAGATGTATACCTCCATCTTACGGGTGAAAAATTAAGAGATAATGTATAAACTTTGGATCGCAACACAGAAGGAATTTTTACTCTTAAAAAGAGATTTGGGAGGCTTAGCGGTTTTGTTTATCATGCCGTTAATTCTGGTGGTTACCGTAACGCTTATTCAAGATAGTTCCTTTAAGCAATTAAATGAAGTGAAAATACCGATCCTATTTGTAGATCATGATAAAGACGCTATCTCGGAAACTATTGTGAATAGTTTAAAAGATAACGGTGTTTTTCAGATCGTTACCGAAATAGAGGAGGCGTCGGTATCAGAGGAAACGGCCATAAAACTTGTTTTAAAAGGGAAGTATCAATTAGCCATTGTAATTCCTTCAAATTTAACTAAGAATCTAAATGCAAAAATTCATAAAAAAGTAGGAAAGATACTGGATGAATTTGGCGTAGATGCCACAGAAGATTCGGGAAAAGAAAAAGAGATAGCCACACCGGAAATTAAACTGTTTTTTGATCCTGCAGCTCAATTGTCCTTTAAAAATGGAATAAAAAATGCCATAGATAAAATGGTTTCTAAAATAGAAACACAATCTATTTATAGTATTTTTCAAACAGAACTTGAAATTGAAGAACAGCTTTTTGAGCAAGATGCCCTAATTTCATTTAAAGAAATAACACCAAATTCATCGGTAGATAAAATGCCTAATTCTGTGCAACACAATGTGCCTGCATGGACGTTATTTGCTATATTTTTTATCATCATTCCTTTGTCTATTAATATTGTAAAAGAAAAAAATCAAGGAACCTTTGTCAGGTTAAAAACCAGCCCTGTATCATACATTACTTTTTATGGAAGTAAAGTCATTACCTATGTGTCAGTATGTATGTTACAGTTTGTACTTATGTTAATGGTCGGTTTTTATGTTTTTCCATACTTAGGATTGCCCTCTTTTGAGATAAATGGAAGTTATATTCTTCTTTTTATAGTGGCGTTTTTTGTTGGTATTGCAGCGATTGGCTTAGGTATTTTGTTAGGAACGGTTGCCACGACCACGGAACAGTCGGCTCCGTTTGGTGCTACCTTAGTGGTTATTTTAGCAGCCATTGGCGGGGTGTGGGTTCCTGTTTTTATCATGCCTGAATATTTGCAAATAATTGCTCGGATTTCACCAATGAATTGGGGAATTAATGGGTTTTATGATGTAATTTTGAGAGATGCTAGTTTTGTAGATATTTTACCAGAGATTAGTTTACTCGGCGGTTTTTTTGTCCTGTTATTTGGCCTCTCTGTGTATTATGACAAAGTTAATAATAACAATTAGAATGAAATTAAAAGAAACAACAACGATACGAATACGCTTTAATGAAACAGACCCGTTAGGGATAGTTTGGCACGGAAATTATATCACTTATTTTGAAGATGGAAGAGAGGATTTTGGTAGTAAACATGGAATTTCCTATTTAGACGTGCAATCTCATGGCTATGTGACGCCTATTATAGCGTCTTCTTGCAAGCATAAATTACCCTTAAGATATGGAGATATTGCAACCATAGAAACAACGTTTGAAAATTCACCAGCCGCTAAAATGATATTTCATTATAAAATTTTTAATCCAGATGGTGCTGTTGTTTGTACGGGGAAAACGGTACAAGTTTTTGTGGATGATTCCAATCAGTTATCCTTAAACTTACCCCCGTTTTTTGAATCTTGGAAGAAAAGTAAAGGACTGCTATAACATGGAACTTATGAACAAAGTATATATAACAAATCATCATATCTTATCGCCTTTAGGGGATTCTAGTATTGAGAATTTTAATAATTTATTAAAAAACAATTCAGGTATAAAAAAGCATCGTCGTATCGGGAAAGATTCTTTTTACAGTGCTATTATTGATAAAAACAAAGGAGATCAGCTGTTTGCTGAGATCGGAGATGTAGAACTTTATACGCCATTAGAAAGGTTAATGATACTCTCTGTGAGTAAGTTATTGGGCGCGTCTAATTTTAAAATTAATTCTAAGACTGGATTAATTATCTCTACCACCAAAGGGAATATAGATGTTTTAGCAAAGGATACCGCATTTTATAAGGATCCTTCTCGCGCATATTTACCGGTGTTGGGTGAGAAAATTCAAGGTTTTTTTAAGTTGAAGAATCCAGCAATTGTTGTGTCAAATGCTTGTGTTTCGGGAGTGTTGGCAGTTGCTGTTGCAAAACAATTAATGCAAGCAGATTTATATGAAGATGTTATAATAGTAAGTGGGGATTTGGTGTCCGATTTTATTGTTGCTGGTTTTGAGTCTTTTCAAGCCATTAGTAGTACTCCATGTAGACCCTACTCTAAAAACAGGGATGGGATCACTATAGGAGAAGCCATAGCGTCGGTATTAATGCGAAAAACCTACGATGCTACTTCAGTGGACGTAGTAGAAGTAGTAGGAAATGCATCGTGTAATGACGCCAATCATATTTCTGGTCCTTCCAGAACAGGAGAGGGCTTGTTTTTATCGATTCAAGCTGCTTTAAAAGAAGCGAAACTTGAGGCAACAGACATCGATTATGTATCCGCTCACGGCACCGCGACAATTTTTAATGATGAGATGGAAAGCATTGCTTTTCAAAGAGCGAAGTTAGACAAGGTTCCCGTCAATAGTTTAAAAGCATATTATGGGCATACGCTAGGAGCTTCTGGCTTGTTAGAAACGGTTATAGGGCTTATGAGTTTACATCAAAACACCTTAATTTCCTCTTTGGGATTTGATGAAATGGGGGTTTCTGTTCCCTTAAATATCATAAAAGAGAATCATAATAAATCACTTTCCGTATTTCTTAAAACGGCTTCAGGCTTTGGAGGAAGCAATACGGCTTTGATTTTGAAAAAAAATAGCAGGAAAAAAGGATTAAATTAATAGTTATCATATATATTTACAAGGCTAAAAAAAAGTTGTTGTAATATTAATCATAAAGAAAAACATGTCAGTAAAAACATTAAAGGCAATTGATGCTTTAGAACAAGCTCAACGAATTGCCTTCGCTCCGTTTGTATTTCAAACGACAGTTTCACTTCGGAAACTTGGGGTATTAAATTTAATTTTCGATACAAGACATCAAGGAGGAATAACCATAGAGGAATTGTCAAAACAATTAAATGTAAGTACGTATGGATTAGGTGTTTTGTTGGAAATTGCCGAAAGTTCTGATATTGTTGAAAAAAACAATAAACGACAATACGAACTGACGAAAACCGGATACTTTTTAACGTATCACGAAACAGTAAATGTGAACCTAAATTTCACGAATGATGTGTGTTATAAAGGGCTTTACCATTTAAACGATGCGATAAAGAACAAGAAGCCAGAAGGTTTAAAAGAACTTGGAGAATGGAGTACCATCTATGAAGGATTGTCAGAATTAGATCCAGAAGCAAAAAAATCTTGGTTTGAGTTTGACCATCATTATTCGGATGAGGTATTTGAGACCGCATTGGAAACCGTGTTTCGTAAAAATCCTAAAACTATTTTTGATATTGGAGGGAATACAGGAAAATTTGCCATCGCAGCTTGTAAATATAGTGAGGAGGTAGCGGTGACAATCGTAGATTTACCAGGGCAATTAAACAAGGCCTTAGAAAATGTAAAAGCCTACGATTTTAAGGAGAGAGTAACAGGACATTATATCGATTGGCTGTCAGAAAATCCGCAAATTCCGAAAGGTGCAGATACGTATTGGATGAGCCAGTTTTTAGATTGTTTTTCTGAAGATGAAATTGTAAAAATTCTTTCTGTATGTGTTGATTCTATGGGGGAAGATGCTGAATTGTTGATTATGGAAACTTTTACAGATCGCCAGAAATTTGACAATGCTCGCTTTATTCTAGAGGCTACTTCACTTTACTTCACTACCATGGCAAATGGGAATAGTAAAATGTATTCTTCGGAAGTATTTAGAAAATTAATAGACAAAGTAGGATTGGTTATCAAAGAGGATATTGCCGTGGGAGAATACCATACAATATTAGTTTGTGGAAAAAAATAATCAACTATTTTGGATAAAAAATTATACATACATAACTATTGTAAAATAAAAAATAATAGTGTTAATCTAAACGGAGAAATAATCTATTCGGACAAAGAAACAGAAATGACTGTTTTTTTAAAGAATGTATATCATTTTTTGGGATTAAAATACGCGAAGTTTTTTAAGATGGATAGTTTGAGTAAAATTGCGTTTTTAACCAGTGAAATTCTTGTGAATAACGCAAAAATAACGATTAAAGAAACGAACACAGCAGTTGTATTGTCTAACAATGCATCTAGCTTAGACACGGATAGAAAACATCAAAAATCAATAAGTGATCCAGATAATTATTTTCCGAGTCCATCTGTTTTTGTTTATACATTGCCTAATATTGGCATTGGAGAAATAAGTATACGACATGGCTTGAAAAGTGAAAATGTGTTTTTTGTCTTTAGTCAATACAATGAAACGGTACATTATACCTATGAAAATAGTTTGATTCAATCAGGGAAAGCAACGACTGTATTAAGTGGTTGGACCAATGTAGATGATCAGTCTGTGGATGTTTTTATGTATTTAATATCAGAAAAAGGGAGCATACCTCACAGTGCAAAAGAATTAATTAAATTATACAAGAATTAGAAAATATGGAAAATTTAAAAATAGAATTGAAAGAAAAAATTATCGAAAACTTAAATTTAGAAGATTTATCTATCGATGATATTCAGGATGATGATACGCTGTTTGGAGATGGCTTAGGCTTGGATTCTATTGACGCATTAGAATTGATTGTAATCCTAGATAAAGATTACGGTATTAAAATTTCAGACCCTAAAAAAGGGAAAACAATTTTTGAGTCTATTAATTCTATGGCTCAGTTTATTATGGATAACAGAAATTAGGATGAGTAAAGGTGTTGCTATCACTGGAATGGGGATTATTTCTGCCATTGGGAATAATGTAGAAGAGAATTATAATTCGCTAATACAAAAAAACGATGGGATATCCCAAATTAAGAAGATTGACACCGTACACGCTTCTCATATTAAAGTAGGGGAGATAAATTACTCGGATAACGAATTGATATCTCTCTTAAAGATACCCGAAAACAACAATTATTCCCGTACCGCATTGTTGGCAGAAATGGCCTGTAAAGAAGCTGTTAAAAATGCTAATATTACCAATATTAATGAATGTCGTACGGGGATAATTTCTGCCACAAGTGTTGGAGGTATGGATAAAACAGAGCAGTATTATGAGTCCATCTTAACAAATGCAGCACAGCAAAAATACATAGAAGCTCACAATGCAGGTGATGCGACTAAGAAATTAGCCCGTAGTTTGGGAATTAAAGATTTTGTAACCACTATAAGTACCGCTTGTTCTTCCTCTGCAAATGCCATTATGCTTGGAGCAAGGCTTATAAAAGCAGGGAAATTAGACCGAGTAATTGTAGGAGGAGCAGATTGTCTTTCAAAATTTACCATTAACGGATTTAATACATTAATGATTCTTTCAGAGGAAAATTGTAAGCCCTTTGATGCCAGTAGAAATGGTTTGAACCTAGGAGAAGCAGCTGCTTATTTAGTCCTAGAATCGGAGGCTATTGTTGAAAAAAGTAAAAAGAAAGTTTTAGCCTATGTCACTGGTTATGCCAATGCTAATGATGCGTTTCATCAAACAGCATCATCGGAAGAGGGAATTGGGGCAACACTGGCAATGGAAAAAGCGCTTTCTGTAGCGTCTCTAATGCCTAAGGATATTGATTATATAAATGCGCATGGGACCGCTACTCCTAATAATGACATGTCTGAAAGCAGGGCCTTAATCAATGTTTTTAAAGAGGAAATCCCTTCTTTTAGCTCTACTAAAGCATATACTGGGCACACATTGGCCGCTGCTGCTGCTATAGAAGCGGTGTATTCTGTACTCGCTATTCAAAACAATGTGGTGTTTCCAAATTTGAATTTTAAAGAGGCTATTCCTACAACAAATTTAATTCCAGTAGTGGAGGTGATTCAAAAACAGCTCCATCATGTCTTATCCAATTCCTTTGGTTTTGGTGGGAATTGTTCAACTATTATTTTCTCAAAAACAGCGCTATGAAAACGTGTTATATAAATGGAATGGGGTGTGTTTCCGCTCAGGAATCCACTAATTTCGAAACTTTATTGGACTTGTTTAAGGAGCTAAAAGAACCTGTTGTAAAAGTACATAAGCCCACTTATAAAGCATACATAAAACCTGCAATGATACGCAGGATGGCAAGTGGAGTGAAAAACAGCGTAGTTGCGGCAAACATAGCCTTAAAAGAAGCTGATTTAAGCAATCCGGATGCTATTATTACAGGAACAGGAATGGGCTGTTTAATAGATTCGGAGAAGTTTTTGAAAAAATTAATTGAGAATAAGGAAGCATTTTTAACACCTACTTCCTTCATTCAATCTACACATAACACTGTCGGAGGACAAATCGCTTTAGCCTTAAAATGTAATGCGTATAATATGACCTATGTACACAATGCGACTTCTTTTGAAATTGCATTAATTGACGCCTTATTAATGATTCAAGAAGGTGAAGAGAGTGTTCTAGTAGGCGGTGTAGATGAGTTAGGTGATTATACAACGGAATTATACCGTTTATTAGGTCAGATTAAAGAAGAAAAGTCATTGTCTAATGGGATTTTAAAATCCAACTCTATAGGAACTGTCTTTAGTGAAGGGGCAAGTTTTTTTGCACTCGGAAATAAAAAATCAAAGAACAGCTATGCAAAACTCATCGATGTTCAAATAATAGATACCTGTACACAGGAAGAAATTGCTAAAAAAGCAACCTCTTTCTTAGCAACGAATAACTTAACGGTAGCAGAAATTGATGTGGTTGTATTGGGAATTAATGGAGACAAGGATTTTCAAGATTTTTATTCAGGATTTCAACAGACACTATTTAAGAATACCCAACAATTGTATTATAAACACTTGTCGGGAGAATACAATACGGCCTCAGCGTTTGGCTTGTGGATGGCCGCAAACATTTGTAAAACCAAGAGTATTCCAGCAGTGACTAAACTGAATAATAAGCCAGAGAATGGAATTAAGAAGGTGTTATTGTACAATCAATTTAGAGGTGAAAACCATAGTTTTACTTTAATTGAATCTTGTTAAATTTTAGAAACATAACAGGCTTTTTTCTTGCTCTTTTTGGAGCTGTTCTTCTGATGGAAGGATGGAGTATGTTTACTTTTATTGTGGGACTTTGTATCTTATTTGTAGGGGTTTCTTTTACAATTATAGGCTCGTTTCGGATGAAAATGAATTATTTTTTAAAAGGAATTCACCAACTTCCAGTAAACGAAAACCGCGAGATATATATAACTTTTGATGATGGGCCACACCCTGATTTTACACCGAAAATATTAGCACTACTAGAGCGGTATAATGCAAAAGCTACCTTTTTCTGTATTGGTAAAAATATAGAAAAACATCCGGATGTTTTTTTAGAGATTATACAGCAAGGGCATCTTATCGGAAATCACTCCTACCTGCACAGTAATAATTATGGTTTTTTATCTACCAAAGCGGTGGAAGAAGACATTGTGAAAACACAGCAGATAATAGCCCGTTTAACGGGGTGTGAAAATAAGTTGTTTAGGCCTCCTTTTGGAGTTACAAACCCCAATATTGCTCGGGCGGTAAAAAAGATAAACCTAAAAACAATAGGATGGAGCATTCGTTCGTATGATACCATTGCCAAATCACCTGAAATGGTCACTGAAAAAATAAATAAGAAAATTAAATCGGGGGCTATTATTTTATTACACGATACGAGTCAACTTACGGTGGAAGTTTTGGAACAGTTATTGATTTCATTCGAGTCAAAATCATTCAATGCAAAGACATTGAGTCTATTAATTAAATAATTTGATATGAAAAAGCAATGTGTATTTATAGTAGTGATGTTGGTTTCTAGCCTAGGTTGGAGTCAGCAAACAGCGCTAGATTCTCAAAAAGCAATGGAAGTGAAAAAAGGAGTTATGAGGAGTGCTCAAGCGACTAGAACTATCGTCGCTGATTTTGTGCAGGCGAAGCATTTGTCCTTTTTATCTAAAGATATTATCTCTAAAGGAAACCTGATTTTTAAAGACCCTAATTTAATTAAATGGTCTTATTCCACTCCTTTTGTATACAGTGTTATTTTTAAGGAAAACAATTTACTGATAAATGATGCGGGTAAAAAAAGCAATATAGATTTGAGCAGCACTAAGATGTTTAAACAATTGAATACTTTAATAGCGAAAAGCATTAAAGGAGATATGTTTGATGAGCAAAAATTCGATATTCAGTATTTTAAAACTAAGAATAATTATGTGGTCACCTTTACCTCAAAAGAAGAGGCGATGCATTCATTTATTAAAAAGTTCGAATTGACATTTGATGGGAAAACATATCAAGTGATGAAAATAAAAATGATTGAATCTCCAGAGGATTATACCTTGATAACTTTTACAAGCCTTCTTGTAAACAAAGACGTAAATGATGAAGTTTTTACACATTAGTCTCCTATTTATACTGTTGACCACCTCTTGTGGAAGGCCCTTATTTAACCTTTCTGAAGGGGAAAGTTTTACCGAAGGTGATTTTGAAAACCCATATTTTTCGAGCCACGACATAGATTATGTGTACAAAGCAAGGATAGAAGTGTTTTCGAGTACACTGGGAGGCTTACTGATCATAAAAAAAATAGAAAAGAACCATCACAGGGTTGTTTTTACAACGGAATTTGGGACTAAACTATTAGACTTTGAATTTAAAGGAGCTACTTTTAAGGTGAATTTTATACAGCAAAAAATGAATAAAAAGATGTTGATTCATCTGTTGAGAAAAGATTTTGAGCTATTGATTTCTCAGTTTAATCCTATTCATAAAATGTATTTATTAGAAGGGAATAATGTTTTTTTGTCTAAAAAAGAGGGAAAGTACCGCTACTATTTTACAGATAAAAACGAGCGATTGACAAAGATTAGTTCTGGGAGAAAACGCAGGGAACAAGTGATAATTCTCTTTGATAAAAACAGTGACAATCTGGCGGAAGAGATCCAAATAAAACATAAAAATTTTAAGTTGAACATTGAATTAAGTTTCTTACATTAGCTTTTTACTGAAAAAGATATGATTTTAAAAAATTTTTACACGGTTGTTTCCAAAGAGGAAGTATCTCCAGAAGGTTCCTTTGTGTTCGAGATTTTAATAAATCCTGAACATGAAATTTTCAAAGGGCATTTCCCTGGAAATCCCATTATGCCAGGAGTTTGCATGATGCAAATCACGAAAGACCTTGTAGAGGGAATTACGGAGACCAAGTTGTTTATGAAGAAATGCAGTAATGTTAAATTTATGGCGATTATCAATCCGGAAAAGAACAAAAAATTGCAATTAAAAATTCGCGTTTCTAAGGATTCAGAGGAGGATTATAAGGTGACAAATGTGACGCAATTTGAGGATACCGTAGCTTTAAAAATTAATGCATTATATACCTTAAAAAAATAAACAGTGCAGCTATTATTGATCTATTTATACATGCCTTTATTACTTGTTAAGTTAAACCTTAACACCATTCGTGCGGCGTATAAGTTATCCGTAAAATCCAAGGCGCATACAGAGAAGCTATACCAGTTATTACAGACTGTAAAAAAAGGAGATACGAACGTGTTTGTAGCCTATAAGGGAGCGGCAATTGCCTTAGGGGCGAGAAGTCAAAAAGGAGCAGCCAATAAGAAAAAACAATTTGCTCAAGGGGTGGAATTGATAGAATTTGCTATTTTAAAAGCACCTGAAAATCTAGAAATTAGATTTGTGAGACTCACAATACAACAGAATTCACCTAAATTACTTAAATACAATAAACAGCGGGGAACGGACAAAGCCTTTGTGCTTTCTAAATTGAAAATAGAAAAATCCAGCAGTTTGAAAAAGTATATCGTTGACTATATTTTAGCGTCGAAACACTTTACGGAAGAAGAGAAAAGTTTATTTTCAGCATCTTAATATGATTATATTGGAACCAAAAAAACAGGGTCAACTAACGGAAAAAATGGCATCGTTAAAGTGCTGTGTAATTATTCCTACCTATAATAACTTTAAAACATTAAGGCGCGTCATAGATGGGGTGCTTAGCTATACCTCAAGTATTATCATTGTAAATGATGGTGCTACCGATAGTACTTCGGAAATTTTAGAAGAATATGCACAGCTAACCCAATTGAGTTATGCTCAAAATAAAGGAAAGGGGTATGCCTTGAAATTGGGCTTTAAAAAAGCACTTTCTTTAGGGTATGAGTATGCGATTACGATTGATTCTGATGGACAACACTATCCAGATGATTTAGTGGTTTTTATAGAAGAAATAGAGAAACATCCCAATAGTTTATTAGTTGGAGCGCGAAATATGGACCAAGATTCTGTACCCAAAGGGAGTAGTTTTGGACATAAGTTCTCTAATTTTTGGTATTGGGCAGAAACGGGTGTAAAACTTACAGATACGCAGTCCGGATATCGGTTGTATCCTATTTCTTTAATGGAAAACATTCCTTTTTACACGAATAAATTCGAATTTGAAATAGAGAATATTGTAAAAGCATCCTGGAGAGGTGTTCGGGTGGCAAATGTTCCTGTAAAAGTATTGTATGATCCACTAGAGCGTGTTTCTCACTTTAGACCTTATAAAGATTTTGCAAGGATTACATTATTGAATATTTATTTACTGATCATCGCTTTTTTCTATATAAAACCAAGAGATTTATTTAGGACCTTAAAAAAAAAAGGATTTAAGAAATTTTTTGTAGAAAATATAATAAAAAATGAGGATTCTCCTTTAAAAAAATCAAGCGCTATTGCCTTAGGGGTTTTTATAGGAATTGCACCATTTTGGGGCTTTCAAGGAGTATTAGCAATTTTATTAGCTACTATTTTTAAATTGAATAAAACCATTTCTTTTGCCTTTTCTAATATAAGTATTCCTCCTGTGATCCCTGTAATTATTTTTGCTAGCTTTAAAATAGGGGATGTCTTATTGGGCTCAAATACCGAATTTAATACGGAAGATTTGTTAGCGAATTTAAAAATTCTCACCAATGTTAAGGAATATGTTTTAGGGAGTTTTGTGTTAGCTACCAGTATGGCATGTCTTGCATTTGGAATAAGCTTATTGATTATTAAAATTAAATCTACAAAGAGTGTATAAATTATTTCTTTCTTTTTACGAAACATTTACTTCAAAAAAAATAATTGTTTTTACACTGTTAGGTGTTTTCTTAAGTGTGTTGCTTTATTTTTCTTTGAAGATTGATTTTGAAGAGGATATTTCCAAATTAATACCCCAGAATGAAGAGACAAAAACACTGAATAGTGTCTTAAAGAATGTTGATTTTTCTGATAAGATCGTTGTAAATGTACTCGCACTAAAAAATGGAAATCCAGACAAATTAGCGAGCTATGCTTCCGAACTTATTGATAGTTTAAATGTATACTGCAAACCTTATATCGCGTCTATAGACGGGGAGTTTACAAGTGAGAACATGATGGAGACGATGGATTTTGTCTATAAGAATCTCCCCTTGTTTTTAACCGCGAATGACTATGAGGAGATCGCGCAAAAACTGGAAGAAGAAGCCGTAGAAGAAACCGTAAAAGGAAATTTACAAACCCTTATTTCTCCTACTGGATTTATTGCGAAAAACAGCATTAGAAAGGATCCTTTTGGAATTACATTTAAAGGCTTGAAGAAACTAGAATCCTTAAAAATGTCGAATGATTTTAAGGTGCATAATGGTTTTTTAATGACAGCTGATAAAAATAATTTATTGTTATTTATTAAGCCAAAGCTCTCGGCAAATGAAACGGATGCAAATACCGTATTTGTAAAACAACTCTATCAGATAGCCGCCGCGCTATCGGATAAATACAAGGACGAAGTTTCGGCGGAATATTATGGCTCTACAGTAATTGCTGTCGCAAATGCCAACCAGATTAAGAACGATATTAAATACACAGTGAGTATTGCCATGGTATTGTTACTGGTTATTTTAATCTTTTTTTACAAGAAAATAACCATTCCATTTATCCTTTTTTTACCCACCTTGATCGGTGCTTTGACAGCTATTACGGCACTCTATTTTATCAGAGTTAAAGTGTCTGCAATCTCCCTAGGGATTGGTTCTGTTTTATTGGGGATTACCCTGGATTATTCCTTGCATATTTTAACGCATTTTAAAAGTAATCAGAATATTAAACAATTGTATAAAGAGATTACGATGCCTATTTTAATGAGTAGTATTACTACGGCTATCGCGTTTATATGTCTGTTGTTATTAAAGTCTCAAGCCCTCCAAGATTTGGGAATTTTTGCTTCCATCAGTGTTTTAGCTTCTTCTGTAGCTGCTTTACTGTTTATTCCCTTATTATATACTCCTAAAAAGGAGCTTAAGGCTCCAAAAGAGCATGTTATTTCAAAAATAGCAAGCTATAATTTCGATAAAAATAAATGGATTATTATTGGGTTTGTGCTCTTATTGGTCGCTTGTTCCTTTACCTTTAAGCAGGTTCGTTTTAACAATGATTTGTCTAAGATGAACTATATGGATGCCGCGAGTATTACTGCAGAAAAGAACTTAGATACGATATTAAATCTTTCTTCTAAATCTATTTATGTGGTCGCGCATCATAAGAATTTAGACACTGTTTTATCCATAAATACACGTATAAATTCCATCCTTAAAAAGGCGAAAGAAAATGGAGGAATTCAAGCGTATAGCTCTGTAGGAGGCTTGGTCTTATCCAAGAGAGATCAGCAGTTAAAAATAAATGAGTGGAATGCATTCTGGACCCCGACTAAAAAAGAACAGCTCCGTATTAATTTAAAAAAATATGGCGCGCAGGTAGGGTTTAAAGAAAACACGTATGTTCCATTTTACACCTTGTTAGATACTCATTTTGAGCCCGTTTCAATGTCTGATTACGCAGGTGTTAAATCCTTGTTTACAAAAGAGTTTGTGAATGATAAGGACTTGTGTACTGCAGTATCTATTGTTCAATTAAATATAGAAGATAAAGAAGCCTTAGAAACTGTACTTTCTGAATTGTCTAATGTTTTAGTGATTGACAGAAAACATATTAATGAAACCTTTTTAGGTTCTTTAAAAGAGAAGTTTTCTACCCTAATTAATTATTCCTTTTTAGCCGTTTTTTTAGTGTTGTTTTTATTTTATAGAAATTTAGAACTTACGGTATTTACGAGTATTCCTATTTTTATAACGTGGGTAATCACCTTAGGATTGATGAGCTTTTTTAATATTCAATTCACTATTTTTAATGTAATTGTTTCTACCTTTATTTTTGGATTAGGAGTGGATTATAGCATCTTTATGACCAATGGATTGGTGCATGATTATACCTATGGAACTAAAAAATTAAAGACCTATAAAATATCCATTATCCTTTCTGTACTGACCACTATTTTAGGGATTGGTGTATTGGTTTTTGCAAAACATCCCGCACTTAGGTCCATAAGCGTACTTTCATTAATTGGAATTTTGACGACTATTTTTGTGACATTTACCTTGCAACCATTACTTTTTAGATTGTTTGTTTCTGGGAGAGCATCTGTAGGATTTAGACCGTTAAAACTGCGTAGTAGTTTACATGCCATCATCTCCTTGTTACTATATGCATTAGGAGGGATGTTACTGTCTCTTTTGAGCCTTGTCCTTTTACCTTTAATTCCAATTGCCAAAAAGAAGAAAATGTTATTCTTACATAAAACAGTGGCGTGGTTGGTTCAATTTGTTCTTTATGGGAATAGATGGGTGAAAAAGAAGGTGGTAAATGCACCTAAAGAGGGTTTTTCTAAACCTGCAATTATTATAGCAAACCATGTGTCATCCTTGGATACCTTAACCATGGGGTTGGTCACTCATAAAATAGTTTATTTAGTGAATGATTGGGTCTATAAATCTCCGGTATTTGGTATTTTAGCTCGAGTTTTAGGATTTTTCCCAGTGTCCAATGGTGTAGATCAAAGTGTAGATCACTTGGAGGAAAAGGTAAAGCAAGGCTATTCATTGGTCGTTTTTCCAGAAGGTAAAAGGTCCTTAACTAATAGGCCAGGAAGGTTTCATAAAGGTGCTTTTTTCTTACAAGAAAAACTTAAAATAGATATTTTACCTATTTATTTTCATGGAAATGCAGAAGTAATGGCAAAAAATGATTTTGTCATTCAAAATGGAAGTATGACGGCTGTTGTGGGAGAAAGAATCTCTTATGATAGTTTAGAACATGGGAAAACGGTGAGAGAACGCACAAAAAAAATAGGGGCATTTTATAAAAACGAATTATTACAATTACGTGAGGAGTTAGAAGGGGCTTCTTATTTTAAGGAAATCTTATATTCCAATTACCTTTATAAAGAAACATATTTATTAAAAGCCGTTCGGAAGGATTTTGAAGCTCAGAAAGAAACCTATTTGACTTTGAATAATATGATTTCGAAGGATGCGAAAATTTTGCATGTAGGAAATGATTTGGGCCAAGTAGATATCCTACTTATATCAAAACATTTGACACGTAAAATTTATTCCTATAATGCGGTGAAGGAACATAAAATGGTGGCTGAAAATTGTTATACAAACATGCAAAGAAAGGTAATTCACTTAGAAGCACTAGAAGATGCAACAGATATATCCTTTACGACACTGTTATTAAATAGGATCTCTTTAAATGAGGTCAAAGGTTTGATAAATTTTAGTAAATTTGAAAGCATTGTTTTGTTAAACTCTTCGTATATAGATGAGTTGGACGGATTTTACGTTGCTCAAAAAAATAAAAATAGTCTTTTGTTAAAAAAAAATGATCTTGAAAAATAAATACGATGTTGTTATCATAGGGAGTGGCCTTGGAGGGCTGGTGTCTGCAAATATATTGGCAAAAGAAGGCTTTAAGGTATGCGTGTTGGAAAAAAACAGGCAGTACGGAGGGAATCTACAGACTTTTGTTAGAAATAAAAAAATATTTGACACCGGCGTACATTATGTCGGGGGACTTGATAAAGGCCAAAATTTACATCAATATTTTTCTTATTTGGGAATTATGGAGGAGTTAAACCTGCATAAATTAGACGAGGATAAATACGATGTTATTACCTTTGATAATGATGATAATGAATATTATCACGCCCAAGGATATGAGAATTTTATAGCATCACTCACAAAGCAATTTCCAAAAGAAGCGCTTGCTATTGTTACTTATTGTGATAAAATGAGAGAGATATGTCGTGGTTTTGGTTTGTATAATCTAGAAGATAGCACCGCGTATGATATGAGTTCTTTGTCTATAAAACTGTCGGATTATCTAGACTCCATTTCGGATGACACTTTGTTTAAAGCAGTTTTAGTGGGGTCTAATTCTTTATATGCAGGAGAATTAAATACTCCTTTATATGTGCATGCCTTGTCCATAAACTCTTATATAGAAAGTTCGTATCGATTTGTAAATGGAGGGAGTCAAATTTCTAAATTATTATTGAGAAGGCTTAAAGAAAATGGAGGAGAGGCCTATAATCATCAAGAAGTAGTGAAATTTGGTTTTGAGGAGGATACCTTAACCTCGGTGTTTACGAAAGAAGGGAAGGAAATACAAGCATCTATTTTTGTTTCGAACATAGAACCAAAAATAACGATTAAAATGTTGGAAGGAAAAGGCTTGCGAAAGTCATTTGTGAAACGAATAAATAAAATAGAAAGCATTATTTCTGGATTTAGTTTATACATCACTTTTAAACCGGAAACCTTTAAGTATTCAAACTATAATCACTACCATATAAAATCCCCTAAAAATGTTTATACGGCACAAGAATACACGAAAAATTCGTGGCCGGAAGGGTATATGATTTCCATGGGAGTGCATAAAGATCAGTCTGAATGGGCGAATAATATGACGGCGATGACCTATATGAATTTTGACGAGATAAAGGAATGGGAACACACCTTTAATACCGTATCTCAAGAGAGTGATAGAGGAGAGGCTTATGAAAAATTTAAAGCGGATAAAACAGAAATATTTTTACTGGAATTAGAGAAGAAATTCCCGAATATAAGGGATTGTATGGCTTCTGTTCACGTTTCTACTCCTTTATCGTATAGAGATTATATAGGAAATAATAGAGGTGCTATGTACGGCTATAAGAAAGATGCAGACAATACTATGATTTCTTTTTTATCGCCAAAAACAAAACTAAAAAACCTTTTTTTAACAGGGCAAAGTGTAAATATGCACGGGATTTTAGGTGTTACCATTAGTGCCGTGTTAACATGTACTCACATTGTTGGACGTGAAAAGTTAATTGCCTCCATTAAGAAAGAATTAGAAAAGTATGATGCATAGATCTATCCCTTTTTACTGCTTAGTTTTACTTGTTTTTGTTTCCTCGTGTGGCATTAATAAATCAAGCTTTGTAGTCAAAGATATAGATACTTATGTGCTTGAAAATAAGGAGAAAATTTCCGTGAATGATTCCTTGTTTTTTAAAGGGAAAAGTAGTTTTCGTAAAAATAGATTCGGCCAGTGGGAACTTATTGCCTTTGGAAACAATCCCAGAGATCTAGGAAATAATATTGGACATTTAACAGAAACGCAACTCATACAACAAGAAGAGATCTTTTTAAGTAAAATAGATAAGATGGTTCCTTCAAAACTAAAACAATACCTATTGCGAAAGTTTCTAGCGTTTTATAATAGGGATTTACACAAATATATTCAGGAGGAATACAAGGCAGAGATGTATGGAGTTTCGAGATATGCGTCGAACGATTCGGAGAAATTTGCGAGTAAATATGCCATGAGTTTGTATTTACATAGTGCACATGATTTGGGGCATGCATTGCAAGATTTAGCATTGGTAGGTTGTTCTTCCTTTGCAAGTTGGGGAGAAAACACAGCGGACGGTGGTTTGATCATAGGACGTAATTTTGATTTTTACCTAAATGATGATTTTGCCAAAGAAAAAATAATTGCATTTGTGCAACCAGAAAAGGGCTATAAATACATGTCTGTGTCTTGGGCAGGAATGATCGGTGTTATGTCTGGAATGAATGATCAGGGGCTGACCGTGACTATAAACGCAGGGAAATCTAACATTCCGCTACTTGCAAAAACGCCAATATCTTTAGTCTCGAGAGAAATTTTACAATATGCAGCGACCCTAGAGGAGGCCATTGCAATAGCCAAACAAAAAGAAGTGTTTGTCTCTGAATCATTGATGATAGGAAGCGCCATTGACAACAGCGCTGTTCTAATTGAAATTTCACCTAAAAATTTCGGGGTTTATCGCGTAGATAACAACAGTCAATTGATTTGCTCAAATCATTTCCAAAGTAAAGCGTACAAAAACGATGATCGGAATACAGCACATATCTCTAATAGCCATTCTAAATATAGGTATGATAGAATGGTGGAGTTATTAGAAGGTGAGATTATGACCCCAGAAAAGGCCGTAGGAATCCTCAGGAATAAGGAAGGTTTACTGGATAAGAAAATAGGCTATGGTAATGAGAAATCACTGAATCAACTATTAGCACATCATGCAATTGTGTTTCAACCACATAAAAAGACCGTATGGGTTTCTTCAAACCCGTATCAATTGGGGGCTTTTACGGCCTATAATTTAGACAGTGTTTTTTCCAATTATAAAACACAGAAAGCAAGTGTTTCCATGGAGGCTTTACGAATTAAAAAAGATCCTTTTCTTTTTTCGGATGCTTACAAAATGTATGAACAGTACAGAAAGGAAAAAAGGAACTTAGCAGCAATCATTTTAGAAAACAAGTACTATCCTATCGAAAAAATTAATAACTTTATATTATTAAATCCATCTTACTGGGAGAGTTATTACTTAGTGGGATGTTATTATTATAATAAAAAGCAATATCAAGCAGCATTGGACATGTTTACTGCGGCATTAGATAGGGAAATAACAACGGTCCCAAATAGAAAAGAGATTGAAAAATACATCAAAAAAATTAAAAGGAGATTACATGATTCCTGATATTGAGAAAAAAACAACAGCAGCGATAAAAGAGTTTCAAAATAATAAATTACAGGAACTCATGAGATACCTTCACGAGAAATCACCTTTTTATCAACGTGTATTTGAAAAGCACGACATAGATTATAAAGGGATTCATTGTTTGGAGGATTTGCAAAAAATACCAGTTACAACTAAGGACGATTTGCAAAGGTATAATACAGATTTTTTCTGTGTAGATTCCTCAAAAATAATAGACTACGTAACTACTTCCGGAACGACAGGGAAACCTGTGTTTTTTGGATTGACGGAGAAAGATTTAAATAGAATTGCTTATAATGAAGCCATGTCACTTTCCTGTTCTACGATTAGTGATAAGGATTTGATTCAACTGATGGTGACTATGGACAGGAGGTTTATAGCAGGTTTGGCATATTATTTAGGTGCGAGGGAGCTAGGAGCAGGGATTATTCGTGTAGGAGCAGGGGTGCCGGAATTACAATGGGATTCTATCTCTAAATTTAAGCCTACATACCTTATCGCAGTTCCTTCATTTTTGTTGAAAATGATTCAATTTGCAAAGGATAATAATATAGATATTAATGCAAGTTCTGTCAAGGGGGTTGTCTGTATAGGAGAGCCTTTAAAAAATCAAAATTTTGAAGACAATACGCTTTCGAAAAAGATAAAAGAATCGTGGGACATCGAGTTGTATTCTACCTATGCCTCTACAGAGATGAATACGGCTTTTGCGGAGTGTGAATATCAAAACGGAGGACATCAACATCCAGAATTGATTATTATAGAGATTTTAGATGATGATAATAACAATGTGGAAGATGGCCAAGAAGGAGAATTAGTCATTACTACTTTAGGGATGGAGGCAATGCCATTACTTCGATTTAAAACGGGGGATATTGTAAAAGCCCATAATGCTCCTTGTAAATGCGGTAGGAATACCACAAGGCTTGGTCCCGTTATAGGTAGGAAAGAACAGATGATTAAATATAAAGGGACCACACTTTATCCTCCTGCAATGTATAATCTTCTGGATGATTTTCCAGATGTATTGAGTTACATAATAGAGTTGGATAAAAATGAAATAGATACAGATAAAATTACGATTAAATTGTTCGCGAAAAATCCTGACGAAAATTTGGTAAAAAGATTGAAAGATCACTTTAGAGCTAAATTAAGAGTCTTACCTTATATAGCGTTTTTGTCAGAACAAGAAGTATCTACTCTTAAATTCCCTAAAATGAGTAGAAAACCGATGCTCTTTATTGACAAGAGATGCATCATAAAAAAATAAAAATGGACGTAGAATTAGCTAAAATATCGCCTTATACAAACAATCAAGTTACGGAAGCATTACGTTGGTTGGAGACTCAAAATGAATTTGTAAAAGGAGTACAGTTTTTTCATCCAAATTGGACGGAAAATGAAATAATTTCAAAATTGAAAGCCTGTCATTCTTGCGCAGATTTTCAAGTGGAATTTATAGAAATGATTATTAAAGATTCTATTCGTAATAGTATGAGTTCTTTCGAAATTGAAGGGTTGGAGAATATTGACACTTCTAATTGTCTGTTTATCTCTAATCATAGAGATATTTTTCTAGACTCAGCGTTGCTTCAGAACCACTTGTATGATTTAGGGAAAACATTTACCGAAATATCACTAGGTGATAACTTAATGGTAAATTCTACCATGAAAGCAGTGGCCAAATTAAATAATATGTTTACTGTTTTTAGATCTAAAAACAAATCGGAGATGTTAAAAAACTCCATTAATTTGTCTAAATATTTACGCTATTCCATCGTGGAAAAAAAGGTCTCTTCATGGATTGCTCAAGGAAATGGACGGACGAAGGATGGAGATGATAAAACAGCTCCAGGACTCATAAAAATGTTGCTTTTAAGTGGAGGTGCTGATATTAAACAATCGATGAAAGAATTAAACATAGTGGTGTCTACCATTTCTTTTGAATATGAACCATGTGCGTTTGAAAAAGCAAATGAAATGAGCTTATTGGACAAAACAGGGGTGTATAATAAATCTAAATTTGAAAATCTAAACAGTATTGTAAAGGGAATAAAAGAGTACAAAGGAAAAGTGAAATTGGTCTTTGAAAAGTTGAATTTAGAAAACATCAACTTCTTAAACAATAAAAAGAAAGATGCCATTGCTATTGCTCTAGAGATAGACCGAATAGTTTATAGAAATTACCAATTAAATAAAACGAATTATATGGCCTATGATTTGCTGTATAATGATAAGAAATACGATCGTCATTATTCTGTAAATGAATTGGAGAATTTCAAAAAATACATGTTTAAAGCTGTGAATGAAGATGTTAATTACAGATTAATTACGATGTATGCCAAACCAATTGCAAATAAGGAAGCTTTGATTCAAAAATTACTAAACTAAAAACAAATAGATATGAAAAAGATAGTATTAATTTTAACAGTAATGTGTGCAGTATCTTCATTTGCACAGAAAATGAAAGTAACTGAAGGGAGCATCAAAAATTTAAAAGGCATCCGCCAATTTGATGTGATTTTTGAATATCATGATTTAAAAATCCCAAAATTTGATTCTGAAGTCGCGTTTTTAAAAGAGAAAATGGACAAAAGAGAAACTAAGAATCCGGGGAGTGGAGAGAAATTTAAAAAAACTTGGTTTAATGACCGTGAAGAAAGGTACCACCCAATGTTTCTGGAATCTTTTAACAAAAGATTCGTAAATGATATGGTTTCCGTTACTGAAAATTCTGACGCAAGCTATGTGATTAAAATACATACAACGAAGCTTTATGCAGGGTATAATATAGGGATTGTAAGACATAATGCAGAAATAGACGCCATAGTGACCGTATATAAAAAAACAGATCCAACCATTATTTTATTAGAAGGAACCTATAGAGATGTTCCTGGGAATGGCGCTTTTGGAAACGATTATGACAGTGGTTTTAGAATCTCTCACTGTTATGCGAAGCTAGGAAAAAACATAGCGAATTATATTCGTAAAAAAGCGAAATAATTTTTTCAATTTTTTATGAAAAAACAGTGGAAGCAATACAGGCTTCTACTGTTTTTTTTTGTGTCCAATTTGGACTGTCTGTTTTTAATTATTATTTTTGTGATTGAATCATTCGAGAATTTGGGAAGTCCCATTGTTTTCTATCATAATACTATAAAATGGCACAAGAAATAGAACGTAAGTTCTTAGTAAAAGGAGCGTACAAGTCACTTGCAACTTCCAACGTGAGAATATCTCAGGGCTACTTGTCCTCAGTAGCGGTCCGTACGGTTCGGGTACGTATTTCGGATAACACGGGGTTTTTAACCATTAAAGGGATCGGGAATGCTAGCGGAACTACGCGGTATGAATGGGAACGAGAAATCCCACTACAGGAAGCTAAGGAATTACTGTTGTTATGTGAAAAAGGAGTAATTGAGAAGACGCGATTTCTAATTCCTGAAGCCAGTGGATTGACCTTTGAAGTAGACGAGTTTTATGGAGAGAATCAAGGTTTAGTGGTGGCTGAAATAGAGTTGCCTTCTGAAGCGTATTCTTTTGAAAAACCAGATTGGTTAGGGGAAGAAGTAACCGGAGATACTAAATATTACAATGCTTGTTTAATGTCCCATCCATTTGAAAAATGGGGAGACTAGGAATTAGATACGGTAGAATAGCATTGTAAAAAAACCTCCTTATTTTTTAAAATAAGGAGGTTTTTTAGTAGTTTATATTGTCTGAGTTATGCCTTAGCGATATAGCGTCTTGTAGATTTTCTTTCAATAATCTCTGTTCGGATTAAATTCACTCTATAAGGAAGTGGCTCTCCTTTATTCTCTAGTCGTTCAATTAACATGCGTATTGCATTTTCACCAATTTTACTTCCAAATTGGTTCACCGTAGTTAATGGAGGCGAAATATGTTTTGATAAAATTCCATTTGTAAAACCTATTAAAGACACATCTTCAGGGACTTTTCTTCCTAGTTTATTTAGGACCTGAATAGCAGTAGCTGCGGAAGTTTCATCTACAGTGAAAATTCCATCTATAGTGTCATCTTGAAGTAATTTTTCGATGTTTTTACGTAGGTTTTCTTTACTTTCTAATTTCACCATGTTCTTCTTAGAGAAATTTTGATTGTATTTTTTAAGTACTTTTTTATAGCCTTTAGCTCTAAATTTCCCCACATTTAAACCGTGTATGGTCGAAATAAATGCAATGTTTTTACAGTTTAGGTTCATTAAGTACTTTGTGGCTTTATACGCACTTTTCACATTGTCTATAACCACTTTATCACAGTTAATTTCACTGCTTACTCGGTCGTAAAGTACCAGTGGAATATCCTGTCCTTCCAATTCTTGAAAATGGTCAAATTTCTCTTTTTTTAAGGTCTCTTGGGATAGGCAGGCTAAAAAACCATCGATGGTTCCGTTTGCTAGCATTTCAATAGTATCTACCTCTTTCTGATACGATTCATTGGTGAAACAAGTGATAAGTTTATACCCGTGTTTCGTTGCTTCAGCTTCAATTCCATTTAGGACTCTGGCAAAAAATGTATTTAATATATTTGGCACTAAAACACCGATGGTTTTAGTGCGTTTATTTTGTAAGCTTAAGGCGAGGCTATTAGGTTTGTAGTTTTGGGCCTTCGCGTATTCTTGTACTCTTTTTTTTGTTTCTGTACTTATTTCATAACTGTCATGCAGTGCTTTTGAAACTGTAGAGACGGAAACACCTAATACTTTAGCAATCTCTTTTATCGTTATTCTTTTATTCATTAGTTGGTGTAAATATTAGTTTTGTTGAGTGATTTATAATTTCTTCTTTATTTAACTTCATCTTACGAAATAACCCTTTGTTGTACATTTCGAATTGATCTTTATAATGGGGACTAAAAACATTTCCAGACTGTCCTGTTGGATTTATACTAACACTGTTTTCTATGTCAGAAAAATCAATAACACGCCTTGTAGAAGGACCAGATTTCACCTTGTATATACCGGTTTTGTCATAGTCGAAACCACTGTTGTTGATCACTTCTCTCGCTCCGTTTATGGGGAATGGTCCTATGTTAAAATATTTTCTTAAGAGCGCTACCTCACCTAAAACATGATTGTGTTCTAAGGTATGGACACGACTCCAATTCCATTCTTTAATCGCTGTGCCTAGTTGCTTTTCTAAAAAAGTAACGGTTTGTTTAAGGGATTTAGAAAGGATTTCTTGCCTTGACTCTTTATGATCCTTTGTATGTATGTCGTCCCACCAAATGGAGGAATTTGTACGAATTAATTTTGCAATGCTACGTTTCATAACATAGGTATTTAGAATTTGTTGGAATGTTTGTTCTCCCAACTCATCAGACAAGGTGTTTTCAAGGTACAAATATACCCATTTGTTATAGATAGTAGGTGCTATTGAGCTAATAGTATTAGAACCGTCCCATTTTTGTAAAATTGCAATGACTTCGAGTTCTTTTTTAGTGAAATCATCAGGATTTAAAATAGCGGTGAATTCTTTGATAATTTCTACGGAAACCGGAGAGGTTACATCTGTGATCATTTTTTGGGTGCTTTTGGAGTCCCAAGTGTCTTTTTCTTCAATCAATTGTACAATTCTCTTAGCGCGGTCTTCTGGTAGATAATAGCCCGGGTATAACATCCCTGCTATACTGTCTGGCTGGTTGTTAGCAGAGTATACGTAATGCCACGTAGGGTTTTTTGCCTTAGGGTTCTGTGTGAAGTCTAAGTATTCTATGGGGTCATCATTTCCGGAGCTTCCGTTTAAAATAAATTTTCTGTTTACGTGAGCTGCTTGTTTGTACAGTTTTCCTGTAGCCCACCATGCTACATTATTTTTAGCATCTCCATACATGATATTTAAGCCTGGAGCATGTATTAAGGAGGCTCCTTCTTCAACGTCGTCCATAGAGCTTGCATGTGATATTTTATACATCGCTTTCATGGTTTTTAACGGGAATTTTGTGAATACCCACCACATAGCTATTGGGTTTTCGGAATTGATTCCATCTATTACATCATTCATTATTGGACCGTGGTCACTTAATTTATAGCTGTATTCAAGTGAAGGTGCTCCTTTTATAGTGATCGTTTTTGTAACAGTTTTATACTTTTTATAGCCCTCCTTATATTTGTAAAGTTCTTTATTTGTAGGATGATCTTCTTCTTCATAGAAGTCGATGTCATCATTTTCAAACATGGTTATTCCATAGGCATATTCTCTGTTATGTCCGAGTAAAGGAAAGGGGATTCCTGCTAAATAATAACCGTACATTTCGTAATCGGGTGTGTGAATATGTGCTTCGTACCAAGCGGATGGTTGGGAATAAGCAATATGTGGGTCGTTGGCAAAAATAACACTTCCTGTACTTGTTTTTTCAGGAGCAATTACCCAACTATTACTGCCAATAAATGGAGGGACAGGAGATTTTCCCATGATTTTTGCTACTTCTGAGGCCATGATATTATTGGAGCCGTTAGTTGTTCTGATTATTTCTGTATCAGGATTTACATGTATGCTGAGGTCTTTTAGATAGGGAGTCCCTAGTTTATTTTTAATGTTCGTTAACACAGGGTCAGTCTGATGTGCCATAGCGAAACTAAAGGCCATATATCCAAAAATATTATAGACATCCTCTAATACAAATACTTCTTTTTCTAAGCCTAGAATACGGTATTCTATAGGTGTTTTTCCTTGGGCGATATATTGATTAATTCCGTCTAAATATGCCATGGCTAGTAGGTAAGGAGCTCCCGTTTTATCAATATTTTTAACCGCTTCCTTACTGGCCTCTTCGATGCCTAAACTCTTAAAGAATTTATCATTCTTTAGCATCACATCACCAAAAACTTCAGAAAGTCTTCCGGGAGATATTCTACGCATCAACTCCATTTGCCAAAGCCTGTCTTGGGCATGCACATACCCTAATGTGGTAAGCGCATCCAATTGGTTCTCTGCGTAAATATGTGGAATTCCATACTCGTCAAAATAGACAGTAGTGGGGGTGTTGATGTTTTGTAACTCTAAATTTCCTTTATAAGTTGGTTTTTGGTAATTGGCATAAAAAAAACCAGCAAGTGCAAGGATAATGAGAAGACCAACGATAAAAAATATTATTTTTTTTAAGACGCGCATAAGTGTATGTTGAGATTAAAATCAAAGATAAGCTTTCTATTTTAATTGTTTTTAGCTTACAGAGAAGAGAATTGTATTGATTTTTTCGTATTTACTTTAAATATAAGGTGTTTTTATTCAGATAGATAGTATATTTGGGTTGTAAAACCAATTTTTAGATGTCCCCAATAAAGACGATTCTCGTAGATGATGAAATGGAAGCCTTGGATTCTTTAGATATTCTATTAAGTGAATATCCGACAATACAAGTGCTCCATAAGATATCAGACCCTATTGATGTTTTTCCTGTGCTGATGAGTAGCACCATAGACTTGATTTTTTTAGATATAAAAATGCCCGTGCTTTCCGGAATTGACTTGTTGGTTAAAATAAGAAAGTGTAATTCTCATGTAGTGGTAGTTATTGTAACTGCTTTTGATAATTATTCTATGGAGGCGGTTAAACTCCATGTATTTAGTTATATGTTAAAACCAATAGTACGGGTAGAATTAGAGCAAACAATAAATGAATTAATTAAATTTTTTAAGACTGAACGGAAGGATGGTAAACAGAAAATAGTGATTAATTCTAAGTCAACGACCTTACTTGTTCCTATTGCTGATATTGTGTATTGTGAGGCGGAAGGGAGTTATACGTTTATTTATTTAAAGGATGGGACAAAGATAGTGGCAACTTCTAGTATCGGTCATGTTAAACAGAAACTGTGTTCGGAATTATTCATAAGATTGAATAGGTCTTTGGTGGTGAATTCAGATTTTATCACTTCTGTAAATAAAAAAGAAAAGACATGTGTGTTGAAATACGATAAAAATGAAATAAAATTGCCTGTAACACAGTTGTTTATACGTGATTTTAATCTATTATTTACACATGTTTAAAGTTGTAGCTTCTCGGTTTTATTTTTTTTTATCTACTAAAAAATCTACTTGGATTTTGGCTTTTATACCCACGGTTATCGGGATCTTTTTTATACCGATTGTATTTAATAAATATACGTTAGCATTTGTACACGAAGAACAGCGGGAACAGACACAGTTGTTAACCTTTTTTGAAGATATAGACCATGATGGAGGCAAGGAGAAGTTTGATATTCTGAATTATAGAGGGAAATTTGCAAGCTGTCTGTTTAAAAAAAATGAGACAGCATTAGTACTTCAATTTAATTTTTATGGAGACCTTCCAGTTCAAGAAGGAATTAATACCCCTATTTTTAATGATATTAATAAGGATGGTGTTAAAGAACTGTTTGTGTTTACTCAAAAAAATGACTCTATATTTTTAAACGGAGTGGATTTTGTAGCTTCCAAAGTTATTCTTTCGGGGCGGTTTGTGACGACTATTGGGAAGGGGACAGAGGCTCGAGATTTTGTATTAAGGCCTATTATCAACCACGATTTGGATGCTGATGGAATAGACGAAATGTATTTTTTAATAAATGGAGGTTTTGCATTGTATCCTCGGAAAATATTGGCCTATAATTTTTTGAAAGACACTTTTTTAACAACTATTAATACGGGGAGTCAGCATTACATAACTCCTGTAGTAAAGGATGGTGCATTGTACTTATACAGTACCACACCGGCTTCGGGTAATTGTCCTGAAAATTTTGAATATCCATATCGAGATAATCTAGCACGACTTTTTGTATTTGACGAGCAACTAAAATTACTGAGGAAGCCACTTGAATTTGAAGGGCTAGGTGCCTCCATAGACGGCCCTATTGTGATGAATGATGCGTATCATTTTTATATAAAAAACACGATTGCTGGAAAGGAACAAAGTATCCTCCTAAAATTGGATGCTAAGGGGGGAGTGTTACACCAGTCTAATTTTAAATCTTTATCCGTCATATGGAAATCGGTGATTGTGACATTGGAGGGGGAAAAGCGTTACTTAATAAATTGTATTGAAAACGATTTGTATAAAACCTACGAATATGTCCCTGAAAAAATGGCCTTGTTAGAAAATGAATTGACTTCTAAGGTGAATAATGCGACGTTGATACAGATTAACCTGTTTGAAAATGAAGTTTCTTTTATGGCGGTTAGTCAGCAGTTTAATGAGGAATCGAGTTTGTTTTTAGAGGATCTTAAATTTCAATTAGATTTTAATAGACCTTTATATGTTCGTCCTTGGAATGTGTATTTTCAAACTAAAAGTAATGAATTGGGAACGGTGATAAAAGTAACAGATAGGCGGAAATTATACACCTATCTATTATGTACAAATGATTATTATCCTTTTAGGTTTTTAATTTTTATAGTAGTGTATGGACTCGGAGTCTTACTTGTGTTTGCATTCAAACATTATAGAGAATTTAGAAGCTTACAAAAGAATAAACTCCAACACGAAATTGCGAGTCTACAATTAAAATTGGTAAATTCTCAGTTAGATCCTCATTTTACGTTCAATGCTTTGAATACGGTCGCTTCTAAAATTTTAAAAGGAGAGCGAATGGAGGCCTACGATCTGATGACTAATTTTTCCGATATGTTACGTGCGGGATTGTTTTTTGCCGATGCCAATGATTGGAACCTTCAACAGGAATTAAAATTTACAGATGCCTTTTTAAATTTAATGAAAAGCAGGTTTAGTAAAATGTTCGATTTTACAATTAATTTGGATAAAAATATCTCTTTAGAGCAACTAATGATTCCGCGGTTATTGATTCAGAATTTCGCTCAAAACTCTCTGAAGCATGCATTTACAGGTTTTAAGGGGAAAGGCAGGTTGGAAATAGCTGTCGTAAAATTAAACGAGCATCACCTAATTAAAATAACAGACAATGGGATTGGCCGTAAAAAAGGAAAAGAGAAGGCTAAAAACAGTACAGAAAACAGTGGAAAAGGAATTGAATTGAATAAAAAACAAATAGCCTTATATAATGCTTTATACAAAACAAATATTAGTTTTAAGATAGAAGATGTGCTGGTAAACGGTCTTGTTTGTGGGACGGAAGTAGTTATATGTATTCCGGATTTGAAGAGGGAGATCTAGGATGTTTTGAGTAATGTTATCGAGATGTGACATAAGCCTGTCTAGCGTACGAATCATCATTAAAATTGGAGCAGTGAGTGGTTTTAATAATTGAACAGTAAAATCTCTAAATTTAGAAGGCCTTCTGTTTTCTCCCTATTACCCATTTCCTAAACGCGAGATCTATATATTAATAAAGATGAAGGATGCGACTGCTCTTTTTTTAGACAAATCCGAATACATCTATGCTCTTCTCTACCCCCTGTAAATCTCGAATTTTTGATACTTGATTCCTGTTTCGTGTTTTCTGTGTCAAAAATTCACATTGTCACTCCGTCTCAATACTCCTGTTTAATTTCTGGAATCTAATCTTAAACTCGTCTTTTTTACTCCGAAAACCACTTTTTCACCTCCATTTCTCCGACTTGAAATGTTGCTTAAACAGTAAAATACATGCTCTCATGGTCAAAAATGGCTACTTCAACAAGTAATTGCGTGATTTTAGAAAATAATTGTTTTATGGTTTAATTTTATAAAGTGAACCATCCTCAGTGGGGCTATTTTACTTTTTTAAACTCAAATAGGTGTTATTATGAAACAAAAATTACTTTTTATCTACCTCAATATTCTTTTTTTACTGTGTATGTCTTTTAAAGTCCAAGCCCAGGAATATACCCTTACAGATGATGATGTAGTGGTAGAAAATGGGATGATTAAGTCCTGTAGTTATGATTTTTCGATGCGGGATATTATAATTCCAGAAACCTTAGATGGGCAAACTGTTATTGCTATATTTAACGACGTTTTTAAGTTTAAAGAAATTACTTCTGTGGTGCTTCCAAATACGTTACAGTCGATAATGAGAGGAGTCTTTAGTAGTAATAAATTGGAGAGCGTTGTGATCCCTAATAGTGTTAAAAAAATAGGGAGATACGCTTTTTCAAGTAATTTAATTACGAATATCACCCTTCCTGAAGGGATAACAAGCATTCCTGACTGGATGTGTTCCTATAATGAATTAGTAAATATAACCATACCATCTTCCGTAACTACTATAGGTAGATATGCCTTTTTAGGGAATAATTTGATTTCATTGGAATTACAAGATGGATTGAAGTATATTAAAAACAATGCATTTATGAATAATAAATTATCCTCCATTGTTTTACCAACTACAATAAACGAAATTGGTTTGGATGCATTCAGTGGGAATCCGTATTTAACATCCCTAATTTTACCAGCCTCAGTTTCAGAGAGCTGGGATTTCATTAATTGGACTGATAATAATGGAATTGTTTATTTGGTAAATAGTGAGGTGTCTGATTTTGAAAAAGGCTACACAGCTAATTGGGGATATACGTTAAAAGATGATGACGTAGTAGTTCTAAATGGAGTGATTACTTCTTGTAATTATAATTTCGCAGCAAATAATATTACAATTCCAGACATACTAGACGGACAGGAAATTGTTGGGATAGGTAGTACTATTCCAGGTGTTTTCGCTAAAAAAAATATTCGAGAAATTATATTTCCAAAAGGTTTAATTAGTATTGGGAGTGATAGTTTTTCTAACAATAAATTAACAACGGTAGTCTTACCTAATAGTGTTGTAAGCATCGGTAAACATGCTTTTTATGGTTATAACGGTCTGAGTTCGATTCAATTACCGACCCCTCAAATAGAAGGCTCTGGGTTTTTATATTGGATAGATGGAAAAGGAATTAATTGGACTCCAGGAGCAATAGTCTCAGATTATATGATTTCCTATAAAGCAGTTTTTATATATACTTTAACGGATGATGATGTAGTCGTTGTAAATGGAGTCATAGAAAGTTGTAGTTATAGTTTTAAAGAAAATAGTATAATTATTCCAGACATATTAGATGGACAAGAGATTACAGGAATCGGAGAGCGTGTTTTTTCTGCTAAGAATATTGTGGAGATTACCTTACCGAATACGTTAATAGAAATTGGTAATGGTGCTTTTTCTAATAATAAGATAATTCGATCGGTATTGCCTCAAAATCTTGAGATTATTGCTGATTCGGCCTTTTCGAACAATAATATTGCAAGTTTAGATATTCCAATAAGTGTAACTTCTATTGGTAAATCTGCTTTTAATAATAGTAGTATTAGGTCTTTAAAGATACCTAGTAGTATTGTAAAAATTGAAGATGGGTGTTTTATGGGTAATTACGATTTGTCAGAGGTTGTTTTTCCAGAAGGCTTAATAGAGATAGGTGAAAAAGCTTTTTTGGCATGTTACGGACTTTCAGAGGTTACTCTCCCATCTACAGTAACCTTTATAGGAAAAAGAGCATTTGATCTTATAGGTTCTTTAAAATCGTTCACGCTTCCAAGTCCAGAAAAAACTGGGTATACCTTGGTGCATTGGCTGGATGGGAATAACGTGATACATGAAGTTGGTGCTGCTACCAGCAATAAATCTCCTTCGTATACGGCTGTTTTCGAAATTAATAATTATTTAATTTCTGGTATTGTTACGGGTGCGGATGCGGTAGAACTTACCTTAAGTGGAGATGTAAACGAAACGATTTCGGTAAATAATGGAGGTACTTATGAGTTTAGTGTGGAATATTATAAAAGTGTAAAATTAGTTGCTAAAAAAAGAGGGTATCGATTTGAAACTGGAGAATACGATTTTCCTAATTTATGGGGAGATAAAGTAGCAGTGAACTTTATAGCGACTGAAAACCCCAATTTATTTCCTCCAACTATTGGAGAGCGTGTTTTTTCGCTAGATGAAAACACAAGTGCAGGGATAACTTTAGGGACAATTATCCTTCAGGATAAAGACATTCCTGCGGATGAAGATATTTTGTTTTCTATCCTTGATAATACAGGTGTTTTTAGTATTGATCCCGTCTCAGGAACTATTATTGCGAATGAAAATTCAAATTTTAATTTTGAAACGACTTCAACTGTCCAAATTACTGTTATTGTAAATGATTATAAACATCCTGATGTAAGTAAAATTTTCACAATTCAAATAAATGATGTAAACGAATTTCCGTCAGATATTTTTATCTCAACAAAGATAATAAACGACAACGTTGCTGTAGGAGATGAATTAGCAACGCTTACTACAGAAGATGTAGATGCAAACCAAACATTTACTTACACAATAGCTGAGAATCCATATTTTAAAATAGTATCTGATAAACTGTACTTGAAATCCCCATTAAACTGTAATCAAGATCCTATAATAGCTGTTTTAATTACTGTAGAAGATCAAGGTGGTTTAAGCTTTGAAAAAGAAATTACAATTACAGTGAAAGATGTGACGGGGCCTGTATTGCCTTTATTTCCAAATATTGTAGACGAATGTTCAGTAACAGTTACTCCTCCTGTGGTGGTAGATGTTTGTGCTGGTGAAATTACAGGAACTACTACAGATTCATTATTCTATGATGTACAAGGAAACTATGTTATTAATTGGACTTTTAAGGATGGAAATGATAATATCACCAGCCAAACTCAAAATGTTATTATTGATGATGTGACGGGGCCTTTTAAAAATTCAGATACAATTATTTCTACTCAAAATTATGGGACAGAAGTACTGTTTATGGGGCAACGCTTTGTTTCTAACATGGTTGTTGTTGATGGAATTATGTATACTACTAGTTGGAGGGGTGAAAATTTATCATCTTTTGATCTAAAAAAACCAGAAGAAAGTTTTGTGGTGCTCGCTGGTGGATATGGAGAGCTATGGGGTATTACCTCCAAAGATAAAGAAATATATTTTTCTAGTGATCAGGGAGTTATAAGGAAGTATCATATAGAAACACAAGAGGTTACAATAGTTGCAAGTGGTTTGGGACCCTTAAGGGGGATTGTAATTAAAGATGATTATTTGTATTTTTCAACCACAAATGGGTTTGTAAAAAGAATAAATTTGTTAAATCCGGCTAGTCCGGCTGAAATTGTTGTTCAAGGTTTAGGATGGCTGATGGGGATTCAACTTAATGGAAATCAGTTGTATATTGCAGGGAATGATAATGCTGTATATACGATTGACATAAATAATCAACTCCCAATTGTTCCAGAAGTATTTGTTACTATAAATAACGCATATAATATTTATATTGTAGGTGAAGAAATTTTGATTAGTTCTTTTGGAGGAATACATGTTGTAAAGGAAAATAAAGAAATAATTCAGTTGAGTAATAGAAGCGGAGTTAGAGCTATTATAGTATTTGAAGGTGATTTTTATTTTTCGGATTTCAATACAGGTATCTATAAAATTTCATTCGACCCTATTTATGCACCGATTATAGTTGAAGATTTAAATTTTCAATGCGAAATTACCCAAGCAGATCTAACAAGTCCAGTTTTTGAAGATAACTGTGCAGGAGAAATTACAGGAACTACCAATTTCGACTTCTCCAAAACACAAGAAGAAGGAACTTACGAAATCACTTGGACTTTTAAGGATGGAAATAAAAATATCACCACCCAAACACAGCAAGTTATTATAAAAGATACTACAAAACCAGTAGTAGATTTGGAT
>JAESRX010000037.1 GCA_016764435.1 Flavobacteriaceae bacterium | reverse complement strand
AAGATCTTGGGAATTCTTCGTACATGTATAAGCCTGTCGCTAATTTCACCTCTCTTCTTAGGTAAAAGTAACGTGGTACAGCAACAGTACCTCCATGTTCTTTTTCCCACGTTTTAGGTATCGTAAAGGTGGCTTCGCCTTTGCCATACCCTGTAACTTTTATTTTAATTATTTCCTTTTGCTCCTTGTCTAAACCCCAATTTATATCTTCTACTATAGCGAATGTTAGTTCTTTTCCTACAAGGTTTCTGCTTTCTAGTTTTACGGTTACTGTATCTCCATATTTTACTATCCCCGTATGTAGGCTTCCATCGGATTCGTATATTTTAAGACTGGTTATTTTTTTCTTATTGTTTACATACAAATAATGTACTTTTTTACGTTTGGGATTTTGCCATAGTACATATTCATTCTTAGAATCACTGTCTTGTTTAGTCGCAATTATTCTAAAGTCTAACTTTTCTATGGTGAAATAATATTCTTGTTCAAAACGGTTGCTTTCAGGCAATTTAAATTCTTGATTTATAATCCCATTATCCGCTGTTAATTCGATTGTAGTTCCTGCATTTTTTATGAAATCAGAACTGTACCTGTCACTTTCCCAAACATTTAGTTTGAATTTCTCACCCACCAATCCTTCTGTTTCAATGTGTATAAATACGGTATGTTCAAAACCACTCTTATCTATCCTATTCCCGTCACCATCTGCCCAGTACGCTTTTAATACATTTGGAAACAGTCCTTCAATCCGTTTTACAGTCGTAGATACTCCTCCCGCTGGTTTAAAAGAAAAGGCTTCGTAGCATAACACACCTTTCGTTTTAAATAGTCTTGTGATTTCTGGACCTCTGGCAATGACATGAGATTTATTTGGCATTTCACTTTCCGAAAAATTAGTCCAGTTTACGGCTTGTTTTTCCAGTTCTGTAGCAGGTTCAATACGAAATTTAGATACTTTTAAGCGTACAGAATTTCTTTCTTTAACTTCTCCACTTTCCCAAATAGATACGGTACTTTTATCCGCTTCTATACTTACTACATAATTAGCACCTACAGTATAACCAACCCTTTTCTTATTTCCTCCGTATAGGATAGCTGTTATAGCTACTTTTGCTTTTGTACCTAGTGGTTGTACAATGGCTTGTAATGGATGGTTAGGATCTTTATCTATCTGTACGGGAACACTTTCTCCTTTATAGATAGCGGTAGCTTCCCAGCCTATAATTTTCATTATTTCATGACTCCAATTATTAGTCAAATCTTTCGTGTCAAATAACGTATTTGCCTTTATAATCGCAGATTCAGTGAGCCGTACACGGGTTCTTCTATCACTTCCGACAGACACCGTAAGCTCATTTACACATTGTTCTTTCAATGTTATTTTTTCATAAGATGCCGCATATTTTTTAGTTAAAAAAAAAGGGCCACCGTTACTCCCATAAGCTTCTACTACAAAGTCTCCTTCTGTATTATAGGGGAAATCAAACATTTCACCTATATCACTAAAAACACAATGTTGTTTATACTTATTGTCAGGGTTGCCTATTTCTTTATAAAACACGGCCCAATTCACACCTTTTTTATCTGCTTCACTAGGATTATTACTTGAAAATTCTCTCACCTTAAACTGAATGTTTTTTTGAGACCTCACATAAGTTCTTTCGCCATCTATTGTCACAATTTTAACAACGGAAGCTCCTTTTTTATCTGACGCTTTTATAAACTCACCTAAAACTAACTGTTTTACTTGTTCTTCCGTTAGAGCAGGAGTTAATTCGGTACTTATGGAAGCCTCTGTAGCGTCTTGTTCATCAATACTTTGTATTTGCCCATGGGTTTTAAACGTTATTTTCCCATTAAAAGCACAGGTGCCTTCACTTTCTTTTACGAGCACTTCTCCTTTATTATCAAGAATAATACTCTCATAAGCTTTCTCCCAAGATATGACATTAGGAATACAAGGTTTATGAGTAGTTCCAATAGGTTGTTTTAAACAAGATCCAAAAGTCCCTGATTTTAATTTGAAAGGAATACCTATATCGTTGGTATTAGCAACGAGTTTATCTGCACCATCCTTATCGTTTATATAGGTGGTATTGTGGCTCAGTACTTCCAAGTCTGCTTCTTGTTTTTCTTTACTCTGGTCACAATTACATTTTGCACCATTACAAACGATATACAATCCTGACCTATCAGGTTTCCCCGTATCCTGCTCCGTGTTTTTCTCTATTTCGAATTCTGTACTCATTGCCTATTGTTTTTTTAAAATAATGGTAATTTCTTTTTTATATTTACTGTCTTCAACCCAAAGAGTATACATTGTTTTTGAAGTATCTATCCATATTGTTTTATAATCTAACAAGGCCGTACTTTCAATGGTAGCATGAAGCTTTTCCATACTAAAATCCGGATTTATTTTCTTTAAATAAAAAGCCATGGCTACGTGTTCTTTTTGTTCTATCTGTAAGACAGCCGAGGTTTTTAATTCTAATTTATTCCCTTTTAAACCCAGAGATTTCTTTTGAGAAAAAAGAAGTGAAATAGCTCCCATTAAACCTGAATACATTGTTTTATCTATGGAGGTTCCATAATAAATTAAAGGATCATTTAGAGTGCTTTTCATGATCCCCTGTAATATAAGATTGTTACTTACTATTGTTGTCAATAGTTCTTTATCATACATATTTTCATCTGTATTGACTATTAATGCATCTACTATTTCACCTTGGAATTCGTCTAAAATACAGCTCTTGGCTAACTCCCATTTTTTTAAAATTTCTGTATAATTATACAACTCGTCTATTTTTCCTTTTTTGTATTTAAACACTAAATTTTCAATTGGTTTAGAAGCCTTTAAATAGAGCTCATCCATTTTTCCAAATACTTTCCCCCCATTAATACTGAAATTACTTTTCTCCCATCTATCGAAAAAACCGTCTCCTGTATAGTCTATTTCTAACTCATAAGTAATTGTATTGTGTTGCTCCTTTGACAGCCCTGTTATTTTTGTTTGTACAGACACCAAATACTTTATTCTGATGGCATCTAGTATTCGTATAGGTGGATTTTCTATAAGGTAATTTTCTTGTTGCATCTTCTAATTATAAATAAGATATGTAGTAGTATTATTTTTTAAAAATTGTTCTATTATAAAAAAAGTGACTTCACCTTTCTCTTTGAAACACCTATATTATTAAGGCGTTTACATCGAGTTATTTATGACACTTCCTATCACACGGATTTGAAATCAGAGTAACAATCACTCCATAAACAATTCATAAACATGCAATGTCTTTTATAATCCTCAATAATTCAGCTTTTCTATTGGTATATATATATATGTTTGAGTTTTTTTACTGCTTACTTTCTTTGATTCTTTATCAGAATATCTTTGCAGGACTTTCTTTGTGTCCACCAAATTAAATCCTCAAGATCATGTAGCTGATAGCTCCTAGAAATTTAGTTTATGGACCATTATCAAATTCATATTTGACCCATTCGGATTTGTTTTTAAATTGATTTTTTTTTACTTCAATTAACTGGGAGATCAAACTGTCTATTGTCTTATTATCAAACCTTTCATCATTTTTTCTTAAAAAAATCATCGCTGAATAATTTAATTTCATTTTTTTTAAAAAATAAAAATATTTAATAATTCCAGCATTATCATAGGAGTTAATAAGCTCTAAATTAGAGTGGATTAAATCGTATAATTCTGGTTGGTTTTTATCATAAATGAGTTTTCTCTTGACTTTAGTACTATATCTATATTTAATATCTGTTAAGATTGTTAGAAGGATATCATTATTACCTTCCTGCTGCCTTCTTTTCCAAAATTTCCTAAAATAATTGTTTGGTGATAATTGGTCTAATTCTTTATTAGTACTTATCAAAGTATCGATTAAAGTAGAATAACTATTTATACCCCAATCTTTATTAGGTAAATCATAAAAACGTATTTTTGATTGAAATTTACTACTATCAATAATATTTTTATAACCTATTTTTTTAAGAATCCCATGAAGTAATCCCATGTTTCCTCTTTCCCGAAACCAACTAATATTAAACGTATTAGTCCCATAATACTTTACATCTTTGATGTTTTCTAATAATTCCTCCTTTGAATCTAAATGAAAAATAGTTAATTCATAAGGAAGAGTAACATCATTATAAAACCTAGTTTTTTCTTGTCTTGATTTATCAGAAAAACAAGAAGTTAAAATAAGCATTATTAATATCGCAATGTATTTTTTCATTTATTTTCTATTTCGATTATGTCTCCTTTATATGTTTCTATAATGTCATTAATATTTGCAGTACCTCTTAAAGTATTAAAATCCCAATCCATCCCTCCTGATTCAGCAACACCTCTTGCAAACTTCGCGCAATATGTTGCGTTATCTCTATGAGCAGATTTGAGATGTCCACCGAAAGGTACAATTCCTTTATTTTCGATATACAAAGCATATTCTATCATTTTACCAAAATCTAAGTTGTATGCAATGGCACCAATCATTTTCCCATAACCTTTGAATTTACCAGAACTCAATAATTTTTTCATCAATATTCTTGCGTTTTCTATATTCGTTCTATTAAAATCCCAGTTAGGAATTCCAAAAGAAGAGATGTGATTACTCGATCTAACTATTCCTTGATTTGTTGAATCTCTTTTTCCTAATTCATTTATTCGCTCATCATATCTTCCAAAATCAAAATATTTCGTATGTCCCTTTTTATACTTTTTATATTTTTTTTCTGCAATAATTATAATTCCAGCATGCCCTGCATCGTTTACTTGTCCATCATTGTCTCCAAATTTCTCTTCAAACCAACGATAAACATTTTGATTCATAGGAATGTCTGCTGATTGTTCTGGAAATGCAATTAAAATTGCTTTTCCAACTCCTGTAATATGACATTTTGTAAAAACATCTTCATTTATTTTAGTTACATACGCATAGACCGTTATCGTTGTATTATCCCAAAGATCTTGTTCCATTTCAATATGTTTGGTAACAACACCACCGATAACTCTTCCTGGATTTGGAAAATATTGTATTTCTTGGTTGTCAATTTTATAGGCCCATTTTACATTTTCAAGTTCTTTTATTGTGGCTTTTCTCGAAAACGATGTAGCCTTAAATAAAAAGCTCTTTCCTACTTTCACTTCCGTAGGACCTTCTACTTTTCTCACGAATAAGACCTCGTTTTCATTTCCTTCTATTTGTTTATAACTACCGTGTACTATTTCTTTATTCGAGCTTTGTACAATACCTGTTATTGCCGAAAAGTCAATATTACCATTGGTCGCATTTATCACTATTTTCTCAGCTGTTTTAGTGATAAATTTTCCTGTTTTTAAAATAGTCCCTGCCATGTTAAAATAGTTTAATTTTACCCCCTGTATTATTGTTAATTGTACCAGAACTGTTTAACTCCATATCTTCTTTCGTGCTATTCTTAACTATTTTATCTGCATTTTCTTGAATATTCACTGCCAAAGACTCAAAATTTTCAGAAGCTTGCTCCGTAATGTTTTTTGCAATAATGGTTAAATCATCATTTGCCATTATATTCAAACTATCTCCTGTACAAATATTCATATCATCACCTGCACTAATCCCCATATTATCACCGGCACTCATTGTGAGATTTTCACTTGCAGTAATATCTATATTTTTAGCACTCATACTTATGTTTTCAGGAGCACTTATACGGATGCTAGAATTCGCTGTATCTAAAAATATAATATTCTTATTCTTATCCGTAATCGTAATACTCTCACTTCTCGGCGTATCATTAAACTCAATCATATGCCCACTTTT
>JAESRX010000068.1 GCA_016764435.1 Flavobacteriaceae bacterium | reverse complement strand
TAATAATAGACTCCTAAAATTAGAAAAAGAGTTTTTAAAAGAGAGCCCTTTTAAAATGATAAGTAATAATTGGCATGAGCCAGTTGATGACCCGCAGATAGCTATGTTTACACAGGGAGGTAATAGTACCCCTCAAAATAATACTTTTGGAAAACATAGAAGTAGTAAAACTAAACTTCATGCAGGTTTAGATCTTTTTGCTTTAGAAGGCACAAATGTATATGCTTGTTTAGATGCAGAAGTTTTTGAAACTCAAGAATGGGTAAGAACAAAAGGAGACAGTGGTTATGGTCATAACTTTAAAAATTAATACTGCTCAAGAAGCTAGAAACAGAAGGCGTGAGTATACGTTGACATACAAATCTGATTTGAAAGAAAAAGGAAGTTTTAACAAAAACTCAAGTGTTTTTCTTCTAAGATTTTGTCATTTAGAAGATGTTTTAGTTAAAGTTGGAGATAAAGTTAAGGCTGGAGATATTATTGGTAAATCAGGAATTTCTGGAGTTATTGCAGGTACGAGTGATCCTCATTTACATTTTAATATATAGAGTGATGAAAAGAAAAATGCTTTTTTAGTAAATCCTGCTTTCTATGTGTATTGGAAAGAGATATCTGATTTAACAACTGATGACAAAAAAATACAGACAGATAGAAAAGATAAATATTCTACTTTAGCACTAAGAAAAAAGAATGCGAATGCAGCTCCTAAAATATCAGTAACAGACTCAAAAAGAGTAAAAACATAATTCAATGAGAATCCTATTTGTTTATTTATTTATTTGTTTATTTAATAGTTGTAAAGATGCAGCTGTTCAGTCTAAAAACATTGAAACAAGTAAAGATTCTTTAGTTAAACTTTCAACAAAAGAGGAATCCAAAAGGAAGAATATTAGAGAAAAAGAAATCCTTATTGATACCTTATCAATAAAACAAGTAACTTTTAATGGGGACCCTTTTTATTATAAAAAATTAAATATAATTAAAGCAAAAATAGATTCTGTTAAAATTCAGAATTGGGAATGTGGTAATCCTTTAAATTGGGAAGGAGAGGAATTTGAAATTAAATATATCAATGGAGCAGAATTTATTTCAAATAAAAAAACGGGTGAAGGTTTTTTAAAAGCAGCTCAATTAAAAAATAATATATTAACATTAAGTATTGCAGGTAAAAAATTTATTCTTAATAAGAATACTCATATAAGTGAAATTAAAAAACTATTTCCTAATTCAGAAATTGTTGATTTGCCAAATGATTACTATACCTATATAAGTATGAGTACTGACACCCCAGAAAATAATTGGATTTTTTTTTATAATGAGAAAGGGTTTTTAGTACGTTTCGAGTTACATTGGTGGCTGTGTTAATAGGCAAATACTTAAACTTAGAAAGGGGAAAAAGAACTATTGCAGGTGCTATTTTGGATAGAACGGTAAACTCATCTCACAGAATAATCCTTCAAGGTGAATCTTTAAGGAGACGAATACAAAACTAAAATTAGAATATTTTTCTTATAATTACATGTCTTTTAGAGTCGCACTGTTTGTTTATAATCAGCGGCATGGTCTGACCATAGTAGCCATTAGATTCAATTAAAGAAGGAATTAACTTTATAATATATTATAATTTTGAAAAAAATCGCAACCATATATTTTATTATTTCCAATCTAGTAGCTATTGCTCAAAGCTTTAACCCTGTATCTTTAAATTTAAATGAGGGCAATGATTTTTCTTTCCTAAAAAGTGAACTTAAAGGGGTTAGCATTATTATGCTTGGAGAAAAAACTCATAATGATGGAAATATTTTTGAATTAAAAACCAATATAATTAAATATTTACACCGAGAAATGGGATTCAATGTAATCGCTTTTGAATCTGGTACTTTTGAATTATGGAAAGCTCAAAGAGAAATAAAAAAAGGAGTTGACACAAAAACTGCTATTGAAAATTCTGTATTCTCGATATGGTCTAAAACAAAAGAGTTTCAAAGCTTTGTTGAGTTTTTTGATGAAAATAAAAATAAATTAAAACTTTATGGTTTTGATAATCAAATTACAGGTGAATATGGTGAAAAAGAATTACTCAAAGAACTTTATAATTATTGTGAAATTCACCAATTTTTATTTGATTTAAATCAATTAGATTTAGAATTACTTTTAGAATCAATGTTTTATTCTGGTGTTTTTGATGAAAAGGATATTACTTACCAAAAATACAATACAGCATTAATTTCATTGCAAAATGATATTTTTAAAAAAACCAATGATGAAGATCATTTTTTTTGGTCACAAATCATTAAAAATCTTATCTCATTAGGGGAAGATTATTACTACTCAAAAGAATCTATCATAAGTACTTTTAATGTTAATTTTAATGATAATCTTAGAGATAAACAAATGGCTAAAAATCTATTAGACTATATTAAAGTGCACCCCAATGAAAAAATAATATGCTGGGGTGCTAATGCACATTTTGTTAATAATATGTCATCAATAACATCTCCAATTATAAAAAAATTTAAACCAATGGGGAGCTATCTAAAAGATAAATTAAAAACAAATTTATATAGTTTAGCTCTTGTCACAGCTCAAGATTCTATAAAATTAGGAGGAGAGTGGAATAAAACACCTATTGAACCTCTTTCTTTTGAAGCATATTTAAAGAATATAAAATCATCTTATGCCTTCATTTCATCTAATCAAGAGGCAATGAAACATAAAATTAAAAATAGATTATTTAGTCCAATAACATTTATCAATGCTCAATTAAGTTTACTACATGATGGCTATTTGTATGTAGATAAAGTCATTCCTTCTAGTTTTAATACTCTCAACATAAATACTCAAGTCAATACAGAATCCAAAAAAATAGTTGGCAATAGTATTTCTGGCTATATAAAAGATATAGCTACTAAAAACCCAATTGAATTTGTAAATATTTTGATAAAAGGGACAAACTTAGGTACAATAAGCAATGAAAAAGGCTATTTTGAATTAATTCTACCATTTAATATAAAAGACAAATCGATTATTATTTCATCAATGGGTTACAAAAGCAAAACTTTTTTATTTAATAATTTGCCCTACAAAATTGAACTTAGTAATGAAGCTATTGAATTAAAAGAAGTTGTTATTGGTAAAAAAATATCTGCAAATTCGATTATGAAAATAGCAATAGAAAATGTTAAGAAAAACTATCCTATGCAACCTTTTAATAGCTCACACTTTGCAAATGGAACGATTAAAGTTAAAGACGCTACACTATTAAATGTTGATTTTATAACAGATCAATATGATAGGGGTTATTCAAGCACAAATAGACCAACACAAAACATTAAAGAAATTAGATGGAATATTAAAAAAATGACCCCTCCAAAAAAAATTCGTCAATTATTTTATAGTCAATATAATTCTGCGATGTATGCTAGATTCATGGATAAAAGAAAAATGAAAAAATTTACATTTTCTATTGAAAAAGAAGAAATCCATAATGGAAAAGAAGTCTATATTTTAAAATTCATAACAGATCGAAATCATTTTAACTATACAAATCAAATCTTTTTAAGTGATTATTCTGGTTATATTTACATTAATAAAAAAGATTTTGCTGTAGTTAAAATTATTGAAAACTGGAACGTTACAGATTACCCTAACGAATTGTTATATAGTAATGAATTTTGGAGAAAAAATTATTCTAGTAAAACCACCACTAATGTTATCTTAGAATCTAGTTATTTTAAAAATGAAAATAATTTATACTATTTGAATAAATCTATTAACTACATTAATGGTTTATTAGAAAGTAAAAACGTAAAAGAGAAGAGTTCTTTTAAAGAAATATACACTTCTTATTGGTACGATTTTAATGATAACAATTTAGATCCAATTTCATTTAAAAAAGAAAATGAAGAATTAAAAAAGGCAACCTTTAATAAAATATTTTGGGATACTTATAAGTTTCCTGAATAATTATAAATCAATATTAAGGATTCCTTCTTCGTTTTTTCAGAAGAAAATAATGGGCTGATTCAACCATAATATCCAGAGCGTAGATTTTTTAGATAAAAAGAGAAGTAATCCACACAAGACTTTCTAAAAAGATAAATTTTAAAGCCACAAAGAATAAAATTGACAATCGCCAATTTCTTTGGTTATTATCCGTATTTTTGTTGTCGAAATATACAATTATGGCAAGAGTTTTAACAGGTGTACAAAGCACCGGAACACCACATTTAGGAAATTTATTAGGCGCAATTGTTCCTGCAATTGAAATGTCTAAAAATCCTAACAACGAATCGTTCTTATTTATTGCGGACATGCATTCGCTAACGCAAATAAAAGACGGAAACGAACTTAGACAAAACACTTACAGTACTGCTGCTGCCTGGCTTGCTTTTGGATTAGACATTAATAAAACTGTTTTTTATAAGCAGAGTGACATTCCACAGACGACCGAATTAACATGGTATTTGAGCTGTTACTATCCTTATACACGTTTAACACTTGCACACTCATTTAAAGATAAAGCAGACCGTTTAGACGATGTAAACGCAGGTCTATTTTCATATCCAATGCTAATGGCAGCCGATATTTTACTATACGACGCAGAGATAGTTCCTGTAGGAAAAGACCAGTTACAGCATTTAGAAATGACCCGTGATGTTGCTAGTAGATTCAACCATCAAATGGGAGAAACATTTGTCCTTCCCGATGCTAAAATACAAGAAGGAACCATGTATGTTCCTGGTACCGATGGAGGAAAAATGAGTAAGTCGCAAAACAATATCATCAATTTATTTTTGGATGATAAAAAACTGCGCAAGCAAATTATGAAAATCAAGACGGATTCTACTCCGATGGAAGATCCAAAAAACCCTGATACCTGTAATTTATTCAACCTGTATAAATTAGTTGGAAACGAGGAACAAATTGCGGATTTACGTGCCAAATACGAAGCCGGAAACTTCGGTTACGGACATGCAAAACAAGCATTTTACGAATTATTGATAGACAAGTACAGCGAAGAAAGAAAACGCTATAATTACTATATGGAAAATGTAGATGAGATAGACAAAGCATTGGCTATAGGCGCTGAAAAAGCACGTATTATAGCAAACGATGTTTTAAAAAGAGTGAGAACAAAACTGGGGTATTAAATTCCCCCTGCAACTCCTCAATGAGGAGGACTATAACTAATAAAAAATCCCGAATAAGAATCACTTCTTATTTGGGATTTTTTTTGCTAATACGAAATCTACTGCTTGATAAAATCAATAGTGGCTTCTACTACAGCTCTTAAATCACTCGGCATCGTCTCTTTAGTCCATGGATGTACCGCACCAAAAGTATGATTGGCATTGGGAATCAATTTTAGAATTGCAGTTGGATTCCACTCTTGTAAACGTATGGCTTCCGCTGGTTTTACAACTTCATCTCCCGCTCCTTGAATGATCAATTGAGGGATTTTTAAATTTTCAACGGCTGTTTGAATGGTTAAACGTGCTTCGTTTTCTTTAAAATTGGTATAAAAATTAAATACATGAGGCATCTGCTGCTTGGTTCGTGCATTTTCTATATATGCTACGCCATTTGCTTTCCATTCTGCCAAGGCATCGCCCGTAGGGAAACGAGCTCCAAAATCAGAAACACCTGCCCAAGAAACAACACGCTTAATACGCGTACTTTCTCCCGCTTTTACCAATACAGTTCCTCCCCCACGTGAATGTCCAACTAACGTAATATCACTTAAGTCTATATTTTCTTTAAAATCAGGATGTGAAGTAATATAGTCCAATACGGTTTCTATATCATCCAATTCCTTCGTAAAGGTATTTTCTCCAAAAGCATTCAAGTCTGGAAAATCTATTGGATTTTCCATGGTACCTCCGTTATGAGAGAAATTAAACTTTGTAAAAAACAAGGCTTCATTCACAAAGGAATCCACCATTAAATTCCATGCTCCCCAATCCTTGTATCCCTTGTATCCATGACAAAAAATCACCACAGGCTTCGGTTTTCCATCATTTTTAAAATAGAAATCGGCTACTATTGGCTTACTTTTTACTTGTGCTATTCGAACATTTTCTACTGCCTTCATATTTTTTATTTTTATGGATTGCTCCTATTCTTAAAATGGCAAATCCGTTTTTTCTGTAAAAGGGGTGTTTATGTCAAAAATTTCCGCCATTATCTGAGCAAAAACTTCCGAGAACTCCTCCATCTTTTCATCGCTTATACTTGCTTCCTTTTTCCCTCTAGCGGCGGTGAAATTCATTGCTAAAAAACCTGCATTTAAATTTTTAAATGAGTAAATACCAGCGTGCATTTCTCCTATATCTACCATTTTTTTATCTTTCAAATGCAAATACGCATACATTAATACTTGCAGTGGTTTCGCATATTTATAATCCGTTTTTAACAAGGATAAATCCGGTACTTTTAAATCTAACAAGGTTACTTTTCCTGTTTTATAATCAATGATTCTGGTAACCCCATCCAATACATCTATCCTGTCTACAGATCCTTTTATAGTAACAGGAAACTGTACGGACGGATGTGTAAAAGAACGACTAATGGATGCCTCTAAACTACTAATTTTCAACTTCCCTCCTTCTTTTAACAGGCTTAATTCTTGGTTTAAAAATCGTGTAATATGGTGAATGGATACTTCAAAAATCAACTTGTTTTTACCAGATCCTAACTCTCCTTTCTTAAAGAATAATTCGAATTGCTTTTTAATTACTGTTTGAAGCATTCCTTTCATCTTTTTAATAGCGTCTTCCTCTAAAAACTTACCAATATAGGGTTTGTACAAGTAAAATAAGGTTTCGTGAATCACCGTTCCCATTGTATTACTTGCAACGGTTTCTTCCACTGCAGCAGCCTCTCTGATTCGCAATACATAGCGTTGGTAAAAAGCAATAGGATTGTACAAATAAGCACTTAAAGCCGATGGTGAAACACCATTTACCGCCCATGCCTTTAAACGATCTATTACGTCGTTAGTTTTAGTTATTTCCAGCACCGTATCTTCCAACTTAGCAACGGTAGGGCTAATTAAATGGTCTTTAACATTGTCGTAATAATAACTCAATTGCGTAATAAAACGACTTTTTTCTCCGGCTCCAAAAGCATCCGGTTCCGTATTATAAAGTAAGTAAACATTTTCTGCACGCTGTATCAGCCTATAAAAGTGATAGGAAAAAATGGCGTCTTTTTCCTGATACGTAGGAATTCCAAACATCTTTTTAATCTCAAATGGTAAAAATGATTGCTCTCCTTTACCGCTTGGTAATACACCTTCGTTGGTGGAAGTAAGAATCACCGTTTTAAAATCTAACACACGTGTTTCCAACATTCCCATTAACTGTAAACCTTCAAAAGGTTTCCCTTGAAAAGATAAACTCTCCTGCTGGGTTAACAACCTATAGAACTGTTGTAACACACGTACAGATCCAATGTATCCATACTTAGTGTTCAGGTTTTTTAATTGCTTAAACACGCTTAAAAATCGATATGAAAATTCTCTATCTAAGCCTTCGACTTGTAGCATCCAAAATTCTAATAAAGAAATTTGTCGGTCTAAAAGGACACTTATATCCGTACATATTTCAAAAAAGTGTAAGAAATGAGCCGCTACTCCTTTGAGTGTTTTTTTAATAACAGCAGGACTTAAAAAAACAACATTTTGCAAAACCATTTCTTTTTCGAGTAAGGCCACTTGTGTTTCACAATTAAGGTGGCTTACTAACTTTTTAATATAAGGGTGGTTTAATAAAGCCAACACATCTTTATAATAAAAGGCTTGTTTTTGAAATTTATCAACATTTAATTGCATTTTAAAAAACAAATCGAACAGACTAGACAGTCCTATTTGATGCAATGGAAACCCCATAGTAATGTTTACCTTACCTACAGATGCAGGAAGTGATGTAAGGGTTAGTGGCAATAGATTTTCGTTGGCTAATATCAGTGCTGTATTTTGTGGTGTCCCTATTTTCTGAATTAGTTCTCCTACAAATTTAAGTTGGGTTACGTTTTTAGGCGCTCCTACACAGTTCAATGTTTTTTTACTAAAGTCAATGTCTTCAATCCAATTAAATGGATGCTGTTGATAATAAGGCCACGTTTCTTTAAAAGAGCGTAAAAAATTACCTGCTTCGTTTACAGGATTCATAATTACGGTGCTCGTATCCCAATACACCGTTGCCAATTGTTCCTCTAATAATGCTTGAAAGATGGTTTCTTCTGCTTTATTCAAGGCATTAAACCCTACAAAATAGGTCATCGTCCCTTTAGAAGCCTCCATAAAATCGTTTAATTTATGGGTAGCTGTTCGGTAGACTAGTCCTTGGTAGCCAATGTTTTTTTCAGATAATTGAGCAGTAATACTTTTATAATAATTATGTAGTTTTTCGAAAAAATGCAAATATTTAGTGGTTAATACCGTTGGTTTTTCATCCTCTGTTAACCAACTTTCCATGCGTTTAATATCACTCAAATACGTAAATATTTCATGGGGATCTACCAGGTAGCTATCTATTTCATTAAAATCATGTAAGGCTGTGGTGGCCCAATGGATAAAACTTTCAAAAGGTTCTACTTTATCTTTAGGCGTATGCTTTAAATACACTTGGTAAAACTCAAACACTAACTGTACCGAGTCCACCATGCGCAAGCCCGCCATTTTTTGTATATACGCCTCTATGCTAATTATTTCCGGTAAAAATCCGGCCGTTTTTAATTGTTTTTTTAGTTCTTCTTTTAAAAACAAACAAGAACGCTGACTTGGCAATACAAAAAGTGCAGACGCAACATTAGGGTGTTGTAAAACTTCGCTAACCACGCGCGCAATAAAAGAGGACTTTAAAGATGACATACTATAAAATTTGTATAAAAATAAAAAAGCCATTTCAAATGAAATGGCTTTTTATAAAATATTTTAAAAGAGTTTCAAATTAGTTAACCAATTTGATTTCAACTCTTCTGTTATTAGCTCTTCCTGAACGAGTAGCATTAGAGTCAACTGGTTGACCTTCACCGTATCCTTGTGCTGTTAAGTTTCCAGCAACAATTCCTTTAGTGATTAAGTAATCTCTTACCGCGTTTGCTCTAGTATCAGATAAACGTTGGTTACCAGCACTAGATCCTGTAGAATCTGTATGCCCTTCGATATGAAATTTAGCTTTTGGATATTCATTCATAATTCCAACAATCATATCTAAACGTGCGTATGTTTTAGTTTTGAAGGTCGCTTTAGAAGAATTAAAATAAACAGTTCTTGCTAATTCTTGCAATGCTGCTTTAGTCTCTTCAGTTACTATTTTATCAGCTGGACATCCATAGTTAGAAGCAACCCCAGGAACTTGTGGACATTTGTCTACGTTATCTAAGATTCCATCTTTATCAGCATCTCCCCAAGGGCAACCATTGTTAGCCACTGGACCTGCAACTTTAGGACATTTATCCTTTCCGTCTACAATACCATCTCCGTCCGTATCAGGACATCCTTTGTTTGCTTTAGTTCCTTTTACTTTAGGACATGCATCTTTAGTGTCAATGATTCCATCCCCATCAGTATCAGGACAACCATTAAATTTAGCTAAACCTGCAGTGTTAGGACATTTATCTTCAGCATCCGTAATTCCGTCATTATCAGAATCTGGACATCCGTTAAATTCTTTCAATCCAAATACCGTTGGACAAGCATCGTCTTTATCAAAGATACCATCTCCATCCGTATCAGTTCCACCAAACTTGATGATGATACCTGCAGCATGTTGAAAGTGTTGTCTTACGTAATCACTATCAAAAGAGTGTTTGTAAGTTGTTTGAATATTTAATCCGATATTGTCAGAGAACCAAAAGTTAACTCCAGCTCCACCATTAAATGTTCCTGTACCATTTGTGTTTTTAGTTACATCTAACCAGGTATAACCTCCACCAATAGATAAATAAGGATCAAACCATGCCGTTTCACCGATCACATTGTTCAAATCATATTTTATAGCCGCATCCAAACCAAAGTAAGAATAATCACTAACAGACACATCACCTATTTTTTCAATTTTATTCAATGTACCAGCAACTTCAAAGCTAAAACCATCAGCTAAGTATCTTCCCACACTAATTCTAGAGATAGAAGGGATCATGTTATAATGGTCATCTGCATTCACAAACTCGTCAAACCAAACCGTAGAGTTTCCAGCTGGCGTAGTCATACCACTAATGTTAGCAGGGTAAAAATCCACTGCGTTTACACCGAAACCTATTGCCCATGGATTTCCTTCATCCTGAGCGTTCATGTTGCTAAAACCTGCAACGATTAATAAAGCCATCAAGGCCGTTTTCAAATGTTTCATTTTCAATAATTTAATTTAATGTTCTTTTTAATTTTTTTAACTTTATAGTTCTAAATCAATAGAAACTAAAAGCAAATCTACAAAATAATATTGATTGTGCCTTATTTTTAGATTATTTCTAAATAACTCCCAACGTTTTCCCAACTTTAATGAAAGATTGTATTGCTTTATCTAAATGTTCCATCGTATGCGCGGCGGATAACTGCACTCTAATACGTGCCTTTTCCTTTGGTACCACCGGAAAGAAAAATCCAATAACATAAATCCCCTCCTTCAATAGCATATTCGCCATTGTTTGGGCAAGTTTTGCATCGTACAACATTACGGGAACAATTGCAGCATCAGCTCCGACTAAATCAAATCCAGCATCGCTCATTTTTGATCTAAAATAATTAGTGTTTTTCTCTAATTTATCACGTAAACTCGTATCCTTTGTCAAGATTTCAAACACCTTCAATGAAGCACCTACAATGGCTGGAGCCAAAGAGTTAGAGAACAAATAAGGACGTGAACGTTGACGTAAAATTTCAATAATTTCTTTTTTCCCTGTAGTATATCCTCCCATCGCTCCACCTAAAGCTTTTCCAAGTGTTCCTGTTATAATATCCACACGATCCATTACATTTTTCAATTCTACCGTTCCACGGCCTGTTTTACCTATAAAACCAGCGGCGTGACATTCATCTACCATTACTAAGGCATCATATTTATCTGCTAAATCACAGATTTCATCCAACTTAGCGACAATTCCGTCCATAGAAAACACCCCATCGGTCACAATAATTTTAAAGCGATGCCCTTTTTCATTGGCGGCTATTAATTGTGCTTCCAAGGAAGCCATATCGTTATTATCATACCTGTAACGTCCTGCTTTACAAAGTCGTACCCCATCTATAATCGAAGCATGATTTAATGCATCTGAAATAATAGCATCCTCTGCCGTTAAAATAGGTTCAAAAACACCTCCATTTGCATCAAAAGCAGCGGCATATAAAATAGTGTCTTCAGTCGTATAAAAAGAAGCTATTTCTTGCTCTAATTCCTTGTGAATATCTTGGGTTCCACAAATAAAACGTACAGAAGACATTCCATAACCATGGGTGTCCATCACATCCTTTGCCGCTTGTATAACTTCCTTATTATTAGAGAGTCCCAAGTAATTATTGGCACAAAAATTAATAACTTCTTCTCCTGTAGATACTTTAATAACTGCATCTTGAGACGAGGTAATAATACGTTCAGATTTATACAAACCTGCATCTTTAATTTCCTGTAGTTCTTTAGCTAATTGCGACTTTATAGTTCCGTACATTGTTATGTTTTTTTTACGAAATTACTATTTTTAAGCTATTTTCAGTTGGTTTTTATAGTAAATTAATAACAATCTTTTCACCTCAATATTAATTTTCATAACAATTGTTAAATCTACTGACTTCTAAATACTACTGTACGGACCTAACCACAACGTTCGTTCCGAGGTAAACCAAAAGCATCTCCGATACTTCGTAGCCTAAATCCAACAGCACAGCGGCATATTCTACTACTTGCTTGTGGTGTTTTTTCTCCTCATTTCCTGTTTTATAGTCGATAATTGTGATCCTATTTCCAGGGTAAAAAACCAAACGGTCTGGTATAATTACATCCCCATTATTCATCAGAATTTCTCGTTCATTATAAACCTTTAAACCTTTCTCATAACACTTTAACAAGTCTGGATGCAATACTACCTCCATTAATATCTTATAAAATGTTTCCCGATTTACCTCCTGAATACTCCCATCACTTATATACGCATTTAATACAGCATCAATATCTTCTTTCGTTTTAACTTCTGCCAGCATCGCATGTACCAGGTTTCCATAATTAATAGCTTCTCCCTGGCTAGTCCCCCATAAAACAGAGGCTTTAGTAACCACCGATATATCCAAACTATCCCAAGAACTAGAGACAAAGGTTTTTTGACTTAATAACCGTAAATTTTCAGTGTCTTTTTTCTTAATACTAATCCGTTTTTCATCCCCAAAAGAATAGACTAACTGTGCACTATCCCATAGAGATAAGTCTTTTATATAATTTATAAAGTAGCCAGAATAAAAATTCAAATTCTCTTCTCCTTTCTTTGATATTTTATATTCTGAGACAATATAGAGTTGCTCTACCGCTCGCGTTAATGCAACATATAGAATATTCAAATTATCTAATTCTTGCTCCTCTCTGTGCTGTAAATATTTTTCGGTTCCTTCCGCTCCCGTATACTTAATTTCTTTTTTTAAGCCCACTAATAAAGCATCAAAAGGTTTGATGATTTCTGATGTTTCCAACCATGTTTTTGGACTCATATCCTTATATATATCCAAATCATATGGGAAAATGACCACTGGGAACTCCAAGCCTTTTGCTTTGTGAACCGTCATAATATGTACCGCTCCCTTAGTAGAGGGAGCTACAATACTCAAACTATCTTTTTTTCGCTCCCAGAATTCGAGGAAATCTAATAAGGTAGCACTGTTATTTTGTTGATATTCCAATACTACGTCTAAAAAAAACTGTACATAGGCATCTGACTCCTCCACTAATTTAAAATCCTTTATCAGCTGTTCCACTCCATTGTAAAAGGAGTTCTGAACATAGGTCTCTAGATGAAAAAAAACGCCATAATCTTCCAGTTTTTTAAAATAATCTTCCGTATTCAAACCACTAAAATCAGATAAAAAAACATGTAGAATCTTCTCGCTTTTTAAGTGTTTATGCAAAAAATACAATAATTTAACCTTGGCTTCTTCATTGTCAGGAAAACACAAAACAGACAAACAATCTATTAAAAACAATACCGCAGGACTGTTCTGTAACTGCAAGGTCTCCGAAGAAATAATACGAACACCTCGTTCCGATAAATACCTTGCAACATCCACTCCCTGTGATCGTTTTCTTACTAAAACACAGACCTCGCTTTTATCAAAACCGCTATCTAAATTGCAAATGATATCGTGTACTTTAGCAGGGAAATCAAACTTTTTAGTCTCTTCGTCCTTTTCTAAAAAAGACAATTGTACAAAACCACCCGTATTTTTATTGGTTTCTTGATAACTTCCCGTAGCGTACAAATTAGCATAATCTACATTGGATAAGTGACTGGCACTATGTGTGAAAAAAGTATTATTAAAATTTATTACTTCTGAATAAGACCGGTAATTCGTCCCCAGGTGCTTTAGGTTTTTTGGGACAAAAAAAGGATTGGACTTTGGCCCTTTCCCCTTGTTAGACAAGTCTATAAATTGCTCCGCCTTCCCGCCACGCCATCTGTAAATAGACTGCTTCGCATCTCCGACTAACATCAACTTCCCAAATTCTCCCGCATCATTTACTCCAGAAAGAGAATTGTTAATTAAAGGAATTAAATTTTGCCATTGCATCTCTGAAGTATCCTGCATTTCATCGATAAAATAATAGCGGTATTTCTCTCCGATACGTTCGTAAATAAACGGAGTTGGCTCATCTTTAATTTTATCACTAATCATCTGATTAAACTCCGCATTTAATCGAATATTATTTTCCTCTTTGATCGTTTCTAAGGCTTGGTTTACATTATTTAAAACGGCTAATGGAATTAATCCTTGTAACACCAAATTTATCAATATATATTCTTGATACACCACCTCAGAAGCTTCATATAAATTCAAGAGAGCAGGAAGAATCGCTTCAATCGAATTTTTAATATGATCAGGCTTAGACTTGGTATAGAAATTTTGATTTTCTATGTGATTTTTTAAGGTGTTTTGGTCAAAAAAAGTGGCTTTTGAAAAATTGTTTTTCAAATGATAAAAATGAGTTGAAAACATAGACCTATAAAAATCTTTTATCTCCAGCCCTGCATTTTCTATCTCTTTAACCCCATCGACTCCAATACTCAGGAATTCAGCTTCCAATAATATTTTTCGTGCAACCAAGGTTTTTTTATAGGCATTAAAATCAGCTACTGTTTTATCCTTTAAACTACGTATGTTTTTACTATCGGTTTCATTTAATAAAATACGCCCTACATTTCTCAGGTCTTCCGTAATGTCCCATGCCTTGTCTTCTGAGGCTTTTTGAATGGAAAATTTAATCAATAAGTCCGTAACCTCGGTGTTTTTTCCTATGGTAGAAATAAGCACATCCACGGCTTCATTTAAGAGGGATTGCGCATCCAATTCTACCTCAAAATTAAGAGGTAATCCTAAGTCAAAAGCAAACGTTTTTATAAGTTTATGGGTAAAACTATCAATCGTAGTAATACTAAAAGCTCCGTAGTTTTGAAGAATTTTTTCGATCACTTTTTTTGCCCTAGAAATCAACAAGGTGTCTGTACACTTCATTTCTTCCTGTAAGACCAGAAATATATCGTTCTTTTTACCTTTCGAAAATTCCTGTAAATTATTGAGCACCCGAGATTTCATCTCATTGGCTGCCTTATTCGTAAAAGTAATGGCTAAAATCTGCTGAAACCGAAAGGGATTACTGGTGGAAAGGACTATTTTAAGGTATTCCTTCACCAAGGTAAATGTTTTACCACTACCCGCTGAGGCATTGTAAACTTGAAATAAATCTGTCGTAGGCATACTGCTAATTTTGAATGCAAGGTAATAAACTACCTATTGGAATTAGCGCAAATTTTTATTTTTAATAATAACAAGCTCGACTCCCGTGACCACGATTCCCTAAAAACCCAGAAATACTCATAATTAATGTAGCTGAATAGATAAAATGTGCTGCAACATCTAGATTTGTATCACTCGTATGTTTATAAACACCTTGTAAATTAATCCCAACAGAATCATTAAGCCATACCGAAGATCCCAAACCGGCATTCATGGTGATCGCTCCATTTTTATTTAAAATAGTATAGCCCGTCCCCACGAAAACATATGGTTGTATTGTTTTTTCTGCTGTTAAAAAAGCATATTGACCCGCAACATCAAAAGCAACATATTTTAATTTCTTCGTCAATTCAATGTCTCCTACTTTTCCAATACTATTAAAAGACAATCCTAGGTCCACCGAAAATTTCCCTGTCACGTGTCTTGCCGCATGTATTCTTGGGCCAGAAATAGACCAATGGTCTCTCGCATTTGTAATTTCATTGAACAGCCCCACTGAATTCCCCACTTTTGTAGGGTAAAAATCAACAGCAGTCACTCCTACTCCAATCATCCATTTATCTGTTTTTTTCTGTGCAGCTACCTGCACATAGAGGAACAACATAATACTTACTAGAACACTTTTCTTCATTTACTTATTATTTTTAGCTTAAAAACTACGTAATTTATTCTCTATAGAAACGGCAAAATTTTACAAATAATATACTCATAACAATGCAAGACTACACTAACTACTAGTACAATTCTATCTCTTAAATTTTATTGACCTCTTTAATCGCTTTTTTAAAATCCTCTAAACTATTATTATTCAATATTAAGTGAATGGCTTCATCCGTCACTTTTTCAACATTATCGACAGAAAAACCAATCCCTACGCCTATTCTACGCAAAATCCTTGCTTCTTCTCCTGTGACTTCTTTATCTGCAAAAATCATGGTGGCTAAATCATATAACCTCTCTATACGCACCTCGTAGCTATGCGGTGTTGCAATAGCATACTGCTCTGGTTCTTTTAAAATTTCTTTGTAGTGCTCCTCCAAGATATGGAATCGCTTGGCTAGCCTTTTTAACATTTTCTCTTCATTTTCAGAAATCACATCATCCACTAATGCTAAACGAACGATGCTTGCAAAATGCATTACAATCCGTTTTTTTTCGCCATTAAGGTTAAAATTTGAAATTAACATATCTATAATTTTTAAAGCAAATATAAGTATTAATTTCATCTTCAAAAACATCACCGCTCCTTCATCGACAATTAAATGATACTTTGCTTATATTTGTCCAAAATATTTCACCTTGAGTATACCACAAATTTTAAGTCAACTACAGCAATCGAAAAAAGTGAAAACTTTTATCAAAATCCTTGAGAAACCTACAGTACAACTCTCAATTTCAAACCTCGTAGGTTCTTCTTTATCTTTTGTTGTTTCTGAAGTATTTAAAAGTAGCCACATCCCCTTTGTATTAATTTTTAACGACAAAGAAGAAGCTGCTTATTATTTGAATGATTTTGAGGCATTATTAGGAGATAAAAATGTACTTTTTTACCCCGGATCTTACCGAAGACCCTACCAAATAGACGAAACAGACAATGCCAATGTTCTCATGCGTGCTGAAGTACTCAACCGCATCAATTCTAAAAAAAAACCAGCACTTATTGTCACCTATCCGGATGCGCTTTTCGAACAAGTAGTTACAAAATCTACACTAAATAAAAGTACCTTAAAAATAAGTGTCAATGATAAATTAGACTTAGATTTCGTAAATGAGGTTCTCTTTGAATACCAATTTAACCGTGTAGACTTTGTAACCGAACCTGGAGAATTCTCTGTACGTGGAGGAATTATTGATGTTTTTTCTTTTTCTAATGATAGCCCTTACCGTATCGAATTTTTTGATGATGAAGTAGAAAGTATCCGAACCTTTGATATCGAAACTCAACTTTCTACAGAAAAGGTAAAAAAAATAGCCATCATCCCAAATTTAGAACAGAAAACAAGTGGTGAAAAACGAGAGAGTTTTTTACAATACATCCCTTCTAACAGCCTTCTATTTGTAAAAAATATGGACTTACTGACCGGGAGATTGGATACTTTATACTCGAAAGCCGAAATTGCTTTTAGCGAATTAAATGCCACCATAGAACGCGGAAAACCCGCCCAACTATTCTGTACAAGCCAACGAATCGTCCAACAACTGGAATCCTTTTCCTTTGTTAAAATAAACACCAAGGAATCTACCAAACTTGTAACAGACGCCACCAACATTGGCTTTGCCACTAGCCCACAACCTTCCTTTAATAAGAAATTCAATCTTTTAATAGAAAACCTACAACAAAATACCCGGAACGGGTATCATAATTATCTATTCTGTGACAATCAAAAACAAGCAGACAGATTTGATGAGATATTCAGTGACGAAACCGACACTCTCGAATATGAAACCATCGTATTCCCATTATTCCAAGGTTTTTTAGATGATGATTTAAAAATAGCCTGCTACACAGACCATCAAATATTTGAACGCTACCATAAATTCAGATTAAAAAATGGATTCTCTAAAAAACAAGCCATCTCCTTAAAAGAACTCACCAGTTTAGAAATAGGAGACTATGTGACGCATATAGACCATGGGATTGGAAAATTTGGAGGTCTTCAAAAAATAGATGTAGAAGGTAAAAAACAGGAAGCGATCAAATTAATGTACGGGGAACGTGATATTTTATACATCAGTATTCACTCTTTACATAAAATCACCAAGTTTACAGGAAAGGATGGAAAAGCGCCTAAATTACACAAACTTGGCTCCAATACTTGGAAAAAACTCAAGCAAAAAACCAAATCACGCATCAAGCATATTGCCTATAATTTGATCGAATTATACGCCAAAAGAAAAATGCAAAAAGGCTTTCGCTTTAACCAAGACAGCAATATGCAACACGCCTTGGAAGCAAGTTTTATGTACGAAGATACACCGGATCAAGTCACCGCAACACAGGATGTAAAAACCGACATGGAAATAGACCGCCCTATGGATAGACTGGTCTGTGGAGATGTAGGATTTGGAAAAACAGAAATCGCCATTAGGGCTGCGTTTAAAGCCGTAGACAATGGAAAACAAGTCGCTATTTTAGTGCCAACTACCATTCTTGCTTTCCAGCATTTTAAAACATTTACCGATCGCTTAAAAGACTTCCCTGTTACGGTAGATTATATCAACAGATTTAGAACCGGAAACCAACGAAAGCAAGTATTGGCTGGCTTAGCAGACGGAAGTATAGACATCGTTATTGGAACCCATCAATTGACAAGCAATTCCATAATATTTAAAGATTTAGGCTTGTTGATTATTGATGAAGAACAGAAATTCGGAGTGGCTGTAAAAGACAAATTAAAAACACTCAAAGAATCTATAGACACCCTTACTTTAACCGCGACTCCCATTCCACGAACCTTACAGTTTTCACTTATGGCCGCACGTGACATGTCTATCATAAACACCCCTCCCCCAAACAGGCACCCTATTGAAACAACTGTTATTAGGTTTAGCGAAGAACTGATTAGAGATGCTATTAGCTATGAAATAGCCCGTGGAGGACAAGTCTTTTTTGTCCACAATCGCATTGAAAATATTCAAGAAGTTGCAGGCTTAATACAACGCTTGGTTCCAAACGCTAAAATAGGTATCGGACATGGACAATTAGAAGGTAAAAAACTAGAACAATTAATGCTGTCGTTTATCAATAATGAATTTGATGTACTCGTAGCCACCACCATTATAGAAAGTGGTTTAGATGTTCCCAATGCCAATACCATGTTTATTAATAATGCGAACAATTTTGGCCTGTCAGATTTACACCAGATGCGTGGACGTGTCGGTAGGTCTAATAAAAAAGCTTTCTGTTACTTTATAACCCCCCCATTTCACATGATGACGGAAGATGCGAGAAGACGTATCAATGCCATCGAGATATTTTCTGATTTAGGGAGTGGGATTAACATTGCCATGAAAGATTTAGAAATTCGGGGTGCTGGGGATATTTTAGGCGGAGAACAAAGTGGTTTTATCAACGATATAGGCTTTGACACCTACCAAAAAATCCTGAGTGAAGCCATCGATGAACTTAAAGAAAACGAATTTAAGGACTTATACAAAGACCAAAACAAGGGAAAACCAACCGATTATGTAAAAGACATTCAAATAGACACTGATTTTGAAATCTTATTTCCTGATGATTATATCAATGTAATTTCAGAACGTTTAAGCTTGTACAGTGAATTAAGTAGCATTACTACCACTGAAAAACTTCAGTTGTTTGAGGACAAACTGGTGGATCGTTTTGGAGAACTTCCGGTTCAGGTGATTGACCTATTAGATTCCGTCCGCTTAAAATGGGCTGCCAAACATATAGGATTAGAACGCCTTATTTTAAAACGAGATAAAATGATTGGTTATTTTATCTCCAATCAGGACAGTTCCTTTTACGAATCTCCCATATTTACACAGGTATTACAGTTCGTACAATCACAACCAGGAAAATGTACCATGAAAGAGAAACAAACCAAAAACGGCTTGCGATTATTACTGAGTTTCAACGAAATAACTTCGGTACAAAAAGCGTTATACATCTTGAAAGAAATTTAGGATTCCCATGTTTAAAAAAATAATTATCGGTACGCTTTGTTTATTTGTAATCTCAAATACCATTTGTTCTCAAGAGACGCAACAGTCCTACAAGAAGAACACCTTTAAAAAGGCCATTATCCCCGCCTCATTAATTACACTTGGATTTATTTTATCTAAAAGCGCGCTAGAAAAAGACCTCCAGAAAAACATCTTAAAAACAGTAAAACCAAACTTCCATACCCATGCCGATGATTACCTTGTGCTAACACCTGCCACCATTGCTTTGGCTGCAAATTTTGCAGGAATAGAGGCTAAAAATCATTGGTTTGACCAAGGAAAAAATGTATTTATTGCCACTACAAGTACCTATCTAATTACCAAAGGACTGAAGAATATCTTTAAAAAAACAAGACCTGACGGCTCCAATTCTAATGCCATGCCTTCCGGACATACTGCCATGAGTTTTTCGGCTGCCACCGTACTGTACGAAGAATATAAAAACACCAATACAGCCATTGCTTATAGCGGTTTTGTAAGCTCTAGTGCTGTAATGTATTTTAGAATGGCCAATAATAAACATTGGGTTTCTGACACACTTATTGGTGCAGGAATAGGAATAGCCATGGCAAAATTAGTCTACCTAATAGAACCTTTTAAAAACGTAAACCCTTTTAAAAACAGCCCTGGAATTACCGTGTTTCCAAGCCTAAGTGACCAGGGATTTTCAATCGCTTTTACAAAGCAATTCTAACACTAATAAACCCCAAGCACAGCTTCAATAATAGCTTAGAAATAATACTATTCCTAAGCGTATCCAAGGTAACGTATCCCATAATAGCACTTTCGGATCTCTTAGTTGGAGATGAAGTGAACCGTCGCTGTCTGATTCGTAAATGATTTTCCAGAGGCTAGAAATACTTCCGCCATAAAAATAACCTGGTCTGGTAAATTATCAGAAGACACTAAAGTCAACTGGAAACCATCATGCCATTCTTCTCGCAATTCAAAAAACGCATCCACAGAGATAAAAGTATCATCATAGGATCGCATATTAAAGTTCTCCGTAACTATTGTTTTCACAAGAGTATCAGGATCAATTGCATAAATCACTAGCTTTGATAAAGGATCTGGATATAGAAACTTATTTTCATCACAATCACACTGAAATGCTAAAGCGCTACCAAAGCCCAATTCTTTAAAAAACTGCAGACTACTCGACACTTTAATGGCCTCAGAACCAACCAGAATCCCAAGTCCAAATGCATTCTTAAACACATTTTCCGTCGCTTCAACAACCGAAAACCCAGACGTATCATAAGCAATAATACTTACTTCGCTATAGTGATTTTCAAACGTTTCTGACGATTCACAATTACAACACGAAACAATAAATTGAAACGCAAACATTGCGATCAACACTATTTTTACTCTATTTTTCATAACGTTTTTCTTTTTTCAACTAAAATAATACTTCTTTTTCTTTTTTACTAAAAGGTTATTTAGGGAACTCTTTTGGAGACCATTCTTTTAAAAAGGCCCTTACTTTTTCCGTACTATGTCCTTTTCCTTCTTCCAATACACCACTTGGTTGTGTATGAATTCTTTTACCCGTACCATCCAACACTACAAAAACCGGGAAGCCTAATTTTTCTGGATTTCCTAATTTATCCAGCACCTCTTTATTTTTATTCTCCTTGCTCCAATTTACATGATAGACTACAAAATTCTCAGCAATCATTGTTTTTAAAACCTCCGTAGATTTCACTTTTTTATCAAATAAAATACACCAGCCACACCAGTTCCCTCCTACTTGTAAGAGTACATGTTTCCCTTCCAAAGCTGCCCTAGAAATGGCCTTATCTATTTCGGATTGTGCATCCTCTTCGGGATGATATAGCAAGTCTTTTTGTTCCGATTTTTCAACTGATTTTTTAATTTCCTTGCGACAGCTAATGGTGCTAATTGAAAACACTACAAGCAGTAGTAAAACACCTCCTAATTTATTCATCTCTATTAAAATTTTACGACAATATACAGACAATCTATTAACTGCCTCTTGAAAAAAAATAAAATTACACTAAAAAAACAACTTCAATCAAAGTCTGTAATTCTAAGAAAACTAAAATGACATCGCGTTTGTAGAGCGATAAACTAACGGCCCCCTACCTTACATAACACCTTAGTTTATAGGTAAATAAAAAAGTTCTAGAAAATGTACTCAACCTATAAGACAAAGAAATATACCGCCATAAAATGCGCCAGACTCCCAAAAAGGACAAAGAAATGAAAAATAGCATGATTAAAAGGGAGCTTGTTAATGCTGTAGAGTACGGCACCAAGCGTATAACTCACACCTCCGGCCAACAATAACCACAAGCCTTCCGATACTAAATTTTCCATCAGAGGATTGATAGCTAGTACAATAATCCAACCCATCACAACGTATGCAATGGTAGATACCCGATCGTATTGTCCCGTAAAAAATAATTTTAGGATGACCCCTAGCAATGCAATTCCCCACGAGATGCCAAATATGGTCCAGCCCACCCAACCATCTAATACCAGCAAGGTAAAAGGCGTATAGGTTCCTGCTATCAACACATAAATAGACGCATGATCAAAAATATTAAGACGCTCTCTAAGCGTTGGTGTTTTTGCCGCATGATAAGTGGTAGATGCCGCATATAAAAGAATCAGGCTCACCCCGTAAATACTCACGCTAACTATAGTAATGGCCGTCCCTACTTGACTTGCTTTTAGCACCAATAAAACAAGCCCAATCAGACTGAACACAAAACCAACGCCATGCGATACTACGTTGATATTTTCTTCTAATTTACTGTACGATTTTGGGGTATAGCTGCTCATGCTTTTTGAAACGAATTAAATGGACATTTGTTGTATTAAGTCATGTATTAAGAACGTGGAGTACCGTAGAAAGCAACCATGTCTTAAAGAGTTGTAGGCGTACACAGACTTCCTTTTTCAGAAAAACGAATACGCTGTTGAGTTCCCTTATTCCCTAGTGAATTCTCTACACCATAAAGGCTGTTTAGGCGCCACTTTAAAAACAATAATTTCCCTTTTTAAAAGAGCCTAGAGATACACTGTAGTGATACCTGAATCACTATTACTAAACTATCTTCAATAGTATACAAACTCCTAGGAGACTTCTATAACAACCAAATATCCTGTGTAACCAAGCAATTTAGGTTTACTATAAAACACCCCGAAGATTCTATTACAAATCTCTAAAAAAAGTAGTACTCCGTACGATAAAACACCCTAGGAAAAGCTGTTTTCAGAAAAAATAGCATCCACCGCCTTGTGATAATTTCTAGCATTCCCAGCCTTTTTAATTTTTTTATATGTTTTTCTAGGATCAGAAAATGATTGAGAAAAGTATTCCCAAAAACCTAACATTTTCATCCTAATGGGTACTGGACCAGACAAAGATGCATCGTATTCTTGATAAAGTTCGTCGTGAAATTCTCTAAATATAGTCGCTCTATTTTCAGGATACACCAAGCTATCATTTTTAATCATACTCGGTAAAAAAGGATCTGCAATAAGCCCACGGCCTATCATAAAATGATCTATGGAAGGAAAACGTGTTTGCATCTCCTTAAACTTCTCAACAGAGGTAATATCTCCATTGTAATAAATTTTTTGCTTGCTAGCATCTATACAATCCTGAAAAGCGTCTAAGTTAACACCTCCTTTGTACAATTGTTTTCCAATACGTGCATGAATCGCTATATTTTTAATAGGGTACTTTTCTAAAATAGGAAATACATCTAAAATTTCGGTTGGTTCCTCATAGCCCATCCGCATTTTCATAGAGACGATCACATCGGTTTCCTCGTGTACTCTTTTTAAAATTGCATCTATTTTTGAAGGATCACAAATTAATCCTGACCCCATTCCTCGCTTAGTAACCATTGGATATGGGCAACCCAAATTCCAATTCAACTCCTTATAGCCTAGTTCTTGAATGTACTTTACGACCAATAAAAAACCATCGGCATCATTTGTCATAACCTGAGGAATCAAATGAATGGTCTCGTTATTTTCTGGTGCCAAGTCCCGTTTATACGATGCTTTAATTTGAGATTTCCCATCCAAACGGATGTACGGTGCGTAAAAAGTATCAATCCCTCCAAAGTGTTTTTGGAAAGCGTTTCTAAATCTAAAATCTGTAAAACCTTGTAAAGGCGACGAAAGTAATGTAATGCTCATGTAGTAAATTATGTGGCAAAGATAGGAAAAAGAGAATTGAGTACTGAGATTTAATCCCTGAGTTTTAACGGGATTAAAACAGGAGATAAGCCAAGGAAAATAACACTTATAAAATCAGAAAATACGACTGAAAAAAAACATTTCCTCAGAGAATTACCAAGGAATAAACAATAATTACCCCACTAATTAATCAATAATATTACAATATTATATTGTAAAAATAAAAAAACTAAGCCTGTACCCCTTATCACGACTAGTCTTTACAATAATTTAACATTAAAACTATCTGTTTTAATAGTAATACTATTATATTTGCGACCAGATAAATTAATATTACATGCAAAACTTACATATACAAATCGAAATTGATCCAGAATTATATGCTAAAAACCCTGATTCTTCCGCATTGGGGCAAAAGATAATTTCGAATAGTATTGCATTGATTCATGAAATTGGTTTTGAAAATTTCACCTTTCGAAAATTAGGAAAGCGTATCCAGTCCAACGAGAGTTCAATTTATCGTTATTTCGAAAACAAACATACCTTATTAGTCTATTTAACGAGTTGGTATTGGTCCTGGATGGCTTATAGATTGGTGTTTGCTACGACCAATATTAAATCGCCAGAAGAGCGTTTAAAAAGTGCTATTCTAATTTTAACCCAGCAAATAAAAGAGGATAATTCCTTTGGGTATATCAACGAAGTCTTATTAAGTGAAATTATTTTTTCTGAATCCATAAAAGCATATCACACAAAAAATGTAGACGAAGAAAATAAACGTGGTTGTTTTAAAGCGTACATAGGCGTTGTACAACGAGTGAGTGCTATTGTATTAGAGATAAAGCCACATTATAAATACCCACACATGCTTATCTCAACCGTTATAGAAGGTGCGCATCAACAGAATTATTTTGCAGAGCACTTGCCTAAACTCACCGATACAAGTAAAGATAGTGAGGCCATCACCGATTTTTATACAGAAATGGTTTTTAATTTTTTAAAATGACCTCATGTATGAAGACTAAAAAAAACACTAAAAGGGACTCTATACGCTTGATTTTTAGCTAAAAAAAAAACATAAGCACTTCCAGTTACAATGACATTTCCTCAATTAATACCATTGGGAAATAGTATTCCTATGGAAAAATAGAACCTAATAAAAAATAAAATTCAAGAGCCATTCATCAAAAATAATGAGGCCTCTTGACAGCAACTAATAAATAAGATAGATTCATGAAGAAGATTTTTAATTTCAAACATTTTAAAGGAGACTTATTCGGAGGAATTACCGCCGGAATTGTAGCCTTACCACTAGCACTTGCCTTTGGAGTTAGTTCTGGTTTGGGTCCGAGTGCAGGGCTTTTAGGAGCTATATTTGTCAGTTTTTTCGCGGCCCTTTTTGGAGGTACTAATACCCAAATATCAGGACCAACTGCTCCTATGACCGCCGTAAGTATGGTGGTCATAGCAGGGATCGTTGCTACTTTTAACGGCGACATAAGCAAGGCATTACCTGCCATTTTAACCGTATTTTTACTAGCCGGAATCATCCAAGTTGGCTTGGGATTTATAGGCTTAGGAAAATACATTAAATACATCCCTTACCCCGTTGTTTCCGGTTTTATGACCGCTATTGGTGTCATCATTTTAATCACACAAATCCTACCTTCTATTGGGTATTACCCAAAGGAAGACCAGGCCTATGTTACAGGTTATGAACTTAAAGCACAACAAGTAATTCTCGAAAACATTCTACATGAAGAAATAGGGAAAGGAACTTTAATCATAGATGATTTTAAAGAAACCGTTAAAAAAGCTGACTATATTACGATAGAAAAAATCACAAAAGAAGCTCAAACCCTCGCGGGTAAAGATGCTTCTGGAGTTATTGGAACACTAAAAATATTACCCCGTGCTTTACAAAACATAAACTGGTTAGAATTACTATTAGCCTTAGGGACTATCCTTATAATTTATGGATTTAAGCGCATTACCACAAAAATACCGAGCACTTTAGTTGCACTGCTCGTAATGACGGGAATTGCCATCGGTTTCAACTTAGATTACAGGCCTATAGAAGAAATCCCAAGCGGGATACCCTTGCCTAATTTTGGAATATTTACGGAGTTCAATTTAAATAGTATTGCTCCCTATATATTTACCGCTTTGACCTTGGCATTATTAGGAGCCATTGATTCTTTACTAACCTCAGTGGTTGCAGATAATATGACCAAGACCAAGCACAATCCTAACAGGGAATTAATAGGTCAAGGAATAGGAAATAGTATCGCTGCTATATTTGGAGGTATCCCAGGAGCTGGCGCCACCATCCGAACCGTTGTGAACATAAATGCGGGAGGAAAAACACGGTTGTCAGGAATGGTTGCTGGGGTGTTATTATTAATAATACTACTTGCCTTAGGTCCTATCGCCTCACAAATACCAGCAGCCGTATTGGCCGGTATTTTAATCACCGTAGGAATAGGAGTGATGGATTACAAGGGATTAAAAGCCATCCCATATATGCCAAGACCTGAAGTGATTATAATGCTCATTGTTATGGTACTCTCATCGGTTTGGAACTTAGTCTACGCAGTAGGTATTGGATTGATCATTGCTTCTTTAATGTTTATGAAAAAGATCGGTGATTTAACAGCGCAACGTTCCGATGTAAAATCACTTAAAAAAGAAACTGCCTGGGCAGATGAAAAAGAGTTCCCAGAACACTTAAAAGAGGAAGTCTTTATCAAACATATCAAAGGTCCTTTATTTTTTGGATCTACAAGTGATTTCCTACGATTAATGGGTCAAATTCCAGATACAGCACACACGATAATTATACGGATGGACCGCATGCAATACATAGATCAATCTGGATTGTACGCCTTAGAAGACACCTTAGTAGAACTCGTAAGACAAGACAAAAAAGTATTGTTAGTAGATGTATTAGAACAACCGAAATACTTATTAGAGCGTATAGATATTATCCCTGACCTTGTTCCAAAAGACCAGCTGTTTACAGATTTTGATGACTGTATCGCATGGATTAAAGAACACCGACAATAATTTATTAAAACACACCCTATGAGAACTCAAACAAAACTGATCCAGGATAATTTAACTCCTAAGGACGCACATCATATATTAGTAGAAGGAAACAAGCGCTTTGCTCAAAATTTAAAAGCACAACGTAATTTAAAAGACCAAGTATTAGAAACAAGTACCGGACAATTTCCTTTTGCGGTCATTCTAAGTTGCATTGATTCACGCGTACCCGCAGAACTAGTTTTTGACCAAGGAATTGGCGATATTTTCAGTGTAAGAATCGCTGGAAATATAGTAAATGACGATATTTTAGGCTCTATGGAATACGCTTGTAAAGTAGCAGGATCTAAAATAGTAATGGTGATGGGCCATACTAAATGTGGTGCTGTCACTGCTGCATACCAAGACGTACAACTGGGTAATATTACCACCTTATTGGATAAAATTCAGCCTGCGGTAAAAATAATAAAAGAAGAAAAAGACACTGACGAAGCCATTGGTATAGAAAAGACAGCAGTGTTAAATGTAAAATTATCCATTGATAAAATTCGAGTAAATAGTCCGATACTTGCGGCAATGGAGCGTGCCAACGAAATAGAAATTGTAGGTGCTGTGTATGATGTAACAAATGGTGTTGTTACGTTCATGGACTAAACACAGTAACTATCCTCTTGATTTAGTTGATTTTTATTGATTGTTATTTCACTAAAATTAAGAGATATAAAAGGGAAGTACTTTATCAATCCGTAGGTGGATTGGTAATTGTTACTTCTCTTTTTTTTATCCAATGTAAAAGGATAAAGATAAGTAAGGCCCCAACACAGGCAGTTTAAACTGTAAAAAACACCACTCTTTTAAAACTATAAAAGAGCGATGTATAACATTACGCTTGCCAAGTATGATTACATTTTTGACAGGTAGTAGGATTTTTGTCTGCTAATAATGCTAACAACCCAAGTGGGAAGAAACAGATTGCTACAATAATTTGCCATGCTTTGTAACCGCCTTTACGCGTTAATTCACTACACTTTGGACAGGATAAATTTGCCATTGATTTTCTTTTAAAGATTTATAATTAATTTGATACTCCAATTTAACAGGATCACTATCAAAACGATGCGACCCCCATATTTAGAAATTAAATTCACCTTATCAATATAGTTACTATTGAATAAAGAGACCAGTCTTAAGGGGATTTGAGCTATAAAAAATAGCGCCACCATAATACTCGCTGCATTTAACAGATACGCCGCTCCAAGATCTCCTTTAGAAATTTCACAGAAAGCACGGGTAACCCCACAAACAGGACAGGCGAAGCCCATCACTCTATCTATTAAACAATAATGTGGTATATAAGACAAAAATTGCAACAGTGAATTTTTAAAAATAAAAAAAAGTAACCACACTAATATATTACTTAATAAAATATTTAAATTATACTGCTGCGCATAGTTCTCCGAAAAAAATTTTAACATCCAACGAGGGATTATGGCTATTTCCATTTATACCTTTAATATCTAAATAACAACTCACCAAAGTTAATAAAAAAATCCAAATAGAAAATTTTAAAAATAAACCTTAAATTAGAACAGTTCAAGCTGACTACTAGGAGCTTCTAATTCCAATAACCATTTCTTACGCCATAGACCTCCTGCATATCCTGTTAATGAACCGTCCGAACCCAAAATTCTATGGCAAGGAATCACAATCCATAAAGGATTTTTTCCGTTAGCTGTCGCCACTGCTCTTATGGCTTTCGCATTGCCTAAATGCTTGGATTGTTCTAAATAAGAACGTGTTTTCCCATAAGGAACATCCAATAATCCTCTCCATACTTTCTGTTGAAATTCCGTCCCTTTTGGATGAAGTTTTAATTCAAAAAAAGTACGTTCACTGGCAAAGTATTCATTTAATTGTTGAACACAATCCTGAAGGCAATCAGGTACCTCAGAAGAAATTTCGACTTTTATGTCTGACACAGTAATGCTAGAAATTCCCTCAGAATCTCCTATAATTGTAGCCACTCCAATGGGCGTTTTACAATATGCTGTGTGTTTAGATTCCAAAAATATCTTTTGAGTTTTGCGTAGTTACAGCTGCTATCTCTTGAGAAGTAATTTGGTAAATAGTTGCTAATTTTTCAATCACTTTTACAATATAACTCGGTTCATTACGCTTTCCTCTGTATGGCGTAGGTGCTAAATAAGGAGCATCAGTTTCTACGACGATATTTTTTAATGCAATTTCGTTTAAAAACCTATCTATCTTACCATTTTTAAAGGTAGCTACGCCTCCAATTCCGAGTTTTAAATTGTAAGAAATAGCTTGTTTTGCTTGTGCTAAAGTTCCAGTAAAACAGTGAAAAATACCGAATAAATCATCCCCTTTTTCACTTTCCAATACTTCAAATATTTCATCAAAAGCATCTCTACAATGAATAATTACCGGCAGTTTATATTTTTTAGCCCATTGAATTTGGGTTTTAAACGCTTCTTGCTGTTGCTTTAAAAAAGTACGGTCCCAATACAAATCTATTCCAATTTCACCGATTCCATAAAAAGAACGCGCTTCCAGTTTTTGGGCGATAAAATCCAATTCCTCGCGAAAGTTTTCTTTTACATAGGTTGGATGTAATCCTAATAATAAAAAAGCATTGTTTGGATATGATTTTTCTAATCGTATCATACTGTCATAACTCTCCTTATCTATTGCTGGTATAAACAGGCGGCTCACGCCAGCATCTAATGCGCGTTGCATCATTGCATCCCTGTCTTCGTCAAATTGTTCGCTGTATAAATGTGCGTGTGTATCGGTAATTATCATGGGGCAAATGTAGGTTATTATTTAGAAAAAAAAACGCTGATTTTCTTCTTTACAAGCGATCCAATAATTCCTGGGCTTTCTCATAAATAGCAGCTTCTACAGGCATTTCTTCTAAAACGCCTTTACACCAATCTATTTTTCCCGCTTTTAAATACCCAAGTGCTGTGTACCATTGCGCCGTGTATTTATAGCCTGATGAACCACTTGCTACCGATCCTAAAATGGTCACGGCCGTCGCTATTTTATCTGTTTCTATTAAGGAAATCCCATAGTATAATTGCCATTCTACATGTTGTGGATTACTTGCTGTTAACATTCTTAATTCCTTTACTGCCCTCGCATAATCTTTTTCATTAAACGCCTTTACTGCCGCTTCTGAAAGCGAATTATCCGTACCTCTATCCCCTATTTCTAAGGGCTGATGCATCGCATATTCTATATATCTAGGTACTTGAGCATCCTTAAAAACATAAACAGAAAACAAGACTAAAAGACTCGCTGCAACCCCTATCCATACATATTTTTTAAGGTTAAAAACTAGGCCTTTTGGAGTCCCTTTTTCTTGGGTCCTTAACTTATTTAGGGTTGCCCGTAGCGCTTGCTCTTGGCGAACATTCCCCAACCTAGATTTTAATGATTTCTCCACCTCGGAATAGGCTTGGAAATCCTTTTTAAATTCAGAATCACCTACTAGTTTCCCTTCGAACAAGGCTAAATCTTTGCCTTCTAATTCGCCTTGTAAATAAGCATCAAATGATCTGTATAATTCTTCCTTCATTTTAGTCGTTTTTTAAATGGTCAAATGTCGCCGTATCTCGAACAAGTTTGGTCAGTTGTCCGATACATTGCGATTTCTTTTTGCGAGCAACCCCGTAGGTCACTCCTAATTTCTGAGTAACCATCGCTATGGTTTTTAGTGCAAATGATAATTTTATAATCTCTTGACATTTACGTCCCAATTGTAAAAACATTGCATCGATTAACTCGTTTTTTTGTTCGTATAACATAAATTTCAGCTCCGTCATTTACAGATATTCAGATATATAAAAACCAAGATTAACCTCGGTTTTCGTTGTGCTTTTAAGTTCTGACACACAAAATTAAAAACATGCTAAAACACGAAGATATTGCAAAAACTCAAGAGATAAAAGGAAAAATTAATAAGATTTAGCTTGGTACTGAATACTTACAGGAAACTCTAAATATATTAGAGTTCCATAAATAAAAAACAAATTTAGTTGATGTAAAAAGGCAGGGTTTACATTTGAAGATCAGATTTCAACACTTCCTATTTCGCCTCTAATTAAGAATAAATACTACTTATAATATTAATAATCGGGGAAACAAAATATTAAAACAACCAGGAAAGGATTCAAAGTATAGAATATTATCAAAACATAAATTGAAGCATTTTTTTCCCATTTGTAAAGAAATACCTTCTGAAAAATAAGATTTTTAAAACTATAGAGAATGTCACTAGATGTTTAACCTTTGGCGACACTGATTTTCGAAAAACAGGAAAAACTATGGAAGATCTTTCAAAGACATACACCATGTTTCCAAACCGTAGTCCTTCGTATTTTAGTTTACATCGTAAAAGTAAAACTTTAAAATAAATTCTAAAAAAATAACTGATTCCATTGATATTAAACTAATTACTATCAATATAAAAACGAATATTAAAAATTTTAGATTCACCAATAAACACTCATCTATTTAATTACCAGAATATTACGTAATATATTTTCATGTGAAATTTGAGCTACTAAAAATTAAATCCATAGATTTATACCTTAAACCACTAAAATGCGCTTGAAATCGATCTTAAAAAGAAAAGGCTATACTTCCATAAAGCTACGCAGCATGGCCACCAAACACTTGGAGATAAAAGCCATGATAAATGGTGTAAAAGGACGTTTTATATTGGATACTGGCGCTTCTAGTTCTTGTGTTGGTTTTGAAGGCATTGATAAATTTAACTTGGAAGTCGAAGATACAGATACGAAAGCCGCCGGTGCTGGAGCTGTGGATATGGATACCAAATTATCACCTAAAAACTCCATAAAAATTAAAGATTGGAGATACCACTCCCTCCCTTTGGTCGTTTTTGACCTCACCCATGTAAACACTGCTTTAAAACAACAATCAGAACATCCTATAGACGGAATTTTAGGAGCGGATATACTAGAAAAAGGAAAAGGAATTATAGATTATAAAAAGAAACGTCTCTATTTAAAAAAACTGGTCTATAAGTTTTAATTTAAGTAGCGCCTAGAGACAAGAACCTAGGAATAGGGATTCGAAAAACAAGGTCATTACCACCATGTATAGATCGCTATACACGCGGTCATACTACTTTATAAAAGCCTGATAATCGCAACAAAAAAAGCTTAAGGGAGATTAAATCACTCCAACACTCCACGTAAACACACCTCCAAAATTATAAGAATCATGTACCGTACTTTTAGAAACAGAAAGTGCCAAGCACAATTTTTTTGTAAACTTATTTCCAACCCCTACATTGATATCGTTCCCTACAAATTCATTGGTGTTAAAATCACCTAATAATTCTAAATAGACATAATATTGAGGATTAAAATTATAGGTCAGGTATGAAATATAATAAGCTGCATTCCCTATCATAGGATTGTATTTATAGCCAATATTTGTGGTGATTTTAGTTGCGTTATTTAACTGGTAACCGAAGTTTAAAGAACCTCGAATGGAAGTGTTATTCAACGCCAATACTTGGTCTCCTCCGGGGAGTGTAACCCGTGTCATTAAGACCATAGATGGACGTAAACCATCTTGTACACATAACTTTTTAGCCAAGCCAATATTAAAGGCGTCCAATCCATAAACACTAGGCTGTGTTTCACGGTTTCTCGTTTGATTTTGTTTAGAAAAAGGAATCAGTAAGTGCACTTCCCAAGTATCTCCCAATCCATACCGAATTAACGTGTTCGGAATGGTCCAATGAGTCGTCTTCCCATCATCTCCTTTACTAATAGTGTACAACGATTCAAAATCGAAGTTTAAAAATTGATCCCCTACCGTTCTGGAAGGCTGGATAGATTGTGCAACTAGCGAATATTTTAGCAAAAATAAGACCGCTAACAGAGTGAACCGTTTCATGTTTTTCAGTAATTGTTGAGTTTTAAAAATTGTTAATTACTGGATAAATGTAAACGCTATTCTTTTTCTTTTTTATGATAAAAGTCAATAGTTTGTGCAATTGCTTCATCAAAATTCTCCCATGTTTTAGGGTCGTGTAAATCCGTAGAAATGAAAGACTTATTAAACTTAGAAAGCAATGTAAAGTAAATATAACCGCCAATCATCAGCTGAAATGCATGATTTAGAGGCTTATTATTTTCATCTACTTGAAAAACACCGCCTACTTGAGCGTTTGTAAACTTAAAAAGTTCCTTGGTGTTTTCATTATTTTCAATCAATGGCCAACGAAGTAATTCCTGAGCCAATACATTTTCACGCAATTCTTTCGTTCCTTGCGCCGTAATATTTTTATGGTATTCTTTACTCGTATCCTCTCTATCATAATCAACAATAGATTTGAAAAAATCTCCTTTTTTTGCCAATTGCAATAAAAGCCCTTTCATCCCTCCAAAATAGCGATAAATTAATTCTTTAGATACGCCCGCCTTTTTAGCAATCGCATTAATTCCAACGCCTTGTGGCCCCTTCTCTTCTAATAAATCTAAAAAGGCAGTATAAATACGTTCTTCGGTGGCTGCTCTATCTTTTTTCACGGGTTATTATTGGTTTAGTTACCCGCAAATATAGGCAATCATAATTTAGTATAATTAGCGCCATTATATTTCCAAAAACAACAGATTTCAATACTAATTTATAGAGTACTTCCAGCGTAGAAACAGTGCCCAATACGACCGTTATAATCCTAACAAATCCCTAAAATCCTCTATCACCTATTCATTGTGTTTTAAATCAAAAAAAAAGTGTGTTTTACAACAGAGACAGGTCTAAAATATCTCCCATTTTCACCCCTTTCTGTAAAAGCATAGGATAGGTCTCACACATTAATTGGAACATATATTCCAAGGGAACCGTATCAAATGTGCCATAATCCTCCAAGTATTCCATAAACGAGTTAGTACCTTGGGCATCAAATTCTTGAAAGACAGCATCCGTCTTCCCATCAAAATCCAAGGCATGAACACCCATTTTTAGACATAATTCTTTATTAAAAGCAGGCGTGGCTTTGACCCATATTCCTTCTAAAAAAACAGCAACATAACCATGAGGAACCAATTCGTCGGAGCCAAATTTCTCTACAATTTGTTCCACTGCAATGTGATTTCTCACCCGTGATAATCCCAATTTTGCAGGGATGTTTACAGCTCTTAAAAGGCTGATTAAAAGAATGCTTTTATCCAAACAATGCCCAGTCTTTTGCTGGGCAATTTTAGAGGATCTCCAGTCCTCCTCTTGAAGACTAAAACGATACGGATAATACGGCCAATAATCTCGAACGTATGTGTACGCTCTGATGGCAAAATCTAAATCTGACCCTCCTTCTTTTCTTCCAATTTTCAAAAGAATACCTTGGATTATCTCTGAAGAATAATCAAAATAAAAAGTCTCTTCTCTATGTAAATTTTTCATGGCTTTACCGTTTTATACAAATTAAAATCAATGTAAATTTCCCGTTTTAAGCATTGGTAATCAACAAGGATACTACAATTATTCCTGTTTTCAAAATAGCGCTTTATACCGTCTTCTTATTCTAAAAGTCTCTTTAAAAGTATTTACTTAGGGTGGTTCTGTTCCCTAAACATCGTTAACAAAAAACATTTTCACAGAAACAGTACCGAACAAACCTTCCCTTTTTATCTTTTTTAAACACTCCTATTCCACGCTGTATATTTATAAAGACTCCAAACTTCAGCCGATCAAAATCCGCTTTTTTTTACATTCATTTGCTTAAATTGGACATTCTCTTCTCTCAAAAAACACCTCAAAGTAATCCCCCGCGTCAAGTCATAATACAGGCCATCTTAGCATAAGATTCCAAATAGTTCACTAGATAAATACCCTGTAAAACACCATAACCTTAGTATTTCGTTACCTAAATTCAAAGTACTTTTTTTAGAGTAACTTGTAGAAAAAAACTGTCAATGACTGAATACTTGCCTATTACAAAAAATATTATATATTTGTAACTAGTCGGTCACATGTATCGAAAAACACATCAATCTTTAAAAATCCAATTTATGGAAGCATATATCTACGATTCCGTTCGTACTCCAAGAGGAATCGGGAAACCTACAGGTTCACTATCACAAGTGAGCCCTGTTCAGTTAACTACCGCCTTATTAAAAGCCCTAAAGACCAGAAATAATTTAGACACTTTATTAGTGGAAGATATTATTATGGGATGCGTTACACAAGCAGGGGAACAAGGAGGAAATATAGCCAAAGTAGCGGCTCAGGAATCGGGCTATGGAAACCATGTATCAGCCGTATCATTAAACCGCTATTGCGCCTCTGGTTTAGAAGCCGTGAATCAGGCGGCAGCGATGATCAAATCTGGCTGGTCAAATTTAATCATCGCGGGCGGTGTAGAATCCATGTCCAGAGTACCTATGGGGATCGATGGATCAGCCTGGGTGATGGAACCTAATGCGGCATTTGGAAAATTTGTTCCCCAGGGGATTTCTGCAGATTTAATTGCCACTAAATATGGCTATTCTCGAAATGATTTAGACAGTTTTGCGGTACAATCACAGCAACGTGCTTCCTACGCCCAAAAACACAAATATTTCGAAAACTCAATAATCCCAATCAAAGACATCAATGGTTTTACACTCTTACAAAAAGATGAATACATCCGAGTAAATACAACCGTACAAACCTTAGGAAAATTAACACCTGCCTTTCAAAAAATGGGAGACATGCTCTTCGATCAAACCGCCATAGATACCTACTTAGAAATAGAAAAAATAAATCATGTACACCATGCTGGAAACGCTTCTGGAATAGTAGACGGTGCGGCTCTGATGTTAATTGGGAATAAAGAAATAGGGCAAAAACTAGGCTTAAAACCAAGAGCGAAAATAACCATGGGAGCGGTGATTGGTTCAGAACCTTTGATTATGTTGGAAGGTCCTACTCCTGCCACTAAAAAAGCGTTAAAAAACGCAGGAATGCAAGTCAGTGATATCGATTTATTTGAAATAAATGAGGCCTTCGCAGTAGTACCACTCCGACTGATGGATAATTTAAATATAGACCCATCGATAGTGAATGTAAACGGAGGAGCCATTGCCTTAGGGCATCCGTTGGGCGCTACGGGATGTATCATTTTAGGAACCGCCTTGGACGAATTAGAACGACAAAAAAAAAACACAGCACTCGCGACTCTATGTGTAGGAGGAGGCATGGGAATCGCCACAATTATAGAACGTATTTAACCTTTTAAAGCAACAAGAATGACGCATATAGAATACCATATAGACACGGACGGCATTGCATTTGTTACCTGGAATGTAGCCGATATTCCAGTAAACATAATGAATAAGACCACCATGGATGAATTTTTTCAAACCATGAAACTCGCTATTTCCGATAAAAATGTAGTAGGAATTGTCATAAATTCTGCCAAGAATGATTTTATTGCTGGTGGTGATTTAAAATGGTTTTTGAACTACAACAATTCAAAAGAAGACTGTTTTGACATGTTTATGGAAACCCATAAAAACATGCGTGCTATAGAAACTTGTGGAAAACCTGTAGTAGCGGCTATCAATGGATTGGCATTTGGTGGAGGCTGTGAGATTGCATTAAATTGTCACCATCGGATTATGACAGATCATCCTAAAAACCGCATTGGACTGGTGGAATGTTCCATTGGTTTGTTCCCTGGTGCCGGAGGAACGCAGCGCTACTTACGACTTATCGGGATTCAAAAAACAATTCAATACATTACACAATCTAAAAAACTAAGCGCTAAGCAAGCCTTAAAAGATGGCCTTGTAGACGCCCTCTGTTCACCCGAAGATGACATCAACGCATTGGCAAAAAAATGGATATTAAACCAAGGAAACACCGTACAACCTTGGGATGTAAAAGGCTTTAAAATCCCAGGAACTCCGATGGGCGTAGGTCAAATTTCTGGGAGTACAGAATTCTTTAGTGTCTCTAATGCCATGGCTTACAAAACTACCCACGGAAACAAACCACATATAAAAAATGCACTGAGCGTTATTTATTACGGCGCAGGTTGTGGGATAGAGAAAGGTTTAGAAGTAGAAGCCCGCCATTTTGTGCATACTTTATTTAGCAAAGAAACCAAGAATATTATCCGTACGGGATTTGTTTTTATGGGGGAAGCATCCAAAGGAAAATCAAAGCCAAAAGGATTTGAAACACAAAAAATAAACACCCTAGGAATTATAGGTGCAGGGATGATGGGCAGCGGAATCGCCTATGTAAGTGCTAAGGCGGGGATTCGTGTTATTTTAAACGATGTCAGCCATAAATCCAGTTTAAAAGGCATTCACTACATCAAAAAACAAGAGGATAAAAAATTAGCAAAAGGACGTACTACAGCGGATAAAATCACCAAGTTGTTAGCCTTAATTTCTCCTTCAAATAGCCTCTCAGACCTCTCGGAATGTGATTTAGTAATAGAAGCTGTTTATGAAAACGAAACCTTAAAAAACACCATCACTAAAAACACGGAAGCGGTGATTTCTGAAGCAGTCATTTACGCATCTAACACTTCTACTATTCCAATCACACAACTCGCAAAGGCTTCTAAAAAACCGAGTCAATTTATTGGATTACATTTCTTTTCTCCCGTAGAAAAAATGAAATTAGTAGAAGTAATTGTAGGAGAACAGACCAGCGATAAAACCTTAGCAATCGCCATGGATTTTGTAACTCAAATTAGAAAAATTCCTATCGTTGTAAACGATGGGCGTGGTTTTTTCACTTCCCGTGTGTTTGGTAAATTTGTAAATGAAGGGATTGGTATGCTCTCTGAAGGGATCCCTCCTGCCCTAATAGAAAACGTGGCAAAAAAAATAGGAATGCCCGTGGGACCTCTTGCCATTTCAGACGAAGTGAATTTAAAATTAATGCTTCTAATTATGAATGAAAACCCAAACCTTGACGCCTATGAAAAAGGATTAAAAGCCACCATAAACACTCTTGTAAATACACATCAAAGAACGGGTAAAAAGGAAGGTAAAGGATTTTATGACTATCCACTAAACGAGACCAAACACCTCTGGAAAGAATGGGCAACTATATTCCCTGTAAACAACACTTTTAACGAAGAAGAAATAGGGAAACGCTTGTTATTTTCCATGGTCATTGATGCTTATAAATGCCTAGAATCCGGGGTGTTAAAAGAAGCAAAAGATGCTGATATAGGCTCCGTTTTAGGATTAGGATTCCCTATTCATACCGGAGGAGTACTTTCATACATCGATTATATTGGCGGGGAAGAATTTGAAAAATACAGCTTATTTTTAAGCCAGAAACACGGAAAACGATTTGAACTTCCTCACAGTTTAAAAAAACGAATTTCCACCGCTGCAGGTGGACGGGTATTTTATGCGTCTTAATAATACGCAATGAATATGCTAGAGAAATTTCCACAATCGTTCTTCCTTCAAAATGTTGAAATGGAGAAAGTCACATCCTACAAACAGACATCACAAGGAGGAACTACGGGAAACAATAATCTATCCATCACCAAGAAAAAAACTAACGACAAATAAAACAGACACCATGTTACAAGACACCTTATTAAAACGAAATAATTACGCTTCTGAAGAACATCAAATGATGCGTGAAATGATACAAGATTTTATTTCCAACGAAGTGATTGATCACATAGACGAATGGGAAAAAAATGGCATGGTCAGCCGTGAAATATGGCAACGCGCCGGAGCCCTTGGCTTGCTGTGCATAGACATGCCTGCTGAATACGGAGGGGGTGGTCTTGATTTTACATTCAACGCTTTATTAATAGAAGAGTTTGCAAAAAAAGGCATTACCGGTCCTGGGTTTTCATTGCACTCAGACATCGTAGCTCCCTATATACTCAACTATGGAACCGAAGCTCAAAAATCCGAATACTTACCCAAAATGGCCACCGGAGAAATAATCACGGCTATCGGAATGACGGAACCGAACTGTGGGAGTGATTTAAAAGCGTTGAGAACGACAGCTGTGGATAAGGGAGATTATTATTTAGTAAACGGTCAAAAAACTTTTATCACCAATGGATACATGTGTGACATGGCCATTATTGCCGTAAAAACCAATCCTGGAACAGAAAAAGAAGGGGTTACTTTACTGATTATGGATTCAGAAATGGAAGGCTATGAAAAGGGAGTTCCCTTTAAAAAAATAGGTATGAAAAGTCAAGACACCTGTGAATTATTTTTTGACAATGTAAAAGTCCCAAAAGAAAACAGGTTGGGAGAGGAACGTATGGGCTTTAAAATAATGATGACAGAACTGGCAAGAGAACGCCTAACCGTAGCAATTACCGCCGTAGCGGGAGCTGAAGGAGCCATAGAAGACACCATCGCTTACACCACGGAACGCACCGCTTTTAAACGTCCAATTGCCGCTTTTCAAAATACCCAATTCAAACTCGCAGAATGCGCGACACAGGTACAGATACACCAATCATTTATAGACCGTTGTATTGTAGAATTATCCCAACACCAACTAACCGCTGAAAGTGCCTCCATGGCTAAATATTCTGCGACAGATATGCATGGAAAAGTAGTCGATGAATGCTTGCAATTATTTGGAGGTTATGGCTATATGTGGGAATATCCAATTGCCAGAATGTATGCCGATAATAGGGTGGCTAGAATATATGCAGGAACCAATGAAATTATGAAAGTCCTTATTTCTAGAAGTTTATTTAAGGAAATGTTTGCAAACATAAGAAAAGCTGCAAAAATGAATAGCGCATCAAGAATCAAAACATAGGTCTCTCAGCTTCTTTAAATATGACATTGAAAAAAGACTCAGGACATCTCACTCGAATTCCCTTGAAATAGTTAAAAAACGGTCAAATTCGAGTGACTCTAGAGAAAGGTAAGTCGCTAATGAAATGCCTCTTACCCTCGCATATAATACTCTTAAATCCTAAAACCAACAAGACACAAGCATTCACAATGACACCGACTCTTCCCTTAAAAAACATAAAAATTATAGATTTCACTCGGTTATTACCCGGACCATTAGGCACACACTTATTGAGTCAAATGGGGGCGGAAATCTTTAAAATTGAAAGCCCTAAAAGACTGGATGGCACGCGGTATTTTCAAGCTAAAAAAAACGAGGTATCTCCCCTATATCATTCTTTAAATCACACAAAGAACCAATGCCTAATCGATTATGAAACACGCGAGGGCTATCAAAAAATAGTGAAAATGATACAAACTGCGGCGGTATTCATAGAGCAGTTTCGTCCTGGAGTAATGAAGGCCTTTCAATTAGATTACGAAACCGTGAAACAGATCAACCCAAATATTGTGTATATTTCAATTACCGGATATGGGCAAATGGCTACAAAAAGTCATAAAGCGGGACATGACTTAAATTTTATTGCCGAAAACGGTTTGTTAAGTTTGAATAAAGATGCCTCCGGAACACCTATCATTCCAGGGTTTCAATTGGCCGATATCGCAGGGGGTTCTTATCAGTTAGTTGCCGCTTGTACAACGGGTTTATTGGCTCAGAAATTACACCAAAAACCACAATTTGTAGATTTATCGCTCTGTGATGCTTCAGCTTCCTTAGCCGTCATTCCAAATGCCATGCTAGACGGAGGGTTATCGTATCAGAAAACTCCTATTTTAAGTGGTATGTTGGCAAATTATAATGTGTACCAATGTGAAGATAAGAAATGGATAGTTCTAGCAGCCTTGGAACTCAAATTTTGGAATTTATTTTGTGAAATAATCGACAAGCCTACTTGGAAAACCGATACGTTAGACACCTTAGTCGTAGGTGTATTTGACAAGAAGAAATTGGATGATTTTTTCAATACAAAACCACGAGATTTCTGGATGAAATTATTTAAAAATCAGGATGTCTGTTTGTCTGGAGTATTGGAACTAGAAGAGTTAGAAATGGACCAAACAAATGGTCGCTATAAAGCACCATTTAATTGTTTTGAAGGATGATTTTAAACTTACAAAACAATGAAAAACAAGCTAGTTCTATCGGTCGTAAGAAATTGTGGGACACAAAAAAATAGTCATGCTCACTTAAATCCAAAAATTAAGAGACCTGCATCGGCTACTAACTATTTAAGTTTTCTTCTTTTTACAAAAACACTATTTCTCAGAGAATAACCTGCCTTTATCCTCATGTCACTCTGAGCAGTAAACAAGCATCTAAAACATTAAAAAGCCTCAAAGAGTAAACTTTGAGGCTTGTTAATCGCATAGAAAAGGAAGCATACCGTCCTGTTTCCTATGTCAAAAAGTATTCTTATAATTCCCTGTAATATGGGATAATACAACTCTAAAACGAGTCCTTTTTCCCCTTACAAAAACCGAAAACGCAACAGCGCTTCAAAAGTACCTGTTCCCGTATAATCACGTGATTGTTCTGTTGATTTTTCATAGGCCACACCAAATTGCATTTGGTCAATAACTTTGGTCATTGCAAAAATAGCGATTGCCTCGTTCAAGCGAACATTAATTCCTGCCTGTACTTTCTGGTTAAAATCAAAGGTCCCTGCTAAATCATACGCGTTTTCTACCCCATCTATATAACGCATCATAATGGAAGGCATAAACGTTATTTTTTCTGTTAGCTCTAGGTTGTACCCACCTCCAACATACAGGTGTAATTCATCCGTAGCAGCCACTGGAACATTCCCTTCTTTCTCATACCGTTCTCCACTTAAAAAATTAGGCGTAGACAAGGTAAGATAGAATTTTTCATTTTTTAAATACAATCCTGCCCCCATGGTTGGGTTGAAAAAACTTTGATTTTCTGTAAATAATGGATCGTTTTGGACATTCGCTCTTGTCAAATCTATAGTGATAAAAGAACCTCCTCCTTTTAAACCGAAATACAATAAGTAGTCCTCATTTAATTTAATATGATACGACAGGTCCAAGGTAATATCCGTTTCTTTTAATACAAAAACTTCGTCATTAACTACGGACAGTCCTATTCCTAAATTGCGTTTTAGCGGCGCTGAATAACTTAAGAACTGCGTTTTGGGTGCATCCTCTACGCCTACCCATTGCATGCGAAATCCTGTACTTAATTCACTGAAATTTGAACTTCCTGCGTAGGCCGGATTAACGATGTTCATATTGTATTTATACAACATGTAATAAGGGTCTTGTTGGGCCTGGATCTGACTGCTCATAATTAGCAGTAAAAAGGCACTTATGATGATACTATTTTTCATTTTTATTGTTTTTTGATGATGGTTTCACCGCCTCCGCGAGGATGACGGTTGTTGATTTCGTACAGATCAACACTAAAATCTAATTTCTCAGTTCTAATTAATAATTAATATACAACCAACCTGATGTAGGTTTCAATCCATTTTTATTAAACTGAATGATATAATAATAGGCTCCGGACATCATTTTTTTATGAGACCCCGTATTAGAATAACCATCCCAGGTATTTTTATAGCCTACTTTTTCGTACACTTTAGCACCGTTTCGGTTATATACTTGCACTTTACATTTCGGATACGTTTCTATTCCATCGATGGTCCAAGTGTCGTTAATTCCGTCATCATTTGGTGAAAAACCATGACTTTCTACAGATTCTCCAATAATAACGGTTTGGGTTTGACTGCTCGTATTTCCATATCCATCGTCAAAAAACCAAGTGGTAATAAAGGTTCCTATTTCGTCGTAATGTACGGGGTCTGTAGTGGCGCCTATTACTGTTCCTACACAATTATCTGTGGCGGTTGGTGCTGTTAAGTAAACATCATACTGACCTGTAATATCTGTTAAATCTTTATCTGGTTCAGGTGCAGCTACGTCTTCTATAATCACCCATTGAGTTTGTGTAGTACTGTTTCCATTTCCATCGTCAAAAGTCCAGGTGATTTCTGTTGTGGTACCATTACCATTTATTGGTAAGCTAACGGTATGTACTCCTGTGATGGTTCCCTTACAATTATCGGTAGCCGTTGGTGCTTCTAGACTTGTGACATCACATGCCGCTGTAATATCTGCTAATGTTTCTATATTCGGAACTGGTGCAATAATATCTTTTACAAGTACATTTTGCGTTTGGGTGCCTATCGTTCCATTTCCATCATTATACGTCCAAGTGACAACAGTAGTACCATGTAGAGATATTGGAAATTCCGTGCTTGTTGTTGCTACAATTTCTAGACCACACTCACGGTATACAGGGGCCTCTATAAAAACTTCACATTCCGAAACCACCTCCTCTAATTTAGGACTCAAAAATTCGAAAGCTCTTAATTCATATAAGAACGAAGTTCCTGCAAAATACAAACTGTAATTCATTGAATCTCCCGAAGATTTTGCAAACAGTAGATCTTGCCTTGAAGTCCCTTGAAATCCTTGAACAATAAGCTCTCCTTCTCCTGTTAACAAATTATATTTTCCAATACTATTTCCATGATGGACATATGCATATTTTCCTAATGGATCAATCGAAAAATTTGCATATTGAGAACCTATCAAAGCGCTGAAAGGGACAACTTGCACGGTGGAATTATTTATAATATCAATTTCATACACTCCAAATTCTTTGGACATAAAATACATCTTATCCGTACTTTTACAATACTCTAATCCATCAGAAGAACCACCTGGAAGCCCAGTGACAACAACCTCTGAAAGACCTGTAGTCGGATCGTATTTCCAAATATTGTTCGTTGAAGAATTCCCATCTGTCGTATAAATCATACCCTCACGAACTGCCATTCCCGCCTCATAACCCGATACATTTTCTCCTGATAATGAATGTGACGTTTTAAAAGAAATAGTTTCAGATTTTAAATCCGAAGCTGCGAGTATAAACCCATTGACTTGAAAATAAACGGAATCCTTTGCAAAGGCAAGGTCAGTACTTATATAAGGGTAGAAATAAGTTCCAGATTCATACCATGGATTTGTTGGCGAAGAAACATTTATTAAATTTCCATTTTTATCGATGCGAATTAGTGAAGATTCTCCAAAAGAACCAACAACTCCATAAATATCATTATTTAAAGGATCGTATGCGAATTCATGAATTGGATTAGGGGTCTCTGAAAATTCAGTTACACAATACTCACTAACAATTTCTTGTAAAGAATGCCTGTATTTTTTTTCTAAAAATGCTACATCTAAATATCCTTTTAAGTGCTCTCCGTTGTTTACCTCTAAAATCCAATCTCCATTAGCACCGGTCTTATTATTAGACATCGCTATTTTAAATTTAGACAAATCCGATAACTTTGAATATAACTTTTCTCCTATTATTCCCTTTCCTGTATCACAAGCAAAAACGTTAAAATTGCCTTTTTGACTCAAAAAAATATTCAGAGCATATAAATACCCCATTTGTCGAGGTTTTGAAAGAGTTTCAATATCAATTTTTTCATTTCCTATAAAAAAACTTCCTGGTTTACCATGAGAAAAAAAGTTTACAGATTCAATCAAAAAGTCCTTCTTAATCGTAGAAATCTGAGTCAAAAAACTTTTAAAATCATCATTTTCAGACATTAATATAATTGACTTTTCTCCTTGAATAGAAGAGATTATAATTTCTATGTCCTTAACATCTTGGTTAAAAACATAAACATGTGTTGTTTTTAATACTTCCTGAGCATTCCCAACACAAAGAATCATTAAAAAAACAATGAATGTAGTAATTTTATGTTTTTTAAAGTTCACATCTGGTATTTCGATGTTTTGTGCCGTAGATATCCATCCGCACATTGCCTTAAAAGGCAAGAGTAGTTTTGTTTTCATTTAAAAAAATTAGTTATTATTAAAAAATTTGAATGCCTTAATTGTTTTTAGTATTAAAAATACGAGACGTCAATTGACACCATGGAGGAAAGACTATCATCATAAATCTGTTTATTGGTTTTATTATATACTTATTTGTTACTTAATATTAAAACTGATTTTAAAACATAATTATTCCTTATAGAATATCGTTTTAACAACTAATTATGGGAAAATATAGTTGAAATTCAATTTCATTATTTAATTTAAAAAAATAAAATCATACAAATTAGTGAGGGGGGGGAAATCGTATAAAGTTAAAAACAAATGTAACACAAGTTAATTACAATACATATATATTTATGTTATTATTAATCAACAACTTATAAAACCATAATTTTAGTGCGTTTTTTCAATGATGACACTTCGCCATTTTGTAAGGTTTTATATGCTCTTAGCCCCTACTAACGCTCTCAAACTAATGTGGAGTTTTAAGTAGGTTTTCAATTATAAAGTAAAAAATGATACTAAGAATTAATAATCAAGGGGATGCATTCTCTTGTTGATCTAAACTCATAGTTATGAACACCTATGTGAAATTAAAAAAAGCCTCAAATCAACACATATTTGAGGCTTACTAATAGAGTCAATTTATAGACTTCTTGATTTTAATTATGGTGTTTATAGCAGCACCTTCTCAATACAATTTTCAGATAACCTCTCAAAAAAATCAGCTAAAAACCACCCGTAAAGCTCCACTATATGCTCACGTTTAAAACCGAAAACGCAACAACGCTTCAAAAGTACCTGTTCCCGTAAAATCACGTGATTGTTCTGTTGATTTTTCATAGGCCACACCAAATTGCATTTGGTCAATAACTTTGGTCATTGCAAAAATAGCGATTGCCTCGTTCAAGC
>JAESRX010000019.1 GCA_016764435.1 Flavobacteriaceae bacterium | reverse complement strand
CTGTTTCCATTTCCATCGTCAAAAGTCCAGGTGATTTCTGTTGTGGTACCATTACCATTTATTGGTAAGCTAACGGTATGTACTCCTGTGATGGTTCCCCTACAATTATCGGTAGCCGTTGGTGCTTCTATACTTGTGACATCACATTCGGAATAAATGGTTTCTAAATCTGAAACATCAACGAAGGGTTTTTCAGTATCATTTATGATAATGTTTTGGGTTTGCGTAGTGGTATTTCCATTGCCATCATTGTAGGTCCACGTGATAACAGTAGTCCCTTGATCCGTGACAGGAAATTCAACATCACTAGTAACAGTAAGAGCCTCCACACAATTATCAGTGGCTAATGGCACGTCCAAAACAGTTACTTCACAAACTGCTAACACATCCTCTAATACCTCTATTTCTACAATTGGAGCGGTAACATCATCTATAATTATATTTTGTGTTTGGCTAGAAATATTTCCATTCCCATCATTATACGTCCAGGTAACTAATGTTGTTCCTTGAAAGATGATTGGGAATGTTGCATCACTTGCAATAATAATATTTTCAACACAATTATCAGTAGCAAAGGGTGTTTCTAAGCTTGTGACTTCACATTCCGCTGTAATATCCAATAATGTCTCTACTGCAGGAACAGGTGCCGTAACATCATCTATTATCACATTTTGTTTTTGAGTAGTGGTGTTTCCATTGCCATCATTATACGTCCATGTTACTACAGTAGTCGTTCCTTCTCCTGAAATAGGGAATACGGCATTGTGTGTAATAATTATATCTGTACTACAATTATCAGTAGCAAAAGGCGCTTCTAAGCTTGTGACTTCACATTCCGCTGTAATATCCAGTAATGTATTTAATGCTGGAACCGGTTTTGTAACATCATCTATGATAACATTTTGGGTTTGAGTAATGGTATTTCCATTGCCATCGTCATACGTCCAGGTTACTACAGTAGTGGTTCCTTCTCCTGAAATGGGGAATACGGCATTGTGTGTAATAATTACATCTGTACTACAATTATCAGTAGCAAAAGGCGCTTCTAAGCTTGTGACTTCACATTCCGCTGTAATATCCAATAATGTTTTTAATGCTGGAACCGGTTTTGTAATATCATCTATTATCACATTTTGTTTTTGGATTGTGCTGTTTTCGTTACCATCCTTAAAAAACCATGTAATTTCGTAAAGTCCTTCTTCTTGTGTCCGTGAAAAATCGAATTCTGTAGTCCCTATAATCTCTCCTGAACAAGCATCATTTGCTATAGGCGCTGTAATGTCTTGTATTTCACATTGAGAATTAAAATCTTCAATTGTTCCTTTTTGATATTCAGGATCAAAAGAAATAGTATAAATCCCCCCTGAGAAAGTACTAAATAAAAATTGATTTTCGTACACTGCAAACCCTTGAAGACTCTTTATTCCATTATTAATTTCAAGAACCTCCCCTGTTTCTAAATTTACTTTAGTAATAGACGATTCACTACAAACAAACAATTCCACACCTATAATTTCTAATTTAATTGGAGCAGTTACAGTTGCCACCACCGTTTTACTCTGACTTGCATTAGTATCTAAAGATATTTTGGTTCTACCACGATTTGTGTGGGTACAAATCTAAACCTCCATTAAAAAACAGTATTGCACTTCTAAAATTCACGAAAGTTCTGTAGCCTTTACCAATAGATTTTATTTCTTGTATTTTACCATTTAGTCTTTCTGCCATTGCATTAGAAGCAGTCTCAACCATTGCATTACACACCCCTTCTATATGGTTATTAAACATCCTAGCAACCTTTATAATTTCTTTAATTTTTGTTTCCAAAACACTTGCTCCCCATTTGATGAAAAGACTTAAAGCAACTTTCAAGGATGGACTTCTAAATATATTTTTAAAGTTTTCTTTAGCAAACCATGCTTTGCTTGCTTGATAATTTGCTTCTTGTATTTTGTCAAATAATACTCTTTGTTTATCCGTTAAGTTTTCTTTATTTTTAAGCAATACAAATCTGCTATTTTTAAGACCTTCTTCTTTTTTTACTTCACGCCTGCGAACTTTATCTATAGCATCATTTAAGTACTTTACTAAGTGAAATCGATCATGGACAACTTTCGCTTTTGGAAAAACTTCTTTTACTGACGATAAATAGGCCTTCCACATGTCAATAGAGACAGTCTCTACTTCATCTCTATTTATCTCATTTACAATCTTTTCTAGTAAGATTTTAGTCTCTTTTTTAGTCCTACCTTCTGCAACATCAATTACAATTCCTGTACTCGGATCACTAACTACAGTCACATAGTTATGCCCCTTTTTGAAAGCTTTTTCATCAATACTTAGATGAGGAAACCTTTGATTTTCTGACCTCTTAGAAAGCCCTCTTTTTACAGAAGTATGTATGATTCGATTTACAATATTAAAGCCACAGCGTAATAGTTTAGCCGTTTGAGTTTGATTTCTTGTTGCTTTCAGCAAGTCTATAGTTAGCCTTTCAAATAGATAAATATGACGATAAAAATTACTAGCCCATGGTACTGTTATCGTTTTAACGCCTTTAGTTGACTTAACTCTTGGGACTTTACAATTAATGTAGGTTTTGAATTGTAAGGTGTCTAAATGACGCCATCTACGACTACTTCTATGATCATAAATACTACACAACTCTTCTGTGTCTGGACAAGATGCTTTAGATGGTATATAGTCTATAAATATGTCTATTTCTGAATCTAGATAATTAACTTTTACATCACAAACCTTCCAATCTGTTCCTAAATTTAATAGTAACTCAAACAGTTTTGTTGAAAACATCTTTTTCAGGTAAAGATACTAATTCCACAACATTCGTGGTAGAACCGAGAAATTAAGGAACGAAATAGAATCTTTGGGGTGAAAAAGGCGAGGTTTTGGGATTCCTATCAACGAAAAAATCAGGTGCCAAGACCTAGGAGATAGAAATTAGAATAGCGCACATAATAATACAACCGGATTCGCATAGTTAAAAGAGAAGGAAACTAAGACGTAGTACTTTTATTTTAGATGAATAAAGGCGAGTAATTACCACGCTTACACTCTTTTTAAAACACGCCCTCGAGGGTGAAATCCCCCTAAGCCCCAAAGGGGGAATTAGCAATTTTATGAATATTGGACGCTGGAAGCAGGAATCTGGGATTCGGGTGGATCGGACTTCTCATAACAATGCTCACATGTAGAACCGTCATCCTCGCCAAAGATTATAAGCAGCTTGGAGAATCTAACAAATAACACCCTTGTTTCGGCAGATTTCTACATTGTAAAAACTCCTCGAAATGACGATTACAAATAACTATTTAGCAATATTATTGATAATAATTGTTGGTAGTTGAAGAAGGAGTCATGTAAATACAAAAAAGGAGACACCTGTATGGCATCTCCTTTTTTTTAATTCTGTATAAACTCTAAATAATCGCATCAATGAGTCCTAATTCCTGTGTCAAATTGTCCTCTGTCCAAACTCCACAAAGATGCTCCTCTAAAATCTCAATATTACCTTACAAATCAAACCCAATATCTGTTCTAAAATTCACTCCTTCAAAGCAAATTTTATCGATGTTTTTATAGGATTTTTTTAAGGCTTCTTTAAAATTATCTCCATAAGAGGTGACCGCTATTACACGCCCTCCATTGGTTAATAGTTGATTGTCTTTCTGAATGGTTCCTGCATGAAAAACAATAGAACCCTCTACGTTTTCTAATCCTTGAATCGCCATTCCTTTTTCGTAAGCTTCCGGATAACCACCAGCCACTAACATAACTGTAGCAGCACTTTCCTCTTTTAATTCGATTTTCTGATTGGCTAAATTTCCTTTTCCTGTTTCGATTAACAAGTGTAAGAAATCACTTTTAATACGTGGAATTACCACTTCAGTTTCAGGATCTCCCATGCGGCAATTGTACTCAATTACCATCGGTTCGTTATTTACTTTTATCAATCCGAAGAAAATAAATCCTTTGTATGGGATTCCATCCTTTTTAAGGCCTTCTACGGTAGGTTTGATAACGCGCTCCTCTATCTTGTCTAAGTACAGTTTGTCAGCAAAAGAAACTGGCGAAATGGCTCCCATTCCTCCTGTATTCAATCCTGCATCGCCCTCTCCTATTCTTTTATAGTCTTTTGCGTTTGGTAAACTCACATAATTATCACCGTCCGTTAATATAAAACAGCTCATTTCTATACCGTCTAAAAACTCCTCAATCACTACTTTTGCACTTGCAGTTCCGAATTTTTTATTGGTTAACATATCATTTAACTCCGCTTTCGCTTCGGTTAAATCATTTAATATCAATACCCCTTTTCCTCCTGCTAAGCCATCCGCTTTTAAAACATAAGGAGCGGTTAAAGTATCTAAAAAATCATAGCCTTCTGCTACATTATCCGCTGTAAAACTTTTGTAAGCCGCTGTTGGAATATTGTGACGGAACATAAATTCCTTTGCAAATTCCTTGCTACCTTCTAATTGAGCTGCATATTTTTGTGGCCCTATAACGGCTACATTTTTTAAGGCATCATCTTGTAAAAAGAAATCGTGAATTCCTTGAACTAATGGATCTTCTGGTCCAACGACCACTAATTGAATCTGATGTTCTATAACGGCTGCTTTTACCGCTTCAAAATCAGTAGGACTAATGGCTAAATTAGTTCCTACTTGAGCCGTACCCGCATTTCCTGGAGCAATAAATAATTTAGTTAACAAATCGCTTTGCGCTATTTTCCACGCCATAGCATGTTCTCTTCCTCCGGCTCCTAAAATTAATGTGTTCATTGTATGTATTAATTGTGTTGTTGTTGTCTTTAAAAAATTTGATTTAGAATTTTTTCGGTAATTACATAAGTTGGCAATACACCCGTAGTCCCTAAACCTCCTGATGCTAAGGTACTTCCTGTCTCTAATGGATTGTCCGAAGCGTAATACGCATAGCGAACTTTTACTTTTTTAGAAATATTTCCGCGTATTCTAGACGCTGCCTGAATGGCTTTTTGATAATGCGCTCCTTCCATTTCCAAGCCTATTACTTGCCATGTAGAACGGTGGAAAAACTTCAGGATATCCTTATTTTGTAAGGAAGTTCCCAATACGGTGACCATAGCGCCACTTACCACATTCACCCCACAGCCAACGAACATACTTTTCTTTAACTGGTTTTTAAATGGATAATTATCCGCTGTACCTTCAAAAACATGGGCGTTAGGAATCATTATGTCTCCTTTACCTCCCTCTAAAATTCCAGCTTTCCCCATGATAGAAACAGATTCTATATTCATAAAATACTTTTTCTTCTCTGGTGTTTTATACGGTTTTAGAAGTTCGTCCATGGTTTCATAGGCTTGTTCTCCAAATGCATAATCCATCACTATAAGTACTGGACTTAGCCCTTCTTTACTGTTTTCAATAGTGTAATTAGTCTGATCTAATACTATTTTTTCTGTATCAATAATCTGTACATTGATATTCGTTCCAGAAGTATCTTTTACATAAATCAACCCGTTTTTAGCGGCAAAATTCTTTACTATTTTACGCAAAGGCTCATTCTTATCCTCACTTAACATTTCAAACAAAGCAATCCCTTTCAGTTTCTTTGCTTCCTCTTTCAGTACCATGGGTGCATAGATAGAATTCATAACACTATGCATATTTGCACTAATAATATGTACCGGACGTTCTATCAAATTATTATCGAATAAAGCCTTTTTAATAGTTGTAGCCCATACGTCACCATAAATATGATGTCCTATACGCTCTCTTAAAACAGGAGAAAAAGTAATGGTTCTTTTCTGATTGTTTTTACGTTCGTTAATCGCTAAATGCCCTAACCAAAAGATGATTTGTAAAAATCTATTCGGATTTTTAATATCCGAAAGTGAATTATATGCCTCCAATACTTCTGCAAATGTACGTCCTAGAATTCTTCCTACATGTGCAAGAACAACTTCACGTTCTTGAACAGAAATATCCTTATTATACACCACTATTTCCTCCAAGCGTTTCCACTCTCTGATCGTATCTTGGTCCTTATTTATAAGAACTGTGTTAGCAATTTTATGAGATTCAATAAATAAGAACGTAAGGTGTGTCAAGATGTCGTAGATTTCTGACCTCCCACGTGTCACCTCAATATTCATCTGATCCTTATCTATTCTATAGCAATTCCTACGACGTTTTGCAGGAATAATCGCTTTAAAACTAGCATCCGAATAGCCTTCGTCCGCCGTTAAATTTGTAAACTGACACTCCTCTATCCCTTCGGGTAAACGTTCTATTACGTAAATAAGCCCATTCAGCTCTACTTTTTCTTCGCCAATAGAACCATAAATTTCAGGCCTTAATAATAATAACGCCTCTCTCAAAGACTCCCCTGAAACTCCCATGGGTTTGTAAAAACCACGACTAAATAAATGTCGCATGGTTATATATAGACGTTCTATAGCACTCGAAGATTCTTGAGCACGTGTACGGTTAATAGTAATGGATTTGTGCATAAATTTTTAATTTACGAGCAAAGATACAAATTTTATGGTTTAGGTTTTAGAAGTACACACCACTTGTTCCATTCTAAACAATAGTTTTTTAGAAACCTAATTCCCTTTTGAAATCTAAATAAAAATGAATCTTATATGATGAGAATTGCTTCTCCATCAATCCACGACTATTACCAAGTCAATAATAAGTAAAAATAAACACCCGTAAAGAAGCTCTTTTGTTATTTTTTATCTCTAAAAAAAAGGAACAATAAGACTCAAAATCAATAGATTATTTACTTTGAGAATAAAGAAAAATAATGTCATTTCTGATCCATGCTTTAAAATACGTTTCCTATGATACGTTTACCCTTCTAAAAACATACGTATTTAGAAGTTGCAATGTCTTTATCTTATCCTGTGAATGCACCAAGATAGAGATGTTATTATTACTGCCACCATAAGAAATCATCCGTACGGAGATGTCCTGCAATATTTGAAAAAACCGAAAGGTATCCTTGTGCTTGACTATCTGGTTTCCAACCAAACAAACAATGCTCTGATCCTGGTCTATTTCTACCGTAGAGAACTGTTCTAATTCTAAAACAATCGCAGTTAAAAAATGAGTCCGATCAACCGTTAATGAGATCGCTATTTCAGAGGTGGTAATCATATCAATAGAAGTTTCATATTTCTCAAAAATTTCGAATACCTTTTTAAGAAAACCGTAGGATTGTAACATCCGTGCTGATTTAATTTTTATCGCTGTTATCGCATCCTTTGCTGCAATGGCTTTAATCCCTTTTTCACTCGCGTTACTATTTATCAATGTCCCATAAGACTCGGGACACATCGTGTTTTTTAATCGCACAGGAATGTTTGCTCGCTGGGCGGGCATCACTGTTTGGGGGTGTAATATTTTAGCACCAAAATAGGCCAGTTCTGCCGCCTCATCAAAGGATAAATTTGAAATAGCATGGGTGTCTGTCACAAAACGTGGATCATTCGTATGTAAACCGTCAATATCTGTCCATATTTGTACTTCAGAGGCCCCTAAGGCAGCGCCAATAATAGTCGCTGAATAATCACTTCCTCCCCGCTCTAAATTAGAAATATCTCCCGTATTATTCAAGCAAATAAAACCTTGGGTGATGTAAATAGTTGCGGGTAATCCCCCATCTATAAGGCGCTCTAAATTTTGTTTAATGTAAAAAGCATCGGGTTCGCCATCCTTGTCTATACGCATAAATGCCAATGCAGGTAACAAACGAACATTTACATGCTGACTTTTTAAAAAACAAGTAAATATAAAGGTAGAAAGCAACTCCCCCTTTGAGACCATTGTGTTATAAAATAAAAAGGCAGACGGCATTAAAATGAGGGATTCCAACTCTTGAAAAATAAGCGATACATAATTGGACACCTCTTTTTTCAATGCTGATTCTTCAAACATCTCATCCACTACATTTTTATAATCATGGTGTAAATTAGATACATAAAAACGGGCCTTTTCTAATTGATTAGATACTGCTAATCTACAAATTTCTACCAACGCATTTGTGGTCCCAGACATTGCCGAAAGAACAACAATTTTAACCTTTCCATCCACTATAATATCTTTTACCATGTGCATATTTGCAACTGATCCTACAGAGGTTCCTCCAAATTTTAATACGTTCATTTTATATAGATTTTAAACAAATCTATATTTAATTTCACTTTTAGTAAATTATTTGAATTATTATACCTAATTTCACACTAGTTGTTAATTATTTAACAAATCAACTTATTTATTAATTAATCAACTGACTTTCAGCACCTATAAGTCCATCTTTTTAAAAAATCAGTCATGAAAACTATTGCAAATTGCGTCGAAGAAATATTAATATCTCAACCTTTTTTGGAAGAGGCTATTAACAGAAATATTATCAATTATAGCGCACTCGCAGAAGAACTGAGAGAACCTATAGGTAAAATATTACGTAAGCCTGTAAAAGCAGGGGCTATTATGATGGCTTTGCGCAGGTATACGCCACCAAAAGAATTAGGAAATAAATTAAAATTACAACAGGTATTAAAAAATTTAGGAGACATTACCGTACGTTCCGACCTGTCCGATTACACCTTTAAAAATTCAGATAATTTAATTAAAAGTCATTCCAATATCATTGAAGTTTTAAAAAAAGATCCACAAATATTTTACACATTTACCCGGGGAATACACGAAAGTAATATACTTATTACCAGTAAATTTAAACACCATGTAAAGGAGAGTTATAAACACGAATTATGTACTTCCGTCCAACATAATTTAGCTGCAATTACCATTGGATTACCTCAATTGAACACAAAAATATCGGGCTTGTATTATCAGTTTTTTAAGCGTTTAGCTTGGGAGGGAATCCCCTTATATGAAGTAATATCCACCACCAATGAATTCACTATAATTGTAAAAGACGATGTAGTAGATACCGCATTTTCCGTTATTAAAAAACTAAAAATGAGCTAGCGAACTATCTAGTTAGTACGTAAAACGAAAAAACACTTCAGAAAACCACATTTTAAAACGTAGTATACCCACGACTCCTTCACTTAAATAAAGGTACTTTCAAAAAAAACCATTTTATGAAAAGAGCATTATTATATAAGGCAATAGTACTAAATCTATGTATAGCAGTACTGATGAGTTGTGAAAAAGTTAAAACACAAGTCGCTGCAGAAAACAACTCAAATACTAATATTATAGGAGAGTGGATCTTAGAAGACTACAATTACACAGGAGTTTCCACCAGTACAATCCTAGGTCAAGAAATTAAAACCAACTACATAGGAACCGGTGTTGACATGGATTTTATGATTAACTTTAAAGAAAACAAAGAAGTGCATAGCTCCGGAAATTTTAATATTAAATTAACCTACACTATTAATGGTCAAACTGGTACTACTACAGAATCAGCAGGAGACTTGATTAAACAAGGGTTTTCCGGAACATGGGAAGTAAAAGGGGATTCACTATACATTGTAAATTTCACAGGAGAAAAGTCCGCATCGTACATAGAAACACTCACAGAAAACACCTTAAAAACAAAAATAATAGACAAACGCACAAGAAATATTCAAGGTGTTCAAACAGAGATCTATAACAATATCACCATGGAATTAACAAAAAAATAACCTCTATAATCTTGAAATAGTTCCCCATATTTTTATAATTTCATGTTCATTATCGCGGTATTTTTATAATTTTGTAGCGCTTAAATATAGAGAACATGAAATCACCCTCAATCAAACATTTTATAGAAATTAACATCGCTATTTTACTGATAAGCACTTCCGGTGCATTAGGTAAGTACATCCACATGCCTCCTCCTGTAATAATATGGATGCGCAGTATTTTAGCGGTTTGTTTCTTAGGTTTCTATTGCTGGTATAAAGGAATCAACTTTAAAATAAAAGACAAAAAAAACAGAAAAACCATTTTCTTAAGTGGGCTCTTTATGGGGATTCATTGGGTGACTTATTTTTATGCACTCCATTTGTCTAATGTGGCCATTGGCATGCTTTCACTATTCACTTATCCCGTAATTACCACCTTATTAGAACCCTTTTTTTTCAAATCTAAGCTAAACCTTCGCCATGTACTATTAGGTATCTTAGTGCTCATTGGAATTTCATTTTTAGCTCCAGAATTTGATATTAAAAACGAGCAAACACTCGGAATTATTTCGGGTATAATCTCTGCCTTTTTCTATGCTTTACGAAACATATTAATGAAGAAAATGGTCAGTAAAACCAGCGGTTCTATCCTAATGTTCTATCAAATGTTAGTCATAACACTCTTTTTATGGCCCGTATTAATATTCCAAGACTTCACTTTAACAAGTAGCGATATCAGTGCATTAATAGTGCTGGCATTAGTAACTACCACCATAGGACATACTCTATTTGTCATGAGTTTTAAGAATTTTAATATAGGAACAGCAAGTATAATGAGTAGTATTCAACCAGTATATGGGATCATTTTTGCCTTTATATTTCTATCAGAAACACCTAATTTAAATACCTTTATAGGTGGATCAATTATTGTTTTAACCGTAGTATTGGAAGCTATATACCATACAAAAAGAAAAAAATAAGTCACTTTTAACGCACTATATTAACGTATTTAACCAACTAATATAAGTTTCATTTACAGCAGTAACTAATAATAAAACTCATGTTAGCCTAAAATAAATCATTATAATTTAAGGAGTTTTCAAAACATAATTTTTTAAAAAACCCCTTAAATTAATAATATCGTATGGAATTAAACCTCCGCTTTCCGCCTTTTTAAAAGAAAAACGACAGTAGAAATCGAAGTAACTTTAAGAAAAAAACCACCTTATTTAACATAAAAATAATTGTAATAATTAGATAAATTAAAGGAACAATAACTTCCCTAAAAATAGTTGGATTGAATAAAAGCTTATACGAACCGTTACTATTAAGTAACAACAGAAACACCTGCTACTTTTATAAATAATTTCTCTATTAAAAAATACCAACCCAGTAAAGTTAAATCTAATCAAAACCATATTTAAAAGAAAGTAACTTAGAGCAACAGATCACTAAAAAAAGAAATACACTTTCCGTTTAATTCTGACTAATAATATGAATAGAGGCACTGGCCAATAATACAACTCTATAATTATTCCTGAAAAAAGCTATTCATAATAGTTTTATTGAGTACATAAGAAACACCCATAAAATATTTTTAAAGAAGTCTCCCTAAATAAGAGAAAGCATAACTACAAGAATAAAAAAGAGAGCATGTCTTCTAATTATATCCTAATGAGCAATAAAAACAGTTTAAAATCAAAAAAACAACTCATTTTAACCATGATTTAAAGCGTCTTATCTATTTCCTCAACAACTAACACCTCCTTAAAGTTATACTTCAAGTAAGAGTCATCTAAACGATTTTTATTTGAAAAAAATCTTTAAAATCAGAAAATACAGGAAAAAAGGTGTCATTGGAGACAATCTCAGAAAAAACAATACCACTATTTTAACAATTAAATTAAAAGATAGTATAAGTTCTGAAATTTAAATAACAGAAAATACCACTTCCGTTTTATCAAAAAACCTCCTTACACAGTCCTTTAGATAAAACACAAAGAAAATAAGACCTCAAAAAAGAGAACTCTTATTCAATTTTAATTAAACATTTTCTCTATGTTGACAAAAGTAGCAGGAAAAATAGATTTTTAAACCTTCGTTCGACTGCTTTAAAATAGGATATTTTTTAAAAAACAATAAAAAAGTGTATTAGAAACCTCCTATTTAAAAGGATTTCTCCTCCTTTAAATCAATAAAAGTGATCAGAAACACCAGATAATATGCTATTATTTTAAGAGTATTCAGATTCCCTAAAAATTAAAAAAGATCTAATGCTATAAAAAACCATCTTTATAATACCCTCCGATTAAAAAAACAGCAGCGGTTCTCATTTTAAATAACAAAAACAACGACTAATATTTCCTATATATAGTTCCCTCGTCTGTCCTTCTAAAGGTATATAATAGATAAATATCGTAAAAAAAACAGGGATACTATGCATCACTATTTCAAGTATTGGCTTTTATTGACAAGAATAAAAAGAGAATCTAACGATTTAAAAACAACAATTCAACACCATTTTACTTGCTTTTTTTTAGAACCCACCGATAAACACCTTGAAAAACGAGTGCTTCTATCAACTTTTAAACTATAAAACACGTGAAATAATAACAAGAAGTTGATACTCCTAGAATAATTCATAGTTCCACGTGGAACACTTATCATAAATCAGCCCCTAAAAAAGACGACCACACCCATATATTAAAAAAATGACACATTAAAAAAGAGGCCCAAAGGCCTCTTTTTTATAAATAATAATGGGTGTTTACACCTCTTTCTTTTCCAAAAAGTAAATAATAGACGATACTTCTTTGGTGAATACTCCTTTTAAATTAGAATAAAATCCAATAATAAAAGCCATTAACAAATTAGATTTTCCTCTTTTATGTGTTTCACTAAGCATAGAAACATAAAAAGAGTCGAACCACATCGGCCTATATTTAGACAAAAACATACCTTCTTTCATAAAAAGGCTTTCAATAGCTGTTCTTGAAAAATGCCATAAATGTCTGGGAACATCAAATGCTGCCCAATATTCCTTATAATAAACGGCGTCAAAACTCTTAAAATTTGGAACTGCAATCAGTAAAATACCATTTTCTGACAATAAACCTGAAAGGGTTTTTATTGTTTCTACTAAATTAGGAACATGTTCAAGAACATGCCACATGGTAATAACGTCGAATTTTTTATTTACCGAGGCCTTTTTTACAGCTTCTAAGGAGTCAAAAACAATATTTTTGTTCTTAATTTTAGAAATAGTTAATGTTTTGGCGGCGGGATTAGGCTCTACTCCTACTACATTCCATCCATCATTTTTACATGCTAACAAGAATTCTCCAGTTCCACAACCTACATCAAGCAGGTTTTTAGACTCTTTTTTATATGTTTTTATGGATTTAACCTTACTCTTAATCGCTATTTTTTTGACCATTTGATACACTTTATCTATAAAATGATCACTTGCATCCGTATGAGAAATATACTTTTCACTCTTATAATAGGCTCCCAAATCCTCTGTTAAAGGTTGCGGAGAGGTAAATAACATATCAAATTCCTTGTGTTTTTTCAATTCAAACACTTCATTTGACACGGTAAAATCTTTACATTTTAGATAAACGGACATAAAAACGGATTACTATTTTACTAATTATACAAATAACACTACTTAAAAAGGGTTCCACGTGGAACAATTAACGTCCCATATAGACCAATAAAACAGAAATATCACTTGGAGAAACACCAGAAATACGACTCGCTTGTGAAATCGTGATCGGTTGAATCTTCGCTAATTTTTGTCTCGCCTCTATAGAAAGTGATTTTATCTTAGAATAATCAAAATTTTGAGGGATAGAAACGTTCTCCAAACGGTTTAATTTATCCGCATTATTCTTTTCTTTCTGAATATATCCAGCATATTTTACATGAATTTCTGTCTGTTCTATGATTTCTCTGTCGATAGAATTCGCCAGAATAAACTCAGAAACGCCTGGAAATTTAGCAACATCGTCAAAATTTAACTGCGGACGCGCTGCTATTTTAAACATTTTCATAGCTTGATTTACGACAGCAGTTCCTTTTTCTTCCAAAATGGGATTGACTTCTGAAGGTTTTATACTCGTAGTTTGAAGAAAATGAACAAATAAATCTGTCTTACTTTGCTTCTCTTCTACCCGATCCATACGTTCTTTTGACACCAAACCAAGGTCAAAAGCAAGTGGACTTAATCGTAAATCAGCATTATCCTGACGTAATAATGTACGGTATTCAGCTCTTGAAGTAAACATTCTATAAGGTTCATCTGTCCCTTTTGTAATCAAATCATCTATCAAAACACCTATATATGCCTCGTTTCTTTTTAGAATAAAAGGGGCTTTTTCTTGAATTTTCAAGGCTGCATTAATACCTGCCATCAACCCTTGGGCTGCCGCTTCTTCATACCCGGTAGTTCCATTTATCTGTCCAGCGAAGTATAAATTATCTAAAATTTTAGTTTCTAACGTGTGTTTTAATTGTGTTGGAGGGAAATAATCATACTCAATAGCATACCCAAAACGGAAGAATTTCACGTTTTCAAAACCTGAAACCAACCTTAAAGCACGGTCTTGAATGTCCTCTGGGAGTGATGTAGAAAACCCATTTACATAGATTTCATTCGTTTTCCAACCTTCCGGTTCTACAAATAATTGATGTCTTTCCTTGGTAGAAAAGCGGTCAATTTTGTCTTCAATCGAAGGACAATATCGCGGTCCTGTACTTTGTATACGACCATTAAACATCGGAGATCTATCGAATCCTTCTCGTAACATGTCATGAACTTCCAAACTAGTATGGGTCATATGACAGGGTAATTGTTCTTTTAAAGAAGAGGTCAAGGTAGAATAAGAGAACTTCTCAGGGTTCAAATCACCTGGTTGCACAATCATTTTAGAGAAATCTAAAGACCTTGCATCCACCCTAGGCGGCGTCCCTGTTTTCATTCTTCCTGACTCAAATCCTAAAGCATTCAACTCCTCGGTAATTCCATGAGAGGCACTTTCGCCCGCTCTTCCACCACCAAAACTCTTATCTCCAATATGAATTAAACCATTCAAAAAGGTTCCTGCCGTAATGATGACAGCCTTAGATTTAATCCTTAATCCTAGCGCGGTCTTTACTCCGACTACTTTATTTCCTTCTATTAAGAAGCCTACTACCGAGTCTTGAAACAAGTCTAAGTTAGGAGTATTCTCTAATCGAAACCTCCATTCCTCCGCAAAACGCATCCTGTCAGACTGTGCACGAGGACTCCACATAGCAGGTCCTTTAGATTTATTAAGCATCTTAAACTGAACGGCCGTAAGGTCCGTAATGATACCACTATACCCTCCTAAGGCGTCAATCTCACGTACTATTTGTCCCTTCGCAATACCGCCCATAGCAGGATTACAGCTCATCTGAGCAATGTTCTGAAGAGACATTGTAATTAGTAAAGTGTGGCTTCCTAGATTTGCACTTGCTGCCGCAGCTTCACTCCCTGCATGTCCACCTCCTACGACTATCACGTCGAATGTTGTATTGAATAAACTCATAATATAAGATGTTCCACGTGGAACATTAAATTTAAATTAATCATTGTTCCACGTGGAACAATTAAATTTTGCGCAAAGATAAGTAATAATCTTCTTTCATTCTCATCTCCTTTTTATCTTCAGGAGTCTTGTCTTTATACCCACAATAATGCAACACCCCATGCGCCATAACTCTGTGCAATTCTTCTAAAAAAGAAACATTAAATTCTTCGGCATTTTCAGAAACTCTGTCTACAGAAATAAAGATATCTCCAGCAATCAATTTCCCCATCGTATAATCAAAACTGATAATATCAGTCAAGGTATCATGCTGTAAAAACTCAACATTGTATTTCAATAAATCAGCATCCGAGCAAAAAATATAATTTATGGTATCCAATCGATACGCCTCATTTGCGATTAAATCTGTAATCCATTTCCCAATACCTTCCGTATCCGAAATCTCCACTTCCTTTTCAAAATGAAATTCTATCATTAATTTGTTTTAAAATATTTAGTCACTTTAATTTTATAATCGTGGTGCAAAGGTAAACTTTGACGTAACAATAATTCGTCTTTTGTTTTAAAATACTTCTTGAGTAAAACGGAATCTATTTTATGAGAAGGAAACTTTAAAACATTCTCTTCCGATTTACGCGCTTCTTTCTCTCCTTGATCCTTCAATGCGTTTTTTAATTTTAGTAATTCATAACGCAAAGAAACCATCTTTTTTAAATTAGTATCTGTAACACCATGTTCAATAATAGCCTCTAATAATTCCTCCATCTTTTTAGAAACTTCCTTCCCTAATTTGGACCCTCCCTTATTTTTAGACATCGCATCGAACAGTTCTTTAATCTTAGTTTGCTCCTGAAATAATTTATACAGTGCATCCTCTCCCTCATCACCTTGTTCACCAGGTTTAGGCTTCCCTGTCCTTCCTGGCTTCAACCCTTTCTCCATCTTCCCTAGAAGTTCGGATTGTTTTTTTATAATATCTGGCAATCCTATTCCCTCCCCTTTTCCAGTACCCTTACCAGCAGCAGGCATAGAAATAGCATTCATCATATTCTCTAATAAATCACTCAACATCACCGCTAAGTTATTTACAGCAACCATCACATACTGCTGCGATTTGATACCATCTCTAAATTTTACCTCCGAAAAGTACTCAAGACTGTTCCCTAAAAAATAGTGAGCATCTATTAATTCCTTATCTATCTTCGAAGACATTTTTTCCATCCGTAAAGACAGCACATATAAACTATCATCTATATGCTCAAAGTATTGTTTTAATTGATATTGTTTTTTAACATTCTCAGGAAATAACGAATGGTCCTGCTGTAGACCTTTCATCACCACAAATAAAGATTCCTGTTGAAAAGAAAAATTAATAAGATTTTCTACAATAGCTCTTAAAGCCTTCATATCCTCCGCTACCATTTCTAACTCACCCTCCTTCATCTTTGCCTCCATTTTAACCGCCATCTCTTTCATTTCAGTAGCTGCGTTTTTTTGGTTTTTTTTGGGGGATTTATTTTCTGATATATTATCAATGGCTTTTTCCATTTCTTTCTGAATGGCTAATTCCTCTTTTTCAGACTCCATCAATTCCATCGGTTTTTTTAAGTCGATATTATCATCACGTAAATCCTCCAATTCTTTTTTAAACGCTTCAAATTGTTTATTTAATTCCTGTTGTTTAGACAACGTGTCCTCTTCATAAGAAAGTGCTTCCTGTTTTTTAGAGAGATTTTTTAAGTCTTCAATCAATTGCATCGCTTTTTCCTCCACATAAAAACGCTTCATCATCTCTACAAGTTTTTCCAAAGAACGCTCCTGTTGCTTATTCTGAGTGCTCATTTTTTGTAACTTTTTAACTAAGTCTTCTTTGTTTAACTTATTTGCCAATTCCTGCAACTCCGCTAATAGTTTATTTTTCTTCTCCATTTCCAAAGACTCTCTAATTCTATTTTCCAAATCTCTCTTTTTATCTTCCATGGATTTCGGAACCTTACTATCCGAAACAGATTTCAATAAGGATTCCTGAGTACGCTTTAAAATAGAAGCATGCTTTTTTTGCTGGGCAATAAATGCATTGAACTTGGACTTGTCTTTAAAATTAAATTCTTTTTTACTGTTTAATTGATTTTTAAACAACGCTATATTGTCCTTAATTTTGAGTTGTTTAAAACGTTCATTTTCCAATGTGGTAATAACACGTTTTTCATTTTTTAAATGTTCCTCACGTAACTCCTCTTCCGTTTTTTTATAAAATTTAAAAAGTTCAGACTTGGAAGATTTAGCACCCAAAACAGCATCATTATCGAACACCTCAAAATAGCACTCATATCTTTTACCATCAATAAAATCTATCTGATCAGAAACGTTATAACTAAAGTTGAAAAATTGGCTTTTAGGGCTGAAAATCGACTTCCTCACAAGGGTGTTTACTTCGTTTTCTACAGAAAAACATAGGAACACCTCAGACACCAGGTAGTCATCGCTTACATCTATTAAGAATCGATTTTCACCTTCAATACTTGCTTCAACATACTCATGAACTGCAATCCTCGGAAATTCGTCTTCAAGACTAAGTACTTCAAAATTTAATGGCTCAAATTGCTCTATATTTTTATTTTTACTAAAAATAGCATACTGGAATGACGAGGCTACGGTTTTTTGAAAAACAAACGTGTCATCAATTAATTCTATAAAAGATTTTTTTAAATCTATACCATCTATCGTAAAAAAAACAGTGTCTACATTTTTTCCAGCAACCTGCCATTTAATAGTTGTGCCACGTGGAACAATCAGTTGACCGACATTAGAAACTTTTTTAGCTCCTAATTGTGTATAGCTAGGATAAGTCAAAAAAACATCCAAATTTTCTAAAACCGGTACTTTTTTACAAAGCAACTCAAATTCTTTAGAAACCACCAAATTGGCGGATAACTGAAAATGTATAGAATTCCGAGGATTCAAAAATGAATACTCAAATAAATTTAAAGCCACTTGTTTCATCACAAAGGAATTTCCGTCAATTACTATTTCCACATCTTCGGGAACCACCACTCCTATCGTTTCAACTTGTAATATAAAAGTAGCCTGTTCAAAAAACGTCAGAGAGCTGTTCTTAATAGAAAAATAAAATGGCGCCGGTTTTACATAGACCATCGAAGGGTTCACCACTCGTTTTAAAGAATTAGAAAACAACGAAATACTATTTGTTAAAAAAATAAGTCCAAGGACAAAAAACAAAGGGAATAAAAATTTAAGATATTTAACATTCGAGGCAAACCGTACCGCCTTTAAAAAAGGAACAGGCGCTAACTCGCTTGCCCGCTGCTCAATACTCGCTAACAACATATCAGATTGATCAGAAACAGCATTTAACTGTATTATATTCAATAGTTTATCATCAACTAAAGGAAAGTATTCACCTATAAAAATAGCCCCGTCTTCCATGGATATCCCTTTGGAAATGCCAATAAGTTTAAATAGAGGCCAGCCAATAAAAGTGGCTAATAAAAACAATTCTATCCCCAGAAAAAGAGCAAATAAAATCCAACGATTATCGCTACTCAACCATAACCAAGATTCAATAAATAAGGTCCCTAAAAAAAAGAGTAAACCTATAGCCAAGAATAATATAACTCCCTTAATTAATTCATTGACATAGAATTTCTGTTGAAAACTCTTAATTTTATCAAGTATAATCTGTACATTTTTCAAAATAAGGCCGTATTAATAACAGGTTCAATTACCTATAATCATACAATTTCATGAAAAAATATCATTTTATAGCTATAAAGGTATAATAATTGCACTTTTAACGACCTATTAAGAGCAAACGCCACAAAATTTTAATACTATTGTAGCCTTATGAAATATACACTTATATTCCTTTTTACGTTTATATATTCCATGCATGCCATGGCCCAATTCGACGATAACAAAAAAGCCTATAAATCCCTAAACCTAAAAGCGAAGGTTACTAAATTTAAAACGAAACCGCGCGGTAATTACACCTTAGAAAGTAAAAATAAAAAAAATATAGTCACACTGAATAACACTGCCATACGCGTACTCAAATCAAAAAAAACAACCCAAAGTGCGGTCATGATCCCTGCGCTAGAAAAAGGCGTGTACGTTAAAAAAATATTTGCTGGGCAGGATTTAACTTTCGGAAAAAAACATTCCACCAGTGAATTAGGAACCATCACTACCAAAGGAAAAGAAATAGTGATAGAATGTAGAGATCATAGTCTGGTAGATGGAGATATTATAAGCGTCTATGTAAACGACCAAATTTTTAGAGAAAACATTATACTCAAGAATAATTACTTTGTGATAGACGTAGCCTTAAAGATGGGCTATAATAAAATCACATTCCTAGCAAAAAACCAAGGCTATTCAGGGCCAAATACAGCACAGTTTGTAGTCTACGACAGTAAAGGTAATTTAATTTTCAAACAAGGTTGGAATATTAACACAGGTCAAACGGCCACTTTTGGAGTCATTAGAGCACAGTTAAAAAAAAGAAGGATTAAAACAGTATTCAACTGTTTCAATCCTTCTTTCAACTCGTAATAAATTTCAGCCTATTCTTCCGCTGCATTTATCTTATCTATAATTTTACCTTCTAATTCTTCTGCTAATTCAGGATTGTCTTTAATCAAGCTTTTTACAGCATCACGTCCTTGTCCAAGTTTGGTATCTCCATAGCTAAACCAAGAACCACTTTTCTTTACAATTCCATACTCGACCCCTAAATCCAAGATTTCTCCCACTTTAGAAATTCCTTGACCATACATAATATCAAATTCAGCAATTTGAAATGGTGGCGCAACTTTATTTTTTACCACTTTTACTTTGGTACTATTTCCAACCACTCTATCACCATCTTTAATTTGAGTTCTTCTACGAATATCCAAACGCACAGAGGCATAAAATTTCAAGGCATTACCACCAGTAGTAGTTTCAGGATTTCCAAACATCACCCCTATTTTCTCACGTAACTGATTAATAAAAATCACAGTACAATTCGTTTTGTGAATAGTCCCAGTCAGTTTACGCATTGCTTGCGACATTAAACGAGCATGCAATCCCATTTTAGAATCCCCCATTTCCCCTTCAATTTCACTTTTAGGAACCAAGGCTGCCACGGAGTCAATAACTATAATATCTATCGCTCCAGAACTAATTAAATGATCCGCAATCTCAAGAGCTTGCTCACCATAATCAGGCTGAGAAATAATTAAGTTATCAATATCCACTCCCAAGTTTGCCGCATAAAAACGATCAAAAGCATGTTCAGCATCAATAAATGCCGCGATACCTCCTACTTTTTGAGCTTCTGCCATCGCGTGAATAGCTAAGGTAGTTTTACCAGAAGATTCAGGACCAAAAATTTCAATAATTCTTCCTCTAGGATACCCTCCTACCCCTAAGGCTAAATCTAAGCCTAAAGAACCTGAAGAAATAACTTCAATATCTTGCGCCGCCACATCTCCCATTTTCATCACTGCTCCTTTTCCATAAGTTTTATCCAACTTATCTAAGGTCAATTGTAATGCTTTCAGTTTTGCTAACTTATCTTTATCTTCGGCCATAATGTTTAATATCTTTTTTTAAAACGCTAAAATACAAAAGACTTTAGAAAACCATTGCTACAAATTATAGCAAAATTAAAATTAGTTTATATCTTCATACTAATATGTTTTATTCCATCCTCCAAATAAATCGTTCCACGTTTTTCAAAACCGTGTCTTTCATAAAATTTCTTTAAATAATTTTGCGCAGAAATCTGGATATCCTCCGTTTTAAATACCTCATATATTCCACTTATACAAGCATCTATCAGCATATTTCCGTAATTTTCACCTCTATAATTAGGATGTACCACTAACCTACCGAAACTCGAATATTTAAAATAATCTCCCGGCCCAAAAAACCGTGCATAGGCGCAAATAATTCCATCCTCTTTAAAAAAAATATGGGTAGCTATAGTGTCTTTTCCATCCAAATCTTGGTAGGCACATTCTTGCTCTACTACAAAAACCTGCGCACGTAACTGTAATATTTCGTACAACTCCTCTACCGATAATTCTGTATATGCTTTGCTATATCTTTCCATCTTATCTAATCTTGCACAATGTATTTTTTATCATCATCACGCTTAAATTCAGGTTGAAAATTCGTGTGATTAATGCCAAATTTATCCTTTAATAAACGCTCAATGCGGACACAATATAGATCAAAATCAGACAAGCGAATGTCTTCATTAAATTCAATATGTGCTTCGAAATGACAATCGTGATCATTCAATTGCCACAGATGAACATGGTGAATATTTTTAACAGATTTTATCGTTAAGATTTCTTTTTCTATCGCTGCTATTACTAAATGATCTGGAGCAAAAAGCATTAATATTTTTAAAGAATCCACGACTATACTCCAACTCATATACACCAAATAAATGGCGATTAAAATAGTCAGTACCGCATCCACCCAATACACCTTGTAAAAAGTGATAAGCATCCCTCCTATTAAAACCACTACCGAGGTTAACATATCCGTTAGTAAATGTAAATAAGCAGCTTTCATATTCAAGTTATGATCCGCATCGCCCTTTAGTAATAATACGCTAAATCCATTGACTAAAATACCTAAAAATGCCATCCATATCACTATGGTACCATTTATAATTTGAGGTTCAGAAAAACGCTGTACAGCCTCTATTGCGAGCCAAACACCAATTACTATTAAGGTAACAGCATTAATAAATGCCGCGATTATTTCCGCGCGTTTATACCCGAAAGTTTGTTTCGTTGTCTGCTTTTTACGCAAGGACAATCTATTCGCTACATAACTAAGTATCAAAGCTATTACATCAGAAAAATTATGAACAGCATCTGAAATAAGTGCTAAACTTCCAGAAATAAACCCAAAAACCAATTGCGAGATCGTAATCACACTATTTAGCACTATAGATAGTAGTAATTTCTTACCAGATAACACTGGATGATGATGATGATTTGTATGCGAATGATGCCCTCCCATAAAAAGAATTTTTAACTAAAAATAACTAGTTATTTTTTGATTTTATCTACACGTGTTTGATGCCTTCCTCCTTCAAATTCTGTGGCCAAGAAAATAGACACAAAACCAACCGCTTGTTGCACCGAAACGAAGCGTGCAGGAATGGCTAAAATATTCGCATCATTATGTAATCTTGTCAGCTCAACCAACTCATTATTCCAGCACAATCCGGCTCTAATTCCTTGGTGTTTATTCGCCGTCATTTGTGCCCCATTTCCACTACCACAAATAATAATTCCGAAGGTAGCCTTTCCATTTTCTACTGCATCTGCTACCGGATGAATAGCATCTGGATAGTCCATACTATCATTATTATCCGTTCCAAAGTTCAAAACTGTATAGTTATTTTTTTCTAAATACTTGATGATTTCGAACTTATATTCTGTACCGGCATGGTCATTCCCAATTGCTATTGTCATATTGTTTATTATTAAGTAATTAATACAATCGCAAAAGTACAAATTCGTAGTTATCCACAGCCAAAAAAACGAATTGTTAATTAAATTATCCAAAACTATAACTTTCAAATACTTACGCAGGAACCGTAATTGTTAACAAAATAACAACAACTTTTTATAAAAATAATTTGAAAATACAATCGTTTTTACAATACAGCCAACAACCAATACAAACCTAATTTATTTATAATTTATAATGATAAAGTTATTCACAGTAAAACAACGTTTTGTTAACAATTACAAGGCATTTAGTTATTATTAGTCATTCTTGTTAACGTTATCAACACCCTGTTAATAACTCTGAGTTTTTATTGAGATACAAACCCTTAACACGTTTATAAGTCAACACAAATTGTTGATGATTCGATAATCTCGAAAAACAAAATTTAAATTAAAGAACTTATGCCAGCTATTAACATACCATATAGCAACATTAATAATTTTTTAATTTTTTAAAAACTATTGTATAATATATATAGATGTTGATAACCTAAAAAATAAAAAGCAACGCTGAGAATTAGAAAATAAAAAACATGAAAATTCTGCCTGCGGAATAAATGACTTTTTTTTTATAAAAGAAAAAACAACCGAACAAAAATAAGAAAGATATTACCAATAAAAAATTACTGTTTTGAACAGTCGGTAAACAAGTCTAATTTATCCACCATTTAAAAGTTAAATAAATTGGATTTTTCAGCCTATTATTATCACAAATTTAGTCCTAATAATAGGTCTCATTTTCGACTTTTAATTTGATTTTTTATTCGAAAATTTTAGACGGTTATTCAGTACTTTTTTTAAGAAAAAAAACAAGCGAATTTGAACTGAAAATTAGTCCTAAATAAGTGTGTTTTTTTTTGAATTTTTAATGCTTTTTTAAAGACTAAAATCATCCTGTTTTTACGTTAATTTTTTTAAAAAAAATAACAAATAATTCGTCAATAGGAGGTGGGGGATTCTTAGAAAATCCTCGGTTGTTTTTAGATAAAAATACCCTGGAATTTTTAAAAAATAGTATTGCATAGAAAACGGTACTTTTTTTCATTCAAAAGTGCTGAATTCTTTTTTTAAGCCCTTTAAATTTTTACAGGAAAAAAACACCAAAAATGAACTAAATAAAATAAATTTTCATGTTTTTTAAAAAAGGAAAGTTCATTCAATTATTTAGAAGATACATGGAACGAATGGATGGTTTGAAAGTGATACTTGTGTTTAAATGACTACGTAATTAAAAATTGATTTAAAGCCTTTTTAAAGCAGTAATAGGGGATAGGCATAAAATGTATTTATAGGGATGTTTGGGCGTTCCCTACGGTCGGGCTATACGTTGCTACGCTTCAGTTTTTTTGAAGGAAAAAAAACCTGCAGGGTATTCACTGCTATCCCTAACGCAGCAGGTTTTTACAACAAAACATTCTATAATAATAAGAAGGCTGTTTTTATTTAACGGTACTAGAACGATCGTAATAAAAAGACGTATTTATAGGGTTTTAATTCTATTGCCACCTTGGTTTCGAGCTGATAAACGACAGATAACTACATTAGTACTGTTCCATTGTTGTGTAATTAAACAATTATAGTATTTTTAAAAAAAAAATTGTTTGCATTCATATTTTAATAAGAAGGCGCCATTTGTTGTTATTCACAGCATCTGGAGTGCCCGTGTATTTTAAGTTGAATGTAGTTAGAAAAAGAAAAATAGCATGAGCAACGACTACACAAAAAATAAATTTAAAAAATTATTAGATAAATTACAGCAGGATAGCTGGCAGTTAGAATTGCTAATTTCAGGATTTGCAATTTTCGGATTGTTTGCTGCCATAGAATTTATTAAAGAACCTATAATTGCTGCTAGTATATTAAATCAAGGTTATAAGATTTCATTTTTAATGATTGTATTGATCTCTTGTTATATACTTATATTTAATTTAATAATACATGTAATTCTGAGAGGATTATGGATAGGATCCTTAGGATTGCGTTATGTATCAGGAGATATTGATTTTGATAACTTAAACTATCAACCCCTTTTTAAAAACTATTTAAAACGGAAGATTGTTTCTTTTGATAAGTACATAGCCAACTTAGAAAATTATTGCAGTGTTTTATTTGCAATTTCATTTTTGTTGATTTTTTATCTCATTTCAATTTTTTTAATAATGTTTGTTATTTTTCTAATTGGAAATTTTATTCTTGGAAATGAGGGATTACCAAAGATGTTAAGAAAAATAATAAGTGGGATCTTGTTTTTTTTAGTAGGGTTTGGAGTATTTTTAAACTTGATTGATTATTTTACACAGGGTTATTTAAAAAAGAAAAAACTACTTTCTAAAATTTATTTCCCTTTTTATTGGGTGTATAGTTATCTTACTTTGTCGTTTTTATACAGACCACTTGTCTATAATTTTTTAGACAATAAATTCGGAAAACGTATAAGTTTATTTTTAGTTCCAATCTATATTTTCATTACGTTTCTTAGCTCTGTAGATACTAAAGTTTCAAACTTTATTGGTTTTTCAAATCCAATTAAACTAATTACAATGAAAAAAGTGAATTATGAAAACATGCTTATAGAGGACTATGATTTGAATCGATCTACCACTATACAGTCCAAAGTAATAAACGAAAATTATGTCAATATATTCTCAGTTTTTAATGCAAAGACAGAAGATTATATTTTTAAATTTCATCCAATATTAAAACCAGAAAGCGATTTAAGAGGATTTACAACGGACTTTATAGAAGGATTTAATACTCATAATGACATGGGGGCAAAAGACAGTTTACAACTAAGATATTTGGAAATATATAATGCGATGCATCAGGTATATATAGATTCTATTCCATACAAATCGGAATTTTTAGTATCAAAAAACAGCAAAGGACAGTTGGGGTTTGAAACATTTATAACTATTAAAAATTTGTCGGAAGGAAAACATGTATTGAAGATAGAACGCTTGGAATTGGAAGAAAAAGACACACTTAAAATACTAGATGTAGTGATCCCTTTTTGGCATTTTAAACAATAAATAGTATTTAAAAACTGGCTAATTAGGGGTAAATATACAGGGTATCTAAGCCAGCTACTTAAAGGAGAGTTACTAGGGTCTCTATATAGTGAGTCTTTGGTAACGGTAAAGATAAGGCTTAAATGATAACAGCTGTATTCTAAAACAACTGAGACGCTGCGTTTAACAGTTTAGGAGAGGCATGGACGGTTTCTATACTCTCATCCTTAAAAGTGTTATGGATACTATCAATAGCCACCACTACGCCTATGGCGAAGATGATTAAGAATAGAATAACAATTTTAAAAAGACGTTTCATAACAAGACCATTTACCTAATAGACGCCTCCTTTTAACAATTGTTACATAAAAATTAAGATTTCTTTAACTTTTTGGTTTGGGTACTATAAATTGAAGTGCTTTTGCATGCATTTTTAATTCAAATCCTCCAATTCCAATTAATTCTCCGTCCGCTTGAATATATGCTTTATCTCCTTTTAACAGTGTTACTTTTAAGGCGTCGGTTTTAAAATTTTTCACGAATTTTTTTTGGGTAATATTTCCGTTAAATAATCCGGTTAAATTAGTTACAAGTTGGAGAAATGTTATTTTCTCTACACTAGTAATGTCAAATAAGCCATCGGACGGATCTACCTTTTTTGTCAATTTCATACCGCCACCACAGTATTCACAGAGCCCCATTAAAAACAAGAGCGATTTTAAATGCATGGTGCTACCATTCATTTCTATTTTTAAGTGTGCTCTTTTATATCCAGCAATACTTACTAATGCTCCTACTAAATACGCCAGTACGCCCATTTTTTTATAATGATGTACTTTGTGTACAACATAACCATCAAAGCCTATTCCAGCTAAATTATTAAAGTAAACATGTTGCTTAGAATTGTCTAATTTCAGAAAACCAATATCTTGAAAAACGGCGTTATTATTTTTGAGAATTTGAATGGCTAATTTGTAATCTTTTTCAATATTGTATGTTTTTATCCAGTCGTTACCCGTTCCTAAAGGGATAATTCCTAGTTTCACCTGTTGGACACTTTTAGGAGAATTCATTAAACCGTTAACCACATTATGTAGAGTACCATCGCCTCCTACACATATTATATGAGTGTATCCTTCCTCGAGAGCGGATTGTACCAATACGCTTTCGTGAGATTTATATTCAGAAAAAGCGACTTTATAGTCGAATTTCTGTTGTTTTAATTCTTCTTCTATTTCATGCCATTTTTGAGCAGTTTCTCCATTTCCTGCAACCGGATTTACGATTACAAACCATTTAATATCCATTTTCAAAAATTTAATTAGCGCTGCAAAATACAAATAGTAACATAAGAATAACAACTATTTAAAGTAGAATTTGCATTTGATATATAACGTCTTGTGTATAATAAACTAATAATCAAAGATGTAGTAGTGATTATTTAAGAGTTGTCTTTGACTAAAAATAGAGATATGAATTGTATAACGTTTTAAATGTGTATTTTTACCGATAATAAGTAAAAAAAATATGTCGAAAAAAAATAAAGTGTTCAAGAAAAAAGGAAAGGTCATTAAAGATTTAACCCGAAAAGTACTTCGAATATTTAATAATAATCCAGACGGATTATATAACTACAAGCAAATAGCTTCAAAAATTAGAATTACGGATACGGATGGTCGTAACCAAATTATAAAAAAATTAGCTGCCTTAAAAAAGGAAGAGAAAATAGAAGAAACAGATCGTGGAAAGTTCAAACTAGTTCCAAGTACTAAATATGTGATTGGTAAATTAGATTTAACGTCTAATGGAAACGCTTATTTAATAAGTGAAGAAACGGAGAATGATGTTTATATTCCAGCACGTAATTTAAATCATGGTTTGGATGGTGATATCGTAAAAGTATATACATATAGCCGTAGAAAAAATAAGAAATTAGAAGGTGATGTGGTGGAAATCATAGAACGTTCGAAAGATAAATTTGTTGGTGTTTTACAACTAAACAAAAAGTTTGGATTTGTAGTCCCGGATAATTTTAAAATGTACACGGATATTTTTATTCCTGAAAACAGGCTTTCTACAGCTGAAGATGGAGATAAAGTATTGGTTCATATGACGGATTGGCCAGATAATTCTAAAAATCCTTTTGGAGAAATCATAGAAGTTTTAGGAAAACCAGGAGATCACAATACGGAAATACATTCTATTTTAGTAGAGTACGATTTACCTTACAAATTTTCTGAAGAAGTAGAAGCATTTGCAAATTCAATTTCGTTGGAAATTACGGAGGAAGAAATTGCAAAACGTAGGGATATGCGAAAAGATTTAACCTTTACGATAGATCCTAAAGATGCCAAAGATTTTGATGATGCACTGTCATTTAAAGAATTAGAGAATGGGAATTACGAAATAGGTATTCACATTGCAGATGTATCTCATTATGTCCAAGAAAACACCATTTTAGAGGAAGAAACGTATGAACGAGCAACGTCTGTATATTTGGTAGATAGAGTCGTACCTATGTTGCCAGAAATGTTATCGAATGGAGCGTGTTCTTTACGTCCAAATGAGGAGAAATTAACTTTTTCTGCTGTATTTGAAATTGATAAAAAAGCCCATGTAATTGATCAATGGTTCGGTAGAACAGTGACTTATTCGGATCAGCGTTTTGCGTATGAAGAAGCACAAGCTATTCTAGATAAGAACGAAGAAGGAGCTTTCGAAATGCCAGAAGATATTTCTATTATAGATGGAGCATATACAGTGACTCCAGAAATAGTAAAAGCAACATTGACCTTAGATGTTTTGGCTAAAAAAATGAGAGAACGTCGTTTAAAACAAGGCGCAATTACTTTTGATAGAGTAGAAGTGAAGTTTAATTTAGACGAAGATGCTAACCCAATCGGAGTGTTCTTTAAAGAGAGCAAGGATGCTAATAAATTGATTGAAGAATTTATGTTATTGGCCAACCGAAAAGTAGCTGAATTTATTGGAAGAAAAAAAGGAGGAACTCCTACAGATGATACGTTTATATACCGTGTTCACGACGAACCAAATATAGAAAAATTACAATCTTTACAAACCATCGTAAGTAAGTTTGGGTACAGTATTAATACACAGGATAAGCAGTCTATTTCTCAGTCTTTGAATAAATTATTAAGTGATGTTCATGGAAAAGGAGAGGCTAATATGATTGAAACTTTAGCTGTTCGTACTATGAGTAAGGCCGTTTATACTACGGAAAATATTGGACATTATGGATTGGCCTTTGACTATTATAGTCATTTTACTTCACCTATCCGTCGTTATCCAGATGTGATGACACATCGTTTATTACAGCATTATTTAGACGGAGGAAAATCTCCAAAGGCGGCTATTTATGAAGAAAAATGTAAGCATTCCTCGGAGCGTGAATATTTAGCGTCTAAAGCGGAACGTGATTCTATTAAATACATGCAAATTAAATACATGCAAGGTCATGAAGACCAGGAATTTGAAGGAGTCGTTTCTGGAGTGACTGAATGGGGTATTTATGTAGAAATTATAGAAAACAAATGTGAAGGAATGATTCGTGTTCGTGATTTAAAAGGTGATTTTTATATTTATGATGAGAGTCAGTATGCCATGGTAGGACAGTCTTCTAAAAAAGTAATTCAGTTAGGTGATAATCTAATTGTAAAAGTGAAGAAAACAGATTTAGAACGCAAGCATTTAGATTTTAATATGGTCAAACATATAGGGAAAGTATTTTAGGAATAATTATTGTTAACTAGCTAATGGTTCATTTTAAAATAAAAAAATGAAGATCAAATAATCAATAAAATAAAGCAAATGAAAAAATTCACTTTTTTATTCTTGTTAGCTAGCGCTGTATTGTTTGCACAGGAACCATCCATTAAAAAATTGGGTGATTTTAGTAGTATCAAAGTCTTTAATGGTTTGACTGTGAATTTAATTGCAGCGAAAAAGGCCAGTATTCAGTTGTTTGGTGAAAAAGCGGACGATGTGGTGTTTAAAAATAACAATGGCTTGTTAAAAATATCTATGAAATTTCCGGATACATTTAATGCAAAGGATGTTTCGGTGACTGTTTTTTATACAAAAGACTTGCATACGATAGATGCAAATGAAGGAAGTATTGTACAATCTTCGGATGTTTTAAAAGGGCAGAATATTGAGCTACGTGTTCAGGAAGGTGCCCATATAAATTTAGATATAAAAGCTAAATATTTAACCTTAAAAGCCATTTCTGGAGGAATATTAACACTGGATGGAGAAACGACCAATCAACGTATAGAAGTAACCACAGGAGGTGTCTATGAAGGCTATCATTTAACATCCGTACATACGGATATTGTATGTTCAACAGGTGGACGTGCTGGAATTCATGTCACGGAGGATTTAGATGCTAATGTTAGATTTGGAGGAACAGTAACTTATAAAGGAAGTCCTTCTTCGATTCAAAAAACTAAATTTTTAGGAGGTAGAATAAAAGCGTACAAATAAGATTTTTTTTAAACCTTCTATTGTTTTTTTAGAACAAAAAAAACGTAGAGGTGTTTCTATAGAATTAAATTTAATACAAGATAAAACCACGTCCTTAGGGCGTGGTTTTATGGGTTCTAGGAATCAGATAAAGGAGGTGATTAATAATGATTTATTTTCTTTACAAGTATATCCCAAGGATTATTTACCTCTTTTTCTCCTGCAACAAAATTTATAAAATAAGCAGCGAAGGAAGTGTTAAGTTTTGAGAATACCCCCAATACGATGCACTTTTTTTCTTTAGTAGGAGGGATGTATGCTGTATTTAAGTACAGAGGTTCTAGTGAAAACCATGTAATTTATGAAGTAATTTTTACACAGTGGCTTCCTAGTTCTTCTTATCAATTAGAGCATCGACCTCATTTTGAAATTTCAGGAAATAAGTAGCAACATAAGGAGATTAATTCAGAAGAGGAACTTTGGATTCCTATAAAAGATGGATAATTGTTACAGATAACCACATGTTAACGACTACTTTATTTAGGGGATATTGAATTTATTACTATCTTTGTCATCTAAATAAGAAATAAAAATGAATACACTTACTATATTTTTAGCATTACCAGGACCTGCATCATTGGCATTAATAGCTGGTGCGTTAATTTTATTATTTGGAGGAAGAAAAATTCCAGAGTTAATGAAAGGAATTGGTGGAGGTATTAAAGAGTTTAAAAAAGCGACGCAGGAAGAAGGCGAAGATAAAAAAGAGGAAACTAAAAAAGTAGACAAAGAATAACTGTTGTTTACTACTTATAAAAAAAAGCCTATTTCAATCATTGAAATAGGCTTTTTACTTTTACTCGAGCTTGTTTTATAATTTTACGGCGGTTCCAGAAGCGGTTACCATAAGCATGCTCCCTCCATTTGGTCCTACGGTTTCATAGTTTAAATCTATACCTATTACCGCATCAGCTCCCATACGTTGGGCTTGTTCTTCCATTTCTTTTAGTGCGATGTCTTTGGCTTCTCTCAATACTTTTTCATAAGATCCTGATCTCCCTCCAACAATATCACGAATTCCTGCAAAAAAATCTTTGATAAAATTCGCGCCTATAATTGTTTCTCCAGTGACAATACCCATATAGGTACTTACCTTTCTGTTGTCTAAACTAGAGGTGGTGGATAAAATCAATATTTACTATCTTTTTTAGGAGGAGTTCCTGGGTCGTTAATTTTATTGGCAGCCACTAAACTGGTGACCATGTCATTTAGCATGCTACTTGCCGCATTTGGATTGTTTGGTAATAAAATTAAGTTACTATTGGTACTTGAACCGATACTTTGTAAAGTATCGTAATGTTGGGTGATTACAATTAGTGCAGAAGCCTCTTGACTGTTAATTCCTGCCTTATTTAATACATCCACACTTTCTTCCAATCCACGTGCTATTTCTCTACGTTGATCAGCAATTCCCATCCCTTGTAAACGCTTACTTTCAGCTTCTGCCTTGGCACGTTCTACAATTAGAATTCGTTGGGCATCTCCTTCAAATTGTGCAGCTACTTTTTCACGTTCAGCAGCGTTAATACGGTTCATCGCTTCTTTTACTTGTGGATCTGGATCAATATCAGTTACCAATGCTTTTACGATGTCGTATCCGTAGTTTAACATGGCATCTCTTAACTCGCGTTGAATAGCATGTGCAATATCATCCTTTTTGATAAAAACGTCGTCTAGCTTCATTTTTGGAACTTCAGCACGTACGGTGTCAAATATAAATGCGGTGATTTGCTCACTTGGGTTTTGTAGTTTATAAAAGGCATCATATACTTTTTCTTTTAAGATCTGGTATTGTACAGATATTTTTAGATGTACAAACACATCATCAGACGTTTTTGTCTCTACAATGACATCTAATTGCTGAATTTTCAGGCTTACACGTCCTGCTACTCTATCCACGAAAGGAATTTTAAAGTTTAATCCTGCTTGGGCGGTTTTTATAAACCTTCCAAAACGCTCTACAATAGCGGTGGTTTGTTGTTTTACAATAAAAAGGCCCATAAATAAAATGAGCACAACAGGAATCAATAGATAAATCATAGTATAGTTTTTTTTTGTTAAAAATTTATGGAATAAAGATACGATTTTTTTAAAACTGATAATCGATGCTTTGTAATTATATGTATATTTAACCCAACAAATTGTTACAAGAATGCGCAAATTTATTTTTACAAGTGTACTGGTCCTAGTGTTAGGGCTAGTTGGCTACTTTTTAGTAATCTACTACGTACCCTATAGCGAAGGTTATAGAGCAGGAGAGTTGGTGAAAATCACACACAAAGGTTTATTATTTAAAACTTGGGAAGGGGAAATGAGTCAAGGAGTTTCCGAAGCACAGCGTTTTAAGTTTTCGGTAGAAAGTAATAAAACGGAGGTATTAGAGGATCTTAAAAAGTTCCAAGGAAAAAATATTAAACTAACATATATAGAACGCTTAGGTACGTTTTTTTGGTTGGGTGATACCAAGTATTTTATTACGAAGGTGGAAAAAAACGACTAGATTTTTAGTCGTGATAAATAAGTATTGATCGTATAGAGAGGACTGTTCTCGGCTACAAGTATGAAAAGGAAACTAGCAATGTTTTGAAGTCAGAAAAATTATTTTTTATAGAAATAAATACTTCATTTATTAGGATACCCAAGTGGATGCATGTTAGAATGTATGGAAGCTAAAAAAAAGATAGAATAGGGAACGTAGTTAAGTTCTCAATGATTGAGTAATTTTAAAAAAACGAAGGGGTGTTTTTAAATACCCCTTCGTTTTTTTTATTAAAATTTACGTAGTAAATAGTGATATCTTAATTGAAAAAGAAAAGAACATACCCCTAAGCCTACAGGAAAACCAAACCAGATACCTACGGGACCAAAACCCCAAATAAATGTACAGGCATAACTAAAAGGAAGTGAGATTAAAAAATAAGAGATGAAAGTAATAGTTGCAGGGATTTTAGCATCAGCAAAACCTCTTAAAGTACCAGAGAGTATTATTTGGATACCATCTAATACTTGCATTATTCCACATACTATTAGCATTTGACCAGCCAATTTTATCACGACAAGATCCGTAGTAAACAGGTGTGGAAGTAAGTTTCTTCCACCTAGATATAGACTGACAGAAAAGAGGCAATAGGCATACATTAAATGCATGGATGTTTTGGTTACTCTAATAATACCATCTTTATCATTTGCACCTTTAAAGTGGCTCACACGAATGGTGGTACCTGCGCCCAACCCTTGATAAATCATAAAACCTAAGGTAGATAGCGAAATGGCTATTTGATGAGCGGCCATACCTATTTCATTCACCCATCCCATCATGATTGCACAGAGTCCAAAAGCACAAGCTTCCATTACAATTTGACCTCCTAAAGGAATTCCTAATTTGACAATTTCCATGAATTTATCCCAACAAAACGCGCTTTTTCGTAGTAGTTTTTTGTATAAATTAAATTTCTTATTCGTGTAAAATAAGAAAATAAATGCGACTGCCATAAACACCCTTGCGAGTAAAGTTCCTATACCTGCTCCGGAAAGTCCCATTACAGGCAACCCTAATTTACCATACATAAAGAGGTAATTACCGACAATATTTATAAGATTGGCCCAAAGCATAATTTTCATTGCTGTTTTGGTATCACCAATACCTTCTGCAAATTGTTTATACGCATAAAAGACCATCATTGGAAATACGGAAGTGATGAGGATGGCTAAATAGTCCTGAGAAGGTTGCAGTACAGATGCTGGTTGGCCCATGTATGGAATTAATACATACAATCCTATCAATACCAATACCAGGGAAATTCCCATAAATACATTCGCTAAGAGTCCGTTTTTAATCCAAGACCCGATGGAAGTATAATCTTTTTCCCCCCAACTTTTACCAATTAAAGGGGTGAGTGCAAAGGAATATCCCATCCCGAAGATTAAGATGAGATTAAAAAGTGTATTGCTAAAAGATGCGGCGGCAAAATCGGTTGTTCCGAGTTGGCCAATCATTATATTATCTATGAGTCCAACCATAATTTGCCCTGCTTGGGCAATAATTACAGGGATACTGAGTGAAAGTGTTTTTTTGTATTCACGTTGGTTTTTAGTCCAAAAATTAGTCATTATTTTGTGTTTACTATGGATGTATACGAATTCGTATACAATCATTTAATCGTACTTAAAAAAGGTTTGATTGATACGCTAATGGTAACAATAGGTATTTATGTAAGGTTAGAATTACCTCCATAGCATGACTGTAAATTTCAGTGGAAATTTAGGCTTTATGGATAAAAAAGTAAGGAAACTATTTTATGCTTTTAATCGTGTTGTTAATCGTATTTTAAAAAATTAGTGTCTTTTTTTTGTCATCTTGGAAATACTGCCACACTAAAACAACGTACTACAGTACTTTAGTGCCTCCTTCTAAAGGTTAGTTTTAAAAACATAAAAAAGGAGCAAAAATACAACGTATTTCACTCCTTTTCTATAAAGTATTACTTTTATTTATAAATTTATTTCCTGAGTTAAAGAGTCCTTTGTTTATAAAGATACAAAGACTTCTTTATGGGAGGGTTTTTATAATGTATCAATCGCAAATTGCAATCTAGCGAGGGTAGCTTTCTTACCAATCATCGCAGCAATGTCAAATAAATGAGGTCCTTTTAAAGCACCTACAAGGCTCAAACGGAAAGGTTGCATTACCTTACCAAAACCTATTTCTTTACTTGTAATCCAGGCTTTTACTTCGGTTTCTACATTCTCAGATGAGAAATCTTCTATTTTATTAATTTCAGCAATTAATTCTTGCATTAATGCAGGTGTTGCTTCTTTCCATTGTTTTTTACTTGCTTTCGGGTCAAATTCAGTTGGATTCGCGAAAAAGAAATCACTTAAATTCCAAAAGTCTTTTACAAAAACAGCACGTTCTTTAATCAATCCAACTACTTTTTCTGTATAAGCAGCCTCGGAAGTAATTCCTTTTTCAGAAAGGATAGGAGTGTATAAAGTAGCTAAATCAGCATTTGATTTTAACTGCATGTATTGTTGGTTAAACCATTCGGCTTTATCCTTATTAAACTTAGCGCCACTTTTACTCACGCGTTCTAGGCTAAAGTCAGCGATTAATTGTTCTAAGTTGAATAACTCTTGTTCGGTTCCAGGATTCCATCCTAAAAATGCCAACATATTTATAAAGGCATCGTTAAAATAACCTTCTTCTTTATATCCAGTGCTAACATCTCCTGTAGCATCGTTTTTATAAGCTAAAGGGAATACAGGGAAGCCAAGTTTATCACCATCACGTTTGCTTAATTTTCCTTTACCTACTGGTTTTAAAATTAAGGGTAAATGGGCAAATTCTGGAGCTTCCCATCCAAATGCTTCATATAATAGGATGTGCAATGCCATAGAAGGTAACCATTCCTCTCCACGGATGACATGGCTAATCTCCATCAAGTGATCGTCTACAATATTTGCTAAATGATAGGTAGGCATCCCATCACTTTTAAATAAAATTTTATCGTCTAATACATTGGTATCAATTTTCACCTCTCCACGAATCATATCTGTCATCACCAAAGTTCTATCGGTAGGTGATTTAAAACGGACTACAAATTTAGCTCCATTTTCCAAGCGTTTTGCTACTTCGGCAGTAGACAAGTTTAAGGAATTGTCTAATTTTAAACGATTGTGATGATTATAAATAAAGGTTTTTCCTTTTTCTTCATGGTCTTTTCTGTGGGCATCTAAGGCTTCAGCAGTATCAAAAGCATAATAAGCATTTCCAGATTGGAGCAACTCATCAATGTGATTTTTGTAAATATCTTTACGATCTGATTGACGGTAAGGACCAAATTTTTCGTTGCGGTTTACACCTTCGTCAAAAGGAATTCCACACCAGTCTAAAGCATCCACAATATACTGTTCTGCATTGGCAACATAACGTGTTTGATCCGTATCTTCAATACGTAAGATAAAAGTTCCGTGGTGCTTTTTTGCAAATAAATAATTGAATAATGCGGTACGAACTCCGCCTATATGTAAAGGTCCTGTAGGGCTAGGTGCAAAACGAACACGAACATTTGATGCCATAAATTTTAATTTAATTTTGTGCAAATATAAATCTTCAAACGCAGATAAATGCAAAAGCGTTCATTATTGTTCATTTTTTGAAAGAGGAAGGAGAAATTAAAACAAAAAAAATGATTGCCTTTTATAAAAAGCAACCATTTATTTACTAGCAATTTTGGATACTCTCATAATGGTTTATGGTGTACTTAGAGTATTCTAATAGAAGGTACAATATTATGTAAATTTGCGATTGCTGAGGAGGGGGAAAAGCCCCTTTTTTTGTAGTAATCCCTTTTTTTATTTAAATAAGTGTCAGTTAGATAGATACTTGCAGTTTCCCTGTGGTTTTTCTTTTTTTTATTTGTTATTTATGTATGAATAATTAGTAATTTAACATCTCAATTAAAAACCATATTCATGGCGGTAATCAAACCTAATGGATTAATAAGTCCTTCCCAAGCAAGAAAATTAAATGAGCAGTTTATAAAAACACGCTCCAAAGAAATGAATAAAATTGTCAAGAAATTGACAAATGATAAAAAAGAGCAGGATGTATATTCCACTTGGTTTTCTATAGAGGAATTAGAAAATTTTATTGCATATACAAAAGAGCAAGCAACTGAAAAAGGGAAGAAACTAACAGGATTAAATGTGTTTTTAGGAGCTTATGCTACGGATAGTAAGCATCCTGAAAAAAGTGATTTAAGTACCGTGTTTTTTGCACCTACTACGGAAACAAATAAACTGGATGTTGCAGTAGTTAGTACGGAACCTGATACGGATTTAGAAGTATTGAACAAAGGAACTATTGGTTTTCCACCTTCCGCTTATTAATATTCTATGTATATATTCATGTTATATTTTTATCCAATATTGATTTTTATAACCTTTTTTGTGGGCGTTTTTTATGCACATAAAATAAAAGGTAAAAAAATATTTAACTTATTGTATTTTTTACTATTTAGTTGTTTGGTTGAAATTTCGGGACCTTTGATTATAATTTATTTAGGTTTGAAATCTTTTTTCATCTATAATATCTATTTTTTAGTAAGTGTCCTCTTTTACAATTATCTTTTTAGAGCCTACTTAAACTCTGATAAAGTTAAAAAAATACTCAATGGATTAACTATAGGTTATATAATTTTTATAATTCTAAATCATATTTTTGTACAAGATTTTTACCATTCTTTTCAGTCGTACAGTTCAATGTATTTTGCTTTTTTTGTAATAATTGCTGTTTCTGCTTATTATTTCGAAAGTTTAAATTCTGATAAAGTGTTGTATGCAAAGGAGAGTTTGTTATTTTGGGTAAGTTTAGGCTTACTACTTTACCAAGTTGGAACGATACCTATTGATATTTTTGGGGAATATTTTAATTTTTCAGGGATCTATGATTCTATTCTATTTATTTTAAATATTATTTTATATGGATGCATGATGGTAGGATTTAGGGTGAGTGAAAGAGCACATAACTAAGCTATGCAAAACATAAAAGAAGTTGAATTATTAGTATTAGTAACTACAGTAATCGTCTTATTATTAGGGATTACAGTGGTCGTATTGTTTTCTTTTTTTCAAAAAAAGAAAGTAGGTTATATTACAAAACAACGTGAGATTCAACAGCAATTTGAAGAGGAATTGACCAAATCTAAAATTGAAATTAGAGAACAAGCCTTGCAAAATATTAGTTGGGAAATTCATGATAATGTGGGGCAGTTATTATCTGTAGCCAGGATGCAATTGAATATTGTAGAAGCGAGTTTACCCGTAAATCAACAAGAGAAAATTCGAGAAACCAACGATTTGATTGGGAGTAGTTTGATAGAATTGAGAAGTTTGGCGAAAAGCTTAAACCCGGAGGTTATTAAAAACTTAGGATTGATAGATTCTATACAAATGGAAGTGCAACGTTTTAACAAGTTAAATTTTATTAAAACTGCGTTAACAGTGGTAAATACTCCCTTATTTATCCAGCCAGATCATGAAATTATTCTTTTTAGAATACTCCAGGAATTTTGTAATAACACACTTAAATATTCTAAAGGAAGTAGTTTGAATATTGAATTGTTTTATTTGGAAGAATCACTTCATATAGTCGCCAAGGATAATGGTATCGGATTTAACACTCAAGAAAAGAGCAAGCAACATGGAATTGGCTTATTGAATATGAAAAGTCGATCTAAATTGATAGGAGCACAGTTGGAATTAACGTCAGTATTAGGAGAAGGAACCCAATTAAGTATCAAATACAAGCTTCCTGAAATTGTAGTCAAAAGTTTTAATGGTTAAAAAAATAACAATGAAACAACATCAAATAATTATTGTCGATGATCATGTATTATTCTCTCAAGCATTAAAGGGGTTGATAGATGATTTTGAAGAGTTTTCAATTCAGGCAGTTCTTGGAAATGGAAAAGAGCTGATTACGTGGTTTGAGGAAAACACGAAATACCCAGCAGTGATATTAATGGATATCAATATGCCTATAATGGATGGGATAGAAGCCACAAAATGGTTGAATGATCATCATCCGGATGTAAAAGTATTGGCACTGTCTATGGACGATCATGAAACTACTATTATTAGCATGTTACGAGCTGGAGCTAAGGGATATTTATTAAAAGACATCCATCCAAAAATTCTTAGGCAAGGAATAAACGATGTCATAGAAAAAGGAATTTATTATACGGAACGTGTAACCAATTCTATTTTAAATACGTACAAGCCTGATAATGGGGCTTCTGCCGTATTATTAAAACCAAGAGAATTGGAGTTTTTAAAATTAGCTTGTACCGATAAAACTTACAAAGAAATAGCGAGTGACATGTGTTTAAGCCCTAAAACCATTGATGGGTACCGAGAAGCATTGTTTGCAAAGTTAGAAGTGAGAAATCGGATTGGTTTGGTTTTGTATGGAATTAAAGAAAAATTGGTAGTCTTGTAAGTCCGCTACCCCACAAAGACATAATAGTAGTACTCTTAAGTAAGAGACTTTATCAGTTTTTTATCTAGGAAACAGGCTTGGTGTAATAGGCACAAGTCAACTGATTTATAAAATTAGTTGTGTTCGTTTATAATCACTAGTCATCAGTCCTAGTCGAGAATTACGATGTCTTAGTGTTGGTTTCAATTTCAGGGATTCCTTAGGTCTTGATTCCTGTTTCTATTTCCACAACAATGATATCCTGTCTCCCTTCAAATCCCTATCTTTGCAAAAAATAGATCATTTTGGGGAAAATTACAGTCAGTAATATAAAAGTATATGCCTACCACGGTTGTTTGGACGAAGAAGGTAAAATAGGATCCGATTATCGAGTAGATGTGGCTATAAAAGCGGATTTACGCAAATCTGCAGTCAGTGATGACTTAGCAGACACCGTAGATTACGTACATTTAAATAAAATAGTAAAGGAAGAAATGGCCATCAGATCTAAACTTTTAGAAGAAGTGGTGGAACGTATTTTACAACGTATTATGCAGGAAATTAAATTAGTAGATAAAGCAACGGTCGCTGTTTCTAAACTAAACCCACCCATAGGAGGGAATGTAGAAATGGTCACAGTAGAAAGAAGCAAGAAAAGAAAGTAAAAAAGTCTTGTAGGTTTCTTAAAAACTACCTAAATTTGCGTACCAATAATGGCGTCGTGGCCGAGTGGCTAGGCAGCGGTCTGCAAAACCGTCTACAACGGTTCGAATCCGTTCGTCGCCTCCAAAATCCGTATCTTTTAGATGCGGATTTTTTGTTTTCTTTAACATTTATTTAAGTTAATTTTTACCACCTTTGTCGCTAAAGTAAGTTGCAATGAAGATATATTCTATAGAAACGGGTAATTTTAAATTGGACGGTGGCGCTATGTTTGGCGTAGTTCCTAAAGCCCTTTGGCAACGAACCAACCCTGCAGATGCGAATAATCTTATAGACATGGCATTGCGCTGTATGTTAATTGAAGATGGAGACCGACTTATTCTTATAGATACAGGGGTTGGAAATAAACAATCAGAAAAATATTTTAGTTATTTTCACATGTTTGGAGACCATAGTTTGGATGTTTCTTTAGCCAAGCATGGATTTCATAGAGATCAAATTACAGATGTGTTTTTAACGCATTTACATTTTGATCATGTAGGAGGATGTATTCAATGGAATAAAGACCATACAGGTTACGAACCTGCTTTTAAAAATGCGAAGTTTTGGTCTAATAAGAACCATTGGCATTGGGCGGATGAGCCGAATGTAAGAGAAAAAGCCTCCTTTTTAAAAGAAAATATAAATCCGATAGAACTGAGTGGTCAATTAAATTTTGTAGACATTCCAACAGGGAATTATCTAGAAAACTCCCCCTTAGGTTTTGATATATTATTTGCAGATGGACATACTGAAAAGCAAATGCTACCTACGATTAAATACCAGGATAAAACCATCATTTACGCAGCTGATTTATTGCCCACTGTAGGGCATATTCCACTGCCTTATGTAATGAGCTATGATACACGTCCGTTGTTGACAATGGATGAAAAAGCGGCCTTTTTAGCGAAAGCGGCAGATGAAAATCATTATATTTTCTTAGAGCACGATGCGCACAATGAATTATGTACCGTGAAACATACTGAAAAAGGAGTACGATTAAATAACACATATAGATTTAACGAAATATTCAATTAAAAGAAGACCCCAATGAAAATAAATAAATTAGTTTTAGGGCTAGGACTTGTTTCTATTGCCTTTACAGGATGTAAGTCTACACAAGTAGCTACAACAAAAACAAAAGCGACCGCAACTATTCCTGCGATGCTTACGGCAACGGATGCAATCGTAGCTAAAAAAGGAATCATGACTCCAGCAGAAATTAAGGCATGGCCTCATATGGATATCTTTAAAGATTCTGTACCAGGAATTAGTTTAGAAAGAGCCTATGATTTTGTGAAAGGGAAGAAAGCTACGATGGTTATTGTGGGTATTATTGACTCAGGTGTAGATGTTGAACACGAAGATTTAAAAGATGTAGTGTGGACCAATCCTAATGAAATTGCTGGAAATGGAATAGATGATGATAAAAATGGGTATATAGATGATATGCATGGGTGGAATTTCCTTGGAGGTGAAAAAGGAGCCTTAGCACCGGAGCAGTTAGAAGTAACTCGTCTGTACAAAGCAGCAAAGGTTCGTTTTGAGGGAAAAACAATTACTGAAGTAGCTGCTACTGATAAAGCGGATTTTGAGATGTACCAAGAATTAAAAGAGGTCTATCTTAAAAAAGCAGCAGGAGGTATTGAGACTTTAGATCGTATGAATTTTTTAATGGATGCGATCACTTCTATTAAATCGTATTTAGGAAAAGAGGACTTTAATTTATCGGATGTAACTACTATTAAAACTGAAGACACAAAATTAGGAGAACAAGTAGCCGCTATTACTGCTATTTATGGACGTGGAGTTTCTGAAAAACAGATTTCAGATTACCGTGAATCCTTGTTGTCAAACAAACAGTACGACTTAGATTTTAATGGGAGAGTTACCGGTGATGACGCCAACGATTGGAGTACTAAATCATACGGAAATAACAATGTTATAGGTGGAGGAAAAGATGAATTGCACGGAACACACGTTGCAGGAATTGTTGCCGCATCTAGAAACAATGGAATTGGAATGAATGGAGTTGCAGAAAACGTTCAAATTATGACCGTAAGAGCAGTGCCAGATGGTGATGAATATGATAAGGATGTTGCTTTAGCCATTCGTTACGTAGTAGATAATGGAGCAAAAGTAGTAAATATGAGTTTTGGTAAAGCATATTCTCCTCACAGTAAATGGGTGTATGATGCGATGAAATATGCTGAAAAACACGATGTTTTATTGGTGAAAGCAGCAGGAAATAATGGAGAAGATATCGATTTACCTTCGTATGTACATTTTCCTACAGATTCTCCTGTAAAGGGATCTTTAGAGATTGTTGATAATATTTTAACTGTAGGTGCTATGACACGTCATTTTGATGAAAATTTATGTTCTAGTTTCTCTAATTACGGAAAGACTAGAGTAGATATTTTCGCTCCTGGATCTGAAATCTATTCTACAGTTCCTAAGGACAATGGATACTTATCTATTCAAGGTACTTCTATGGCATCTCCAGAAGTTGCAGGTGTTGCAGCATTGGTGAGATCGTATTACCCTTCATTGACGGCTCCTCAAGTAAAATACATCATTATTAACTCTGGAATTGAGTTTAATAGAGAGGTAATTATTCCTGGAACTAAATCAAAAGAAAATAAAGAAGGAACACGTACAAATTTCAACGATTTATCTGTAAACGGTAGAATTTTAAATGCATATAATGCACTTGTAATGGCCGATATCATGGTGAACGGAAAATAAGATTCGTTTTTTTAAACAGACTTTAAGAGCATTTTACCGAAAGGTGAAATGCTCTTTTTATTTGACATAGAGTGTCCAATGAATACGGCATTAAAATCCCTTAATTTTTGATACATTTGTAAGCTTTATAATGATAAAAAGTCTACACATGAGTTTTAAAAAATTATCAATCGTATTTTTGATGCTATTACTAAGCTTGTCTATCTTAGCACAAGAGTCACTCGGAAAACAAAAGGGAAATCCAGGGTATTGGCAACAGCGGGTTCATTATAAAATGGACATAGATGTCGATGTAAAAAAGTATCAATATACCGGAACACAAGAGCTACAGTACACCAATAATTCACCAGATATATTATCGAATGTTTTCTATCATTTGTATTTTAATGCTTTTCAACCCGGAAGTGAAATGGACAGTCGCCTACAGCAGGTAATAGATCCAGATAAACGTATGGTGATTAATAAAGGGACAGAGGAGGCTCCCGATTATGAAAGTAAGATTTCTGTATTAAAACCAAATGAAATTGGATATATAAAAGTGTTTTCTCTGACTCAAAACGGAAGCGCTGTGTCGTTTAAAGTGGAAGGGACAGTATTAGAAGTGTCCTTAAGTACCCCCATTTTACCAGGAGAAACGGTTACTTTTGACATGAAATTTAAAGGACAAATACCGTTGCTAATCCGTAGGTCGGGTAGAAATAGTAGCGAAGGTGTGGCCTTAACAATGTCTCAATGGTATCCAAAAATAGCAGAGTATGATTATCAAGGGTGGCAAGCACACGCATATATAGCTAGAGAGTTTCAAGGAGTTTTTGGAGATTTTGATGTGACTTTACATATCGATAAAAAATACACCGTTGCCGCATCTGGATATCTTCAAAATCCTCAAGAAGTAGGACATGGCTACGAAGATATTACCAAACCAATTTTTAAGAATAAACAAAAAAAACTTACCTGGCGTTTTAGTGCGCCTAATGTACACGATTTTAGTTGGGCCGCCGACCCCAATTATATCCATGATAAATTAGTAGTGGATGCCGACTGTACGTTGCATTTTTTTTATAAGAAATCTTTGAAAAAAAAATACCGAAAAAACTGGAAGGAGTTGCAACCAAAAGCGGTGGAAATTATGCGGTATTTTAACCAACATATTGGAGCATATCCTTACAGACAATATTCGATTGTTCAAGGGGGTGATGGAGGTATGGAGTACGCCATGTTAACCATGATTACAGGGAAGCGTAGTCTGGGAAGCTTGGCAGGTATCACCGCTCATGAAATGGCGCATACGTGGTTCCAGCAGGTGTTGGCTACAAATGAAAGTACTACGCCTTGGATGGATGAAGGTTTTACAGATTATATTTCCGATAAATGTATCTATCAGCTCTTTAATAAAGACCCTAAGATCTTATTTAGAAGTGCTTATCAGTCGTATGATTATTTAGCGAACAGCCATTATCAAGAACCCCTAACCACTCACGGAGATAGATATGATACAAACATGGCCTACGGAATAGCGAGTTATAGTATGGGAACCTTATTTTTAAGTCAGTTGGAATATATTATTGGTGCAGAAAACGTAGCTACATCATTAAAAAAATATTTTGATGATTTTAAATTTACCCATCCTACCCCTAATGATTTTAAACGCGTAGCAGAAAAAGTGTCAGGCATTCAACTAGAATGGTATTTGAATGAATGGACCCAGACAACGCATAAAATAGACTATGCAGTAGTCAGTGTAATGGAACGAAGAGTTCACCTGAAAAGAATTGGAACCATGCCGATGCCTATAGATTTAACGGTACAATATACCGATGGAACTTCTGAAAATTATTACATTCCTTTAAGGATGATGCGTGGCGAAAAACAGACCAAAGCAACCCAGTTAAAGGATTGGGCATGGGCCATGCCGAACTACACTTTTACTGCGAGTAAAATCATTAAATCTATCACGATTGATCCTCTAGAAAAGACAGCGGATATTAATAGAGTAAATAATGTATTTAGTTTTTAAGGAGTCTCCTAAGCCTTAAAAGAGACTAAAACTAAAGAGACTTAAGAAAGGGACAAAAAAAGAGCAATTGACTGTAGAAACACAATCAATTGCTCTTTTTTTAATTCGTAAAATGTGTTTAGCTCCTATCCATAAATTTAGGCCCATCAGAATACCCAGAAATTCCTTTTAGAGCGAATATAGAACGCCGTGGAGTCGTATTATTTACACTCTTTTTTCGGGGGTCAAAAGAGTTCTTTTATGGCTATTTGCTTCCCTTGAAATTGAATTGTATCTCCTAATTTTTTACCTAATAATAATTTCCCAATGGGAGAATGGGTAGAGATTCCGAAATAATTGCTTCCTTCTATGGAAATAATACCCACAGCAATTCCAATATAATAAGTCCCCATCTCTAAGCGAACTAAGGACCCTAAACAGACTAAGGAACTAGAGTTTTCTGGATTAATTTTAGCTAGAACGGTATTCATTTGTTGGACAGAGGCCAATTGTTGACCCGCTTTTTCCATTTCTAACTGAATCATAGCTCTCCCTGTTTCGTGTTTATCTCCAGCAGAACTTTTAGTTTCGCTATTCAGGTCGTTTTTACAGGAGCGTATAGTTTGTGCTATGGTTGCTGCGCGTTCTTGGATATATTGCTTGCAAAATTGATGCAATTGATGTTTTATAGTATTCATAAATGGATAAAAGCTGTTAGCCGTCAAATAGAGTAGAATAGTTATTTTTAGTATTTAAACCAAGTCATTCGCTACTAAATACTCTGCAATTTGCACGGCATTTGTAGCGGCTCCTTTGCGTAAATTGTCTGCTACGATCCACATATTTACGGTGTTTTCTTGTGATTCATCTCTACGAATCCTCCCTACAAATACTTCATCTTTTCCATGTGCATAAATGGGCATCGGATAGGTATTAGTATCTATATTATCTTTTAAAACAATTCCAGGAGATTCGCGTAATAATTTACGTAGTTCTCCTTCATCAAATTCATTTAAGAATTCAATATTTACACTTTCACTATGTCCTCCCACCACAGGAATACGCACTGCTGTAGCGGTAATAGCGATGCTTCTATCGTTTAATATTTTTTGTGGTTCACGGACTAATTTCATTTCCTCTTTTGTGTATCCATTGGCTTCAAATACATCACAATGTGGAATTGCATTTTGGTGAATTGGGTAGTGGTAAGCCATCTCTCCTTTAATTCCTGCCATTTCATTTTCTAATTGTTGTACTGCTTTTACACCAGTTCCAGAAATGGATTGATAGGTAGAAACAATCAATCGTTTAATCCCGTATTTTTTGTGCAAAGGGGCTAATGTCAATACTAATTGAATGGTAGAGCAATTAGGATTTGCAATGATTTTATCGTCTTTAGTCAGTTCGTTGGCATTAATTTCAGGAACCACTAATTTTTTAGTAGGATCCATTCTCCATGCAGATGAATTATCAATCACGGTAGTTCCCATAGCTGCAAATTTAGGGGCCCATTCTAAGGAAGTATCACCTCCAGCAGAAAAAATAGCAATAGTAGCCTTCATATCCACAGCAGTTTGTAGTCCTACAACGGTAATATCTTTTCCCTTATAGTTTATTTTCTTTCCTATCGAACGTTCTGATGCCACTAGAATTAATTCGCTAATGGGAAAATTACGTGCGGCCAATACTTGTAACATTACGCTACCTACCATTCCTGTTGCTCCTACTACTGCTACTTTCATTTCTTCTGTTTTTAGTATTTGAAAGTACAAATGTTGTGAAAAAAAAGCAATTCGCCTAAAACAAGAGATTTAAAATTACAAAATCTACTATTTTTGTTAAAAAACAAATAAATAAGCTAACTATTGATTATATAGCTGATTATATGACAGAAATCAGTATTTTTGCAAAAAAAATTAATCAATGACAACAACAGGAAGAATAGAATTAATGGCTCCTGCCGGGAATTTTGAATCGATGCAAGCCGCCTTAGATAATGGTGCGGATTCGATTTATTTTGGGGTAGAGCAATTGAACATGAGAGCGAGAGCGTCAATTAATTTTACCTTGGATGATTTACAGGAAATTTCGGAGAGATGTAAGGCTAAAAATGTACGAACATACCTTACCTTAAATACCATTATTTATGATCACGATTTAACCATCATAAGAACATTGATTCAAAAAGCCATAGAAGCGGATATTACCGCAGTTATTGCCATGGATCAAGCCGTTATTTCTGTTGCTCGTGAATTGAAAATGGAAGTACATATCTCTACGCAAATTAACATTACCAATATCGAAACAGTGAAATTTTACGCCCTGTTTGCAGATACGATGGTTATGAGTAGAGAATTGAGTTTGCGTCAAGTAAAAAGTATCAGTGATCAAATAGAAAAACAACAAATTAAAGGCCCTTCTGGGAATTTAGTAGAAATAGAAATTTTTGGACATGGTGCTTTATGTATGGCTGTTTCTGGAAAATGTTACATGAGTTTACACTCTGCTAATTCAAGTGCTAACCGTGGTGCATGCAAGCAAAATTGCCGTAAAAAATATACCGTAATCGACCAAGAAACTGGTTTTGAAATGGAATTGGACAATGAGTATATTATGAGTCCAAAAGATTTGTGTACCATAGATTTCTTAGATGAAATTGCGGATGCAGGAATTAAAGTATTGAAGATAGAAGGTCGTGGTAGAGCACCAGAATATGTGGCCAATGTGATTAAATGC